>NZ_BJWF01000106.1 GCF_007990225.1 Enterococcus villorum | reverse complement strand
TCAAGACAATGATGATTTAATTGAACCAATACATTGTGCTTTTTTTAAAGAGGAACAGTACCAAGGCTATACAAGCCACCAAGAAGCAGTGTTAGCTTTTCTTACTTATTGTAATAGGGTATGGTCTATGCGAGTTCCAGAGTTAGTGCCGGGAATGAAGCAAAAACTAGATCAAGTACCTAAAGTAGAGGTAACATTAACTCCTGAGGTAGAGGCAAGGATAGAGGCAGGAGTGAACGCTCAGATAGAGACAGACATGAAGCAAAAGGTTAAGTCACTTAAAGCCAGGGGGAAAAATGTGGACTATGTAAAGTTACAAAAATATTTTGAACAATATAAGCAAGAATTAATACAAGACCGAAAAGAGACTAGAAAAATGCGTGAAGTGGCGTCCATACGATTTCCAAAATTATATGAATTAACTGCTAATGTCAAGCTTGTTTATACAAAAGATACTGATTTCGATTCATATAAAGGCTTTCCAATTCGTGTAAATCCTACAATGATGCA
>NZ_BJWF01000105.1 GCF_007990225.1 Enterococcus villorum | reverse complement strand
TTTCAATGCGAACGTATATAGTTTGTATAATAGCGTTAAACGTTGTATTAAAAGCGAATTAATCAATACATATATCAGGAATTATGAGACAATGTATTGAGAGGTGAGAAATATGGCGAATGTTTATAAAGGACGTGGTTATGTCTATTCTATCCAGTATCATATTGTCTGGTGTGTGAAATACCGACATGATGTACTCACTGGAGAAATAGAGAAATCGGTTAAGAAAATTTTGCATGATATTGCAAGTGAACACGATTTTACTATTTCAGAAATAGAAGCAGATAAAGATCATATCCATCTGTTAATCGAATGTAAACCTCAGCACTATCTACCGAATATGGTAAAGGCGCTAAAAGGCGTATCTGCTCGTAGAATGTTTATTGCACACCCAGAACTCAAATCTAAGTTATGGGGTGGGCACTTATGGAATCCTAGCTACTTTGTAGCAACAGTTTCTGAACAAACAGAAGAGCAAATACGTCAGTACATTCAAAATCAGAAAAAGAAGTGAG
>NZ_BJWF01000104.1 GCF_007990225.1 Enterococcus villorum | reverse complement strand
GATGTCGATACAGTCAATAAAATCGGCAAACAAATCACCGCAGCGATGATTACCGAACGAGACCAACTACTGCCACAATTGCCAGATACCTTTACAACCAACCTTTTTCGGATCGCAGCACAAGCAAATGGTCAAGAGTTAGTCTTGAACCGAGACGGTGAATTTGTCTATCGTGGCACCCAACAAGTCGTGCCACTGAATCAAGTAACGATTGGCTACAATCAAGAGACCATTTATAGTTTACGGAAAGTCCAAAGTTTCTTTGGCCTGTTTTCCACGTATTATGCGTTAGCCGATGGACTATACGATGAAGAACGAACCGATGCTTTACCTAAAACCTTGAATGAAACCACAGTTCAAGCCATAGAAGAAATTGGGGGCAATGTTTTAAAAAATCTACCCAACTATGAAAACACCGAAATGGTGATCAAACAGTCGGAAAGTAAATTCGATCCGGTTGATGTCTTACTCGTCGCCATGTGTCTGCCTTGGGGAGAAATGCGCTCCTTGTTAAAATCAGTAG
>NZ_BJWF01000103.1 GCF_007990225.1 Enterococcus villorum | reverse complement strand
ACGCGCCCAAGAGGAGTCGAACCCCTAACCTTTTGATCCGTAGTCAAACACTCTATCCAGTTGAGCTATGGGCGCATATTTGTAATGCCGAGGACCGGAATCGAACCGGTACGGTGATCACTCACCGCAGGATTTTAAGTCCTGTGCGTCTGCCAGTTCCGCCACCCCGGCGTGTTACTTTGGCAAAGCGGAAAACGGGGTTCGAACCCGCGACCCCCACCTTGGCAAGGTGGTGCTCTACCACTGAGCTATTTCCGCATGGTTATGATGCCGGCTAAAGGACTTGAACCCTCGACCCTCTGATTACAAATCAGATGCTCTACCAACTGAGCTAAGCCGGCATAGAATAAAAAATCATATGATGCGGGTGAAGGGACTTGAACCCCCACGCCGTAAGGCGCTAGATCCTAAATCTAGTGCGTCTGCCAATTCCGCCACACCCGCAAAAATATGAGCCGTACAGGGCTCGAACCTGTGACCCTCTGATTAAAAGTCAGATGCTCTACCAACTGAGCTAACGGCTCATATGGAGGTTAACGGGATCGAACCGCTGACCCTCTGCTTGTAAGGCAGATGCTCTCCCAGCTGAGCTAAACCTCCATGGATAACTTAA
>NZ_BJWF01000102.1 GCF_007990225.1 Enterococcus villorum | reverse complement strand
AAATCGAAGCAATTCGTAAACGAACATCAAAAATGGCTGAGAAGGAACCACTTTTCCCAAGATATATGTCTTTTGTGGATCCCAAACAACGAAACCCAGAAGCAGTCAAAAAAATGACAGCTTGGATAGCTCAGGAATTACATGAGTTAGACTCTCATCTGTCGCTTACACATAATGATGATTTTATTGATTTTGGCCCAAAAGAAGGAAAATTTTTAGCTGAATGTCCGTATGATCCCGAAGAAGATGATCCAGATGATGAGATAAGAGACTTACCAGACACCGAATATGAAATTTTTTATGACAATCATTCGTTATTTACTTTTACTCCATATAGTTTAGGGTATGGGGTACATGGAGATTTTTGGAATGGTGGGATTCTTAATATCGCTTATTTAAATCTTAGTGATGACTTTATAAAAGCTATTGAAAAAATCATGAATCGGTCATCCTTTTATAATTTTTATTATTGGCGCAAACTTTATTCTCCCGCTGATTTTCAATATGAAGCAAAAGAACTAAAAAAATTTTGGGAGTTGGATTAATTCAACTCCCAATCTTTTTTATTTCACAATCGGATAAACAGTCGCAATTTCTATTTTGCCATTGGCTTTT
>NZ_BJWF01000101.1 GCF_007990225.1 Enterococcus villorum | reverse complement strand
CCAATTTTAACTGGGGCACATTCGCAACATCCTGATTTTTATGCCAAAGAAAGTGGGATTGTCTACGAATCAGAAGGAAAAGTAGTGGAAGGCATGCCTTATAAGGCAACCGTTCGTTATAAAGTTGAAGGGAAAATCGTGACAACGAAAGGCCCTCTTTCGACTGTTTTTCCTGATAATTGGAATGCGGAAAAAATTACGAGTGAAGTGGAACGGATTATTGAAATGAAAAAACCAGCTCATGTTGAGCCAGGAAAACTAACATTACAGGGAACAGAAACAGGTGGGAAATTTGATATTGAAGTTGAAATGAATGTGAAAGCGAATGGGAAAGTAACACTTGTCACAACTTATCCACTCTTAAAATAGTAATGAAGAAAAAAATTGGGACTTGAATCAATCCAAGTCCCAAAATTCTTTTAGTTCTTTTGCTTCGCATTGAAAATCTGCAGGAGAATATTTTTGGCGCCAATAATAGAAATTGTTAATAATATAAGTGACAATTATCTTTTTTATTTTGTTGATTACTTCCTGTTTGATTTTTAGATAGTTAATATTAGGAATACCTCCCTTAAAAAAATCACCATGATAATAAGGACCATAATCATAGGGAGTAAGACTATAGATAGGTGTACCCATGTAAAAGATACAATATTCTTCTTCTG
>NZ_BJWF01000100.1 GCF_007990225.1 Enterococcus villorum | reverse complement strand
CCTTTCAGAAAACACACTTACACCAGCTACAACACCAGCCAGTCCTACACCGGCTATAAATAATACAGCAACAACCGAAAAAGCTATACCAGCTATAAATACAGCAACAACAACCGAGAAATCTACACCGGCTATAAATACAGCAACAACAACCGAGAGAATCACACCAGCTATAAATGCAACAACAACAGAAATACCAACAATAGAGAGTCTTACTGATCTTACATTAGAAGGATATATTCAAAAGAGAAACTTTATACTGGAATATAGGTTCAACAAGGTAATGAAAGAAATGAGTGCTTTACGTGATCAAATATATGAAATAAATTATTATTTAGACTTGCTTGGACCCTTGGAAGTTGACAGTAGATTAAACTTTGTAACACTAATAGATGATATAAAGAATAATCAAATTCCACCAGTGGAGTATGAAAGAGATTTCGTTCAATCTCAAATAATTAATGAGAAAAATTATATAGAGTCGCTTGCAAATGAAGGGAAAATGAGTTCTTTGGAAATAGAAGAGTTTATTAATTCGTATAATAAACTCATTAATAGATTTGAAAATCCAAATTGTAATTTTGATAACGTAATAGATAAAGGATACGCATTATTGAAACAAGGCTTTTCAGAAAAAACTTCTACAACAGTCACAAGTAACACAACACAAGAAAGCCCAACACCAATAAATGCAACGACAACTGAAAGCCCAACAACAACCATAACAGCAACGACAACTGAAA
>NZ_BJWF01000099.1 GCF_007990225.1 Enterococcus villorum | reverse complement strand
AGATGAGGCTTGCGACTTAAGTCGTGGGAGTGTCAACTATACTTGCAATTGCTTCTGCTACTTGATTATAAAATTATGGATTTTGTGAAGTGGTGAGTATCACGCTATTAATACATAGAACATTGAACTTATTCTAAAAAAACTTTCATTCACTTTATCCTCTACAATTTTTTATTCTCTCAAAAAAGCATCCCATTCATTAGATTTTTACTCTAACTTTTGGGATGCTTTTAACTAGGAAAAACTTATTTTTTATTTATTCTTCTTTGTTTTTTTAATAAAAGCGACAAGAAATACTAAAACGATGATGCTAGCACCAACCATTGCTAACCATCTGTTGGAAACACTATTTGTTTGTGGAAGTACTTTAGTATTTTTGTTGTGACGATTCATCTGATTAGGATCATTGTTTTGGTTTTCCTCTATCGAAGTATTCGTCACACTACTATTTGTCCCTACACCATTTATATTACCAGAAATGATATCTCTTGGCGTACTGTTCATACTACCATCATAATCAACACTTATATCTGGCTCTGAACCATTCCCGCTATGTGAAGCTGGTACGCCATCGGTATTACTTTCACTGGTGTCCGTGCTGCTTTCACTTGTTGTGGTGTCCGTGCTGCTTTCACTTGTTGTGGTGTCCGTGCTGCTTTCACTTGTGTTTTTTGTGTCCGTACTACTTTCACTTGTACTTGTGTCCGTGCTGCTTTCACCTGTACTTGTGTCCGTGCTGCTTTCACTTGTACTTGTGTCGG
>NZ_BJWF01000098.1 GCF_007990225.1 Enterococcus villorum | reverse complement strand
AGAACCAATACATTGTGCTTTTTTTAAAGAAGAAGTCTATCAAGGCTATAATAGTCATCAAGAAGCGGTTTTGGCTTTTCTTATGTATAGTAATCGTGCATGTTCTATACTAACCCCAAAATTCGTTCCAGGATTGAAAGAAAAATTAGATCAAGTACCTAAAGTAGAAGTAACACTGTCTCCAGAGGTAGAGGCTAGGATAGAGGCAGGAGTGAATGCTCAGATAGAAGCAGAGATAGCAAAAAAAAGAAGAAACGGACGAAGCGTAGACTTAACCCGATACGAAGAATTGAAACAAGAACTCAAAAAAGTACGAAAAAGACATCGAAAAAGACGTGAAGAATCTTATAAAGAGTTTCCTCAACTATATGAATTGACTGTCGACGCCAAGCTTATTTACACAGAAGAAAATGTTTTTGATTCCTATAAATTTTTTCCCATTCGAATAAATCTTCAAATGATGCAAGCAGTTGAATTATCATCAAAAACTTTTTTTTCTGAGAATGGAGAGTATGAGTTGGCTTTTCGTAGTTATTTACAAGTTCACCGAACGAAAGAAAACTTTTGGAGAGTCAATGAGATTCTTTTTCCTGTTAAAGATGATTTAATTATCTATCAGTGGAACACTGACTTTACAAATTTTTACAATGGTGGTAGAGAAGATGACGGTGCTTATTTATGGTCAATCTATGACCGTAAAAAGCAACAATTTACTGTAATAGATATTGAACTTATTATACCATAGGTGAAAAGAGAAGATTTGGGACGACTGCTGCCTCTATCCTCTTTTTTT
>NZ_BJWF01000097.1 GCF_007990225.1 Enterococcus villorum | reverse complement strand
GGGAACTGAAATTAGTCCAGAGAATTTTTTTTTGGAAGATGGAGAATACGAGCGAGCTTTTCGTAGTTATTTACAAGTTCATCGAACGAAAGAAGATTTTCAGCGAGTTAATCAGCTCCTTTTCCCACAGAAAGAAGAATTAATTATCTACCAATGGAACAACGATTTTACCAGTTACTATAATGAAGAACGTAACGAGGAAGGCGCTTATTTATGGACGATCTATGATCAAAAAAAGAAGTTATTTACAGTGATGGATATTATTCTCTTTATCCCTTAAATGTGAAAATAGAAAGCAAGTTCATTTTTTTAGAACTTGCTTTCTATTTTTTATAAAGATGAAAAATGTGTGAGGCTAACTCTTTTTAGTAAATATCAAAATACCTCAGAGATAAAAGGATCGATTTCATTCACATGTCTTTTAAGATTGGGGAATGCAGTAACAATATAATATTTTCGATTTTTTCTAATTTTATTGTTAGTTTTTTGAATGATCACTTTAGCATAACCTATTGAACCATAGTGATCATATTTATCTTTACTTATTTTATGAATTCCCCACCCTACATTCAAGAAATCCTCAGAATCATATTCGATACGATTCTTTTGAGAATCAAAAGAGCAATCACCTAAAGGCAACTTGGTCTTGCCATCTAAATAGTTTTGATTGGCAGTGAAAATTCCGGCATTGATAGAAATCAATGCTTGAACGATATTGTCAAAGGTAGAAGTATAGATTAAATTTCTTCCCTCAAACCGATCTTTTAATTCTTTTTCCGTTTTCCCAACATGCCGTGCAATGGTATGTCCTTTACCG
>NZ_BJWF01000096.1 GCF_007990225.1 Enterococcus villorum | reverse complement strand
TGGGACTAAAATTGCTCCAGAGAATTTTTTTGTAGAAGATGGAGAATACGAACTAGCTTTTCGTAGTTATTTACAAGTTCATCGAACGAAAGAAGGTTTTCAGCGAGTTAATCAGCTCCTTTTCCCACAGAAAGAAGAATTAATTATCTACCAATGGAACAATGATTTTACCAGTTATTATAATGAAGTACGTAACGAGGAAGGTGCTTATTTATGGACGATCTATGATCAAAAAAAGAAGCTGTTTACGGTGATGGATATTATTCTCTTTATCCCTTAAATATGAAAATAGAAAGCAAGTTCATTTTTTTAGAACTTGCTTTCTATTTTTTATAAAGATGAAAAATTTGTGAGGCTAACTCTTTTTAGTAAATATCAAAATGCCTCAGAGATAAAAGGATCGATTTCATTCGCATGTCTTTTAAGATTTGGGAATGCAGTAACAATATAGTATTTTCGATTTTTTCTAATTTTATTGTTGGTTTTTTGAATGATCACTTTAGCATAACGTATCGAGTTATACTGTTTAAAATCGTCGTCATTTAATTTTTTAACTCCCCAGCCTAAGTTTACAAAGTTCTCAGAATCATATTCGATACGATTCTTTTGAGAATCAAACGAGCAATCACCTAAAGACAACTTGATCTTGCCATCTAAATAATTTTGATTTGCTGTAAAGATACCAGCATTAATGGCAATTAAGGCTTGAACAATGTTGTCGAAAGTAGCAGAATATTTTAGAAATGTCTCTTCCTTAAATCGCATTTTTAATTCATATTCCGTTTTCCCAACATGCCGTGCAATGGTATGTCCTTTACCA
>NZ_BJWF01000095.1 GCF_007990225.1 Enterococcus villorum | reverse complement strand
CAGTACCGCGGTTATATGAGTCATCAAGAAGCGGTTTTGGCTTTTCTTACGTATGTGAATCGATCATGGGCGATCCAAGTTCCACGATTTGTTCCAGGGTTAAAGCAAAAGTTGGATCAAGTGCCTAAAGTAGAGGTAACATTAACTCCTGAGGTAGAGGCTAGGATAGAGGCAGGAGCCACTGCCCAAGCAGAGGCAGATAGGAAGGCAGAGATTAAGTATCTCAAAGATAGGAAAAGACACGTAGACTACGAAAAGTTACAAAAGCGTTTTGAAGAGTCGAAACAGGAACTGACGAAGATACGAAAAGAAGTTCGAAAAGACCGCGAAGCAGCGTTAAAAGAAATGCCCCAATTATATGAATTAACAAATGAGGTAGCGCTTGTGTACACAAAAGACACTTCTTTTGAGGCTTATACGGGGTTCCCGATTCGGTTGAATCCAGAAATGATGCAGGGGATTAAAATTACTTCCAAGGATTTTTTTGCGGAAAATGGCGAATATGAGCTAGCTTTTCGTAGTTATTTACAGGTTCATCGAACAAAGGAAGATTTTCAACGAGTCAATCAGCTTCTTTTTCCCGAAAAAAAAGAGCTAGTGATCTATCAATGGAATACGGACTTTACTAATTCCTATAATGGGGGAAGAAAAGATGACGGTGCTTATTTATGGTCAATCTATGACCGTAAAAAGCAACAATTTACTGTAATAGATATTGAACTTATTATACCTTAGATGAAAAGAGAAGATTTGAGACTACTGCTGCTTCTATCCTCTCTTTTTCTGTTTTTCAAAAACTTCCTCTTTATGAAAAAGATGTTTTGAGTGTATTTCAAATT
>NZ_BJWF01000094.1 GCF_007990225.1 Enterococcus villorum | reverse complement strand
AATCATCCCTATGCCGCTCACAGACCTAAAAAAATGCATGTAAAACCTTCACATTATAGAAACAATTTTAAACAGAGTCAAAGTATGCATAAAGAAATAAGTGACAGTATCGAGCGAACAAAGGAAACTTTTTACTCTCTAAAAGAGAGATATATTGCTGAATATGATATGGAAAGGAAGTACACACATACGAATCTCCAAGATGCTCAAAGTTTATACAAGGACTTTCGACACCTAAAAGATCGGTTATTAGAGAATCAATCGTTCATGGAAGAACAAAGGGAAGCGATTCATGTATTTTTAGAAGAGGATCCAGCACCGAACCGAAACAAGCATTTAAGAGAATATTTTAAAATGTACAATAACGAAATCAATGACTCAAAAATGGATCAATTAAGGATCAATAGTTTGATGGCCGATTGTGAAAGAATGGTTAATGAATTACAAGAAGCTACAAAATCAAAGGTTCCCTATTTAGCGAACTCATCTAAAACAAAGAGTCCGACTATTTCTCCACAAGAAGAAGGTCTTTTAAGAAGAAACAAAGAGCTTTCAACCGATTTCAACAGGTTAACGCAAGCGATCAATCATTTACGTGGACAAGCGAATGAGTTACAGGAACGGCTGTTCTGGAATAAGCAGTTTCCTGGAGAGAAACTTCCTTATAATAGGCACGATATGGAAGCAGACCTTGATCATATAATAAATGATCAACTTCCAAAATTAGAGGGTGAAAGAACGTTTGTTCAAGATGAAATAATTAAGGAAAAGAACTATATAGATTCGCTTGTAAAAGATGGGAAAATAAACGCTTCAAAAGCAGAAGCCTATATTAATGAGTACAATGAAGTCATTAATAATTTTGAAGAGTCAATGAATCACTTTGATAACCAAAGAAATAAAAGAGAAAGAGTAGAGAACCCAAG
>NZ_BJWF01000093.1 GCF_007990225.1 Enterococcus villorum | reverse complement strand
CTGAGCAAAAATATTATCTGGGATAGAGCTAGGAGCTTATGGATTGATTCAAAAGGACGACAGTTTAAGTATGCGGAGGAGAAAAAATGAATTTAAATTTCAGAAGTGTAATCGAAAGAAATTTCGAATTAGTTTATAAAATTCCTCGTGAAGTAGGGGAACGTTATGAATCATTAATTTCATTTAATCGTGGCTATGACTTTAATAAAGAAATCAGAGAGTACGTTATAAGCTTTGTAGAACAATTCAGCGAGTTTCTAACTCCAGAAAATGAACGGCAATTTAATGAACGGCTCGTGAACTATAACAAACTAGTTGTCGAGTTAAAAACCAATATTCTACAAGCGACAACTATTCCTTCAGTTATGATTTGTGGCCCTGCAAATTATCCCACTAGGAAAAAGCAAAAAGAAGAAGAGCGGATTTATCATTTAGAAAGTGAACTGTATTCAAACAATGGTAAGCATGCTCGTTACATTGAGAATACGAGAAAGATGTTTGATCCAATTTTGATTGATCAAAAGCTTGAAACTGATAAAAAACGTAAAGAAAGAGCAGTAGAGAAAGGGTGGAAAGGTTTCTACAAAGAAGTGGATCATGATGAATTAGCAGGATACGGCTTTGATGTAGAAAACAATCGACTTTATTTAGTTACTCATGGTAAGCCATCGGATGATGTACGTGCCTTATTAAAAAAAGCAGCATTGAGATGGTCTCCTAGAAATAAACGTTGGCAAAGAATTTTAACTGTGAATGCTATAAATTCAGTAAATCGAAATGTTATGAATGGACTTGGATTGCCACAGATGGAGGAAAAATAATGTTTAATTTAATGTTAGCGTCAATTCACTTTTTATTCTATATAACGATATTTGTAGCTATATTAATTAATACGATAAAAAGCGGTTTTTTAACACCAATCGGCACAATTTTAACATTAGCTTCATTTGTTACAAGTTGTATTATCCAACTTAAATATATAAAGGAGAATGAATAA
>NZ_BJWF01000092.1 GCF_007990225.1 Enterococcus villorum | reverse complement strand
TGGGATTCAGAAGTTTTCTTTTTAGCAATCGAAGATAGCTTATTAATTAATCTCTACTATTCCAATAAAAACTACTTTAAAATTCCTGCTGCGAAAACGAGAATGAACCTAGATGCCTATTTTTTATTTGATGTAGTGACAAATGTTCCAGATGTTAGAGCAAAACATAAACGATTTGACTATGTAAAGTATACTTTTGTTGATCCAGAAAGATATATAGATTAAAATAAGTTACCTAAAAAGGACAAATACAAATTTTATTATCTTATTCATAGTAAGAAGATAATTTTAAGATTGCGAAATACGATACTATTTGTAATCTATAGTATCAGTCCTATAAAATAAACATCTAATTAATTACTCTAAATCCTAATTATAAGCCTTTTTTCTCACTTTTTTTCAAAAATATGGTATGCTTCTTAGTGAATTCAAATATAAAAGAGTTTAAAGCGTAATACACTTATGGGGAAGTGGTTTGGGGTGCGCTTTAAACTCTTCTTTATTATTATCTCACAGCATGCTTAAAAGGTCTATGGATTAAGTTATGTAAAAAAGTGCCTCTTTAAACGTCCTAAAATCCAAACAAGGATAGCATAATATACACTATCGTTGATCCAGAAAACAGGTAAATAAATTTTGCAAAAGCAATAAGTTAAAAACATTACAAAAAAGACAAGGATATCACATCAAGAAAAAATGTTTTGAAAATATCTTTGCCTTTTTGTATTATATCTATATTAAATAATCAATCACAACACATTAACTAATTTATATATTTAATTTGTTGTTTTTCTATAATTGGATAACTAATTAACTTATGACTATCTAAGTCTTCTTTATTCATATCAATTGCAGTAATTTGACTGTCTTCATATGTTCGATAATAATAGATTCCTTTGTCAACATTGCAACAAGAAGAATAAATTGTATATTCATATTTTCCATCACCAACATCACACAAACCTTTTTGTTGTTCTACTGAACCTAAGATATGGAAAAATTGACTAATACTTTCTGACT
>NZ_BJWF01000091.1 GCF_007990225.1 Enterococcus villorum | reverse complement strand
AACACCGTTTACCCGGATTTAAATTTTTGAGGCAAAGTTGCCTTAACCTACCCACTTTTCTACTGAAAACTACTAAAAAAATGATCACGTTCATCTATCTTGCATTCATAAAATTCGAATGTAAAATAGATTCAAGTTTACTGTACTTAATAAGTATTGTGTTGATTTCTTCACTCTGTGCAACTTCTTTATTTTCTAGCTTACTTTTTGCTCTCCCAATGTGAATATGAGTGGTTAAATTCTGCTTGCTTTGTCGCAAAAATATTTTTGGTTTCTCGTGATCAGCTTCTCTCTTACCTTTTTCAAAAATTTCTACATATCGTTTTTTTAACTGTTTTATTTTGCTTCGATAAATAATATTTTTTATTTTCCCTATAAATGTATGTCTTCGTAGATGATATTTTCCTAATTTTTGCTCAATTATTATTCTTTCGTTTTGATCATTTCTTTTATAGCTAAAGTGTCTTTTTTCTGTTTTTTTTATGGGAAAACGATCAATCGTTGAGAGGTAACGTGCTTTTGTCTTTTTTAATTCATTTATTTGCTGAGTCATCGATCCATTTATGTTTTGTTTTTCCAACTCTCTCAATTTTATCTTAAAAAAAGCCTCTCCTCTTTTTTCCTTATTCTCGCTATTTAATGTTCCCAAATCTTCTTCTAATTTTTCTATTTGTTCTTTTAAAGAACGAACATTATTTTTCAAATGTGTCTTTTGTTTCTTTAATTGATCTATATCTTTATAAGAAGTTTCATTTTCCTGCCTATTTATTTGTTTCCTTATTTCTTTTCTTTGATTAATCATACGATTCATTTGTACCTTCTGCTCAGCTTTTTGCATTAAAATTTCATTTGTTATTAGGTAGATTTCCCCATCTACTTCTGCCATTTGTTTTTTTATTTTTAAAGTTGTCATAGTCACACCTTCTTTACAAAGATTTTTTCTTCTATTCTAAACGTTATCATAGATAAAAAGAAGGACGAAACCATTTTTTCTAAAAAAATAATTAAAGTTTCTAGTAAAAAA
>NZ_BJWF01000090.1 GCF_007990225.1 Enterococcus villorum | reverse complement strand
CTACTTCATTGTAAGATATTTCATAATCAAAATTTCTTCCAAAATAATGATCACTTGTTACATAAGTAATAGACGTACACATAAATTATTCCTCCTAAATAATAGTTTATCCTAGTTCATACTATTCCTTATACTTTCATATATCAAGCAAAAAGGGCATCATGCACAAAGAAATGTTTTTATTTGTATAAACTATACTAAAGTTCTATACTTAAATTATCAAATAAAGAGGACGTGAAGACAAATGGCAAATTTAGAACACAAAGAAGAAAAAGCTTTAGAAAAAATTGTTACTACAGTCAATAAACTGGATAAAAAATTAAACGAATTGGATACATTATCTGAAAATCCAGAAAAAAAACACAGCTTAGAAAAATGGTTGATCGAACGTAAGGCTATTCACGAAATCAAAAAAATCCTTCATGAAGCTGATAAATACGAAAAATATGATGAAAAAGAACTGGATAAAGAATTTAAAGAAATTAATGACTTATTACTCTGATATATTTAAACAACTCATTTTGAGTCGTTTCAGACTGTAGACAAAGTACTGAATTTTAGTGCTTTGTCTACAGTCTGAAATAAGAAGCTTTTCTTTACGAAGAAAAGCTTCTTGTTTTATCTTTATCCTATAAAACTCGAACTTACGACCGGACGGTTACGAGCCGTCTGCTCTGACCAACTAAGCTAAGGGTACAGAAAGTTGTCGCGACAAGGTCAAAGGACTATCATAATTTTATTATTATACATGACAACAATCCTGTTATCACATAAACTTAAATTAGTATTAGGTTATGAGAGATAATATTTTCATGCAATAACATTCTTGTTTTATCGAATGATTTTTATAGTTGTCAATAACTTATGTGATTTTCCTCCTGTAAAAGACTGTCTTTTTTTAATCATAAAAATTTTAAGAATACCTGAATTGCAATCCTAACTACATTCCTTATTTATATTCCAATTATATATTATGTACTTACTCCTCAACGAGGAGCTTTTGTTTATATTTGTTTATAAAGACAAATAGATATCCTTCATCCGCACATCATTGACTGCACCTTCACCGTTTGCTTGATTACAACGACGGAAAATGACATCGATTTTCGTGCCTTTTTTCACCCAGCTTAGATCAATAGTGACATCCATTCCTAGA
>NZ_BJWF01000089.1 GCF_007990225.1 Enterococcus villorum | reverse complement strand
TCTTGTGTTCTTTTTTCAATAATCCGTTCCACTTCACTGGTAATTTTTTCCGCATTCCAATTATCCGGGAAGACGGTGGAATAAGAATTTTTCGTTGTCATGATTTTCCCTTCGACTATTTTTCCTTGTAGCTCATAGACAATCCCACTTTCTTTAGCATAAAAATTAGGATGTTGCGAATGCGCACCAGTTAAAGCCACTTTTTCTTTGGTGCTAATACCGCTTTGATATCAGTTTTTTCTACGCACAGAAAAAAAGAATCGGCTTTTTCTTGGTAATATGGCATACTTTAAGAAAAGCCTTTTTAGAAAGGATGAACCCAATGACCGCATTAATTTTTACCGATCCAAATCGGCGTGACCCTGAAAAAATCAAACAAATCACACAAGAAATGGCTCAGCGTTTTCAAGCCATTGATGAGCGGTTGACATTAGAACATTTTGATAACTTTGTCGATTATGGTCCTGAGGTCTTTCCTCACTTAGCCCAACTTTATTGGGATCCAAGAGTACCCAATCATCCAATGGAGCATTTTGTTTATTATGAGTATGTGTTAAAATTTAACGGACATTTGCATTATTATATTACTCCCTATAATGAAGTAATGAGTGATTATTTTTTAACAGAAAAAGATTCTTTTTGGGAACGCCTAGAAGAAATCAATATTTCTTTATTAGCGATCATTCACGACTATCAAGTCAAAAATTTAACCTACTGGAAAGACCTATATTCTGAAAAAGAATTTCAAGAGGAAATCAAAGCAATCAAAAAAAGAACTTTGCCCATGATTGTAAAATCAGGAGTTCGAACACTATCTTTTGTGGATCCCAGACAACGAGATCCTGAATCAGTGAAAAAGCTGACGGATTGGATGGCTCAGGAATTACAGGACTTAGACCCACATCTGACACTTACACATAAGGATGATTTTATTGACTTTGGTCCAGATGAAGGGAAATTTTTAGCTGAATGTCCCTATGATCCAGAAGAAGACGATCTCGATGATGCAAGAAAAGATTTACCTGATACTGAGTATGAAATTTTTTATGGAGAATATTCATTATTTTCTTTTACTCCATATAGTTTAGGGTATGGTTTTTTGAATATTTCTTACTTAAATCTTAGTGATGATTTCATTAAAACAATCATGAAAATCATGAATCGGTCATCTTTTTATAATTTTTATTATTGGCGCAAACTTTATTCACCTGCTAAATTTCAACGAGAAGCAAAAAAATTAAAAGAAGGTTGGGGCTTGGATTGATCCAAGTCCCAATTCTTTTTATTCCATAATTGGATAAACAGTTGCAAGTTCGATTCTACCATTAGCTTTC
>NZ_BJWF01000088.1 GCF_007990225.1 Enterococcus villorum | reverse complement strand
ATTCTGACTAACAAACTGATTTTGAAAAAAATGATTATTGACATGGTCAATGACCAAATCAACCTCCCGAAATTTGTCTAATTCCATTGTTTACTCTCCTTTCTTAAAATTGAATGTAAGTTCTCGGATTCTCAAAATCAACAACTGGCTGTGGCCAATAATTTTTCATAATTTGAAAATGTAGATGTTCTCCTGTAGATGGACCAGTTGTTCCCATCAAGCCAATTTGAGCACCTTTCTGGACTTTTTGACCAACAGAAACATCAACACGGGATAAATGAGCGTATCCTGTCCATTTCCCATTATTATGTTTGATAACCACGTAATTCCCATACCAGTCATAATAATTAGCACCAGCCTGAACAACTTCCCCATCTAATGCTGCAAAAATAGGTGTATTAGGATTTCCATTTACAAGATCAATTCCATTATGAAATTCTTGACCGCCATTTATTGGACTTGTTCTCCATCCACATTCTGAAGTAACTGTTACTGGTTTTTGAATTGGACAAATGAAATTTCCTCCAGGTTCTGGACTAGTTAATCCATGTAATTTGTTATACCAAGATTGGGCATAATTTTGGCGTTCTGGATGTGCAGAAGCTGGGCGTTCAAAGTTCATTTCAAAAGCATATGCTGCACTTTTGGCATCATTGATCGATTTAAATCCTGATACTGTGGTTGGATTTACTTTTCCGAGCCATTGACCGTTGAACATACACCAATCTAATAATTTTACTTGGGCTTCAATACTTCGATAATCTTCTTGAATCCCTGCGGTGTTCATCAAACGCTGAACATACTCTCGTCCGTTCCAAGTTGGTGATCCGACTAACGGATAAGCAGAACCATCCCATTGAACAATCCCATAAGCTGGACCACCAAGTTGTTCTGTATCAGGGTTCATACTTGCTCCAACTTCTCCCTGAATATTTCCTAAAATACCTGCGGCTGCATATTCAGAATAGCCACGAGCTTTCAGCATTGTCCATATTTTCCATGCTCGTTTTTCAGCTTCCGTTGTTAATTGAGGGGGAGTAGTCCCAGGATCACTTCCTCCGCTTCCTCCACCGCCTTGGCCTGGAAATACTTTTTGTCCATTGATTCTAAGTTCACCTTGAATATTCAAATTGCCTAAGTGCAATGTTGATTTCCCTTGTAAAATAAATCCATAATCTTCTTTAGAAGAAATCAAGATATACTTAGGGGAATTGTCAGTTCCGTTAGTTTTAATTACTAATGAATTATCTGTTAAAGGCACAGGTGTAGATTCGTCTGAAACTTTAGGAAACGGATTACCGGCAGAATCGGTTGTTCCAATCGTTCCGATAGATCCCTTACTGTTCCAAAACTCCATACCTTTTTTGGTTAGTT
>NZ_BJWF01000087.1 GCF_007990225.1 Enterococcus villorum | reverse complement strand
AGTTAACTAAAAAAGGAATGGAATTTTGGTACGGTAATCGATCTATTGGAACCATGGGAACTGAAGGAAATCAGTTTCCTGAATTAGTTGTCGGGATGGATGGTCAGGGAAATCCTGTATATGCAGATTTTGATGGTAAAGCATTACAAATTAATTTAAATTCTGGTAGTGAAGCAGTTGCTATTAGTTCTGCTAAAGGAAAAGGGATAATTATCGGCAAAAAAAGCATGTTTTTAATTAATGATCGTATAGATTTGATTGGTAGAACTTCTATCGGGGGGCGGTTAGACGTCAAAGAGCTATATGTGAATGGCGTAAAAATTGATACGAACGGTGGAGGGGATGACCCAGGCACTGTACCTCCTCAACTAATTACTGATGCCGAAAAAAGAGCATGGAAAATTTGGACGATGCTGAAAGCTCGTGGCTATTCTGAATATGCTGCCGCAGGGATTTTGGGAAATATTCAAGGCGAAGTAGGCGCAAGCATGAATCCTGACACGGAACAAATGGGCGGACCAGCGTATGGACTTGTTCAATGGGATGGTTCGGCGTACCCTTTGGTTCCTCCAGCAACGTGGGATGGTAGAACCTATGTCCAGAACTTGATGAGAGCTGCAGGAATTACAGAAGATTATCGAACCATTGAAGCTCAAGTAAAGTTACTAGATTGGTGTATGTTCAATGGCCAATGGATTGGGAAAGTAAATCCCACTACAGTGTCTGATTTTAAATCAATCAACAATGCTAAAAGTGCAGCTTACGCTTTTGAAATGAATTTTGAACGTCCAGCATCCGCTCATCCAGAACGACAAAATTATGCGCAAGCATGGTACGAAAAATTACATGGATTAACTAGCCCAGAACCTGGAGGAAGCTTTATTTGTCCCATTCAAAAACCTGTGACAGTTACCTCAGAATGTGGATGGAGAACCAGCCCAATCACAGGAGCACAAGAATTTCATAACGGCATTGACCTTGTAAATGGAAATCCAAATACACCGATTTTTGCGGCATTAGGCGGTGAAGTTGTTCAAGCAGGTGCCAATTATTATGACTGGTATGGTAATTATATTGTTATCAAACACAGTAATGGGAAATGGACAGGTTATGCTCATTTATCCCGTATAGATGTTTCTGTGGGACAAAAAGTCCAGAAAGGTGCTCAAATTGGTTTGATGGGAACGACTGGTCCATCTACAGGGGAACATTTACATTTTCAAATTATGAAAAATTATTGGCCACAACCTATAGTTGATTTTGAAAATCCGAGAACTTACATTCAATTTTAAGAAAGGAGAGTAAACAATGGAATTAGACAAATTTCGAGAGGTTGATTTGGTCATTGACCATGTCAATAATCATTTTTTTCAAAATCAGTTTGTTAGTCAGAAC
>NZ_BJWF01000086.1 GCF_007990225.1 Enterococcus villorum | reverse complement strand
GGGTTCTCCTACTACCGAGTCTATCCACACAGGACAAGAGTCTATAATGAACAAATTTAGGCTACACAAATACGTAACTGGTGTAATGTGCTTAACGTTTGTTCTGTTCTTACTAGCACTTCGGGAACTTTTGCCCCAAGCGCCAACCTTCTCTTCTCAGACAAGGGTTTTATAGCTGCACGAATAAAAAAACGTGCTCCGATATTATAACTAGCATTTAAGTCTGCATGATATGGCTTTCCTGCTGGAAATTCACAGAGGTCTTTACGGTCAGACCGAGTAACTTTCCCTGTGCCATCATAAGCGTACATTGATGTTCCTCTTGCTAAGACACGTGAAATTCTCATACCTAAATAATGAGCCATTTCCTCGACCTTATTTTGGATGGCAGTTTTTCTCCAGTAATGCAATTTGAAGCGAAGCTTTTTCGCTCCATACATTCCTTTTGGAGTACGCATTTGACCTAAATACTCAAACACTATCGTGTGAACGTTGTATTTACTTGCAAATTCTATGAGTTGATGTGCTGTGTCGTTTATCATTTGTGTCTGCAATCCTTTGATTGCGTTCCAATAACGAGGACACTTTGCCCCCCTAGTTTGACGTTGTGCTTTCTTTAATTGGTTGACTAAATGAAACAGATGGTCTTTTTCTTTAGCTTGTTTGATGAACAAACGTGCTAAGACAGTTCCATCACTGTCCATTACGCAACCTACAGCACTATTCGTCAATCCTAGGTCAATCGCTAGAATTCGTGTATCTTTCTCTTTTAATTTATGGAGTTTTACTTCTTTTTCATAGGCAAAAGACAAGAAATACTTTTTCCCGCGCTTAACGAGCTTAGGATTACATTGTTTCCAATCGGTAATCCCACGTCTTGTTAAGTCCGTTTTAGCACGAACGACCACTTTTTCCCAAATCCAATCGTTATTTTTTTAGACCTTTATTGCATAACCATCTGATGTTTGGTTGAACATATTTCCCTTATAAAATACAGGGAAATCATTATGTTTGAACTGTGGTGTTGGTGCTTTTTTCGTAAACTTTTTCTTATTGTCAATTGCTTCTGAACGTTCTTTTTCCCAATTGAGATAGTTGGAACGCCAAGAAGACCATTTTCCATAAGCAGAATTAATCGCGGCACGTCTAAAATAAGATGGGAATTTAGGGAACAACTCGTTATAATCGAAATATTTCGGATTTGGATTTTTAGCCGTTCGATTGACTAGCCTCTCAACGATTCCTTGAGCTTCATTAAGAGAGTAATCATTATCTAATTCAAATTCTTGAAAAATAACTTGCAAGAAATACGTCACTACTTCGTTGTATTTTTTACAAGTTTCATTCAACGAACTTGTGTGGCTGATAATTTTTTCACTAACTGTTTTTGCTCGCGTGTTGTATCCCATTGTTCTC
>NZ_BJWF01000085.1 GCF_007990225.1 Enterococcus villorum | reverse complement strand
CTTGAAGCAGACCATGCTTTTCACAACCTTTTTTTTAATAGGAGATAAAAAATGTTTAATCAAAAAAGTTTTAAAGGAAATCATGAAACGGGGACGTTGTATCTAGTGCCTACACCTATTGGCAATCTTGAAGATATGAGTTATCGAAGTGTTCGCCTGTTGCAAGAGGCAGATTTGATTGCTAGTGAGGATACGCGAAATACACAAAAACTACTGAATCATTTTGATATTCATACCCCACAAAAGAGTTTGCATGAACATAATTTTAAAGAACGGATACCTCAGTTCATGGAGGAATTAAAAAAAGGGAGGTCAATTGCGCAGGTAAGTGATGCAGGGATGCCTTCTATCAGTGATCCTGGGCATGAATTGGTTGTCGCTTGTATTCAAGAAAACATTCCAGTAGTTTCGATTCCTGGGCCAACCGCAGGAATGACGGCATTGATTGCTTCTGGTTTATTGCCTCAGCCATTTTTATTTTATGGGTTTCTTGGAAGAAAGAAGAAAGAGCAACACAGTATTTTAGAAGAATTAAAGGATCAAACCGCAACACTGATTTTTTATGAGTCTCCTTATCGAATTAGTGCGACTTTAACCAATATGTTAGCTGTACTTGGGAATCGCCAAGTTGTTTTATGCCGAGAATTAACGAAAATTCATGAAGAATACTTACGTGGCAATATTGAAGAGCTTTTAGCCTATATCGAAAAACAACCTGTTAAAGGGGAATGCTGCCTTTTAGTTGAAGGAAAGACTGGGAAGGATGAAACATCTCAGGTGATTGAAGGTTCTTTAAAAGAACAAGTGGAACAACTAATTGCACTTGGAGAAAAAACAAATGTCGCAATTAAAGCTGTTGCTGTAAAAAATGGATTGAAAAAACAAGAAGTCTATCGACAATTTCATGAACTAGACTAAGCCTGAAAAATAAAAAAGCGTCGTGTTTTCAAATAGTATAAAAAATGTAATTCCTTATAAAAAGAAGTGGATGCATCTTGTTCTGTCTTAAGAATATCGCCCCAAAAATTGAAAACAACTTTTCTTTTTTTGAACGTCTGTGCCTTATTTCGAAAGGGATATTTTTTTACAGAACTTCTGAACGAGAAAGCCCCCGGTTTTAATCGTGGGATGATAGTGAAGTAGGTAGAAGGGTTCTCTACTAAGAACTCGAAAATCTAAATCTATCCCTTCTCGTTTATTGTTGTACACAACTGTATGTTTAATCGATGAATACATGAAAATATGCTACCATTCATGGAAGAACATCGTAGAACCAAGACAACCTATCTAGTCTAACAATTAAACAATACATAGAAAATCAACGAAAGAGGTGACGACCCTGTCTCAAGTAACGACGTTAAAAATCAAGCGATCCGTGACGCAAAATCTGTTTTTCAAAAAGCGAAGAAAAGTCATTTTAAGCAAATCCATCTCCTGAAAAAACCAGTGATTATTTGGAATAATCAGAATTTCACTATTTGCCCTTCTGGAATTAAGATGCCTTTTGTAATGGATGGAAAGTCCAAAAA
>NZ_BJWF01000084.1 GCF_007990225.1 Enterococcus villorum | reverse complement strand
GATTAATTCAAGACAACAAACATTTTTAACAAGCAAGCAATATGCTAGCAAACAATTGAGCTTAACAATCATTTTGATTGTTCGAACTTTTTATGAGAGTTTGATCCTGGCTCAGGACGAACGCTGGCGGCGTGCCTAATACATGCAAGTCGAACGCTTCTTTTTCCATCGGAGCTTGCTCCACCGGAAAAAGAGGAGTGGCGAACGGGTGAGTAACACGTGGGTAACCTGCCCATCAGAAGGGGATAACACTTGGAAACAGGTGCTAATACCGTATAATAATTAAAACCGCATGGTTTTAATTTGAAAGGCGCTTTACGGTGCCACTGATGGATGGACCCGCGGTGCATTAGCTAGTTGGTGAGGTAACGGCTCACCAAGGCGACGATGCATAGCCGACCTGAGAGGGTGATCGGCCACATTGGGACTGAGACACGGCCCAAACTCCTACGGGAGGCAGCAGTAGGGAATCTTCGGCAATGGACGAAAGTCTGACCGAGCAACGCCGCGTGAGTGAAGAAGGTTTTCGGATCGTAAAACTCTGTTGTTAGAGAAGAACAAGGATGAGAGTAACTGTTCATCCCTTGACGGTATCTAACCAGAAAGCCACGGCTAACTACGTGCCAGCAGCCGCGGTAATACGTAGGTGGCAAGCGTTGTCCGGATTTATTGGGCGTAAAGCGAGCGCAGGCGGTTTCTTAAGTCTGATGTGAAAGCCCCCGGCTCAACCGGGGAGGGTCATTGGAAACTGGGAGACTTGAGTGCAGAAGAGGAGAGTGGAATTCCATGTGTAGCGGTGAAATGCGTAGATATATGGAGGAACACCAGTGGCGAAGGCGGCTCTCTGGTCTGTAACTGACGCTGAGGCTCGAAAGCGTGGGGAGCAAACAGGATTAGATACCCTGGTAGTCCACGCCGTAAACGATGAGTGCTAAGTGTTGGAGGGTTTCCGCCCTTCAGTGCTGCAGCTAACGCATTAAGCACTCCGCCTGGGGAGTACGATCGCAAGGTTGAAACTCAAAGGAATTGACGGGGGCCCGCACAAGCGGTGGAGCATGTGGTTTAATTCGAAGCAACGCGAAGAACCTTACCAGGTCTTGACATCCTTTGACCACTCTAGAGATAGAGCTTCCCCTTCGGGGGCAAAGTGACAGGTGGTGCATGGTTGTCGTCAGCTCGTGTCGTGAGATGTTGGGTTAAGTCCCGCAACGAGCGCAACCCTTATTGTTAGTTGCCATCATTTAGTTGGGCACTCTAGCAAGACTGCCGGTGACAAACCGGAGGAAGGTGGGGATGACGTCAAATCATCATGCCCCTTATGACCTGGGCTACACACGTGCTACAATGGGAAGTACAACGAGTTGCGAAGTCGCGAGGCTAAGCTAATCTCTTAAAGCTTCTCTCAGTTCGGATTGTAGGCTGCAACTCGCCTACATGAAGCCGGAATCGCTAGTAATCGCGGATCAGCACGCCGCGGTGAATACGTTCCCGGGCCTTGTACACACCGCCCGTCACACCACGAGAGTTTGTAACACCCGAAGTCGGTGAGGTAACCTTTTGGAGCCAGCCGCCTAAGGTGGGATAGATGATTGGGGTGAAGTCGTAACAAGGTAGCCGTATCGGAAGGTGCGGCTGGATCACCTCCTTTCTAAGGAATATTACGGAGACTACACAGTTTG
>NZ_BJWF01000083.1 GCF_007990225.1 Enterococcus villorum | reverse complement strand
TTGTGGGCAGTAATTGTGGCATTATCTGCTGGTGCATCTTTAACCGTGGCCACGACTGTCACACTTTTTCCTGATTCTGGCGAAGTGAATGTTACATTATAGTTTCCAGGAATTTTAGTATTTACATTACCAGAAACTTGCACATTATTTGTAACATCATTTCCATTGGCATCAGTAGCTTTTACTCCAGATTTTTGAATAGCAATATTACTGTTATATGCTGATCCATAATCTAGTGTAAAATTATTAGCAGTAATTGTAGCCTTATTTTCAGTAATTTGAGTAGACACCGTATGACTTAGCAACTCCCCTGCATTATTAGAACCAGCTGCTGAACTCCTTAAATACATAGTCTTTCCAGAAGCGTACCCAGATAATGATTTTAATTGATTGGCACTTAAAGTAAAATTACCTGACGCATCTGCTGTTGATGTAACCCACCCAGAAGTGAAATTTGGAGTATCAGAAATATATACTTCCGCTCCAGGATAAGCGGTTCCTGTAATTGGTGAATCATAACTGTAACTATTATTTACTTTTGGGGCACTATAATGTACGTACGTTGTATCATCACTTCCAAAAAGGCCTGTTGCATCTATACTTCTTACCCTAATAACATCTCCAGGTCGAATTTTGCTTTCATTAATAAAAAGTTCAAAATTTCCTAAAATATCTGCTTTAACCGTGCTTGAAATATTTACAGCTGCGCTATGTTCGCCTTTAAAAGCAGTTACCTGGAAAAATGGTTCACAAGTCCCCTTTAGTGTTTTACTCTCGCCATAATAATAATCCTCTGAAATTTTAGTGCTAAGTATTCTACTACCTGAAGAGTTTGTTGTTAGTTGTGGATTGTCATTAATATTTGTGTTATCACTAGATACACCACTTGTATTTGCAGAATCAGTAGTTACCTCATCATCAAGTGCTAAACCTGTTCCAACAAATGAATTGGTCATTATTCCTGCTGACATAAACATTGCCAGAAGTTGCTTTTTTCTTTTATTAGTTAACTTTTTCTTACTCAAAAATTTTCCCCCTTAAAACTTAATAGAACTAGATTTTATCTAGTATCTATATTTTAAGAAAATATTTTTTCTAAGAGAGTTCACTTCTAGGTTTTTTTCGGGGATAAAATCGATCTCATCTAATAAGTTGTATTATTTAATAAATATTATTAAAAATCATCTTTATTAGGTGCTTCCAAGCTGTAAACAAATTCCAATTTTTAGATATATTCATAGACGTTCTACACGAAGTTTGAAATTCAGAAATAGCATTTTTTGTGATTCAAGAAAGTTTGCTACTTCTTCTACATTCAAAATAAAACTTCTTTAAAGTTCCAACTGTCAAAGTAAGAATGCATCGCTATCCTTATTTTTTATTTAATATAGTTACTGACATTTTAAATATTTAACTCTTTAACGTTATGAATTATGTAAAATGTATTTTCATATTGAAAAATAAATACAATGATTTCAGTTAGTATTCGTTTTAGAAAAATAAAATTTGCAATTACATATTACATAAATGTTGAGTTCAAAATAGACTAAAAAGGCAAGGATATCACATCTGGTGAAGGATGTTTTGAAAATATCTTTGCCTTTTTATATTACATATATATTCTTAGTACATTAAAAACATCATTACAATATACTAACTAATTTATATATTTAATTTGTTGTTTTTCTATTATTGGGTAACTAATCAACTTGTGACTATTTAAATCTTCTTTATTCATATCT
>NZ_BJWF01000082.1 GCF_007990225.1 Enterococcus villorum | reverse complement strand
GGTTGATCACTCATGCTGAAATGTCTCCAGATAAATATGTCCTCATGCAATCCACAGGACTGAAAGATAAGAATGGTGTGGAGATTTTTGAAGGGGATATAGTAGCAATTGAAAATCATCCTTTCCAGAAGAAAAAAGGCGATATGGGCGTAGGAATGGAGATTAATGGAAACTATGAAATCGGATGGGAAAAGCATGATTTAACGTGGTGCGCAGGTAGTTTATTACTAGCTAGGCTAAAACCCTATGTACGTGTCATCGGAAATATCTATGAGAATCCAGAATTGTTGGAGGCGGATTGAATGAAAGCAAAAGAACTAATACCAATTTTACAATTAAATCCAGAAGCAGAAATCATTGTATCAACTGTGGAGTATTACGAACGCAGTTTTCAAGATGTCGGATATAAGCGGGGAGAAAGTCAAGCAGTCAGAAATGTAAATATCGATAACGATAATAATCTCATCCGTTTAGAAGGCGGAAAAGTGAGTACGTTATGAAGGAGGAATAATATGAATTTATTAATTACACTTATTGTTATGGTCATTACAAATGTAATTTTTTATAGATGGTATACAAGCGAACTAACTAAGGAACTCAAAAAAATAGAGGATAGAGTAGATAAAAAGTTACTCATCCTCATTAGAAAAAATCATTGAGCAAAATTGTTGTCCCAATGTAGTAATTTTTATCGAACCTCGTATACATCTAATATTAAACTCAGCATTTTTAAAAAATGGATCTTGTTTATATGTTTCTTTCATTGATTCTGTAATTGATTTATAAAAATATGAACTTTCAAATTGGTTGTAAATATCAATGCTTTTTTCATTTGCAAGTCCAATCTGTTGTCTAATTTCAATTAAACCATACGATTGAAGCGTTTCTATAGTAGGGTTTGCGCTATCGGGATTTAAAGGATCGAATAGAATCAAATCATTAACATGCGTGATTCCTTTGCCATCCATTTTTTCTACTCTGAGAGAAACTGTAGGATGCACAGGGTTTAAATAAATTTTAGATAATAAATCAGCATCTGTGGTAGTTAATTCTGAAAGAATAGTTGAAAACCTTGGGGAAGCATTTGAATTTTTTCGATTATCAATTAAACCGGCTAATAAGTTAGCAAAATACTCACGCATATCTTCTTCTTCGATTTGGTATCGTGAATCTTCCATTGTTTTAAGAGCAAGTCCAAATTTTGATGTATCGCGATTTTCATCAGGTATACTTTCAGTTTTAGTATTGAGTTTATTGACAAAATCTTGATAGGATTTTTCGCTTGTTACATTAAGTCTCCGAAGAGGACCCATTACGTAGTTAACTATACCCCCAAGACCCTCGCCAATAGATTTTGTTGCAGGTCCTAAAGTATTGACAATCAATTCTTTAGGAATAAGTTCGATATTAATAAGGGAACCTTTTTCATCTGACATATTACCATCTCCTTTTTAATAAAAGTATACCAAAAAAGTATCAAATTTTTAATTTATTATGGAGGAATTAGAATGAACAACAGACGCCGCAGAGTAGCAAAACTAAAGAAGCAAGAGCTGAATGCAGCGAAAGCAAATTTTGAGAGTGAATATGGAGTTTCTGCAGAACAAGCAATTGAATTAGTAGATATTTTTGTTAAAACAGTAGCTGAGACGGTAGGAACCATCTTTCAAAATATTGGAAAAGCATTCTGCAATATAGGAACGATATTATCGAATATTAACAATGCAAAGGAAGGGAATAATGATTACCAATATTATTTCAGCAGGAATCATCTTAATTCTGCTAGTAAGTACTGTAAGCCAACAAGTAGAACTAAAACATCTGAAACGAGAAAACCAATTAATGAAAAACATGTTACAAAAAACGGAGTTTTCATTCTTTGATGAATTAGATAAAT
>NZ_BJWF01000081.1 GCF_007990225.1 Enterococcus villorum | reverse complement strand
GTTTGATCACTCATGCTGAAATGTCTCCAGATAAATATGTTCTCATGCAATCCACAGGGCTGAAAGATAAAAATGGTGTGGAGATATTTGAGGGGGATATAGTGCAATGGGGAGATACTGCTGATTGGGAAGAAGAACCAATTAGAGTTGCAGTCGTGAAGATTAACCCAGATATTCAATTCGATTCAAATGTTGGCATATTTGAATATGGGCAATTTGCTTTTCGGGACACAGAAAGATTTCTCACTGTTTTAGGTAATATATACGAGAATTCAGAGTTATTGGAGGTAGAGTGATTGCCTAAAATATTAGATGCATGTTGTGGTAGTCGTTTGTTTTGGTTTGATAAAAATTGCAGTTTTGCGACTTACATGGATATACGAGAAGAAGAGTACGAGGTACACGGAAAGAAAGTGAATGTGAAACCAGATGTTGTAGCGGATTTTAGAAATATGCCTTTTGAAGATAATGTTTACGATTTAGTTGTATTTGATCCACCACATTTAAAATGGGCTGGCCAGAATTCGATTATGAAAGGGCAGTACGGACAGCTAGACAAAGATAACTGGCCAGAAGATATAAAACAAGGAATGTCTGAGTGCATGAGGGTTTTAAAACCAAACGGGACACTGATTTTCAAGTGGAATGAGAACCAGGTAAAACTAAAAGATGTGTTGAAAGCAATCGAACCATATAGCCCTTTGTTTGGAAATAGACGGTCACAGACACATTGGTTAGTTTTCATGAAGGAGGAACAGCGATGAATAAACAGGAATTGATCGACAAATATACTGCAGAAATAGCTAAATTAAGACCATATTGCCCCAATAGAAATTTAATTAGCGAGCAACTTAAATATGATCTTTATAAAGAAATCCTAGATGATTTAGAACAACTAGACGAACCGCAAAAGCCAGTTGTGCCTAAGTTTGTGGCGGAGTGGTTTGAAGATAATAAAGATGATTTAGATAATGCTATTTTTGGATATCTTGTATTTTGGGAGGAACGAGACACCGATAGCGTCCTATATCAGTGGTTTGCTAAATCCGAAAACAATCCAATCGAAACTTTCATTCGCATGAAAGACGGCTACGAGGTCGAGAAAGAGCCGTTGTATGAAGTTATTATTGGTGACTTATATCTTATCAAGAAATTTAATAACAGAAATGATTTCTATTTTGATACTAGCTGCTCGTTGTGTGCTTGGGAAAAATCTGCTTATCAGCTAACAGAAGCGGAAATCAAAGCAATTGATGAAAGATATTGGGCGTTTGCTGTGCCAGTGGAAGAGGTGGTAGAAGGATGAGCGAATTTAAAGAGAAAGTATTGTCAGAAATATCTTTTGCGATGGTTGACGATGCACCAGACTTACAAAAATTATATGACAAGGTAGCAGCTACTGATGAGCATTCGGAACTCGACGACAACCAGAAAATCGTGTTGGAACGGCTGAAAATCAACGCAGGTTCAAAAGGATCATTAATAAAAGCAATTCATTCTCTCTATAATTCATTATCCATTTCGCCTGGTCGACTTGAAAAAGATGGAGCTGAGGAATTATTGAAAGCTAGAAACGCACTTGCAAGATTGCCTAGAAAACAAGCGGCAGAAGTCCTAGCAGCATTCGCTCAATGGGGATTAGAACGGGAGGAAAAAGAATGAAACTAAAAGACGGATTTTACGCTAGCAGTCACGGTATCGGCGGTTTAATGCTAGATATGCCGACAAAGAACCCTAAAACACGTAAGAAACCAAAATTCAAAGTCGGTGACATGGTTCGCTGCGAAGCAGAAGGGTTCATCTATCCGTTTCGTGGATATGTAGAACATGTCTATAACCACTCAGCGATCATTTGCATTGAAAACACGATGGAATGCGATAAGTGGTTAGCGAAAAGCAAAGAGAATTTAGCTGTAGTGAGATTGGTGGATATTGAACTAATCAATG
>NZ_BJWF01000080.1 GCF_007990225.1 Enterococcus villorum | reverse complement strand
TATGAGAGCCAATACTTTGTTTATCCATGAACCGAATGATTAGGTTATCTCGGTTATATCGCTGAATGGCGACTTCTTAGATATCCCGTATCTCAGGCAAGAGGAAACTACATTAGGATCAAAGGGTTTTAAGTTCGTAAGGGCTCAGAACCCCGCAATTTTAATCGTGGGAGGTTCAGTTATGTGGGCATGCTACGTTAGCTACGGCATTTGTGTTGTTCAATTATTATGATATAAAACAAGAGACGATTCAGTTCACAAGTCAAAGTGGTGATCTTTTTGTCACTAAGAAGAAAGAAAAATACTACATGAATTTTCCGAGTATCATGCCTAAAAAAATAGAAATTTTATCAGCATATGAAACGGGATTGGGAGCAAAAATCCAAGAAGCTTATTTAGCACGTGACTTGTTTTTTGTTTTATCAGATGAGGAAACGGTCGAACAATTGCAACCTAATTTTTCAGAACTCAAAAACTTTGAGCGAGGAGTGGGCGTCATCGTCACCGCGAAGGGAACAACAGAAGACTTTGTTTCTAGAACCTTTTTTCCAAAACTAACCATCAATGAAGATCCTGTTTGTGGTTCTGCTCATGCTAATTTGATTCCCTATTGGGCAGATAAATTAGGAAAGAAGCAGATGATGGCACATCAACTTTCACCAAGAGGCGGTTATCTTGAATGTGAATTAATTGACAACCGTATAGTGATTGGTGGGGAAGCTGTTGTTTTTGCCAAAGGAGAAGCTTTTATTCCAGAAAAATAAAACAGTCATGTAATAAAATTTAAGAAAAAACAGTTCTTTGATAAACGAAAGAGTATGGAACAAATACCTATGTGAGATATGGGAGTTTGTTCCATTTCTTACTAGTAAAAAGAAAAAAATGAGTTTCTGAACAATTTATAAATAAATGCAATGCATTGTTTTTTTTGTTTTGCTTCTTTGTTGTGTGTTTCAAACAGATTATTTGCCTGTATCATTTTTGAGAGGTACCATAATAATGCAAACGCTATCATTAAATTCATATTTCTTATTATAAAGAAAGAAGGCTTTATTATGGAAAAAGTTTATCAAGCGGGTACGAATGAAGGAATTATTGATTTTATCAATATGGAAGATTTAGAAATGATGGCCACTCAAGTGATTCCAAATGGTGGATATGGATATATCAGTAGTGGTGCTGGTGATTTATTTACTTATCGTGAAAACCAGAAAGCTTTTAATCATCAATTGATTATCCCACATGTTTTGAAGGATGTTGAACTACCTGATACCACAACGTTTTTTTCTGATGAAACGCTGAGTGCTCCTATTATTATGGCACCGGTTGCTGCTCATGGATTAGCGCATGTACAAGCAGAAAAAGCTTCTGCTAAAGGGGTAGCCGATTTTGGAACGGTCTATACAGCTAGTTCTTACGCTTCGTGTACATTGGAAGAAATCAGAAATGCTGGTGGGGAAAAGGCACCACAATGGTTTCAATTTTACATGAGTAAAGATGATGGGATCAATTTAGATATATTAGAAATGGCGAAACGAAATGGAGCAAAAGCAGTGGTTCTCACCGCAGATGCAACAGTTGGTGGAAATCGTGAAACAGATCGAAGAAATGGGTTCACTTTTCCATTGCCGATGCCAATTGTCCAAGCTTATCAATCTGGCGTAGGGCAAACGATGGATGCCGTCTATAAATCCTCTAAACAAAAATTAAGTCCAAAAGATATTGAATTTATTACGACCCATTCGGAACTACCTATTTATGTGAAAGGTGTGCAGTCAGAAGAAGATGTTTATCGTTCAATTGATGCAGGAGCGCAAGGAATTTGGGTCTCCAATCACGGAGGAAGACAATTAGATGGTGGACCAGCTTCTTTTGATTCTTTACAATATGTAGCAGAAGCAGTGGATAAGCGGGTACCTATCGTATTTGACAGCGGTGTAAGACGAGGCCAACATGTGTTTAAAGCCATTGCCTCAGGGGCAGATATAGTAGCCATTGGTAGACCGGCTATTTATGGTCTTTCTTTAGGTGGTAGTATAGGAATCAAACAAGTATTTGATTTTTTCAAAACAGAACTTGAAATGGTGATGCAATTAGCTGGGACACAAACCGTTGAAGATATCAAGAAAGCTGTCCTGAGAGAAAATCGTTTTGGCTGTTAAAACAGTCAAGTGATAAATGCGTGATGAATAAGACAATAAAATTGAATTAATTAAAGAGTTTGATTTTTCAGATAAAAGATGCTTACGAACGATGAGGAAAATTTTGAGTTTCTCATCGTTTTTGATTTGCTCGGAGCTAAGCGGCTCTGTCACGACCTTATCCACGGTGTTCCATAGCCAGC
>NZ_BJWF01000079.1 GCF_007990225.1 Enterococcus villorum | reverse complement strand
CCAGCAGCTTTAAGAATCAGTTTTCTAGCAGCTTGAATAGTATCCTTTGTCGTCTTTGGAGAAAGTGCCGTATGAGTACTATCAGTATACAAAGCATTTACCGCATTAATCGCATCTTGTGCACTTGAACTTACGGTTATTTGTTGAGCTGCGTTAACTGTTCCAATATGTACGGTGCCAGCTCCAATACACATAAATGAGGCAAGTATTAATAATTTACTAGGTTTCATCTTAAATCATCCATTTCTTTTTTTATTTTTTGCAAAGTTTGATCCATCTTAAAAAAATTGTTTAATGAAGGTGATATCTAACAATTCCAATCATCGGAATCATATTTCTTTGGATAAATCTAAATATACATGGAGCAAAATCTACAATTGATATTAATTAGCTATTCACATGTTTGTTCCTGTTTATAAACATAATGAACTATTTTCTTTTTATGTCCTCCTTTCTTTGTTAGTTAATAGAGAGGTTTATGTAATAAAATTTCCGATGATACACATTATATAATGGTTTTTAAATGATTATTCTCAAATTTTGTTTTTTTATTTAAAGAAAATGAGACTTATAAATAACTTCACTTTATTCATTGTTAGTACGGATAGTATCAGCCTATTTTCAACATAACTAACTATTTTCCTGTATGAATGATTGAACACAGAAAGAGTAAGAATAAATATAGATGACTTGTTTATCAGAAAAAAACAAGTGAAATCATTTTTTATGATACTTTGTTTTAAAACAGAAGGAGAAAAGAGCTCTTGTTAATGATAGAATGTGAGGGAGTAGCAACTTATTTAGAGGGCTTTCTTATAAAATAATATAGTGAAGGGATTCGTTCTTTTTTAATCGAAAATGTCTCAATTTAGTTCAGAATAATAGTCGCAATTTGAGAATAATTTTAGAGGATATGTAGTATTATCAAAGATAAATTCTAAATTAAGGAGCAAATAATGAATGCGTTACATATAGAGGTTATGACTAAATTAAGAATATTAAAAAAATTAATGGACTCGCAAGGTGAATGGGTCAGCACAGCAGAGCAGAGCTATCCCAAGAACTGAATATGAATGTTTCAAAAATGAGACAATTGCTTAAACATTTCCTTGATGACTTGGAAGACTTGAAGGTTGACATTCGAATCAAAATAGTGAAGCAACACGGGATAATAGTAGAAAATTGTAATTACATCAAATATACTCAAATCAGGAAGTTATTAATTACTAGTACATTTGAATATCAGTTAATTTGGAATTTTTTTCGTGAAAAAATCAAAAAGTCTCAAGATTTTAGTTTTAATTATCATATTAGTAATCCGACTTTTTATCGGCGGCTAAACTTTATTAATGAAGGCTTGACATTTTACGGGATAAAATTGCATAAATTTATGATTGAAGGAAATGAACGCTTTGTACGTAGTTTTTTGATGCAATATTTTTACGAAGTAAATTATGGATGTGATTTTCCTTTTAAGAAAAGAGAAAAAGAAACTATCTTGCAATTGATTGGTTTGATGGAACGTAAAATGGGGTTCAATCTAACAAATGATAGCAAAGAGCGGTTGTGTTATTTATGGATGGTTTCAAAAATCAGACGTGAGAATCATCATTTTTTAGATAATACATTGAAGGAATGCTCGGAATTTTGTTTGAATAATCCCTATTTCTTAATTTTTAAAGAGGTTTTCTCTCCATTTCTTTCTCAAAATGAATTTATGAAAAATGAAATGGAATATTTATTTTATGGTTTTTTTTCTGTACATATTAATTATTCTAGTCTATCTATCAATCATTTAGTCACGGTGAAAAAAATGTTGGAGAATTCTAGATGCCAGTATAAGAAGGCATCAAAGTTGTATTTAGATAGTTTAAAAGAAAAGTTGTTGATACATCTTCCTTACACTGATAAAAAAATTTTACAAATAGAAATTTATTCCTCTTGCATGTATGCGTGGTTGTTTCCTATACCAGTATCATTTGAATTAGATTTAAACTACTTTGATTATATAAAAAATATTAGCATTAAATATCCTGAATTTACAGAATATATCGACTTAATTCTTGATAGGAGCAGGACAATTGATCCTACAGTATTAAACCGTCAGTATATTATTAAATACATAGCTATGATTATTTATTGTTACAAAAATAAATTTAGTTTTAAAAAAAATATTCGTATCGCTGTTCGACTAAGACAAGGATGGATCCAAGAAAATATTATTACAGCACAAATTTTTAGTCGTTTTAAAAATGAATACAATTTAGAAGTGAGTGTAACCCCTGAACAGGCGGATATTTTGATTACGGATATGCCGAATGAGAAAAATAAAAATGGGAAAGTCTTGTATCTCTACAATCAGATGTTAGATCTAGCAAAATTAGAAAGTTGGTTAGATCAATGGCCATTTAGGTGATTCTTATTTAATCAGCGATAAAATGTGACTTTTCCAATGAAGTGAATGACATAAACAGCCTATCAATTTGATAAAGTGAGCGATAAATGCCATTTTTGTATGTAACTTAATTTTTTATTACAGAA
>NZ_BJWF01000078.1 GCF_007990225.1 Enterococcus villorum | reverse complement strand
TTCCATTCACTGCCATAAGCCACGTGAATTTCTTTTTCAGATTCGATAGTTGGTGCAACTACTTTCTCTTTTACTTTGACCGTACGTTCCACTGTTTCTACATTAAAATCAGAATCCCAAACAGTATACGTCACTGTATATTCTCCAGCTTTACCGGTGTTAACCACTCCACCATATTTAATTTCTGAAGTTAAATCACCATCTTCTTCATCATGTGCAGTTACTCCAGAAAGTGGATCGAACTCATCGCCTATATTAAGTTCAATATCATCTGCGCCAGTAATCACGGGAGCATTCCCTAAAGTTTCAACAACATCAACTTCCATCATTTTCGATGCCTCGTTGCCATCGCTATCTGTTACTTTATAGGTAATATATTGAGCACCAATTTTATCTGTATAAATTTGTCCAATAACAGTTATTTGGTCTGTAATATTACCATCTTCATTATCATAGGCTTGTGCATAAAGTGTTGGATCAAATTTACTATTTTGCTTAATCGTTAATTTATCCGGGCTCATTACTACTGGTTTACTTTCATCACTTTGAACTGTGACTTTGCGTTTAGCAGTTGCTACTTTTCCATTTTTATCATACACATAGTACTTAATTGTGTACTCACCTGGAGTAGAAGTATCTACTGAACCGGTATACGTTAAGTTTGACGTCAAATCATTTCCTTCACTATCTTGTGCGGTCACACCGTCTAGGGGATCAAATTTTGAACGCTCATCGATTCTCACATCATCTGCCCCGTTAATCACTGGCCCGTCTGTCACTTGATCAATCACGTGTACAGTAACTGTTTGTTCTGTGGTATTCCCATCCTTATCTGTAACAGATAGTTTTAAATCATAGTCGCCTGCTTTAGACATATTAACTCCGGAAGCATCAGCTTTAACTTGATCGGTTAAATCGCCATCTTCTGGATCTTCGGCAGTTATATCCAACAATGGATTTAATGTTTCTCCTACTTGATAGGTCATATCTGATGCGTGGATGATTGGTTCTGAACCAATGATTGGTTTATTTTTTACGGTTACTTTAACTGTCTTTTCTTTTCCTGAATCAGAAACGAATGTCACCTGGTACTCTCCTGGTTTATTTGTATCAACATTATTTTCTTTTACTGATACTGATTCTTCTTTACCATATTTATCAGTGGCTTTCGCACCAGCTTTTTCAATTGCTGCTTCGTCTGTTAGATTGAAACCATAGTCTACTTCAAAATCATGCGCTTCAATTGAAGACTGATTTTCTTCAACTGTTACAAATCCCACATCACTTACTGACCCTGCTGTTTCAAATGAAGCTGTAGCATAGATATCATTTCCGACTTTATAATCATCATACTGTTTTAATTTTTCAGCTGGAATGGAAAATTCACCTTTGTCATTTGCTTGAATAGTAAAATCAATCGGCGAGAGATCTCCCACACGTACTGCTACATCCGCATTTGGAGAAGTTTTCCCATTTAAAGTATCTCCATAGATATATGGTGTTTCAAATTCTGGTTTTTCTGCTTTCACAGATTCTTTCACAGTGACTTTAACCGTTTTTTCTTTTCCTGAATCAGAAATGAACGTGACACTATATTCACCAGGTTTGCTTGTATCTACGTTACTTTCTTTAACTTTGACGCCTTCTTCATTTCCATTAGCATCTGTTGCAGTTGCTCCTGCTTTTTCAATAGCAATTTGATCATTAAAATCTGCACCATATTCTAATGTGAAGTCATTCGCTGTAATGGATGATTGGTTTTCTGTAATTTTCGTGGAGGATGTTAGACTGACTGCTTGACTATATATATCACTCTCGGAACTTTTAAAATATAAAGTATTGCCACTTTCATAGTCTGTTAAGGCTTTTAACAGAGAAACAGGAGCTGTAAAATTACCTGATGCATCAACTTCAACAGTTACATATCCACCAAAATCACTATCAGAAATAAAAACTCTAGAGTTTGGATAGGCTGTTCCTTTTATTTCTGTATCATAAGCATAAGTTTCGTCTACTTTAGGTGTAGGATAATGTATGATAGTAGTTTCTACTTCACTATAGTTAGCATTTTCTATATCACCAGCTTTTACATAAAGTGTAATACCTGGAGTATGTTTGGCAAGAGCGTTTATTGAAGAACTTGCTATTGTAAAATTACCTGATGCATCTGAATGAGTAAATGTAAATCCACTGAAATCTTCGTAGTCAGAAATCAAAACGTCTGTATTAGGTGTAGTTTTTCCCTTCAAATCAGTCTGATAAATATAAGGACTTTCAAGAACTGGTTTTTCATATTTAGCTGATTTCACCGTAATCACAACTGTAATGCTTTTTCCTGATTCTGGTGAAGTAAAGGTTACGTTATAGTCACCTGGTTTTTTAGTATCTACAGTTCCTGATACTGTTACATTATTTGTTACATCATTCCCATATTTATCTGTTGCTTTTACACCTGTTACTTGTTTGGCCACACTATCATTCCATGTTGAACCATATTCAACGGTAGCATCGTGGGCAGTAATTGTGGCATTATCTGCTGGT
>NZ_BJWF01000077.1 GCF_007990225.1 Enterococcus villorum | reverse complement strand
ACTAGGCATGGACGTCACTTTGGATTTAAGCTGGGTGAAAAAAGGTACGAAAATTGATGTCATTTTCCGTCGTTGTAATCAAGCTAACGGCGAAGGTGCGGTTAATGATGTGCATATTAAGGATATCTATTTGACTTTATAAACTAAAAGCTCCTCGTTGAGGGGCAGTACATATAATTAGGCTACATCTGCAATTTTAGTTATTGTTATAAAGACGGCTAAGATGTAAAATTAACATATATTTATAACAAATGATCGGAGAAGCGGCTGTTGGAAGAATTACATTTATTTTTTGATGATTCAGGCGTCTTGCATAGGAATGCACCTAATAGATTTTTTGTCTACGCTGGATACGCATTCATTGGCAAGGATAATAAAGAAATTGCAAAAAGAAAATATAAAAAAGTGGTTCAACGAATCCAAACCAAACGAGGTAACAGAGAAGAATTAAAAGCTTGTTATTTAGATAAAAGTGAAAAATACGAATTATACAGGGTTTTAAAAAACGAACATAGTATGGGATTAACAGTTGATATCAAAAGGGTACAGTCAAATATTTTAGATCATAAAAAATCAATACACAGATATAAAGATTATGTATTAAAAAGACTGGTCAAAGAAAAAATTAAGTTGCTGATAAATAGAGGATTATTGAATCCAGAGGACGACTTAAAGCTATGTATCTGTGTGGATGAGCAAGCCACTGCAAGTAATGGCTATTATAATTTTGAGGAATCAGTATATGAAGAACTAAAAAATGGTGTTCATAATTTTAATTATGGTGTATTTTATGAACCTATTTGGAAAGGTAAGTTAGAAATAAATGTGTCTTATTGCGATTCTAAACATAATTATTTGATACAAGCTAGTGATATATTGGCAAACAGATTATGGACATCGTTCAAGATTGATAACAGAGAAATGAGAAATATACCGGAACATTCTTGTATGAGGTTGCCTTAAAAAATAAGCTAAATTTTTTTAAGCATAACTATTGCATTTAGCAGATAGTTACTTTATGATTAACTTACAGGCGAATTAATTTCGCACTGCCGACACAAGGAATACGATAATAATTATTAAGCGTAATGTAAGTACGCCGTCCCTTGTGGGCCACCTCCAAAAGGTGGTTTTTTTATTTAATTTTAATCAGTATTGTATTTGTATTTTCGTTCTGCAATTAACTCTTCTAAATGCTTAAATATAGTTCTTTATATTAAATCGTGTTAGCCTTGTGTTACCATTACATTCGTGTTATACTAAACAAGTAATCTAATTTGAAACGTAATCTGAGCGATATATTCACACTATAAAAACTCCTTTTACAAAGTAATATTAATTGCAACAAAACACGTATTATATACGTATCAGGAGGAAATATATATGAATAACGGTACAGTAAAATGGTTTAACTCAGACAAAGGTTTTGGATTTATCACTGGAGAAGATGGAAATGACGTATTTGCACATTTCTCAGCGATCCAGGGAGAAGGCTTCAAGTCTTTAGATGAAGGCCAAGCAGTTACTTATGATATTGAAGAAGGTCAACGTGGCCCTCAAGCAGTAAATATTGTAAAATAATGTTGAACTTTAAACACCTCATTTGAGGTGTTTTTTTATTTTAAGCTAGATACCGTAATTATTGCTAGCAATTTAGAGTAGTTCGTTACTAATTAAGGAGCAAATAAAATTATTATAATATAAAAAATTAAGCAAATAATAGACTAAAAAATAACTATGTGAGATAATAAACATAGAAAAAAGCTTCAGATACTCCCTCACCCTAGAGTCTTTCCCCAAAAAGATAAGTATCTGAAGCTTTTTTCTTTTTATGACTTGGAAATAATAGCATAAAATAATATATTTTACAAAGAATAAGTACAATCTAGTTTTTTGCTATTAAATGTGTAATAATTAATGTGCCATCACAACAAAGAATGAAAACCATTATTATCTAGTCTATGTCCATTCTTTTTGTTTGCAGTAGTTGTGATGGCTTCTCGTACCTTTAGCTCAATTGGTTAGAGCAGACGGCTCATAACCGTCCGGTCGTAGGTTGAGTCCTACAGGGTACATATAGTAATTAAGTTAGTTCTGTGTTAAAATTATTTAGAAGAGTATTTATGTAAATAAAAGCTTTCTTCAGCCACCTTCGGGCGGTTATTTTTTATACACAATCTTATGTCTATTTCCTTCATAAGTTATGATGACATCTGTTCAGAGCTACTCGAAAGAATAGTTTTTTAGTATTGATTTTTTATAGGATGAGATTATAATAATAGTCGTAATAGCTGATGAATCAATTTCCCAATCTTTTTACGCATTTAAACAGCGAAGCGTCTTCGGACGCTTCTTTTTTGTACTACAATCAATATTTATATTTGGATTACCTCCAGATAGTTTCTTTGTATAAAAAAACGACTCATAATGAGTCGTTTAATAGATCAGAGTAATAAGTCATTGATTTCTTTAAATTCTTTATCAAGTTCTTTTTCATCATATTTTTCATATTTATCAGCTTCATGAAGAACTTTTTTAATTTCATGAATAGCCTTTCGTTCAACTAACCATTTTTTTAGGTTATGTTTTTTTTCTGGATTTTCAGATAACGTATCAAGTTCGTCTAACTCTTTATCCAGTTTATTGACAACAGAAACAATTTTGTTTACAACTTTTTCTTCTTTGTTTTCTAAATTTGACATTTATCTTCACGTCCTTTTTATTTGATAATTTAAGTATAGAACTTTGATATAGTTTATACAAATAAAAACGCTTCTTTGTGTATTCTGTGCTTTTCTTTTGGAATGAGGAAAACTTTGGAGTAATATGAACGTGGACAGAAAAATATTTAGGAGGAATAAACTATGTGTACGTCTATTACTTATGTAACAAGTGATCATTATTTTGGAAGGAATTTTGATTATGAAATATCTTACAATGAAGTAG
>NZ_BJWF01000076.1 GCF_007990225.1 Enterococcus villorum | reverse complement strand
GCGTGGCGACGACCTACTCTCACAAGGGGCAACCCCTCACTACAATCGGCGCTAAGAAGCTTAACTTCTGTGTTCGGCATGGTTACAGGTGTATCCTTCTCGCTATCGCCACCACACTGTGGTGTTATCTTTTATTGAGTAAATGTTATTCACTCAAAACTGGATTTGAAGTATTAGTCACTCTACCGAGTTTTTTCTTTACCAATGTGGTTAAGTCCTCGATCGATTAGTATCAGTCCGCTCCATACATCACTGTACTTCCACTCCTGACCTATCTACCTGATCATCTCTCAGGGATCTTACTTTCTTAAAGAAATGGGAAATCTCATCTTGAGGTGGGCTTCACACTTAGATGCTTTCAGCGTTTATCCCTTCCCTACATAGCTACCCAGCAATGCCCTTGGCAGAACAACTGGTACACCAGCGGTAAGTCCATCCCGGTCCTCTCGTACTAAGGACAGCTCCTCTCAAATTTCCAACGCCCGCGACGGATAGGGACCGAACTGTCTCACGACGTTCTGAACCCAGCTCGCGTGCCGCTTTAATGGGCGAACAGCCCAACCCTTGGGACCGACTACAGCCCCAGGATGCGACGAGCCGACATCGAGGTGCCAAACCTCCCCGTCGATGTGGACTCTTGGGGGAGATAAGCCTGTTATCCCCAGGGTAGCTTTTATCCGTTGAGCGATGGCCCTTCCATGCGGAACCACCGGATCACTAAGCCCGACTTTCGTCCCTGCTCGACTTGTTGGTCTCGCAGTCAAGCTCCCTTCTGCCTTTACACTCTTCGAATGATTTCCAACCATTCTGAGGGAACCTTTGGGCGCCTCCGTTACCTTTTAGGAGGCGACCGCCCCAGTCAAACTGCCCATCTGACACTGTCTCCCACCACGATTAGTGGTGCGGGTTAGAGTGGCCATAACGCAGGGGTAGTATCCCACCAGCGCCTCCATCGAAACTAGCGTTCCGATTTCTACGGCTCCTACCTATCCTGTACATGCGGTACAGACACTCAATATCAAACTACAGTAAAGCTCCATGGGGTCTTTCCGTCCTGTCGCGGGTAACCTGCATCTTCACAGGTACTAAAATTTCACCGAGTCTCTCGTTGAGACAGTGCCCAAATCGTTACGCCTTTCGTGCGGGTCGGAACTTACCCGACAAGGAATTTCGCTACCTTAGGACCGTTATAGTTACGGCCGCCGTTTACTGGGGCTTCAATTCGTACCTTCGCTTACGCTAAGCACTCCTCTTAACCTTCCAGCACCGGGCAGGCGTCAGCCCCTATACTTCATCTTACGATTTTGCAGAGACCTGTGTTTTTGATAAACAGTCGCTTGGGCCTATTCACTGCGGCTGATCAAAGATCAGCACCCCTTCTCCCGAAGTTACGGGGTCATTTTGCCGAGTTCCTTAACGAGAGTTCTCTCGCTCACCTTAGGATTCTCTCCTCGACTACCTGTGTCGGTTTGCGGTACGGGTCGATGTTTTCTCACTAGAAGCTTTTCTCGGCAGTGTGACATCAGGAACTTCGGTACTATTATTTCCCTCCCCATCACAGCTTGTCCGTAAAGATAGAAGCATTTGACTCCTACCAAGACTTACTGCTTAGACAGACATTTCCAATCGTCTGCATTCCTTAGCCTCCTGCGTCCCTCCATTGCTCAAACAAAAACAACGAGTACAGGAATATCAACCTGTTGTCCATCGCCTACGCCTGTCGGCCTCGGCTTAGGTCCCGACTAACCCTGGGCGGACGAGCCTTCCCCAGGAAACCTTAGTCATTCGGTGGACAGGATTCTCACCTGTCTTTCGCTACTCATACCGGCATTCTCACTTCTAAGCGCTCCAGCAGTCCTCACGATCTGCCTTCAACGCCCTTAGAACGCTCTCCTACCAATACACCTAAAGGTGTACTCCACAGCTTCGGTAATATGTTTAGCCCCGGTACATTTTCGGCGCAGGGTCACTCGACTAGTGAGCTATTACGCACTCTTTAAATGGTGGCTGCTTCTAAGCCAACATCCTAGTTGTCTGTGCAACCCCACATCCTTTTCCACTTAACATATATTTTGGGACCTTAGCTGGTGGTCTGGGCTGTTTCCCTTTCGACTATGGATCTTATCACTCACAGTCTGACTCCCGAATATGAATGAATGGCATTCGGAGTTTATCTGAATTCGGTAACCCGAGATGGGCCCCTAGTCCAAACAGTGCTCTACCTCCATCATTCTCAATTTCGAGGCTAGCCCTAAAGCTATTTCGGAGAGAACCAGCTATCTCCAAGTTCGTTTGGAATTTCTCCGCTACCCACACCTCATCCCCGCACTTTTCAACGTACGTGGGTTCGGTCCTCCAGTGCGTTTTACCGCACCTTCAACCTGGACATGGGTAGATCACATGGTTTCGGGTCTATGACTACATACTCAAACGCCCTATTCAGACTCGCTTTCGCTGCGGCTCCGTCTCTTCAACTTAACCTCGCATGCAATCGTAACTCGCCGGTTCATTCTACAAAAGGCACGCCATCACCCATTAACGGGCTTTGACTTGTTGTAGGCACACGGTTTCAGGTTCTATTTCACTCCCCTTCCGGGGTGCTTTTCACCTTTCCCTCACGGTACTGGTTCACTATCGGTCACTAGGGAGTATTTAGCCTTGGGAGATGGTCCTCCCGGATTCCGACGGAATTCCTCGTGTTCCGCCGTACTCAGGATCCTCCTAGGTGCCTTCCAAATTTCGTCTACGGGGTTTTTACCCTCTTTGACTGACTTTTCCAAGTCATTCGACTATCTGAAAGAACTACCAGATCGGAGTCCTACAACCCCAATGAGCAAGCTCATTGGTTTGGGCTTTTCCCGTTTCGCTCGCCGCTACTCAGGGAATCGAATTTTCTTTCTCTTCCTGCAGGTACTTAGATGTTTCAGTTCTCTGCGTCTACCTCGATTGCGCTATGTATTCACGCAAACGTAACATCCTATCAAAGATGTTGGGTTCCCCCATTCGGAAATCTCTGGATCATAGCTTACGTACAGCTCCCCAAAGCATATCGGTGTTAGTCCCGTCCTTCATCGGCTCCTAGTGCCAAGGCATCCACCGTGCGCCCTTATTCACTTAACCTTATCAACCTTACGGTTGGGTTTTGATCGTTCTTCTAGCGATAGAAGTTCGATCAAGAAAATAAGCAATTGAACTTATTAAAAAACTCATTCAACGCGGTGTTCTCGGTTTGTATTACTAATTTACTTCAAATATCCAGTTTTCAATGAAC
>NZ_BJWF01000075.1 GCF_007990225.1 Enterococcus villorum | reverse complement strand
TTTTTATTTTTCCATTTTTTGACTAATTCTAGTTAATTCTGATTGCTTTAATATCAACGTTTATATAGTTTTTCAGTTACTAATATTTTCTATATTTTTCTAAATAGTATGGTCAAAGTATGGTCATTTTTCATCTCATTATATAGCATGACGTGTTAAAAAATACGTCATGCTTTTTTATAAAAAAAGACTACTCTTTCGAGTAGCCTCAGAAGTAAAGAAACGAGATAAAATTAGAGATCTTGTGAAATTGTGAAGAATTTTACCTCGAATTTATTTTGTGCTACACAGTTTGAAGATTATAGGATGAACACACCATACAGTTATATAGTTTAGTAGCACGATATAATTATAAGCTATGAAATCAACTTTTTTTATTCGTTTTGATTATAGCTAATATAAAAAATACTATCTGAAGGTGGGTGGGAATAGTTTAGTTGTGGGTTGACTTACGTGATAAATATAGCAAAAAAATAAAATTAATTGAAAAAAACTCTTCTATGGTTGAGTGAGTTTTTTCGATAGACACTTAACTTTTTTTTCTAAGCTTATTTTCCTTAGGCGGTTCGTAAGTAATTATTTTAGTTATTAAAATTATTAAGTACATAACTTGCCATAAAGTCTTAAGAAATAAATAGGACCAAAAGATTAGAAACGTACTTTTTAACAAAAAACTCACTGCTGGTAAAATTAAGTTCAACGTTAAGGTTAAAACCACGAAAAATAAATTAGTGAGAAACGCGTTTCTTAATTTTAACATTAAACTTTTATAAAAAAAGGCATCTTTACCAGCTTTTGCTGCATTAACAAAAAAAGTAGAGTCTTCTTTCATGCTTATTAACAATCCAATTAAAACACCAATAACTCCTAATATTATTGATGAAATAGTAATAGTATCACTTATACTATTTCTAATAGAAAGAAATTTTCCACACATATAAAAAATTGAAAATACTATACAAAAAATAAGTATTAATTCATTATGAACTACATTCACTCTATCTAACCAATAATAATCTTTTCTTTCTATCGCTTTTTTTACATCATTAAAATGCCTCCTGCTTACCTTCCTGATATATTTGAAATGTTTTGTAAGCATTGGATATCACATCCATCCCTATTCTCTTGCCAATATATTCATAACTGTTCTCTGCATATGGACGTTCTCATGAAAATAATTTTGTTCTTTAAAACCATTAAATATATATTCTGCACCTATAGTTGACCTATTCTGAACATCTAAGATAATCTTAGATGTAAGCCTAGGTGCTATCAAATCAATATATTCGATCGAATTTTCTTCATCTTTTCTAGAAGCTATATTCATTGAAACATCGATATTTTTATCTCTTAATTCTAATACTTCATCAATTAATTTTCTTGTTTCTGTCTCATCAAGACTTTTCTGTTTGGGTGCTCTTGCCATAGTAACAGTAATTTCAAAATTCACTCCATTTATTTCGTTTAGGGCTTCTATAGCAGTCCCCATAAATTGTGTGTCCAAGTCTTCATTAGCAATTTCTTTATAATCAGCTCCCTTAATTGTAATAGATCGATAAATATTGTTATGCTTAACTCTTGAAATTGCAGTTTGATCAATTATTGGTTCAAGACTAACTATATATGGTACATCACCATCATTTTCACCAATAGCATCTTTATATTTCATTCTGAGATTACTTAAGGTCATAGTAATCTGTTTAGTTGTTAATCCATAGAAGTTCCCTTGAGTTATTAAAATATTTAATTTTGGATCAAATATCAGTAAATTAAATTCACCTAAAAATTCGTCATCAGCTAAATTTAATGGAATTTTATCCTGATTTACTCTTTTTCTAGAAGGAATATTCTTAGAACGTAGTTTCGATAATTGTATATAATATAAGTCATTAAATTCATCGTAACCACAACTATTCCATTCTAAATCAGAAATTTCATCTCCAAGTATTACTGATGGATCAAAAGAATGTTTATTTCCAATGATATATTCAATAAAATCTCTCATATCCCATTCAAACATTTCATTTTGATTATTAATCAATTTTACATGAAAATAATTAAATCGTATTACTTGTTTTGCCATAAATATTCCTCACTTTATTATAATTGCCACTTTAATTAAAGCAAAAGAAAACCTTAAAAACAAGAGTCTTAAGGCTTCAAATGGCAAATATAAATATTGAGGATTACATAATTATATTAACATAGAGGGAACGTAAGTTCAATCCAAACGTTTATGATATAAAAACATTATTTTATGAATCTAGTTTTACTGACATTGTAATATTTTTGTAAACAAACCGTATACTAAGCCATATAATTTTATGGTTTAAAAATTAGTCATTAAAAGCAAATAAATAAGCTCAAAACGCCCATAAATAAAATCTGGTGAGCTTTGAGCTATAAATATTATTATCTGATGTACCCTGTAGGACTCGAACCTACGACCGTTCGGTTATGAGCCATTATATAAAAAACCACCTCGATTGAGGTGGTTAAAGTTCAACATTATTTTACGATATTTACTGCTTGAGGACCACGTTGTCCATCTTCAATATCAAAAGTCACTGCTTGACCTTCATCTAATGTTTTGAATCCGTCACCTTGGATAGCTGAAAAGTGTGCAAATACATCATTTCCATCTTCACCAGTGATAAATCCAAAACCTTTATCTGAGTTAAACCATTTTACTGTACCATTATTCATATATATTTCCTCCTAATACGTGTTTTGTTGCAATTAATATTACTTGGTAAAAGGAGTTTTATAGTGTGAATATATAGCTCAGATTACGTTTCAAATTAGATTACTTATTTACTATAACACGGATTTAATAGTACCACAAGGATAAGCACTTGATACAGTTTAAATATGAATAAATCGGTTTGAAGATTTAGAGAAACTGAAATAATTATTTGAAGAACGGAAAAAAGATCTCAGCCAAAATTGATTGGTTAAGTTTTTTTATAAAATAAAGAAAAATATATAATTTTTACTGGATGTTGTAACGGATATGCCCTCACTTGCTGCGATCATCAACAGTATGATTATTTAAAATATACTTTTGTTGCTCCAGAAGAATTAGTAAATACACATTGCAAAAAAGGCAAGGATATCACATCTAAGAAAGAATGTTTTTAAAAATATCTTTTCCTTTCTTTATTGTACCTATTATATTAAATATCTAGTCAAAGCACACTAACTAATTTATATATTTAATTTGTTGTTCCTCTATTATTGGATAGCTAATTAATTTCTCACTATTTAAATCTTCTTTATTCATATCC
>NZ_BJWF01000074.1 GCF_007990225.1 Enterococcus villorum | reverse complement strand
GCCCAACAACAACCATAAATGCAACCACAATCGAAAGTCCAACAACAGCTATAAATACAGCAACGCCAGAAATACCAACAACAACTACAAATGTAACCACGACCGAGAGACCCATAGCAATAGAGTGCCCTACTATTTATAAACCAGAAGCATATATTCAAAAGAGAAATGAACTACTAGCATTAAGGTTCAACTTGACAATGAGTCAACTAAAGGAAGTACGTAGACAAAAAAATACGTTAGAATCCCATTTAGATATGAAGGTTCCTCCTAATAATATTGAAGACATAAAAGGAGAACTTGATTATCTAAAGAATACGCTAATTCCAAGTTTAGAGTTTGAAAGAAATCTTGATGAAACCCACATACTTATTGAGAAATATTATATAAAGGCTCTTGTAAAAGAAGGAAAAATGAGCCCTCTGGAAGCAACACCATTTCTTAATGAGTATGAGGAACTCTTTAAGAAATTTGAAGATCCAAGGAAGCACTATGATAATAGAAGAAAGAAAAGAGACCTTTCATTGAAACAAAGTCTTTCAGAAAAATTAGTAAGCACGGCTACAGATAATAAAGAAAAACCAAGGCTTGCAGATAAACTAGCAAGTATCGCTACAAATAATAAAGAAAAATTAGAGAAGCTTTCAGTAATGAAACGAGAGACAGCTATTGCAAGGTAGTCTATAAAAAAGTGTGTAAACCTCCCTGTATTAAGTGACACAGGGAGGTTTTTTCAAACGGACAAATGAAAAGAATGGTTAAAAGAATTAGATTTAATTCTTTCTTATCCTAGTCACAAAATATCGCAGACAAGGAATGGGTGATGAAATAGCTCATGATGCGAAAGAGACAGTTGAAAGAATTTCAGTAGCTTATTATTTTAGTGGAGTGAAATCATGAGACCCCCTATTCCTACGATGTTCAAAGCCAACCTAAAATAGGAGATTCAAGGAGCGATACCTTAACAGTAAGCCATAATTTTCCAAAATTGAAAAAGGTATTTCTTATTTACTCGGAATTGACCGCTACTTTCATGACTATGTCATAACCTTTTTGACAAATAGCTGAAATCATACTATGATATGTTACGCTGGTATTATAGGGGGAGTGAAATATGGAAAAACCGATTGAACAAGCACTCAATGATTGCCTGTTTTTTAGTGTGAAGAAATTAGATCGTATGCTAAACAAAATGGCTGACGAAGCATTTAAAAAGACGGGATTAACACCGACTTATGGATTTATCTTACTTATTTTAAAAGAAAAAGATGGGTTACCACAAAAGGATATTGCCCAACTGCTTTGCACTGCGCCATCAACCGTTGCTCGTTTTGTTGAAAAATTAGAATATAAAGGATATGTTAAAGCTGTGACTGACGGACGTTTATCACTTGTGTATTTGACTGATCATGGTCGTGAATTTGTCAAAGAAATTGATCATAGTTGGGAAGAATTACATCAGACATATCAAGCCATTCTCGGTCAGATAGAAAGTGAGCATTTATCCAAAGAAATTAATGCAGCATCTGAAAAATTACAAAAAAAATAAATTTTTTTAGCCCCGTTAGTTGCATGCGCAACTAATCGTGTGTTTTAATAGATAAAGAGAAAATGAATGGAGGATCAACAATGGCAAATTTTAATGAATCAATGACTTTTCCATCTGGAGCGACTTTAAATAATCGATTGATGATGGCGCCCATGACGACACAACTTAGTTTTTTCAATGGTGTAATTACAGAAGATGAGATAAACTATTATGCTGAACGTTCAAAAGGACTTGGTGCCGTTATTACCGGTGCCGCAAATGTCCAAGATTTGGGAAAAGGTTGGCCAGGAGAATTAAGCATAGCGCACGATGAAATGGTTCCCCGGTTAAGTGATCTAGCGACAGCTATCAAAGAAAATGGAGCAAAAGCAATTGTTCAAATTTTCCATGGTGGACGCATGACCAATCGAGCCACTTTATCGGGTGAACAAACGGTTTCTGCCAGTGCTGTTCCTGCTGAACGCCCACATGCTGAAACGCCTCGTGCATTAAGTGAAGCAGAGATTAAAGAAACCATTCAAGCTTTTGGTGAAGCAACTAGAAGAGCGATTGAAGCGGGTTTTGATGGCGTGGAGTTGCATGGTGCGAATACTTATTTAATCCAACAATTCTTTTCACCACATTCTAATCGTCGTAATGATCAATGGGGTGGTAGCTTAGAAAATCGCTATCGTTTTATTGATGAATTATTAAAAAGTGTCTTTCAAGCAGTAGACACTTATGCGAAGAAACCTTTTATCGTTGGTTATCGTTTTTCTCCAGAAGAATTTGAAACACCAGGCATTCGTTTTGAAGAAACGATCTGGTTGGTAGAACAATTAAGAGAAACAAAATTGGATTATCTGCATGTTTCGCTAAACACCTATGATCGCATCGCACGTTCAGATAGTTACAATCAAAAATCAATCCTTCGTTATGTTCACGAAACATTACAAGGGAAAATTCCCTTAGTTGGTGTGGGAAATGTTCGCAATCGCAAAGATGTGGAGGCCGTTTTAGCCGATGCAGAACTTGTCGCAGTCGGACAACAATTGCTTGTCGATCCTGAATGGGCAGTAAAATTAAGCGAAAATCGTGATGCTGAATTAGTCACAAAACCCTTTGCACAAGCCTATCAAGAACTGTATTTGCCAAATCCATTATATAATTTTTTAAAAGTCCGCTACCAATCAACAGTTAATATCTAATAGAGCAAAAGCAATATAAAGAGAGGGAATGTTCTAATCAATAGGGAAGTTAGAACCAAAGTATCCAATAGATTGACTATATTCCTCTAGTGTCACAAAGTATATTGAATAAGGCGGGATCGGATCGTTTACTAAGAAAAGATTTTCAAAATCAAGTACTAAGTAAGTTCTTGAGACTAGAAAACATCCATTCAGATGATTTACTTTTACTAGCACAAGAGAATATCGCCCAATATGAGTTTTTCTAGAGACAGTTGGCGATTAAATAGACAATAAGAAAAGTAGCAGAAGATTATTTCTTCTGCTATTTTTTTGAGCTACTTTATGAAAGGACGAATGTTAATTCTTAAAGAAGTATTTTTCGGCGATGTAAAGAATACAAAAGCTTGTGTTATCGCTATTCATCAAAATCGACCTAGCATTGATTTTATTGACCTTTCAAAAACTTCTTCTTTATGAAAAAGATGTTTTGAGTGCATTTCAAATTAAAAGAAACGACATGGTAAAATAAAGAAAATGAGTGTATATAACTATAAGGAGTGAGAGTGTGGAATTACTGGAAAAAGAAACGTTTTATTACAAGTTTTATAATGAAATAATTGAACCGGTGCGTTGTGCTTTTTTTAAAGAGGAA
>NZ_BJWF01000073.1 GCF_007990225.1 Enterococcus villorum | reverse complement strand
GCATCGCCACCTTTATAATTATAGGATTTCTTCACGTCAGGTCGTTTGATACCTTGGGAAGCAAGACGAGTGATTTCTTTTGTGGTGCCGTGCTCCATGATAAGAATATAAGCAAATTTTCCAATTGGACCATCTGGTTTATCTGGTACCAACCATCCAGCAATTCGTACTTTTCCTTTGCTTACTTCATTGAACTTATCTAGTTTCGCCCATGCGTTCCCTTGATGAACAGCTTTACTTGCTGCTACTGCTTTATCATGATCCGAGGGTGTTTTCGGTTTTGATGATACATTCGTAATAGATGAACTAGTAGTGTTCCCACTTAAAGATTCGCCAGTAATTGCTTCGACTAATCCCTTTGCAATTGCATCAAGATTTTTTGTTAGCTCATCAATATCCCGCTTGTTCGTAATGAATCCTAATTCGACTAAGCGATAAGAAATGCCTCGATTTGCAAAAACATTCATATTAAGTAAATCATCACGTTTATAGGTTCCTGTAGGTTTTGACGATCCCCAAAGACCAACATATTTTTCTAAAACTTTAGCAATTGCTAAATCATTAGAATCTGGATTAAAGCGATTGCTGATAATTACATGCCCACCTGTAGCACTAGAACTTGCGGCTGCATCTAAATGGAACTCTGTAACAGAAGCATAACCATTAACTCCATACGCTCCACCGCCTGCTTTAGTTTGTTGATACATATCTAGTGATTCATTATAGAAATCAATTTGATTTTTCTTTAATTTAGAAGCCCATGCTTTCAATTTTTGACCTAAAATATTTCTGGTAAACGTTGCTTCTTGATAACCATTCCCCATTGCTCCAGGATCACCTTGACCATGACCAAAAACTATTAAATGTTTACTCATTTTCATCGTCTCCTCTATTACTCAATTTTGATTTTTGATAAAGTAATTTTCCGTTAGCTGGTAGATCATAAAAACCACCCGCAGACATTCCTGCAAGTATCCCTGCCCAGGCATAAATTGCTATATCCCCCTGAACAATCGTTAGAGCGTAGCTAGTGCCGATAATTAACCCAAAAACGACATTCAAAAACGGCAACCACTTATTATTGATTGCCGTCTGCTTTACTATTTGGGTCATGCCTAATACAACTGCTCCGATAACAGAAGTTGCAGTCAATATTTCATCCATTATTTTTCCTCCATTGTTGGTTTGTGCGGTAACGAAACCACTTTGTTGTATAAAGCTTCTCCTGTCCCATTTCCGCCTAATCCTTTGTATCCTTTCCAGATATACTCTAAGTTTTCTAAATCATCTACTGAAATCCAACCTTGCTCTAAAAAAGAAATGCATTGCTGATAGATTTTGTCATGAAGCAATGCAAGGTTGGCTGATTCAATTTTTTGGAATCGTTCTTCCGTTTTTTTTCGTTGCGATTTTAGTTGCTTGAAAAGTCCCATAAATAAGGAAAAAATGCCTCCCACACCAAACGCAGCTAAAATCCTATCGACTTCTAATAATTTTTCTAACATTTGTAACCAAATCCTTTAACTCTTATTTCTATAAAATTTCTAAACGATGGTGGATTTGCTTTGCTATTCTAAGATATCCCTCATTAGATGGATGTAGACCGTCTCCAAACCATTTTTCGTGGCTGGTAATAAAAGGATTCATATTTGATTGAGCAAACATGTCTAACACTGGAACAGAATAGAATTGGGCAATTATTTTAATTGCTTGTACATAATCCTCCTGTGTTGCTCCTACATCGTTCGTGTTTAATTGTCCATTTTCATTATAGGTTGCGATATATTTTGTTGATTTCATGGGGGTAATGCATAGTATTTTTGCATTTGGATTATTTTCAAGTATTGTTTTTAGAACATACTTGTAAGCTCCTTTAAAAGTCGTTTTTTCTGTATCAAGATCAGATCCTAATGGGACATTCCAATGAAAATCATTAATTCCACCCCAAATAGTAATCACACCATCTACGTCAGTGATTTCTTCTATCCTTTCAACAAAGCTATCTGTTCTTCCCGGACTCATTGCAACCCTACTTCCCTTTTTTCCTAAATTTCGAATAGAGGAAAATCCAGCTAAAGGAATCATTTGAGCTGTCCAACTGTTTGAGTTTTTTCCTGTGCCAATACCATTATCACCGTAAGTGATGCTATCTCCCAAGAATACTCCTGTTTTTCCTAACCAACGTTTAGTTATATTTCCTTGGGCAATCCCATCAATCACAGCGTAATTTGCCACTATATCTACCGCAAAGCTACTTCCCCAGTTAATGTAACCTAAATAGATCTGTTTTTCGTTAATTAAATTGATTCGACTAAGTGAGATTAATTCGTTTGTTTCCGTGTCAAAACACATATAACTCGCACTATCATTTGATAAATCCATTATTTCATCTTTAAGATAAGCTAGGCTGTAAGAAGTAGTTCCTGAAACAACGGCCAGATGAGCGTTTGGAAAATGAATATTTTTATTAGTTGGATCGATCAATATAGGTTTGATTGACACTAGTTGTCCACCTCTTAAGAAAGGCGTAGCTGATTTATTCGGAATACTTTCTATATTTGTAGGAAATAATCCATCGACGGTAAATGGAAAATTAAAGAAGAAAAATTTTGTTCCCCAAAAACAGTAACCTAAAAAAAGATCATTTTCTTCTAAATCCGCTAATCCTACTTTATAAGAGAGAACACCAGACTCTACATTAAAGTACACAAAATTACCATCGGCATCTCCTCCGATGGTAATTGTCTTGCCATTTAATTGATTGGCTCCGATTGTTTTATTTCGATAAATCAATCGAGTAAAGGTATCACCAAATGAAATGGTTCGATTGGTTGTATCTATATTAGGCGTCATCGACGATACAATCGTTGCAAATTCTCCTAGTGGTGTTCGTTTCCTTGTGGTCACCGCATCGTTCACCAAATTTGAAGTATTTACTGCATTGGTACCAACCACAGCTACACTCCCGCCTGTAAATTTCATTTTAACATCCTGACTAAGCATGGCATAAGTAACTTGCTCATTTCCATTCTTATCTACTTTTTTTGCTAAGGATAAATCTGTTGCTTCCTTCAAAGCGTTCATTTGTGTCACGGATGCTTTTTCTAAATTGAGTCGATCAATGTCTGTCCGAAATTTATTGGCATCAGCTAAGGCATCAATTAAAGCACCATATTCCGCCTTTGTAATTATCCCTTTTGCTTCTCCTTGCAGTTGTTGAACCGTGATCTCAAATTGCCTAGAGTGGGAAACTTGACCATTTTGGATAATTTGAATGCTGGCCACCACTGTTCCTGGATTCAACATATTTTTTGGATAATAGATCTGAAATACACTATGTTCTTTATCAATTAAATTAAAAGGAGAGAGATCTGTTAGTCCACTATTTCTATTATGCCAGCGTAAATTCAAAGTTAACCCTGGCACTTCTCCTATCACTCCGTTATTTGTCACCTGAACGGTCAAGCTTCGTCCAGCGTTATC
>NZ_BJWF01000072.1 GCF_007990225.1 Enterococcus villorum | reverse complement strand
CGAAGATACTTGAAAAAGTATCTTTTTTTGTGTAAAAGAATGATTTCAAAAGACTTAGTGCACAGTTTTCATTTGAGAACTTGTTCTAAGTCTTTTAACTATATATGACTGTCTGAATCATTTTCCACCATTTTTTAACCTAGAACGCTACTTAATCAAGTAAATGACGATACATAAAGAAATAAATTTTTTACTTAAAACTTTTCACCTTATTTTTTATTGAGTATATAATAACTGTTTCCCATTTACTCATGTTATTCATTGATTTTTTTGAAATGATAGGTAAAAAATACAAAGAAGTGTAGGTGATTAGGAATGAATTTATCTGGTTATGAGACAATTTTTTAATTAAATGTGTTAAAAAAACAAGCGCAAATTCATTTTATCTGCTATACTGGGATCGTTGCAAGTTCCCGAGAGGATCCGCTAAATACGGAGATGCCTTGTAACCGAAATTAACTAGGGGGAATCATTTATGGGAGAAAGACATTTATTTACCTCAGAATCTGTTTCTGAAGGACATCCAGATAAAATTGCTGATCAAATCAGTGATGCAATTTTGGATGCAATTTTGGCAAAAGATCCAAAAGCCAGAGTAGCTTGTGAAACATCTGTTACAACTGGGCTCGTATTAGTTTTTGGAGAAATCTCTACTACTGCCTATGTCGATATTCAAAAAGTCGTTCGTCAAACGATCAAAGAAATTGGTTATACACGTGCAAAATTTGGTTTTGATGGCGATACAGTGGCTGTATTAGCTGCTATTGATGAACAATCACCTGATATTGCTCAGGGGGTTGATGAAGCACTTGAAATTCGCGATGAAGATAAAAAAGATGTATTAGATGAAATTGGTGCGGGTGACCAAGGATTAATGTTTGGTTTTGCAGTTGATGAAACACCTGAATTAATGCCATTACCAATTGCATTAAGTCATCGTTTAGTTCGACGTTTAGCTGATTTACGTAAATCAAATGAATTAACTTATTTACGTCCTGATGCAAAATCACAAGTAACTGTTGAATATGATGATAATGGTCAACCAGAACGTGTGGATACAATTGTTATTTCAACACAACATGATGATGCAGTTGATAATGAAACAATTCGTCAGGATGTCATCGAAAAAGTAATTAAAAAAGTTATTCCGGCTGAATTACTAGATGATAAAACAAAATACTATATCAATCCTACTGGCCGTTTTGTTATCGGTGGGCCTCAAGGAGACGCTGGGTTGACAGGGAGAAAGATTATCGTTGACACTTATGGCGGCTATGCACGTCATGGTGGAGGGGCATTTTCTGGGAAAGATGCGACGAAAGTTGACCGTTCTGCAAGCTATGCGGCTCGCTATATTGCGAAAAACATTGTGGCAGCTGGCTTGGCTAAAAAAGTAGAGGTTCAATTAGCGTATGCCATTGGAGTGGCACAACCAGTATCTATTTCAGTTAACACTTTTGGTACTTCGTCAGTTCCAGAAGAAGAGTTAATTGCGGCTGTTAGAGAAAACTTTGATCTACGTCCAGCAGGTATTATTGAAATGCTTGATTTACGTCGTCCAATTTATCGTCAAACAGCGGCTTATGGTCATTTCGGTCGCACGGATATTGAACTACCATGGGAAAAAACAGATAAAGTTGAGGCATTAAAAACAAGTTTAGCCAAATAGCTGTTTGTAAGCTGGAATGATTACCTTAAGTGGTAGTTGTTCCAGTTTTTTTATAAGAGCACTTTCTTGGAACACAGCAATTGTTTTAAGTATTGTTATTAATCATTATTTTGGCTTATTTTTTTGTCTAAATATTATTTTTGCAATAAAAAAGGAGGTATAAAATGAAACGTGAAACAAATGTAAAACTAGTAACAATTAGTGTCTTTATTGCGACGTTCATGACTGCTATCGAAGGAACAATTGTAACGACAGCTATGCCAACAATCGTGGGTTCTCTTCATGGAATGGAAATTATGAACTGGGTATTTTCTATTTATTTATTAACCAATGCGATGTTAACACCCATCTACGGAAAATTAGCAGACAAGGTCGGGAGAAAACCTATTTTTATCTTTGGTACGCTATTATTTATTATTGGATCTTTATTTTGTGGTCTTTCTCAAACGATGATTGGGTTGATTGTTGCTCGTGCAGTTCAAGGGATGGGAGCTGGGGCAATGATGCCAGTAGCACTAACAATTATCGGTGATCTTTATACTATTGAAAAACGAGCACGGGTACTAGGATTGAATAGTTCTGCTTGGGGAATCGCTAGTGTATTTGGTCCTTTGGCAGGTGGTTTCATTGTAGAAGCGATTAGTTGGCATTGGATATTTTTTATTAATGTCCCCATTGGTATATTATTGATGGTGTTGATTTGGCTTTATTTAAATGAACCAAACGAGCAACATGAATCGAAACCAATGGATTTACTTGGCAGTCTTAGTTTGATGGCCATGCTAGTTACCTTACTTCTAGGGTTCCAACTGTTGGGTGACCAAGGATTTACACCAATAGTCATTGGGTTACTGTTAGGAAGCATCCTTTTACTATTTTTATTCGCCTTGGCAGAAAAAAGAGCAAAGGATCCAGTAATTATGTTGCATCTATTTTCAAATCCATTATTTGTGGTGGTGAATGTAGCAGCAGCGTTAGCTAGTGGGTTCTTAATGGGAATTGATGTTTATATTCCGATGTGGATGCAAGGCGTATTAGGATTAAATGCCACTGTTGGTGGATTGGTGCTAGCACCACTTTCGATTGTTTGGATGGTAGGTTCTTTCTTAGCAAGTAAATGGATGACCCAAATGGCAACCACTTGGGTGTTACGCATTGGTTTATTAATTGCGGCAGTAGGAGGAGCTTGGTTATGGCTGATGCCATTTGAAAGTAACTTTTTGTGGTTCTTTGCGATTTCAACGATTATTGGTATAGGACTAGGAATTACTATAACAACCTCAACTGTTAGTGCACAAAACAGTGTTCCTAAAGGACAATTGGGGGTGGCGACGTCGTTTAACACCTTAGTTCGAACGATTGGGCAAACGGTAATGGTTGCTGTATTTGGTTTATTACTTAATAGTGTGACACAAAAAGAACTAGCATCAGCTAACTTGACGAACGATACAGATATTATGAACAAACTTGTAAATCCTCAAACAGCAAAAAAAATTGCGATAGATTTAATTACTCCTTTACGAAAAATATTGTATGACGGATTGCATCAAGTTTATTTTGTCGGTTTATTATTGGTGATCATAGCTTTTGTACTAACATTTGCCATTCGAGATAAAGGTGATAGAATAAGAGAGTATTAATTTAGCAAAATAAATCGTGAATCAGCGCTAAATATTCCTTATTAGAAGAGATCATAAAGCTAAATAACATTCATATACTTGTTTTTTAAGTAGTATTTAGAAGGTATAAAAATGGTAAGTTATTTTAGAAAATCATCTCTTATTGTTCGGAGTTACTCGCTTCTTTCACGATCTTATCCACGGTGTTCCATAGCCAGC
>NZ_BJWF01000071.1 GCF_007990225.1 Enterococcus villorum | reverse complement strand
CTAAACCAGATACGAGTAAAGTTGGAAAACAGGACGTGAAAGTCTCTGTCAAAGATGAAACAGGGCGATCTGAGGAAGTTACTTTTCCGATTACAGTCAAAGAACTGTTGAGCATTAAAAAAGCAACCGATGAAATTTATCAGTACGATGCGGTACCAGATGTCAAAAATTATTTTGATGTAACCACAGAAGGAACCTATACTCTACAATGGGCGAATAATCCAAGTACTTCTACACCAGGAACGTATACTTGGCAAGCAACGGTAAATACTTCGGATGGGCGTACAGAAACAAAAGCCATGACGATGAAAATCTTACCTTATCCAGATTTACTCGTTAAATTAAAACCGGTTGAGGATCGAACCTTTACATTAGGGGATTCTTCGGATTTATTAGCCGATCATTTTAAAGATTATATTGACGAAGTAAGAATGAATGGGGAAAAGGTCGATCTTAATGACCTGCAATTAGTGGCGGAAGAATCAACCAAAACGATTTTCCAAGCAATCGGCCAGCAAGAATTGAAGCTCACTGTTCAAGCGAAGCACCCTGTTTCAAATGTCATGATCAAAGGTACCGGTACCACAACAGTCAATGTTAACTGGGGAAATACTATTTTAGTGCGTACAGCCGATGGCAAGTCCTCAGCAGGTGCTTTTACTTTAAGAGTGGGGAACACCAACAATACCACGCCAACTTTATCGCTTTATCAAGGAATTGCTTCACCGTTAAATGAAGGAGTAGGTGATCTCACTAAACCCTATGATCTTTATTATAATTTCGAAGTTTTACGTAATGGTCGTTCCGTCTACAACCAAGACGTGACTAATCGTGCGACCTTACAAGAAATCATGGATCGCTTTGGAAATGCAAACAATACGATAGATGTCCAGATGGATGATATCATCAAAATCTATTACCCTCAAAAGTTAGCTAATGGTTCTGTGGTGATGGTTAATGAACAAGAAAAAGATTATACATATGGCTCCGAATATGCGTATTATAAAGTCACGCCTTACGGTTTTGATCCAGCGCCTGTGATGGAGGCAGAAAGTGCTTCGAAGGATTTTGTTTTAGGGGAAGACTCTAGTCAAATCAATCCCAAAGACTTGGTCAAAAATGTGACGATTAATGGTGCAGTGGCAGATGATGCCTTTTACACAGTCGAAAATTTAAGTGATTTTGATACGAAAACTGTGGGTAGAAGAACCATGAAGGTTAAAATTACCACAAATGATGGTTTAGCTTCAAAAGAAGTCGAAGTTTCCTATAACGTCAAATGGGGAAGTACATTTGTAGTCAAAGGATTAAATGATGCTACTGCTGGTGCCTTTAGTTTACTTAAGAATAAGGATCAATGGCAACTTCAAGCGTCACAAGGAGTGGAAGGCACCGACTTGGATAATCCAGTGGATAATAATTTTGGTTACGATACGTATTATTCCATTGAAGTCTTACGAGCTTCAACGAGTCAATTTTTATATGAAGTTGCTGGGAATCAATCCATTCGTGAATCCATTAATGGGTTTAACAATGGACAACCGTTGAATGTTAATAAAGGCGATGTCATTAAAGTTTATCATGCCGATCCTGTGGGCAAAAATCTGTTCATGGAAAACGAGCTGATCAAAGACTACACCATTGGTTCCAACTATGCGTATTACGAAGTCACTGATCGAGGTCTAGAAGCGATTTTAGCCATTCAAGCAGAATCGTCTCCCCAAGAGTTTGTTTTAGGCGAAGATAGTAGTGACATTGATGGCACCAAATTAGTGAAGAGTATCATGATCAATGGCACACCGGTTGCAAGTGATCAATATACAGTCACGCAAATGAGTGAGTTTGATACTTCTATCGCTGGCGAAAAAAATATTCGGGTTAGAATTGACACCAAAGACAAGATGGTCTCAAAAGAAATTGAGGTTCCTTATACTGTGAAGTGGGGAGAATCCTTCTTAGTTAAATCTAAGTCTGGAGGATCAGCTGGGGCCTTTTCATTAATCGATGGTAAAGCACTCGCTGGTACAACCAGCTCTTCAAAAGTACTAAAAATCAGTGCAGGATTAGACACACCATTAGATGAAAAAATCAATGCCGATAATGAACCAAATACCTATTATTCGATTGAGATCACTAGAAATGGAAGTTCCATTTATTCACAAAATATGCCAGGACGAGCAACCTTGCAACAAATTATGAATAACTTTGGGAATGGCAGTAATTTAGTGACAGTTCAAACGGGCGATATTATTACCGTGAATCAGCCCCAAAAAATCGAAGGAAGTTCCGTTTTATGGCAAGATGAAACAGAAAAAGACTATACTTATGGTTCTAACACGGCGAGGTACCAAGTCACAGACTATGGCTTAGAACCAGCACCGGAATTAGGCGGCACCACCGCCAATAAACAACTTAATCTAACGGAACAACCTGAAAACGTTGAATTAAATCAATTGTTGTCGGCCGTCACGGTCAATGGCCATGCGGTGACCGATGATCTTTACACGATAAAACAATTAACCGATTTTGACACCAAAACCATTGGTAAAAGAGAAGTCAAATTACAAATTGATTTAAAAGACGGCTATGCAACAAAGGAAGTCGATATTCCTTATGAAGTCAAATGGGGCGATTCCTTAGTCATGAAGGGCTTAAATGGCGCAACAGTGGGTGTCTATAGTTTTATTAAGAAAAATGATCAATGGTACCTTTCAGCTACCCAAGGGGATCCAGATGCAGATTTAAATAATTGGGTCAATAACGAATTTGGTCGAAACGATTATTACCGTATTGAAGTGGACGAAGGGGAAAATAGTTTGCCAGTTCCAAGTCAACCGGAAGTGTTTGAAGATTCTTCTGTGAATACTGGGAATTTTGTTTACAGTGTCACTGGTAATATGACATTTGGACAAGCGATTGCACGGTTTAATAACGGACAACCACTCCCAATTTCCACGGGGGCGATTATCAAAGTTTATCATGCAGAGCCTAGTAAAAATAATTTATTCATTCAAGACGATGTGGTGAGAGATTACACGGCTGGCTTAAATTATGCCTATTATCGCGTGACAGATTCAGGAATTGAACCTATTACGGATATGAAAGCGAATTTTGTAAAAATGAGTTTAACCTTGGGCGAAGATGCGACAGCAAAAGACATCAAAGCCTTGATTCAGAATGTGAAGTTTAATGATCAAGAATTAAACACGGATTTGTACACAGTAGAACCTGTGGACACCTTTGATACTTCAACAGTGGGTGAGAAAGAATTAAAAGTCAAACTCACAACTTCTGATGAGGTCACGACCAAAGAAGTAGCTGTACCATACACGGTGAACTGGGGCAATACACTTGTGATGAAGAATAAAGATGGCGATACTATTAGTGCATTTAGTCTCACCAAAGAAGACAAAAAATTACAGATTGCTTCCTTACCAGGAAAAAATAAATCTAATCTTTCTAAACGCATCACAAATGCGGATGATTCGGATGTGTACTACAGCATCGAAGTGTTTAGTCATAACGCAAGTCAATATAAATACGAAGTCCACGGAAAGCAAACCATTGAGCAAGCTATTTCCCGCTTCAATGGAGGGGAGCCGCTAACGGTTTCTGCTGGGGATCAAGTAAAAGTTTACCATGCTGATCCAAGTGGCAATGTCTTTATGTCGGATGAACAAGAAGGCAATTATACCTATGGTTCCAACTATGCCTATTACAATGTGACGGATTACGGCTTTGAGCCAACAGGTGATCTTTCTGTAACGCCAGCCGAGCCCAATATCACTGTCGGAACCAAAGAAGTGGATCTTAAAGATTTGTTAAAAGAAGTCAAAGTCAA
>NZ_BJWF01000070.1 GCF_007990225.1 Enterococcus villorum | reverse complement strand
AAACGATGCTTTCACGACCTCTTCTTCTTAATTGAAGTAATCAGCGGTAGCTTTTTCATCGGCTTTTAATTGTTCAATTAGGGTTTCAACATTTGGAAACTTCACTTGATCTCTTAAAAAATGACACCAACGGATTTTTACATGTTCGCCATAGATATCTTGCGCAAAATTTAAAATGTATAATTCCACCGTCAATTCCCGATCATCGCCAAATGTATCGTTATGTCCAATGGATCCCATTGCTTGATACCAAGTGTCTCCTACCTTGATTTTAGCAACATATACTCCTACTCTTGGTAAATGAACCGTACTTTTTACCTTAATATTTGCTGTAGGAAACCCTAAAAGACGACCTCTAGCATCTCCATGTACCACAACGCCATCTACTTCATAAAAAGCGCCTAGTAATCGTGTCACTTCATCGATATTTCCTTGATCCAACAGAGAACGAATACGTGTCGAGCTAATTTTCTCACCGTTGTCTTCTTCTTTTGGCACAGTGACTACTTCAAATCTTTTTTTCGCATAAACTGGTAAGTGTTTGACATCCGCAATTTCTTTAGGACCATACGTATAATCAAATCCAGATACCACATATTTGGCATGAAGTCCTACCATATATTGATCCACAAAATCTTGTGGTGCTAAATGAGAAAAAGAAGAAGTGAAATCTATCTCATAAAGGTAATCGACCCCCAAAGAGACCATTTTTTCTTCTTTTTGTGCTAATGTCGTCAAATATTTCACTTGACTTGGATTAATTTTCTTAAATACAATGGACGGGTGTTGATTGAACGTCATCAAAGCTAGTTTCAATCCTTCTTTTTCCGCAATTTCTTTCCCAGTATGGATGACTCTTTGATGCCCTAAATGTACGCCGTCAAAAAAGCCTAAAACTAGTACTACGTCTTCTTCAGGGATTTGACTTGCTTGATAAGGATGTCTAATTTTGATAATTTTCATTTGTTATACCTCGTTCCTCAACACTTTGCTTGGTTTTAATTTATTTTTTTCATTTGGATTGGGTTGGTAGATACTAACGACTTTTCCTTGATAAAAGAGAGCAATTTCTTTTGTAGGCATTTCTTTTAAATGAAAGGCTTTATATTCTAAACGCATCCCATTTCTAACTTTTTCCCAAACCTCATGGCTAATGTCCACTCTTTTAAAACGAGCAACACCTATTTCTAACGGCAATAAATGTTCATCAATCGTTCCTGCATCATAATAATCGGCTACTTGTTGCAGTGTCATGGCCTGATGTTTCTCCATCCCTGCGCTTTTAGTCCGCGTCAAGTCAGACATATGAGCAGGATAACCCAATTTTTTCCCAGTATCAACGGCTAGTGTCCTGACGTAGGTGCCTTTTCCACAAGCTACTTCAAAACGCCATGATAATGTTCCTTTTTCTTTATCCCACTGTATGTCACTTGTTCTTTCAAACCGATAGATTTCTGCTTGCCGAACAGGTCGCTCAACTGTTTCGTTATTTCTAGCATATTCATAAAGACGTTTACCATTTACTTTCACTGCCGAATACATCGGTGGTATTTGGGTAATCTCTCCAATGAAACTTTTCATTGCTGCATCAATTTCTTCAACATCAATTAGGCGCTCCACTCTTTTTATCTCCACAGGCTCACCAGATTTATCTTCCGTCGTTGTACTAAACCCTAAAGTAATCTCGCCTTCATATACCTTACCTGATTCAGCTAAGTATTCGATGACTTTGGTTGCTTTTCCAATACAAATTGGTAAGATGCCATCAACATCCGGATCTAGTGTACCCCCATGTCCGATTTTCTTCGTATGTAAGATTTTCCTTAATTTAAATACACAATCATGGCTCGTCATGCCACGTTCTTTCCATAAAGGTAATAATCCGTCCATTCCTTTTCTCCACTCCTATAAATTGTCAACTGTGTCATTATAACACAACAAATAAAAATACTGACGTCTTTGCCCTTTTTCTCTACGTTTTTTTTCATTCAGCAATAAAATTGTAATAAAACTTCATCGTTATGTAAACACATACCATGTTATGCTTTTATTAAAGGAGGGGATACACATGGAAAATATTTTCTTTGCACCCTTTGATTGGCTATACAAGCTATTATCTGGTAAATAGACAAGAGTCTTCTTTCCCCAAAACGAGGTCAGAACAGACATGGTAAGCCTCAAGAAATAAGCCAACATTCACGAAAATTGTTTTTCCAACTTTTTGTGAATGCTGGCTTATTTTCCAAAGTGATCACTTCTGTTTCCAACATTTATTCAATTTTAGAGGATTAAAAATATTTACTTTTATCCCAAATTTATTTATTAAAAAAATGGTTCTCTAATCAGTATTCAAAGCTCAATTAGCTGGTTAAAAAAACTATTTCATATTATATACAGGTAGGATGAACCACACCTCACATAAAAAATTAGCGACTGATTTCTTTTTTTACGTGAGATGATTTTCCATGATTTGTTACACTTTTCTTTTCTACTGTAGAAAATGCTTTCTTTTGAGCCATCTTTATTTGTTTGTTCATTTGTTTTTTATCACTATACAATAACTGAATACTCTTTAATTTATTTACAACTTTTTCACAAGCAGCTTCATTTGCCCCATAATTTTTTAACTCATTTACTTTTTTGATAAAATAGTTCATTTCTTCTTTTCTCTTTTTAATCTCAGATTTTAGCTCTTCAGAATTTAAATGATTTGGAAGCTGATTCTGCATTAGCGTTTCCATATATTTTACTACTACTTTTCCTGCTACATTAGTAAATTCTTTTACTTTTTCCGAATTGTTAAGGTATATACTTGAAAGCCTAGTATTTTCTGTATCACTACGAATGAATAAATTACCAAAAAAATTTATCTGCTCTGGGTTGTTCCGCGAATTTTTATAATCTTTCGCAATTAGAATTTCTAAAACGTTCTGATCTCTTTTTTCAAGCATGGGCATTTTTACTTCTCCTTTACAATATGCTAACTTTTTTATATCTTTGTTTAAAATATACTATACTTTTTTTACATCATAAGAACCTATTTTTCTTTCAATTTGAAAAATTGTGTCATGATGAAAATAATGTTGTAATAGAAATAATCATTAAGTATTTTTAATTTTATGCTTCGTTTTAATCAGTTTTCTCCTTTTTTATGTTAAGTTTTTCCCATTTGAATATATAAAAATGATATTTTTTCACTTTTTATATTTGAAATTCTTTCAAGATTTAAACGAGTGAATAAACTTTTATTCTTTAAAATTGCTTACTCTTTTGTTCTAATTGAAAGAATCAGTTCAATAAATAAGAAATCGCTATTGACTTCTAAATACAAAGAGAGAAATTTCTTTTGTAGGCCTTTCTTTTAAGTGTGTCTAAAGTAAAAAAGTGGGTGAATCCTCAGATAAAAATTGAGGATTCACCCACTCTCTTTTTCTTAAAAATCAATAAAGTGACGAAGCAAGTTCTAAAAGAACAAATCACTTATTTTTTTCTTCATTCGTTTTTCTTCGTCTCCAATATAATATTAGGCCCACAACACTGACAAAGAAAGCACCTAATACAGAAAAGGCTGCATTTTTTGTTTCATTGGTTTTTGGTAAACTACCATCTGAATTGCTACTGTTATTACCATCATTGGCGTTATCCGCATGTTCTCCATCATTGTCGGTATTTCCTTCTTGACCTTCTCCAGCGTTATCATTGTCACCACTTACGATGCCTGTTTCCACTACATGATAAGTCGCTTCGGTTGTGGTTGAAAAAGCACCATAAGCACGATCTACATTCACGACTAATTTGGCTGTTCGTGTCCCTACAGAAGAGGTATCTATTTCTGTTTCAGGATCCAAGGTAACCGTGTAAGAATTTGCTGGTACAGGTCGCTCA
>NZ_BJWF01000069.1 GCF_007990225.1 Enterococcus villorum | reverse complement strand
ACCAACAGCACTAAAAACACCAGAAATCAAAACAAACGCAACGAATGCAAAAGAAAATACTAAAATGATTCCAGCGATAGAAAAAGCCCAAGTAAAAGATGTAGTGGATTATAAACATTTACTTCCTGGAAAAGAATATGATGGGAAAGAAGTAACGGCAAGTAAGACGAATCAGCTACTTCCAGCTACGGGAGAAGTGAAGTCTATTCTTTTAGTAATAGTAGGATTTCTTCTACTGGTTTTATCAGTACTAGTGTTAAGATATTTGAGTAAAAATAGATAATTTTATATAATAAACAAAATGATAGAATGATAGAGTTGTAATATAATCATGTTCTTTACGAAAATGGGGATTTTAAATTTTTGATGACATATGAGGGAGATTAACAAAGTGATATCAATATCTGATCTAACTAAAATATTTGGTGTAACCACTAGGACTTTACGATATTATGAAGATTTTGGGTTAATTGAATCAGCTGAAAGAGTCAATGGAATAAGATATTATCATCAAGAAAAAATAATAAAAAGAATAGATGAGATTAGTTTTTTAAAGTCACTTGGGTATAAATTACGAGATATTAAGCACATTTTAAATAATCCACTTTATATTAAACCTATATTAATGAACATACGACTTAATCTGATTTACAAAAAAATAGACGAATTAAAATCAGAGATATCTGATTTAAAAAAAGCTTTAGAAACGTATGGTTGGAAAGAAATAATGATAGAAAATGCCTTTGTATTGGAAGAAATGGAAAAAGAATATACTGATTTATTTTTAGTTAAGGAAAGGATAAGTAAAAAAGAAGAGATCACAAAAGAAGATGCAATCGCCTTTGTAAATTATTATAAAAAATGGCATGCTAGAGTAGGAATCCATTTGAGTGAGGAACATTTAAGAGCAATTACTTTCAATTCGAAAATACAAATGAAAGATGAAAAAGTTAGAGAGCTATTTATAAAATACTTTGAATGATTTTACAAAAAGTTAATGCTGTATGATATGCAATAGTTGTAGTTTAGCGCTTATCAATTAAACAAATCAGACGAATAGGCGAATTAGTTGTACTATTATTATTAGTATAAAAAAGCTGTTACACCAAGGATTAAATTAAGGTGTAACAGCTTTTTTATTTTTAGATTCGATAAAGTACATAAAATAGCACAGTATTCTATAAAAAACATAATGTGTCTATTTATTGAATAATTAGGTAGTTATAGCGAAATTTTTAGTTTATAGATCGAATTTTTTTATTTCTTGAGCTATGTTTATCTTTAAACCGTAATATTTATGATAATTGGATATGGAAATATCAATAAATAACTTAGAACACAAATATTTATTTATTTTCATATGCTATATAAAATTAAGTAAAACTTAATAATACTATTATTTTTTATTTTTAAAATGAAAAAATTGAAAAAAAACGGAAATTTATGGTGTTTATTTAATAAAAAACACTCTATCCTAATTATATATACAAATTTTATTTTAATTTTCAGATACACCCCCTCTCTTTAAGTCAGTATGAATACTAGATAAAAAAACAAGAAATGGAGTCTTATATGGAACAGGTATATTGTTAACCTTTTTTATTTTTATGGTAAATAGTAAATAACGATTAACAAATTTTACCAAAAAAATGAGAATAAATAGACGCTATTGATTCAATAGGAACAATTGCCTTTATTGTCTGACTTGCCCTGTTAACAAAAAACTGAGTAATTAAGTTATTTCTAGCGCTTTAATAAATATGCTGGGAACGAACAATGAAAGGACTGGGAGAATGGATATCCTTCAGTTGCTAGATGAAAACTCAAAAGTAAAAATAGAACTACTAGAGTTTATCCAAACAAAACTTGGTGAAAAAGTAGAACTATCTTTTTTGGCGCAAGAAACAGCTGTATCTAAATTTAAACTAGGAAAGTTAATTGATGAGTTAGATATAGACCTCCAACAGAAGTTAAGTTTGAACAATGTTTTTACTTTTAAAAGAGGGATTGTTCAAGTAAATTCTTTCATTTGCGATAAAGATATTCTAAAATTAAGACAACAATATTTGGATAGTTCATTGATCTATCAGTTGCTTATTTTCCTACTGTTTTCAAATAAACCAATCAGTAAATTTACAGCCGAACACTACATTTCAAATTCGACATTGTACCTTTATAAAAAACGAATAAATAAACTGTTAGAAAAAGAACCGTTACTTGTAAAAAAGAACAAAATTGTAGGCAATGAATGGAAAATCCGTTCCTTAGGTTATTCTATTATCCATGATCTGAATGGTATTGGCCATCCATTTACTGAACAACAAAAAAATCAAAGTGACCAACTGGTATTTTGGATTGAACAATTTTTTAAAATTAGAATTCGAAATAGTCAACGATATAAATTGTCTTTGTTTCTATCTATAAGTGCACTTCGTATGATGAAAAAATCATATTTTCATAAATCTTATATAGCAGCCAATGTCGATTTATCGGCTCCTTTGATTCAACAGTTAGCAGGAAAGTTGAAAAATGAATATAGTATTCCAGATTCTGTCGCAATCAATGAAGCTGCGATATTGTATATTTATTTATATATCAATCGAATGATCCACAAAAAAACACATTTGAATTTTTCAGAATTAAAACCAACGTTACTCATTTTTAATAGTAAATATTTGAATATGATTAAAGAAATGAGTGATTCGATTCCCTTAGACTATCAACTACTTAAAGTTTTGTTTAAAGGGGTACAGCCTATCCACGAACGCTTGTTGCTAATGCCTGATGTACACCATCGATTTAGAAATATTCGTCATTTTCAATTTTTAAAAGAGGAATATCCCTTATTTGATCAGAAAGTAAATGAAACAATTACAGCAATCGGTCATTCTATCTTGTTGACTGAAGAGGAAAAAGCAGATCTTTATATTTGTTATATGATGGAGTTGATAAAGAACTTCCCATTAGAATCAATTGAAGAGCCCATTTATATTACTTTGGATTTTTCTTATGGAAAAGCATATGAAGAATTTATTGCAGAGCATTTACAGTATGCTTTAGCTGGAAAAATAGTCATTGAAAATGTCATTTCGTCAAAAACGGATGTATATATTTCTGATTTTCATTTAGGAAATCTCCAATGCAAACACATTTTATGGCAACGACTGCCTAATAACCACAATTGGCAAGATTTGATTAAGCAAATCAAACAAATCTTTCTAGAAAAAAAAGCAAAGAAACAAAAGAGTCTTCCCCAAGTACCATCAGTAAACTAGTTTATTTTTGCTTTTTGGCCATCATAAAAAGAGAGAAGTTTATTCTATAGACTAACTTTTTTCTTTTTTTCTTTATTTTTATGTAAAGAAAGTAGATAGAAATACTTGAGAGGTAGTAGAACCAGAATCAGTCAATTCTGTGATTTAATAATGGTGAAACAGTTGTATGAAAATTAAATGTTTACGGATGCCAAGGTGGAAACTTACTGTGCTAAAAGAAGTCGTTAAATATGTTGCAAAAAACATAGGAGTAAAAAGCGGTGAAAAAACAATGATAGATTTTGTGAATTATCTGACAAATGTTGAAGTTCATAGTCAAGATGGTTTAGAAAATGGTGTGGTAAAATATTTGTATATTCGTTAAATTACAGCTCATTGGACAGTTGTTTTTTTGTTTTTTTGAGAGGATACGTTGAAAATAAAAAAGGGATATTTATTTTATTGATACGTGATGGTTGAATATGTATTTTTTGGAATAAATATAATTGGATTAAATAAGAAAGAGTATCTATTGAAACATTTACCTACTTAGTTAGTTTGGTCACTTCTGTTGTTACAAATTGGCTGATTCTTTTATTTTGGCCTAGAAATAAAAAAGCAGATTTAAAATAAAATTTTTGTTATGTATACCATAGGAGGGGGATAAAAGACTTGTCACTCCTCTTTTTGTTTGCTATAAAATGAAAAATTATTTTAAAACATATTACTTACCTATTTACAGCA
>NZ_BJWF01000068.1 GCF_007990225.1 Enterococcus villorum | reverse complement strand
TCCAAAAGGTTTGTATCAACCTGACTTAGTTATAATACCTAATTTTCCAGATTTATGCAACCCTTTATTGAAAATTTTTTTGATATTTTTTTATTCATGCAGATTCCAGTGACGAATCACTGTTTCTATCGCATTTTCAAGGCTTTTTTCTTTACCAAAATCTTCTTCACCAAAGAAAATTTCAAATTCTTTTGGTCCATAAGCCAAAATTTCACCAATCATTTTTTTGCCAATAAATAACTGAGTGACTTCATAGTTTGTTCCATTAATTTGTTTTTTGATTTCTTCGATACGAACTTCAATATCTTTATTTTTTTTTGACATCTTTTCCACCTCCATGATAGTTTATCATATTCAAAGATGGAATACATGTCTTATGTCTAAAAGTTTTCTCTTAGCCTAAACCAAACCTTCACGTCTTGCGTTAAAGTTTGCTGCTGCCCCGATCAGATTAGCGTCATTACGATAATCACATAACAAAATTTTGGGATCAAAATCATTTAATTCAAATTGTTTCGTCAATCGCTTCATTCGTAGATTAATTTCTTCTAATAATCCTTCTTTTGCTGAAATTCCACCACCGATTACAATCACTTCTGGATCAGTTGTAAATTGAATACTAAACAGCCCTTTTGTTAAGTAATCATAAAATTTCTCTACTTCTTCCCTTGCAATTTTATCTCCTTTTTCTGCCAATTCAAATACTTCTTTTCCGCTATAAGAAGATCGTTCGACACCTTTACGTTCACAATACCGCCAAGCCATTTGAACAGCGGTTCCTAACATACTAAACGTTTTATCTCCTTCTAAGAACATTAGACCAAATTCTCCGCCGTATAGATGAGCACCTTTATTTAATTGACCATTATTAAAAATAGCTCCCCCGACACCAGTACCAAGTACAACAAAGGCTACATTTTGGTATTCTTTTGCTGCTCCTTCATAATATTCAGCCATCCCGGCACAATTTGCATCATTTTCGATCGTGACTGGCAATTGAAACAGTTCTTCTAGTTCTTGAAAAATATTAAATCCATGAATATAGGAAATAGCACTGATCCCTTCTATTGTTTGTTTTTCGTGATTTACTACGCCTGGTGAACTGATCGCCACACCTTCGATCGTTGTCAAGGTAGCTATTTTATTAAACTCTACCAATAAATGCGTTTTCATTTTTTCCCATGTTTTTGGAGTGGGAAACTGACCATTATAATCTAGTTTTTTCCCATTCCAATACCCATATTTGACTGCTGAACCACCAAAATCAAAAACTAAAATTCCCATCGTTATTTTCTCTCCTTTTCTCATACTGCTCTTATTCTAAGATAATTCGCATGATTTTGAAAGCCTTTTTACAATGGGATTTAAACTCGTATTTCTAACGTCACTTGATCTCGCAATAATTTTCCGTTCTCATAAATGGGTTCTTGGTAGTTCTTGATGAAATAATCTCTTTCAATAATTGTTGCTTTAAACCCAACTTTTCGATATAAATGTAAGGCATTTGACGTAATACTGCCAGTTCGTACGATGATTTTTTGTTGCGTTGTTTTGATTTTTTGTAATTCTTGTAGCGTGTATATTAATAAATTGTAACCAATACCTTTATTTTGTTCTTTAGACGTTACTGCTACGTTCATTATTTCAAATTCTGTCTTTCTTACAACAAAAATGATAACACCTAAAATAGCGTTATCTCTTTGCCAAACAAAACCAGTGCCACTATCTATGTACTGCTGCACTTTCTCCTTATCAGGATCGGCATCTAACAGCAATGACCATGGCAGATTTGCTTTATCGAGTGGCATGATCATGTGTATCTTGGATGATACTTTAGCTTTATTGTCCTTATTCTCCATAATCAGGCATCTCTTTGTCTTTTTTATTTCTCGTTAATTGATAGTTTAACGGTACGTAATCAATACCACCTTTAACGAATGGATGGCATCGTAAAATGCGCGCTGTACCCATTAATGTTCCTTTAAATGCTCCGTGAATTTGAATAGCTTGTATCATATAATTAGAGCAAGTCGGGTAGTACCGACAACTAGGGGGAAAAGCTGGAGAAATAAATCGTTGATAAAAACGTACGAAAGAAATCAACATTTTTTTCATAACTACACCTCATTTTTATTTGACCATTCTTGTTTTCGAAGAAGGGACAAGATTCTAATGTATGACCGCAATCATCTCATGAATGACAGAATAAAAAAGGATTTCTCAAAACTGAATCGCCGTTTGAAGAAATCCTTTTTATTGTCTCAAAACTTTATGCTTAACACTACTCTTTAACTGAAAAATGCTTGAATGTGAAGCCATAAGCTTGGTTGAAATACTCTTAAAGGATTTCCGCCACCGACTACACCATATCCAATCATTGTTCCAGCAATAAATAAAAGAATCAGTAATAGTATGACGACTAAAATCTTCACCAAACTGATTAAAATATAGCGTTGGCTATTCATTTATCCACGTCCTTAAGCAATGATTTGTGCTGTCTTAACAGTAGGCGTTTGATCCGTTTCTACACGTTCCACATCGGCACCTAAGTTTTGCAATTTAATATGAAATTGATAATAGCCACGATCTAAGTATTTAAGGTTACGGACACGTGTAATACCATTTGCTTTTAGACCAGCCAATACAAGTGCTGCTGCTGCTCGTAAATCAGTCGCATATACTTCAGCACCTTGTAATTCATGTTTCCCATCCATTATCGCTACGTTTCCATCAATTTTAACATGCGCATTCATTCGTCGCATTTCTTCTAAATGTTGGAATCGATTTTCAAAAACTGTTTCGGTGACGACACTTGTTCCTTCTGCTACTAATTGAATAGCTGTCATTTGTGCTTGCATATCTGTAGGGAAGCCTGGATGTGGCATTGTTTTCACATCCGTTGGTAAAATATGTTTTGGTCCAACTACACGGATACCCTCTTCTTCTTCAGTAATTGTCGCACCCATTTCAATTAGCTTAGAAATCAATGGACGATTGTGTTCTGAAATCGCATCTGCAATCAAAACATTTCCTTGAGTCATCGCCGCTGCTACCATAAAGGTACCCGCTTCAATTCGGTCTTGAACAATCGAGTGTTTTACTGCATGAAGATGCTCAACGCCTTCAATACGCATTGTCTCAGTTCCAGCGCCATAAACGTTTGCGCCCATTTTATTTAAAATATTGGCAAGGTCAACAATTTCAGGCTCACGAGCCACGTTTTCAATAATTGTTGTTCCTTTGGCTTTCACAGCTGCCATCATAATATTTTGAGTAGCTCCAACGCTTGGAAAATCTAAATAAATCGTATTTCCTATTAATTGATCAGCAATTGCTTCAATATAGCCATTCTTTTGAATGATTTTTGCTCCCAATGCTTGGAAACCTTTCAGGTGTAAATCAATTGGTCGTTTCCCAATTGCACATCCTCCTGGCATGGCAACCTTTGCATGACCATTTCTAGCAAGTAATGGACCCATTACAACGATAGAGGCACGCATTTGGCTTACGTACTCATATGGTGCTTCAATTTCTAACTGTCTTGACGCATCAAGCGTTACTTGATTCTTTTCTTCATCAAACTCTACATCCACATTTAAATGACGAATCACTTGATTCATCGTGAAAACGTCCGAAAGTATCGGAACATTATCTAAAACGGTTGTTCCTTCTTCAGCCAACAAACTAGCAGCTAAAATTGGCAAAACAGCATTTTTAGCTCCCTCGATTTTTACTGTTCCATTTAATTGATTGCCACCTTTGACGATGATCTCTTCCATGTTGTTCCCCCCAAAAATTCCCATGAGCTACGAAAGCTCAAAATCTTTTCTATTATATCATTTTTGCTATTAAAAAAATAGTACCTTTTTTCAACTATAGGCTAACGAAAAGATTTCGGTACAAAGCAATGATTTCTAAGAAAAAATTGCTGGCAGTATACCCTAAAAAAATGGAAAAAAGTACGATTGCCATTCGAATTTGTGTATTATGTAACTTTTTAAAAAACATGTCAATACGTAAGGAACGTAACGACCAAAAAGCTAAATAAATAAAAGCCAAATGACTGACGATCCGGATAATCGCATCAATCCCGTATACTTGCATAGTGACGCCCTTTCTAAGTTTTGTTTTTATAATAACTAACAAAATGATGATACCATAAATTAGAAAAATATAAAAATTATTGGTTGCAAAAAATAAAAAATGTTTTTTAACAATCAGTGAACATCATTGAACGTTTTGACTTTTGACAAATGTTTTTCTAACGGAAACGATACTTTTTATTCTATCACATAGTCATTCACTCAATCTTTTGATCAAATTTTGCTTGATTTCTCTAACAGAAAATAGCTTGAAACGAAAGTAAAGAATACTTTCGTTTCAAGCTATTTCCATATCTTCGTTTTTAATTCTTGAAGCAGAGCATGCGGTGTTCCATAGCCAGC
>NZ_BJWF01000067.1 GCF_007990225.1 Enterococcus villorum | reverse complement strand
GGTAAGCTCCGTATCCTCCTTGCGTTTGTGCCATTTTATTTACAAGGTTCCGGCAATCTCTACGCCAATCAGTAGTATTCAACGCCACAATTTCAGTGATATTGTCCATTTGTGTTGCTAAACGTTTTGTCTCTAACTCTTGCTTAGCTACTGCGTTAAATATTCCTTGGAACATTTGAAGTTCTGGACTTAGTTTTGAAGTATCAAGTAATTGTTGTTTGTATTCTTTTTCTACTTGAATAAAATATTGACGAGCTTGTTTACCTTTCTCTGTTCGTTGAATCATGGAGATTTCTTTTGCCATGTCGAGTTTCATAGCATGATCAATATAAGTTGTTGCATTGCCTTGAGCTGTTAGTCTTTTTTGACTAATAGTTAAAAAATCAATATTTTCAGCAAATCCATATTCAACCATTCGATCAAACCATTTTGTATACTGCGTACCGACTTCTAAAAATTCATGTAGTTCTCTACCACTAACTAGTTGTTCCTTATTTTCATTCGTTGTTACTTTGATTAGTTCTTTCATTTGTTTTCCTCCCCTGCATAAACAATTCCCAATTCAGCAGCAATCATTTGACGGTATTTTCTAGCATTTGGCCCATCTTGTATTCTGGAAACTACTTGTTTTGTGTAAGTTGGGGACTTACCTATGATTTGAGATAGTTGCTTCCAAGTCTTGTTTTGCCGATCCATTTGAATCAACACTATTTCTTTGAAATCTGTAATAAGCATCCCGATTCCTCCTTTTTCATTATTCAACTAGTTATTAAGCTTTTTTCTAAACTAAGTGTTGACACATTTTAAACTATAGTTTAAAATCAATGCATAGTTAAATAACCCTAAAAAAACCATAAATCAACATTTCTAAGTTTGGCGACCGTGAAATTGTTTATTTTTTATTGGTTCTCTTTAGTTTTGTTTGAAACTTAATAACTAGCTTACGAAAAAAGTATACAAAACTTAAGTTTAATTGTCAATGAGTTTTTTAGCATAAAGTTTAACTTTTTTCTAGAAGCAAGAGAGGAAGGCTTTTATGACAGCTTTTGATAGACTTAAATATCTTTGCGACAAGCAAGGTATTTCCATTAATAAGCTCGAAGAAAAAATTGGACTGGGGAAAAATACTTTATATGCATGGAAAAGAAAAACTCCAGGGGGTCATAATTTACAATTAGTTGCTGATTATTTTAATGTCACTACTGATTATTTATTAGGACGCACGGATATCCCTACTCCATTAGATAAAAACATTGAGGAGGAGCTTGATCCATTGGTTTATTACCGAATGGACGATACCGACATGTCTCCAGAAGATATGGAGGAAGTTAGAAGACAGATTGAATTCGCGGAAAAATTAGCAAGAGAACAAATTCGTAATCGTAAGGGTGGGAACTAAGATTTGAAATATATAAATAGAAATGAGGAACTAACAAAAGATGAATATTTAGAAATTACATCATACGTATTGCCACTGCAAACTAAAGTAGGTGAGTATTTTAAACTCCAAATAAAAGATTTGAGATGGCACCATTATGTTAAGTATTGTACAGAAAAATTAGGCTACGAAATTTTATATTATGACTATGGTGACACAGCATCAAAATTTATATCTGGAAGAACCAGGTTAATTGATGGTGTTGTCTCCATTATTGTAAATAAGAACCATACACACAATTCTGGAAGACAACATTTCACAACTTTACATGAAATAGCTCATGGTTTTTTACATTTAGAAAAGGGAAAAATAGACAAAATATTTTTCAGTGCAAAAACAATTCCAGCTCCTGGAGATAAACGTTCTGAAACAGAAGCGGATGTCTTAGCTTCTGTGATGATGATTTCTGACAAGTCAATAGCTGAGGAAATGAAAACAAAACCAACATTTGCTGGATTGTGTTTTAAATTTGAATGCTCATACGCTAATTTACTGATGAGACTTAAAAATTATTTAGTATTTAATTTAGATATGAATAAAAACTTTGCTTTAAAGTTAATTTTAGATTATCGAGATTATGATGATACAACTATATGTGAAGTAATCAACCATCTTTCTTCTTTTAACTATTATTATTTTCATACAAACATATTTCAAGGAATAAAAGCTTTAGACTATGAAACTGCTCTAATCATAGTCGATACTTATATAAACTATACTAAAAGCATTATGTCAGATAAGGTAAAAGAAATAATAGCATCATCAGTTATCTATCAAACTCAATTTATTAGCGCGTAAATTTTTCACAAAAAAAGCCCGTGCTGGCACACGGACTAGAAACCTTATTTCTGAGATCAGCTAAATTAGTTTTAACATAAGACTAACAATTATGATGGTAGGTGAATTTTTTGTCAATACAAATAATTTCTAACTGTACAATTTGTTCCAGAAATAACGAATTTGGATTTGCTGTCGGCGAATACACCAATAATCATTTCCATGAGTTAACTTGCTCAAACAGGGGACACAAAATAAAATACTTTCATGCAGTACCAGATTACCCAATATTCTTTCAAAATGGTTTATATGCATATCATAAAAAAGAATATTTCGAAGCATTTACTTCGCTTTATCATAGCTATGAAATGTTTAGACTAACCTTTGTTCAACTTGTCATGATGGAGAAATTCAATTTTTCATATAAAGAATTGATTGATTATCTTAAACCAATTTCTAAAAGTTCAGTTCAAATTGACGGGGCCTTCAATACTCTATATGCAGCATTTTTTAATGAAATTGCTCCAGATATTCCCAATAAAATTAAAACATTAAGAAATACAGTCATTCACGGCTCTCATTATCCTGTTGAAAAAGATGTCTCTAAGTGTGCAAAGGCAATTTTAAGCTTTATCAACTCAATAGAACAAAAGCTACCACTAAGCGACAACTATCCGCACACACTTTTTCAAAAACTGGGAGATCTTAGATTAGTGTATCTTCAAATCGAAAAAATTTTGAAAAGATCTGATTTGGAAAGCGGAGCTTCCACTTTGATGACTGATAATTCTAATGTCGTAGGTCGAACTCCCATTGATGGTTTGACGGGTTATAATAAACCCTATTCTTTCGAAGAGGCACTTGCTCACTCAAAGGCTAGATTAGAAATTTTTCAAGCTAACTCAAAAATTTTCGAATCTATTCACAATAAATAATTACCTCTTGTTCCCTTATTTCAATATTGTTTTTGCTAATTGGTTCAATTGAAGTGTAATATCCCTCACCATTAACTGCTACAACTGTTTTTACAATGTAATTATCAGGGAATGATTCTAGACTGTTTATCAAATCTTTTACATTCATTTTTCTCACCTCTTAATTGGATGGTCTATTTATAGTCCAATTATATCATTAAACTGAAAAAAGTACGATCCCACCCCATCAAGAGTTAGATCGTACATAGCAATAAAACCCAAACAATAGGCTTCTTTATAGTTCCTATTGTATCAGAGAAAGAGAGCTGATTCAATTATGTCAGAAGTAACAGGATACTTAGAACAAGTAGACAATGAAACATATAGACTAAGAGCTGTATTAGGGTACAAACCTGATGGCTCGGCAAAAAGAAAAAGCAAAACTATAAAAGCGAATAGTAAAAGAGCGGCATATAAAGAATTGAACATCTGGTTAGAGCAATTCGAAGGAATGACCGATGATTCGTTGGATTTATTCAATATAACTTTTGGTGAATTTTATAGAAAAATATGGCTTTCAGAGGCCGAAAAAAATTTAGAGCCAAAGTCTTATCATAACTATAAGCGAATGATCGAGAATAGATTTCTTGATAAATTTGATTTTATCCCTCTAATCGATATCAAACCATACATGATAAAGAAAATTGTTGTTAATGCTCAAAGAATCAATACAAAAGATCCTGGAAGAAACTCTGATAAACCTTTATCAAGAAATACAAAGCTTCGTATGTTATACGCCGTTAACAACTTATTTTTGATGGCTAAAAATGAGTACGGAGCAATTAAAGAAAATCCTGTGGAAAATGTAAAAATACCAAAAGAAAAAGGCGTAAAAAAGAATATCGAAGAACCTTATTCGGAAGAAGAAATTCATGCAATGTTAAAAGCAGCATTTGAGGAAAGCATAGAAATTAAAACTTTAATTGTTCTAGCATTTATTACAGGAGCAAGACAAGGAGAAATTGCAGCTTTAGAAGAAAAAGATATTGACTTTGATAAACAAGAAATAAGATTTCATCAGCGGATTTCAGAAGTAGATGGAAAGTCAGATATTCGGTTGCTTCCAGGTTTGAAAAATGATGATGATGAAAAAATAGTAACCGGTCCTGCTTATTTATTCGATATGCTAGATGAATTAGTCAAAGAGAATAAAAAGATTCGTTGGAAATTAAATATAAAGAAATTAAAACACTATTTTATATTTGATACAAAACAAGATGGAACTTTGCCACGTGGAAGTTATCTGTATAAGAAGTTCAAACGATTCACCAAACGTCACAATTTGCGTCACATTCGTTTTCACGACATTAGACATACATCAGCTACCTATTTGCTTAGCGACCCTAATATGACTCCAAAAGAGCTTCAAAAACGATTAGGACACCGAGATTTTAATACTACAATGAATGTTTATGGCCATGTCTTACGCAAAGAAAAAGATACAGCAACTACAGCGTTTGAAAAACTATTAAAAAAAGATATAAAATAACACTTAAAAATTATATTTTCGGGTATAAACTCGGGTAGGATATATAAAAACTTGGGATAATTTGCGGTATATAAAAATTTATAAATGCTGTAAATTCACTTATCTTCATGTAAAACACAATTAAATAACGAA
>NZ_BJWF01000066.1 GCF_007990225.1 Enterococcus villorum | reverse complement strand
TCGATGAAGAAGGAAAAGTACTTCAAACAAAAACAAATGACAGCACGGGCCAAATTTACTTTGACGAATTAGTTTACAAAGAAGCCGGTGAACATCATTACACCATTCGTGAAAAAGCTGGGGCAGATAGCACGATCACGTATGACACTAAAGAGTACCAAGTGACAGTGAACGTAAAAGATCAAGCAGGAAAACTAATTGCTGAGGTTGTTCAAAAAGAGCCAGCTGTTTTCAATAATCAAGTGAAAACAACGAAACAGGACGATGCGAACGTACCAAACACACCGAACCGTAATACGCCGGTCTTACCAAACTTACCGAACCGTAATACGCCAGTCTTACCAAGCATGCCGAGCCGTGATACGAAGTCTTTACCAAATACGATCAACCGTAATACGCCGAACTTGCCAAAAACGAATGAGACCACAAAGATTGGTTGGATTGTTTTAGGGATTATCCTTTTAGTAGTTACTGTAGTAGTCATTTATTTCACTCGCAAACAACGTAAGTTATTCTAATAATTTGTAGATAGTGATAGAATGTTAGCAAAATAAAAGCGAGATGAGGCAAACTCATCTCGCTTTTATACTTTTTTCTAAAAAAGACACTCATTTCAAGCATGAAAGCTGAGAGTAAAAACAGGCTAGAATCTACTGATTGATCATCAGGTAGATTGTAGCTTGTAAGAGTCTATTGATCGGGATTGAATAAGTAAATGTAGAAGAAAAAATCATCACTAGAGAGAATGTCATGCATAGTATGCTTCATGAAAATCAGGAAGTGTACAGAATTGTCAATCAATTTCTTTGGGAATGAATTGATTGGCAGAAAATAAAAAGGTAAAGAATAATAAATTTTGAGATAAAAAAACATTTCACGAACATTAGATCAGAATGTATGTTGAAATGCTTTTATTGTGCTTAAATTACTCGTGTGTTTTTCCTATTGCTTTTCATTATAAAAATAGCTCAATAGTAGACTATATAAGGATCGTTTGTTGAAATAAAAAAATATATGGCAAAAAATTCCAGGTGTTGTTTGATAAAGGATAATATAATAAAAGATCGTTTTTTGTTAAAAGCGAACGAACGAGAGGCTTTTATAGCTATTAAAAGTTTATATTAATTTTATTATGAAAATTTAACGAAAAAACATTGAAAATGTTCGTTCTTTTTCTTATAATGAGACAGAACACGAATGAGGAGGACAAAAATGAAAAAGAATGTTCCGTATTTGATCATTGCACCAGGGACGATCTTATTATTATTTTTTATGTTTTTGCCATTAGTTAATATTATTTGGCCAACTATTTTTACTGAAACAGGTATCAATTTGAATGCTTACACTCGTTTTTTGACGGATGAATATAATTTGAAAATTTTTATTCGTACGATACGTGTTTCAGTAATTGTTACCCTGATTTCTACAATCATGGGTATTCCAACCGCATACTTTATTGCTGGTGTTAGTAAAAAATGGAAAAGTTTGTTGATGGCAATGACCATGTTTCCTTTATTGACGAATTCGGTTATTCGAAGTTTTGCATGGATCAATATTTTAGGGAAAACGGGTGTCGTCAACAATTTCTTAGTGCGAATGGGACTCATTGAGCAACCACTGAATTTATTATATACAGAGTTTGCAATTATTATTGGTTCCGTTTATTTATTCTTACCAACCATGGTTTTGACCCTTGTTGGTGTGATGGAAAATATTGAAAAAGAAACACTTGAAGCATCTGAAACACTAGGTGCTAGCCCATTCAAGACTTTTTACAAAATCGTACTTCCTCTTTGTACGCCCGGTGTGATCGTGGGCAGTATTTTAGTGTTTACAGGGACATTAACGGCCTATACGACACCGCAACTTTTAGGAGGGAATAAAAATATGATGATGGCAACTTTCCTTTATCAAAAAGCTTCGACTTTAGGTGATTGGACCTCTGCCAGTGTGATTGCATTGATTATGATTGTGGCAACTCTGATTGTTAACAAAGGATTAAATCTGATTGCCGCTCGTTTAGATCGGAGGGAAATGAATCATGCGTAAGCAAAAAGGAATGTCAATCATCGCAGGACTCGTTTTTATTTTCTTATTTTTACCACTGCTCATTATTGTAGTGACTTCTTTTGGAAAATCATCAACCATTCAATTCCCGATTGATGAATTTTCATTGGATTGGTACCAAAAAGCATTAAGTTCTGAAACATTTATGAACAGCTTCAAATTAAGTCTGTTCATTGGTATTGGAGCGACTTTGTTGGCTTTATTAGTCGGAGTGCCCACTTCTTATGCGTTGTCTCGTTACCACATAAATAGTAAACAGCTTTTTAAAAGCTTCTTTTTATCGCCAACAATGATTCCAGGAATCGTTGTGGGGTATTCCTTGTTCCAGTACGCGGTTATTAAGTTTAACTTACCAGTTATTCAAGCCTTATTGATTGGCCATTTTTTAATTAGTTTACCTTATATTATTCGAGTAGTCGGTTCAAGCATGGAGCAGTTGGATTTTTCGATTGAAGAGGTTGCTTGGACATTAGGCTGTACAAAAACACGTGCATTTATGCAAGTTGTTTTGCCAAATGTTTCTTCAGGGATTTTTGCGGCATTTATGTTGGCGTTTGTTAATTCATTTAATAATGTCCCAGTATCAATGTTTTTATCTGGACCAGGAGTGACGATGCTACCTACTTCATTATTAAGCTACATTGAATATGCGTATGATCCGACTGTGTCGGCTATTTCAGTGATGATTATGGTATTAACTGTTTTCTTAATGTTTATTATTGAAAAAACACTAGGATTAGCTTCAATTGCCTAGCAGTTTTACTTGAAAGAAGATAGGAAATAATAAAATGTGACTGGAATACTATGAGGAGGGAAACCGTGAGTTTTGTAAATTTGAATAATATCCGTGTTAGTTACGACGGAAAACAAAATATATTGGAAGATTTATCTATTTCTATGGAAAAAGGAGAGCTTGTTTCTTTATTGGGCCCTAGTGGTTGTGGTAAAACGACGACATTACGTGTCATTGCCGGATTGGTTTCACCCGATGATGGTTCATTCATGTTGAATGACCAAGAACTAGTGAAAGTACCTGTGCATAAACGTAATTTTGGTATGGTATTTCAAAGTTATGCGTTGTTTCCACATTTAACAATTGCCGAAAATGTAGCATTTGGGTTAAAGCTACGAAAAGAAAGCAAAGCAGAGATTGCCAAAAAAGTAGCAGATATGTTGGCAATCTGCGGGTTAGAGCAATTAGGCGAACGTTATCCAAAACAACTGTCAGGAGGTCAGCGTCAACGAGTAGCTTTAGCGCGAGCATTAGTGATTCAACCAGAACTATTGTTGTTAGATGAACCGCTAAGCAACTTAGATGCGAAGCTACGTGTTCAAATGCGAATTGAAATTAAACGTATCCAGCAACAGCTAGGCATCACAACTGTTTTTGTGACCCACGATCAGGAAGAGTGTTTCTCAATTTCTGATAAAGTGGCAGTTATGAACAACGGAATAATCGAACAATATGATACACCAGAAAATATCTACCGCCACCCTAAAACGCGTTTTGTTGCACATTTCATTGGATTTGAAAATTTCTTTTCGGTTGAACCAATCGATGGAGATCGCTATCAAGCGGGTGGAAATGTATTTGAGGTTTCTTATCCTCCATTGAAAGCTGCAAAACTAGTAGCGACTATCCGACCAGAGGATATAGAGATTGCTACAAATGCGACAGAAAATTTAGTTACAGGTGAAGTGAAAATCAGAACGTTCCTTGGAAAAAGCTACCAGTATGAAGTAGCAACGGACTTAGGAAAATTTTTAGTGAATGGTACTGACAAACAAGTGTATCACGCAGGCGATCAAATCGTCTTGCATTTTCCAAAAGATAAGATCGTTCTTTTGGAAGACCAGTAAAAGAAGAAAAGGGGAAAAATAAGTGAAAAAAGGCTTTCTATTAGGTTCAGTAGTTGTAGCAAGTATGATGATGTTGACAGCTTGTGGAGGAGGAGAAAAAGCAAATTCTTCCGATACAAAAAAGTTAGTCGTATCGACCTTTGGGCTAAGTGAAGATATCGTAAAAAGTGATATCATGGCTCCATTTGAAAAAGAATTTGATGCGAAAGTTACACTAGATGTTGGGAATAGTGGCGATCGTTTCAATAAACTAATCAGTAATCCTAAAGGGATCGACGTCATCGAATTAGCACAAGCAAATTCAGCAGATGGTGCTTCGCAAGGATTGTTCGAAAAATTGGATGAGACAAAGATTCCTAATGTAAAGGACTTAACTTCCGGGGCAAAAGAAGTCTTTGAAAGTGGCGCTGGCGTGCCAATTGCCGTTAATAGCGTTGGGATCGTTTATGACAAGGAAAAAGTTGGTAAAGAAATCACGGATTGGTCAGATCTTTGGGATGCTGCATTGAAAGGGAAAATCTCTATTCCTGAAATTACCACAACTGCTGGACCATTGATGATGTATATTGCGAGCGAACATGCGGGTGTAGATATTGAAAAGGATAATGGAAAAGCAGCATTCAAAGCCTTGGAGGAGTTAAAACCGAATGTTGTTAAGACCTATTCAAAATCTTCCGACCTAGCAAATATGTTCCAAGCTGGAGAAATTGAAGCAGCAGTAGTGATGGACTTTGCTTACGATATTATCAAAGGTGATTCTGACACAATCAATTATGTCGTTCCTGAAAGTGGGACATATGCGAACTATAACACAGTGAATATTCCAAAAGAAGCAGCAAATAAAGAGCTAGCTTACTCATTTATCAATAATCGAATTAGCGAAGAGTCACAAAAGAAAAAGGCACTTTCGCTAAATGAAGGACCAACTAATGCAAAAGTAGAATTAAGTGATGAAGAAGCTGGAAACATGACCTATGGTGCCATTGCAGATCGTGCAAAAACAATCGACTTTGATTTCGTCAATGGGCAAATGACAGATTGGATCGATCGTTGGAATCGTTTGATTAACCAATAAGTCAAAAACTCTCAAAATATGAAAAGCTATTTTTCTCTGTTTGTTCTTATTGTCTGATGCAGACCAGCCTTTTCACAACCTTATTC
>NZ_BJWF01000065.1 GCF_007990225.1 Enterococcus villorum | reverse complement strand
ACCGGGGAGTGTCACACTAACAAAAACCGATAGTATGAAGTCTAAAATTGAACAACACAAAAGCGTATTTCCAAAAACTAATGAAAAGAATCAAACATCATTAATGGTCATTGGTATCGTAGTGCTTATGGTTGTTTTAGGAATATATTTATATTTGTTGAAAAGGAAAAAATAAAGAAAGAAGAACAATCTTTTATTAAGGGTTGTTCTTCTTTCTTTACTTTTACTTGTATTAGAATTTTTGTTTTCTAAAGTGGGATTATAAAGTAGTAAATGTTAGTACCTATATATCTTTAGGATTTGTTATTCTTATATAGAATAGGCTTTTAGGTTAATTTAATAATGGAGGAAACTATGAGTAAGAAAAAAATCTTTTTAATTACGATAACGACGATACTCTTTGGGATGGTATTAATTGTGATTGGTTATTTTGGAAAAATCTATATGGATATAAAGAAAACAGCAGATCGTTCTTACGAATCTGTAGAACGGATTTCTGAATCTAAGAGAAATAAATATGTTGACTACGCAGAAGGCGATGCTTTTTCAATTCTATTAATTGGTACTGACTCAGGAGATTATGGAAGAGAGGACCAAGGTAGATCAGATGTATTGATTGTTGCGACAGTTAATCCAACCAATAAAACAACTACTTTATTGAGTATCCCAAGAGATACATACGCAGATATTATTGGAAAAAATACAAAAGATAAAATTAATCATGCCTATGCTTATGGTGGGGTTCCTATGGCAATTGCTTCAGTTGAGAATCTTTTAGATATCCCAATCGATCATTATGCACAAGTTGATCTAAAAGGAATAAAAGAAATAGTAGATGCAGTTGGCGGAATAGAAGTGAATAATAAATTTAGCTTTAAGTATGGCACCACTGAATTTCCGATAGGTAAGTTATCTTTAGATGGAGAAAAAGCTTTGCAGTATTCACGCATGAGATATGATGATCCAAAGGGTGACTATGGACGGCAGGAAAGACAAAGACAAGTTATCACAGGTATACTCAACAAAGTGAAATCATTGGATACCTTAACTAATTATGATGATCTATTGGAAATTTTAGGTGATAATTTTAAGACAGATTTATCATGGCAAACGCTTAAGTTGTTATTTGAAAATTATCGTGTTGCATTGACAAATATAGAGTCTCAGCAATTAGTAGGAGAAGGTTTTACTGGAGATGGAGTGACTGGTGAACAAGGAATTTCATACCAAAAGATCAGTGATGATGAATTGATGAAAGCAAAGAAAAATTTAAAAGAGCAACTTAATATATCTGAGTCATAAAGTGAAAGAAGGATTTTATGAGAGATTTAAAAGTCGATACGTTACGGGCTATTGCAATAGTATCTATTTTACTTGCACATTCAGGAGTTAAATATTTTATATTTAACTTAAGAAGTTTTGATGTACCTTTAATGGCTTTTTGTTTGGGAATATCTTATTATTACAGTAGCAAAAATGTTTCATATTTACGATATGTGAAAAAAAGAATAAAACGATTATTGTTACCAACTATTTTATTTTTGATCATTTTATTTAGTGTATTTTATATGATTGATTTCTTTTTAAATACCCCATATCATTTTGATGCTCACTATATTATTCATTCTTTTTACATGGAAACATCATACGGATATGGTTGGATCATGCGTACTTTTTTCTTAGTTTCTTTAAGTTTACCAATATTGTATAAATTAAGTGAAAAAGCATCTCAATTATCCTCAATTCTGTTGATATTTTTAGGATTAGTTGTTTTTCAATGCTTGCTAATCTACTTGGAAAAAGCTATTCCTAATGATTTCCAGTATTGGTATGATCAAATCATTCCATTGTCATTCGGGTATTGTCCTATTGCATTTTTAGGACTTGTAGCAAAAAAAATAAACACAAAAAATGGCATGAAAGCTTCATTGATCATGCTTATTGGCCTAATCATTAGTTTCTCTGTCTTAGGCTTTTCGGGATTTAATACCTTTAAATATCCACCTCAAGCACCATTTATATTTTATGGATGTTTTTGTGCCATTGTGCTTTGGGTAATCGTCCATTTAGTTGAGTTTAAAAATATTTGGGTAGTAAATAGTATTAAATTTTTATCTATAAATTCGCAACTGATTTATTTTGTACATGTATTTTTCTTATTTATATATGAGTTTTATCTAGAAGAGACTGTTCCATTTTTGAATAAGTGGGAATTGAACTATGTTTATCTTTTATTAAGTACCATTTTAACCGTTCTTCTGTTAAATAAAGTGAAATTTTACTTCAAAAAAGTAGGTAGTGAATAGAGATAATTTTTCAATGATTAGGGTTAATAGTCAGTAATCGTTTATTGAACACTAACACTTTTTTATAAAGATTCATTCTATACAGTTAATATAAACAAAAGAATCCTTTAAACAATTTTATCGTTTAAAGGATTCTTTTGTTTTTTATTCTTTCCAATTAATATCTTTTTTAATAATAGAAGCGGGAACACCTCCATAAAGCACATTATTTTCCCCAGTAGCTTTTGTTAATAAACTACCCATATGCAACGACATTATTTTCTCCTAAAGTGACTCCCTTAAGAATGGTGCTTTTAGCACAAATCCAAGAATGATCCCCTATTTTAATGGGAGAATTATTTTGTTTTACTTTGCCTTTATCAATGATAAAGTGACCATCAATGTTTCTTATAGTGACATTCCACCCACAAACGACATCATCTCCAAATTTAATATCGCTATTTGTTGAAACAATAGTTGTTGAGTAGTTACATTTAAAATTCTTACCTAAATAAAGATTGCTATTGTTTACTACGATGACACATCCTTGGGAAAGGCCGATAACATCCTTTACGATGATTTTTCCATTGGTGATAGCAATTAAGCCTTTTTTACTTTCTCGCTCTCCACTTGCTGATTTGCCAAATCCAATTCTTATACTACCAAAACGCGAAGGGAGTTGTTCAAAGATAAAATTGTTTCTATTAATCCCTTTTAGTTTTACTTTATAGGAGACTATACACGGTATTCTTATTGCATATTTTATTGGTAAGAGCTTAAAATTAAAAAAAATTGTCTTTGGTATACTGATAAATAGTTCTAAAAAATTATTTTTTAAAAAAGTGTTTCTTTTATTATTGTTTCGTATGCCAGTTTTAGTTTTCATTACTCCTCCTGAATTGATATAGAATAGACATATTCTGTTTCATTTATTCTTAATTTGCCTTTTTTAGTGTAATATCGGTAAAGTATGTTATGTGCTAAAAAATGTCCTTTAAATAGGGAATATAATGACATTTTTATAGAGTGAGGATAGTTCAATATATGGACTTAGAAAAAACTTTTTAAGAGTCCATTAGTAGAAGAATTTTGTTAATCTATTTATGTGGACGTCCACCATGTAGATACTCCCTAAAAGTAGATATTACCCGTTAGTGAAGTTTCAGGTAATATCTACTTTTACGTATGTTTATTTCTTTGTATAAAATGAGTCATTTATTTTATGAATCAAAATAATTCAGTGAAGGAACTACTTATTTTTGAGAAATCTGTTGATAGTTCCATTTTTTTTATTTTTGAATACATAAAAATTACTTGTCTCCGTAAGATTAAAGGGACTAAACCAATCAGAAAAAAAGCGATTGTCTTATATTTAACAATTATATTGTTAATCAAATGGCTTTATCGTTGAAATTGGAACAATTGTTGCTTTTGCAGAGATCCTACATTGAAGTGAAAAAGGGAACTGTGTATCTAGCAGAGTATCTGGTTTGTTTTAAGCGATACAGCCAAAGAAAAGATTAAGTTTATGTGACTAAAGTTTACGAATATAAGAATGGTTAAGCATATCCTATTCGTAGTCAATCCTTGAAACATCTGAAAGTTTGCTTGATATTTCAGCGTTTAGAAAACAAGGAGCGAAGAGGGAAATAAATTTCACATTGATGGTCTTAAATTTAAGAAAAGTAGGAGAATGCCGAATGTGAAAAGGTGTTAACACAAAAAAATAAGACTGATTGTGATGAATAGATCAAAATCAGTCTTATTTTATTTTCTTTTTAAAAGGGACGATTAGTCTTAAGATAGCGTTATTGGATTGTCAAATTTTGTTCAACAACTTTTTTGCCGTCTTTGATATGGCGAACGATGACTTGTTGATTTTTGTCTGTAATCAAGCCTTTTGCTACAATCGCAAACTCTTCATTTTCTTTTCCTGGAGCTGTATCTGTTTCGCTATAAACGACTTGTTTTGCCACCTTACCGTCAATGACTAATTGTAGTTGGTCTTTATTCGTAGTGTAGCGACTATCAAAAGTTCCTGTCACTTTTGTGTCATTCAATGTATAATCATTTAAACTTAGCTGATAATCACTCTTTTGAACGGTAACAGGAACTTTTTCACCTATGGCAATTTTACTTGCATCAGCTAATTGTAACTCAACTTTATCGGTAGGAGCTTTAATGGTATTTTTAGTACTAATACTAAATGTACCATCTTCATTTAGTGCATTAATAGATACACGTTGGTCATTGACATATAAATTGATATATTTTATTGAATCATCGTCTGAATTCCATGTACCTGTGACTAAAGATGTTTTTCCTAACTCAAAGGTATCAGGCGTGATCTCATATGTTTTTGGCTGAGTCACATTAACATTTACTCGAGTTAATTCTTTTGATCCATTGTATTCTGCTATAACAACTTCCTGGTCAACTGAATCAATAAAACTACTTGCCGCAAGTTTATAACTTGTTTGGGAGGAATCAGGGTGTGTTAATTTGACTACTTTTCCATCCACAATTAATTTTACTGTATCTGCATATTCATTATCGTATGTTCCAGTAACGTATGCATCACCCATATTGTAGTCATTGGCACTTAGATTATACGTAATCTCTTGCGCTTCTTTAATTGTGACTGGTTTTATAGTCAACAATTCATCTCCTTGGTACTCTAATACGTCCACTTTTTGGTCCGTTGATGTAACCGAACTAGCATACATTTTAAATTGATTAGATGATTGATCAGGATAAATAGTATTCACAATTTTTCCATCAACACGCAAACGTAAACGATCCGCTTGATCATTATCATAAACTCCTGTGATATAATGGGTTCCTAAAACATATTCATCTGGAGATAATTGATAATCTACACCTTCACCAAGTTCAGATAAAGTCACTTGTTTTTCTACATTTTGCCCATCCACAGTGATGGTTTGATGATTCTCATCTTCTGCTACCGCATAAATCACTT
>NZ_BJWF01000064.1 GCF_007990225.1 Enterococcus villorum | reverse complement strand
TTCTTGAACGCCGTGAAAAAGCTGTTCAGCCTCAAGCCTTAAAAAAATGCAGGAAATTTTTAAATTGCTAAGGTTTAAACTTTTTGAAAATGGTATATTTATCAAGTTATTATGAGTAAGGGGAAGAATGAAAATCCAATAAATCGTACTAAAGGTCTATTTTGACAATTTCAAATTGGAATATAATCAATATATTGTGTAATTACCGTAGAGGTTTGTGTGCGAATATATTTGTTATCTCGTTCACGATAAACTCTATAAGTGACTGTTATTCGTGCATTTTGACAATATTTCATAAATTGTCCACTGAGAGAGGTTGTTCTGCCTAATTTGATATTCATTCCCAAAGCATTCGTACTAATAGAGAGTTTTGTGCCTCGACTATACGTTTCTATTCCTAAAAATGTGCGACTTTCTTTAAATACTGACCAACTTTGAGGCTTTGACCACGTTTTTGTTTGAATAGAAGGTTCATTTCGTACACTATAAGATTCGTCATGAGAATAAGTTGTTATGTCAGAAATAGTTTTAGTATCATTATTTTCACTAGCCAATGCTACGCTATTTTGAATAACAGCAGAGTCTAAAGCAAAATTATTCGACGATAGTAGCAATGTGTTACATACATTTTTTTTCATAACGAATTTCCTCCTAAAAAATAATGACAACAGAATATGTTCTCTATTAATAATAGTATAGTATTTTGACTTCAATTGAATTTTGACATCATAAAAAGTTTTTTTGGTATCATAATTGTTAAAGTTATGAAAAATAGCTAGTGTTTTATGATTTAGTGAAGAGTATTTATGGGTTTAGTTTATCCATTAATCAAACAAATATCCTTTCAGAAAATTTGAATAAATTTTAGCAAATAATTGGAACGTCATCAAAATACTTTTTTTGCCCAGCATACAAAAAGAATCTCAAGCTATAGTAAAGCTTTAGGAACATGACCATTGCGAACACGGAAAGTACTGACATTTCTGTTAGGAAAGGGCGAATTAAAAAGGTAATGGATAGAGGAGATAAAAGCTGTTGTTTTTACAGAGAATTTTTGGCGAAATATCAAAACATTTGTGAACAAAAGATTTATTGTGGAACCAGATGAGGGTTATTTCAAATTTGTCGTTTTGATTTTAATGATGTCTATGCAGGGCAAGGATTTTTAGAAAATGATTTAAATAAAATTATAGATTTGTTTTGTCGCCTAGACTTTTCTAACTTTTATGAGTCACTTCATCTAGGTCAAACTATTTTTAGGAGAGAAAAATGATAGAAAGTCTGACAGAACGTACTAATAGCATTGTCAGCTAAACCAACCTTTAGAACCCAAGAAAATACGCATATAATAATCGAGGTCGAAAGGAGTGTGAAGACTTGTCAAACAAATGAGTGCGTTTCCACATTGAATTACTATGTACTTTATGTTTCAAAGTACATGATAAGAAACATCCTGTGACGAGTAAATGTAGATGAAGTAAGCCATAATTCATGAAACTTGTTTTTTTAATTTCATGAATTATGGCTTATTTTTCGAAGAAGTTTCTTCTATTTCTGTATTCAGTTTAGTGAAGAAGAAAAGGAACTTTTACTCACTTACTTATTAATGCTTGTTCATAATAATCAAACGTACTTTTCTTTTCAAATCCCATTTTTACATATAAGTGATACGCCACTTCATTAGTTGAATCAACTTCTAAATAGATTTCTTTTTCTTTTTTCCTTAATAACTGTTGTATGATATTGTTTAAGCAAATTTTACCTAATCCTTGACCACGAAATGCAGGATCTACCACAAAACCATAAATACCGTAAGAATTTTGGTCTTCTTCAATGCGCACACAGGCAATCAGTTGATCTTTTAAGTAAAAGACGAATGTTTTTTCTAAATCCTCAGATAATAGAGGACGATCTTCTGTACCAAATTGTAGTCTTGCAATCGCTATAGCTTCATTAATTGTTGCTTTTCTGAGTATAAATGGCGTATTTATCGGTTTAAATTTAGCTGGCTGTAAGACTAAACGATATTCGGTAAACTGTTTTTTCAACTGAGCGTTTTGTTTCAGAGAAGAGTTTAAGTATTCATCTTTAGGATCGGTAATAAACAAAATCCTTGAGCAATTCTTTTTTTGGGCAAATTGGCTGATTGTTTCAATCAATTCATGTAAAACATGTGGTTCATTTTGTGAAATGATTGTTGCCTCTAGTTCAGTTTCATCATAGAAACTTAAAAAAGCATAAGCACTGAGAGAATCATTGCTAAAATAAAGCAAATGTCGGATGAATTTATCCTCTTGGTTAACAAAATCAGGAGCTAATTTGAACTGACAGGTACGTTGCCTTTCTACTTCATTTTTTAAATCCATAACCAATGAACGATCAGAGGGATTGAGCTGTTTTTTGATGAATGATTTCATTTATTCTCCTTGAGTAAAATTATTTTTCTCATCTTATCTTATTTTTTTATAAAAGACAATAAAAAATAGTTCGACTTACAGAATATAGGACATGACGTTATCTATTTCCAATCGGAATTAGAACGGGGCCTTCTTTTTATTTTATGACAACTTGATTATCGCAGTTGAAGCACAAACTAAGGAACATCCTCTCTTTTTTGTTGAACGTATAGCTAAATTTTCATATTATTGATAGTTTTTGATTTCTTCTTTTATAATACGTAACCCTTTTTCTAAAATCTCTAAATGATTAGAAGACAACGCGATGCGAATAAACGGATCAGGTTGTTGTTGACTTGTAAAACGATTGGAATGGTAAAGACGGATGCCTTTTTCTAAAAAATTTTTTTCCACCACACTTGGTGAAATCTCAGGGCTTATCGGTATATTTCGATAAAAAGGATAAGGATTTGATGGGCGAGGCAAGTCAAAATAAGCATCAAAACGTTTATTTGCCTCCTTTGTTCGTGCAAATTTTGTCATTCGTATTTTTTGAACCGTTTCTGATGAACGAAGAACTTGCGTGATGATTTCTGCATCTAGTCCAGAAGTTTTCACATTTATATTAAAGATCGCTTGTTCAATTTTTTTTCTTAAATGTTCAGGAAAAACCAGATAAGCCACTCGTAATCCTGAACAAATAAATTTTGTCATACCAGATAAATAAACGGTTTGGTTGGGCAATAATTGTTGAAAAGGCGGAAGGACCTTCTTTTGAAAATAGGTTGTTAAAAATGAATGGATATCATCTTCAATTACCAATAGTTGTTCTTTTAAAATAATTTTTTTTAACTCTTCTCGTCGATTGAAAGACAATTGAAACCCGACTGGATTGTTACAAGAGGGCATTAAATAGAGGCCTTTAATTTTTTTCTTACGACATTCTTGTAACAGTAATTCAGGAATCATCCCTTCTTCATCAAAATCAATAGGAACAATTTCTAAGTGATACAAATGAGCTAACTCGATAAAGTTTGAATAAGTATAACGATCAACGGCGATTCGATCCCTTGGAGTAAATAAAGCTGTTAAGGTAATAGCCAGCCCATTTTGTACACCGGAAATAATCGCTGTCTGTTGAATCGTTGTGCGAATCCCTTGTGTTTGTAGCCATTCGACAGCAGTTTTTAATTGAAAATTAGTTCCCATAGGCTCACGGTAATTCAACAAACCGACCACATTTGGGTTGTTACTGACGGAATGAATAAAAGGTACGATAAGATGGTTGCATTCTTCAAAAGAACTAACTAAACCAAAATCAATAACATGGTCGGCCACATGATTAGTGGAAATAGTGATAGAAGTAAACGCATTTGGTGAAACGAAAGTGCCACTACCGATGTTGGTATACAGTAACCCCTTTTCAATACCATATTTATAAGCTTGTCCGACTGTTGTAAAGTTAATATCTAAGTAATCAGCTAGTTCTCTTTGCTAAGGCAATTGGGTATTTTTTTGTAATTTATTTGTGAGAATATCTTCTTCTAACTGTTGGATCAGTGAGTGATAGATAGGACGTGTTAATTTTGTTTTATCAGGACGCCATGTAATCGGATAATCATCATAAGAATTGATTGGCAAAACTTTCACCTCTTAAAATTGTATTCCATACAATTTTACTATTGAATGTATAGTTTTCAAAGCGTAAGCTACACAAATGAGGAGGAGAGAATAATGAAGATAATCGATTTTGAAGAAGTAGTTGCACAAATAAAAGTAAAAGAAGCAATTGAAGTGATGAGAAATTGTTTTATGGATTACGGAAACGGGAAAATTAGTCAAACAACGCGTTTAGTTGAAAGTTTACCAGACGGCAAAAATAAAAATATTTTTGCGATAATGCCAGCTTATCTTGGTGATGGACGTTATTTTGGGGCAAAAATAATTACTGCTTTTCCAGACAATCACTTGCAGCAACTACCTTCACATTTAGGAGAAATTTTACTGTTTGATTCTAGAAATGGAGTACCAGTGGCCATGATAGACGCCAATAGTATTACTTGGATTCGAACAGCAGCAGTATCTGCTTTAGCCACTGATTTTTTGGCAAAAAAAGATGCAAAAACATTAGCTTTAGTAGGAGCTGGACAACAAGCAGTCTCCCATTTAGAAGCGATTTGTGCGATTCGTCCGATCAACAAAGTTTCTGTCTATGATTTAAGTAAAGACAGAAGTCTAACATTTAGAGAAACAATGAAAAAGAAATATCCACAAATAGAGTTTGTAAGTGGAGATACTTTAGAAGAGACAGTTAATCAAGCGGATATTATTTGTACCTTGACGACAAGTAAAGATGCTTTTTTACAAAAAGAGTGGATCACACCAGGTACGCATATTAATGCCATTGGAACTTTTACACCAGAAACACGTGAAATTACTAGTGAATTGATGAAAGAAAGTGATATTTACGTAGATGACTATGAGGCTACCTTGAAAGAAAGTGGGGATTTATTGATTCCAATAGCAGAAGGAGTATTGTCAAAGTCAGCAATTTTGGGTTCTTTGAGTGAACTAGTTTCAGGAAAAACGTTTGTAGAAAATCAAGGGCAGTCTATAACGATTTTTGATGCAGTTGGTTTGGCAATTGAAGATCTTTGTTTGGCAGAATACATTTACCAAAAAGTAAAGGAGACGAAATAAAATGAAATTAAGTTATTATATCGTTGACGCATTTTCATCAGAAGTTTTTAAAGGGAATCCGGCGGCTGTGTATGTCTTAAATGAATGGTTGCCAGATGCAATTATGCAAAAAATCGCCATTGAAAATAATTTATCAGAAACAGCATTTACTGTAAAAAACAACGAACATTATGAGTTACGATGGTTCACTCCTGATCGAGAAATTGATTGGACAATGCGCGCACACCTGTGACTTTAGTCGTGGATAAGCGCATGTCGGAAGT
>NZ_BJWF01000063.1 GCF_007990225.1 Enterococcus villorum | reverse complement strand
CTTATTTGGTCCAAGATGGATTATTAGTTGACCAAACGGTTGCTTATACAACAGCTAATACAGCAGTTAATAATCTTTTTGAGGGTGAAGAACCAAAAGAAAGCAATACCCAAGAGCAAATCAATGAAGCCAAAGAAAAAGTCAATGCGTTACTTGATTCAAGCTTGAAACAACAATTATTAGCTAAAATTGAATATGCACAAGAAAAATTAAAAGAACATGCAGCTATTACAGCAGTCAATAATCTCTTTGAAGGTGAAGAACCAAAAGACACAAATACCCAAGAGCAAATTGATGCTGCACGAGAAAAAGTCAATGTGTTACCTGAATCTTCCTTGAAACAACAATTATTAGCTAAAATTGAACAAGCACAAGAAAAATTAGATTCATTCATAGGAACGGTAACTGCTCAAGATTACCGTCTTGGGGGAACAGATAACTACGTTCGTGGAACAGTTACAGGAAACGTAGAATATCTAAGATTAGAGGTAAATGGTACCCTTTATGCGAAATCAACCGTCAAAGATTCAGATTATGCTTATTATGCTTTAGATAAAGTTAAAAAAGCAAATGACCAAGTCTATATTGTAGCTTATAATCCTGCAGACAAAGAAATAGCGCGTCAACAAGTTAATATTATTGCTGCTCAAGGTGAATTAACTGTTCAACCATATGTATTAAATGGAACAGATCGTTACATTCGCGGAACGGTTTCAGGTGAAATTGATCATATTCGCTTACGCGTGAATGATCAATTATATGCAAAATCAACGATTAAAGGGAATACCTTCCAATACTTTGCATCAGATAAAATTAATAGTGCGACAGATAAAGTCGAATTAGTTGCTTATGATCGATTAGGAAATATCATTACTGAACAATCTGTAGTGATCAATGAAATTACGACGACGTTATCTGTGAATAAGTTTGTTCTTGGTGGCAGTGATCGCTATATTCGTGGAACTTATACTGGTAATATCAGTTATCTAAGATTAGAAGTTAACGGTACTCTTTATGCGAAAGCTGGCGTAAAAGGAAGTCCATTCCAATACTACGCAGTGGATAAAATCAAAAATGTCAATGATCAAGTTACATTAATTGCTTATAATGAAAATGACCAAGAAGTGACACGACAAACGGTGACATTAGAGCAAACAGTGACTGGTACAGTGACACCATTAGCCTATATTTTAGGTGGAACAGATCGTTATGTTCGCGGAACTTATACTGGAAGCGTGGATCACTTGCGCTTAGAAGTCAATGGCAAACTATATGCAAAATCAACCGTTACAGGCAATACTTTCCAATATTATGCGGTAGATAAAATTACAAAAGCATCTGATAACGTAAACATTATCGCTTATGATGCCAATGGTATTGAATTAGCGAAAGAAAAAGTAACAATCAAAGAAACACAACCAATCACATTAACCACACAGAAATACACGATTGGTGGAGCGGATAAATATATAAGAGGAACCTATAAAGGGCTGGTTGATCACTTCCGTTTAGAAGTCAATGGTCAATTGCATGCGAAATCAACAGCTAAAGGTAGCCCATACCAATATTATGCCGTAGATAAAATTACTAATAAAAATGATCAAGTCTACATGATTGCTTATGATGCGAATGGAAAAGAGTTAGCAAAAGAAAAAGTAACATTAGAAACAGTCAACCAAGGTAGTATCACTGTAGACCCATATGTAATTAATGGTGGAGATAATTACTTACATGGTGAATACACAGGAGAGATTAACCATCTTCGTCTTGAAGTCGGTGGGAAACTTTATGCGAAAGCCACCGTTAAAAGCAGCCCATTCCGTTATTATGCAGTGGATAAAATCAAAAATACTTCAGATCAAGTTTACATTATTGGCTATGACAGTGATGGTGTAGAATTAGATAGACAATTAGTCGAAGTTAAAAACAAGTAATAAAAAAAACTCTGATTAAAAGAAGTATGTTCATTGGAGGAATAGCAGTGAAAGTAATTGAAAGAGAACGACAAATTTTAAGTATTATGAAGAAAAAAAAACTCTCAGAAATCCCTTACACTGTATGTATCAAAGGACTTTCTGAAAATGAAATCTTAAAATTTCAGGGTGAAATCAAATCTTTTAAATATTTATCTCGTTTTTATAAACGTGAAGGAGATCGAGTTTGTCTTCTTTTTAAAGTAAGTAAGTAAAGTTAACTATATAAGTAAAAAGAAAAGCTAGCCAAACAATCAAGTTTGGCTAGCTTTTTCTATGGTTTATAGTTAACTTTACATTCCTATATTTGTAACGGAAAAAAAGGAATGTGTTCTTATGGGAAAAAACTTGCTTACTACTCTTATTCATTATCATTTAAGAAGGTTATGGTGACGCACTTAAATAGTATAAAAAATAGTTCTTTGTTAAAATGAAAGAGAGGGGGAGATGGCTATGTTTTTTTTGCTAGAAAAAAAAAATGAAAATAAATTAGCTCTTTTTAGAGCCATTCTTTTTAAAGGAGCATGGGAAAACATTACTTTAACTCAGTTACAAGGGCAATTAAGTATAAGTCAAGTATCAATTAGGCATTTAATCAAGGAGATTAATGATGAACTGAAATCAAAAGTATCTATTGAAATAAAAAATAATGAGGTTTTTTTAAAAAAAAATGAATTGGTTGTGGAACAAATCATTCATTTCTATTCGATTAATGATAATGGCTACAAAATATTAGAAGTTTTATTTATGAAACCCAAAGTATACACGGTAGAATCGTTGGCACAACATCTTTATATTAGTACTTCTCATTTATACAAGGTCATAAAAAAATTTAATGACCAATTAATGCCTTATAATATCTTCATTTCAATAAAAAATGGGATCTATTTAAATGGTCCAGAACAACTAATAAAAAATTTATTTTATGAATTTCTTTCCTTATCCAATCGTTCCTATGAACAATTAACCTTTTCTCCAAGTGAGAGCGCGTTAAATCGCCAAGTACACATTATTTTTGCAGAATATGGTATTCTTACGGATTATGCTACTGTCACTTTATTTAGTCACTGGATTGTCACATGTTTGAATTTTAAATACCTTTTAAATAAAAAAAGTATCGTCATAACTGATGAAAAAATGAGTGAGAATTTTCCATTCCATATCGAAGAAGAATTTTTCGTCATTGGAGAATCGGTACTAAAAAGTTTTGGTATGCAAAAAATTACTAAAAAAGAAGTAATGGGGTTATATCTTGGATTGGCTAGCTTAGCGTTAAGTTTTGCCACAAAGCAAGAAGCAGAAGACTTTCGAAGAAACTTTATAAAGAAATCGGCAGTAAAGAAAAAAGTAGAAAACCTGTATCCATTATTACTAGATATGATTGACAATCAACGTGAATTAAAAAAAATGACTGTCTCATTAGAATTTTTTATTGAATTTATTTTAACTTATACGGACTATTTTTTGATTACATGGAAAAATTATTTAGATTTGTATCACTTTGTGTATAAAAGTTCAAATATAAATTACGAGACTATCAAAAAATTATGCGCTGAACACTTAGAAATAGATCATGCAATCAAACAAGAAGTTTATGTGCAATTGTTTTGTTTGATGATTGATTTTTATAATCAAAACACTGGGACAAAAATAAACAATAAGAAATTTATTTATAAATCTATTTTAGGGTTAAAAACGGAAACCTTAATGGCGAATAAACTAATGTCATTATTTGAAGACCCATTGGATGAATCTTCCTTAAATACGGACTATGTTTATATCGTAGATGATATACGGTTGATGAAAGATGCGACAAAGAAATATATGTTATTAACTGATTTTGTTGATTACATCAATCGGTTGTTCTAAATGGAAGATAAAATAAGAGAATAGAATGAATCGTAGAATCCAGAACTGTCAGCCTTTCTGGATTCTATTTTTTATTCAATCATTTAATTTGCTAAAAAGTGATTCATAAGGTGAAGGGAATAGTGATTTTTACTTATTAATTAAAACTGATAAAGATCATACTTGTTGGCAAATCAAATGAGTAATGGCTACATCTAACTCCTGCCAGTTTTTAGAAGTGTTAGGACTTTCCCAAGCTAAAAAAGTAAATGTTTTTTTTACGTTTTTTTTATAAAAATTTTTAATTTCTGGATAATCAGAGATAATAATATCCGGCTTAAATGTAGCGATCATATGTGAATGTTGTATCTGCACAAATTCTTTATATTTTGAGCGAATCAATTTGCCAATATCTTTTTCAATGGTTAGACCAAATTTACTATGAATATTAACAATAATCGGATTGATTGCGGATTCAGTTAAAGAACAGCACAAACGATGCATAATAATCTTTGCTAAAATTTCGATCTGATAAGGTGATAGACCATATGTCAGTTGTATATTAACTTCAGTTATTTTTTCCATCACTAATTCTAAAGGTAAAAAAGGAGGTGCAGGAGGAAATTCATATTTCTCTCCTTGAATAGTAATAAGAACTTCTGCAATAGGTAAAATATATAATGTATCGATAATATAGAGCATAAGTTCTTTTTTGTCAGTATCTATATCTTGAATATTTAATAACGAACATGTGAAAGAATAACTATTTTTTAATTGATCTTTGTATTTGATAAGAGCAGCTTCTGCTAATTGGTTATTTGTATAATACGGGAAAGGATAAATATACCAAATTAATGTTCTGGCTAATAATTCATCTTCACTGAGAAGACAATGTTCTTTTGCAGATGTTTTTAATTCTTGACGGATGAACTGTTGAACTGGGTTAATCATTGAAAGAGAAAAATTCGTTAGTTTGATCGGACTTTGTCTATATCGTCGAGTACAGATTGTCAACCAAATGGCATACAATTTTTCTAAATAGAAAGAAAAATTTACGTCAAAGGTGTGTTCAATTTTTTTTAACCATTTTAATTCATTGTTCAAATCTTCACTGTGAATGCTAAAATCTTCAGGATTACCAGAAAATTTAATTAGAGAATAATACAAACATCTTATTTTTAATTCATCTCCAACTAAGGATAAGGAGTTTAAATCAATCGTGATTCCATCAGGAAGCATGTTTTGTAATTTAGTTATTTTTTTATAAAAATGTGAATGACTAATATAGAGCTGTTGACAAATAATCACAGAGCTTGGTTTGTTTGTACGAAAGGTGATTGCTAAAAATTTATATAGAAATCCTTCAGTTAAATATTTTTTATAAACTGTATCATAATCTTCATTTAATGGTTTTTTCAAATAAACTTTTCTATCTTTTATTGTAAAATCCCATTTACTTTCGGTAATCTCTTTTAAAACAGACAGATCATTTTTGATTGTCGTAATTACGACATCATTTTCTTCCGCTAGTTGTATAAGTGAAATCGGTTCAGTTGAACGCAAAATTTTCTTTAAAATCGTTAACTGCCTTAAGGCAGAGGTTTCCATTATAAACTGCATATAAAATCCCCCATTCAAAATACATAAGAAATTTTATCTAGCCAGTGATGTATTTTATATTAATTATTTTTTTAGAATGAAAGATAAAAATAATCATTTTTTATTTTCTAGTATACAGTGTGAAAGGAAAAAGGAAGAATAATTATATTCAGTAAAAATTTTTTATCGTCAAAAGAAAAATAATTGTAGATCATTGTGGCGTTAGAAATATTTAACCATATGTACAAGTAAATAGCTTTTTCTACTATCAATTGTTATTGTTCTCTCATTTCTTAATGATTTGTAGAAATCTCTCTATTTTTTGCTGGTTTATGCTAGCTAGCATCCGTTTTGTTTAATTGAACTTATTGTCTTCTGTTGAATGAAGAATTTTTATTTACAAATTTCCATTTCTCCTAGTGGTCTTCATTTTTTCATTGCTAGATAGCAAGAAACTACTGATCGTTCTGAGATAGATTAATCGATCGAAAGACATTTTTATTGCTAAAACTATTTCATCCGTCTATAGAAATGTATTTTTTTATCTTTTTTGTTTGCTGCAAATGAATTTGGTTAAAAGTCATTAACAAGATAATTATTTATAGTAAGAAAAAAATCCATAGTAAGAAAAAAATCCATAGTGAATAAAGACGAATAATTAATGGTTGTGATTATCATTGATTTGTAAAAAATGAAAATTTATCATAAAACTTTTTCCTCTTTTTTCTTTAAAATGCGGGCATAAATTCTTTTTCCATATTGACAAAAGAATTTGTAAATTATTAGGAGGTTCAAATAATGGAAACTATGAAGAAAAAAAAGAAAGGGAAAAATTATGTGAGAAAGGTTGTTTCAGCTTCAACAGCAGGACTGATTTTATTTTCAACAGTGTCTAGTCCAGTACTATCTTATGCTGAAACAATTCTTGGAGAGAAAAAAGCAGCATCAACTCAAGAAGCAAATGCTGGACTAAAAGAATCACTTACTTCAGAGCTAGAAAAAACAACAAGTAAAACAGAAGAAAAAACGAAAACCTCTGAAGAAAATGCTACAGTAGGAACCACAGAAGGAACCACAGAAGAAAGCGCAAAGGTAACTGAAGCCAATGAGGCAATAACCGCTGTACGAAATCTTTACGAAGACGAAGCCC
>NZ_BJWF01000062.1 GCF_007990225.1 Enterococcus villorum | reverse complement strand
AGGTGAAGGTGTTTCAAAATCCAAGCGAGATAAGACAAATAAATTAGATGTAATCGAAAGTGATAAAAAATTAAAGCAAATCTATTTGTCTGTGGTGAAGGACTTTGCCATTAAGTATGGAGTATGGAAAGAAAAATAGAATTCGGTAGGAGGAATTAATCAATGGAGCAACTAGCTTTAGTTAATCTCTCAGACCTCAAAGCATCTTTGGCAGAATCTGAGATTGCAAATGAAGTGTGGGATACAAAGCAAGCTGCTGAATATTTAAAAACCACAACACGCACGCTGACTAAAGATGCCGAATCTGGAAAGATTCCAGCAGCGAAAGTTGGCAGAGAGTGGAGGTTTAGTAGTATCGCTTTGTATCAGTATCTAAAAGGAGGACAACATGGGAAAGTTTAATCGAGCATTAGTGTTTAGCGCACCGCTAATGATATACGCTTTAGGAATTTGGGGAAGAAAACAAGCATTAATTGGCACGATTGTTTACATGGTATGGATCTTCATAGGTCTTGATGAAGCTGAGTATAGAAACAAAAAAAGACACGACCGCCGGCAAGCATAATCGTGTCCAAAGAAATAAACTATCTTTCTATATTTTACCACAGAAAGGGATGAACCGTAAATGCTAATTGCAACGGATACACTAGACCGCATCTTTTTAAAAGACGAATACAAACTGCGCAATATAGATGCGTCAGGAATTTTAGTATTTGATCTTTATGACAATGGAAAAATTGGTATCTATCAAGCAAGTGATATTGAAGAAACAAACCTTGCTTTCGAGCAAATTAATGATTCTGTGGAATTGGATTTAGATGAAGCAATCCTAGCTTTTGAACAAATTGCAAAATTATTAAAGGAGGCACAAAAGAATGGCAACTCTTTACCAACTCAGCGAGTCATATATCAAAGTCCTGGAACTGGCAGAACAATTGGATGAAGAAATTCTTCGCGATACTCTCGATTCGATTAATGAAGCGATTGAGTATAAGGCAGAAAACTTAGCAAAAATAGTTAAAGAAGTAGAAGGGAAAGCTGAGTTAATCGATAGTGAAATTAAACGTCTACAGGAACGTAAGACATCGCTTTTGAACAATGCTAAGAGTATCAAACACTATTTACAAGAGGAAATGGAAAAGACTGGTAAAACGAAGATTAAAGGTGAATTATTCAACATTGGAATTCAAAATAATCCAGTATCAGTCAATGTAACAAACGAGAACTTAATTCCAAAAGGATTCTTTACCCCTGTGCCTCCCAAATTGGATAAAAAGCAATTGAAGGAGGAACTGAAGCACGGAGATATTCCTGGTGCTGAACTCGTCCAAACAAAAGGTTTGAGGATAAGATAGGAGGCAATATTCGTGGAAATTAAAAGCGCAACAGATATTCTTCGTGATAAAGACTGGAGAATAATGATTTATGCAAAACCAGGTACAGGTAAGACGTCACTTGTTCAATTTTTAAAAGGAAAAACTTTAGTGTTGGATATGGATGATTCTTCAAAAGTATTAGCAGGTTTGCCTAATGTGGATGTAATCTCGTTTGATCGTGTTAAACCACATGAATTCATTACTGAATTTATTAAAGAGGCTCCTGAACTAGTTGCAAATTATGACAATCTTGTTATCGATAATATTTCAAGTTTTGAAAAAGACTGGTTTGTAGAACGTGGAAGATCTTCTAAAAATGGAATTAGTAATGAAATTCAAGATTACTCACAATGGACGAACTATTTTGCTCGAATTATGACTACCATTTATCTATTAAAAGACATCAATATTTTAGTAACTGCATGGGAAAATCAGCGTGAAATAACTACTGAACGCGGACAAGTATTTAATCAGTATGCACCACAAATCAGAGATAGTGTCAGAGATAATCTTATGGGTCTGACTGATATCGTTGGGCGAATGATTATCAATCCAGATACTGGCAATCGAGGGATTATCTTAGAAGGTAATGATGCTGTTTATGCTAAGAACAGACTAGATGAACGGAAAGCTACACCTGCAGAAGAATTGTTCTTCATAGGCGGTGAACCGAATGTATCAACTCCGACCGTATCAGATTAAGCTAGTTCAAGAAGCCAGAAAACATCTATCTCAAGGAAAAAAAGGAGTATTGATCCAATCGCCACCAGGAAGTGGCAAATCAGTTGTAATTGCAGAAATTGTTCGATTAGCAACAAGAAAAGGCGGCATAGTACTATTTCTTGCCCACAGGAGAGAGTTACTAGATAACATTCGAGAAACTCTTGAACAAAATGAAGTAGATTTATCAAAAGTCATAATATTGTCAGCTGTAATGGCTAAGAACAGGTTAAATAAATTGCCAAAGCTGTCTCTGATAATTACGGATGAAGGGCATCATGGTAAAGCGAAAACTTATATGGATATCTATAACCATTTTAAAGAAATTCCTAGATTAGGTTTTACTGCCACACCGTACAGACTCAACGGGGAAGGATTTACAGATATATACGAAGAAATGGTAGAAGGACCATCCATACAGTGGTTGATTGATCAGCACAATCTAGCGCCTTATCGTTGGTACTCTATTCCTTTGATTGATCGTTCTAAAGTAGATTTTAAAAATATGTCACGTGAAGCTGAAAGTTCTGCACGATTATTCGAGTCAGATGCCACAATTCAAGGCGACATTGTTGAAAATTATAAAAAATATGCGGATGGTCAACAAGCAATTGTTTATGCTCCAACGATTCAGGTAAGCAAGATGATTGTTAAATGGTTTAACGACAATGGAATATATGCGGTTCATGCAGATGGAAAAACACCTACCAAAGAACGTGATGATATTATGGCAAATTTCAAATCGAAAAAAATCACTATATTATCAAATGTTGATTTAATCAGCGAAGGATTTAATGTACCAGATGTTGGAGTGATTATCCTTTGCAGGCCTACGCAATCAATCGTCTTACATTTACAACAGTCTATGCGAGGCATGAGATATCGAGAAAATAAGACTTCGATTGTGTTAGATCATGTTGGGAACGGAGCTAACTTAGGTTTACCTACTGATAAATTTGAATGGTCGTTAAGCGCGAGGAAAAAGAAGAGTAATGGAAGTAGCAGCGAAGCGCCTAGAATGACTTGCTCAACATGTGGACAGCAATTTCTTCTGAAGAGTTTATTAAAGATAGAAAATAAACCACATTGCCCATTCTGCTTACAAGAAATAGTAATTAAAGAAAAGGAAAATTCCGTTACTTTTGATGAAGCGGTTCAAATGGTGGAATTGAATGCAGAAAATGCCAAGCTAGCGCGACTTTCAAGAAAGAAATTTTCAAAAAAACAATCTTTAGAATTAAATTATGCAATTGCAAAAGCAAAGGTAAGTTTTGAAGGTAAAGGAAATCCGCTTTTTAAAATGTTTGGCTCACTCACTACTTATCAAGGACAATATTACTCCATCGATCAATTAGAAGAATTATCGTTGATCAAAGATGTATCAATGGAATCAATTTTAAGAGCTTATAAATGGGCTTTGGAAAAACTCGATTCAAAACAAGAAGAACCCGAATGGGTAAAAAATACATTTTATTAAGGAAGAGGTAATTAATTATGACAGCATTTAAAGTAGATTACAATGAAGCGCAAGATTTTGGAGCAGTACCAGACGGAGATTATGAGGTAGTTATTTTCAACGTTACGGAAGATGCCTCAAAAGGCGGAACAGAGTTTATTAATTTTGATATGGTCATCAGAAATGATATTAAACAACCACGACAAAACAGTCATCTTTTCCATAGAGTTTGGAAAAGTAAAGAAACTGGCAAATATAATCGTGGAATGATCATGTCACTAGCGAAATCATTTGGCCTTCCTGATGGAAAGGAATATCAATCATTCGAAAATTTCCTTGAAGATTTTGCTATGAGACCAGCGAAAGTAAAAGTAAAGAACGAACAATCGGAGTACAACGGGAAAACGTATGACAATACAAATATTAAAAAATTCGAAACCACTAAGTTTCCAGAACTCCAACATCAATGGAAGAAAAACAACGCTGAAAAATCTGTAAATTCCTCACCAGCATTTGATATTTCAGATAATGATCTTCCATTCTAATGAATAATTACGAGCGTATTCCCTTAGAGTTGCGTGAGTTAAATCAGTGGGGGATTTATAAACGCTCATGGAACGAACAACGAGGGAAATGGAGTAAGAAACCTTATGATCCGTTTACTGGAGAATTAGGCAGCAGTACAAATGAGAACAAGTGGTCTGATTTCAAGACCGCTCTCTCAGCTGTTTCAACTTTTAATGCAGATGGCCTAGCTTTTTATTTTAAACCACCTTATATAGGTATTGATTTAGATGATATAGGCGATGACTTAGAAAGGTATCTTCAAGGCGATGTAGAAAATAACTTAGTTTATGTTTTTATGAATTCTACAAAAACATATTCAGAAATATCAATGAGTGGCAAGGGAATCCATATTATAGGTAAAGCAGCAATCCCTGGAGAAAGACGTAGAAAAGGGAATGTCGAAATGTATACCGAAGGTAGGTTCTTTGCTATTACAGGTAACTTCTTTGGTAATAATGAAGAAATTAATGAGATACCTGAAATTCAAATGAATTTCTTATACAAGCGATATTTAGAAAATGAAACAGTAATAAAACAAGATTTTTCTAAAAGTAATTGGTCAGATGGAAATGACTTATCTGTCAACGAGATCATACAAACAGCGGTGAATTCTTCCACAGGTAATCGTTTTAGATTATTCATGGATGGAGGATGGGAAAAAATATATGATAGCCAATCTGAAGCAGATTTAGCATTTGCAAATGATTTAGCTTTTTGGACTGCTGGAGATTTTCAAAAGATGGATGAAATATTCCGAATGTCTTCGTTGTTTCGAGACAAATATGATCAGAAACGCGGAAAGACAACCTATGGAATAGGGCTTTTAAATAAAGCCATATCTGAGAATACAAATCATTATACTGGCAAAAAAACAGCTGATGATTATTTTCTTTCCATCCCAGGTATCACTGTGGACGAAACTAAACCGACTAAGTTTTATAGCTATGACGATACAGGCAATGCAGAAAGATATCTTGATTTGTTTGGATCCTTTACAAAATACAGTTACGTAAATAAATGCTGGTATTTTTATAACGGTAAAAATTGGGAACAAGACAATATCGGTGCCGTTCGAAAATGGGTAGATCAGACTATCGAGATATTCAAAAACGAACCTGTTTCGATACCTAAAGATGCGACTGAAGATGAAGAAAAAGCCTATATTGAAGCAAAAGAGAAACATTTAAGAAGGTCCAGAAACAATGCTGGAAAAGAAGCTATGACACGTGAGTTGAAACACCAAGTAGCGATACTTCCTGATGAATTTGATAGTGATGATATGCTGTTCAACGCTCAAAACGGTTATTTGGATCTTTCTAATGGCATTTTATATGAACACGATATTTCTAAAATGTTCACTCGAATTTCTAACGCTGAGTATACGGATAAAAGTGATTGTCCACGTTGGAAGCTGTTTTTGGAACAGATATTTGACAATAATACTGAATTGATTCGCTATATTCAAAAAGCTGTTGGGTATTCTATGAGTGCATCGATCAGAGAACAAGTCATGTTCATCCTTTTCGGTAATGGAAGAAATGGTAAATCTGTTTTCTTAGATATCATTTCTGAAATAATGGGAAGTTATGCCATGGGAATGCAGGCATCGAGCTTGATGGTTAAACAAGGTGGTAGCAGCGGCCATAACGAAGATATTGCACGATTAAATGGCGCACGTCTAGTAACGTCCTCGGAGCCAAATGAAGGCGTAAGAATGGATGAAGGTTTAATCAAACAACTAACTGGCGGAGATAAAGTGTCAGCATCCTATAAAGGAGGCCACATGTTTGACTATAAACCTAAATATAAGATTTGGCTTGCAACTAATCATAAGCCGATCATCAGAGGAAATGATGATGGTATTTGGCGAAGATTACCATTAATTCCTTTCACTGTACAAATTCCGTTAGATAAAGTGGATAAGAATTTGAAAGAAAAATTGATGCGCGAATTGCCAGGAATATTCAATTGGGCAGTAGAAGGATGTTTGATGTGGCAAAGAGAAGGGTTGAATCCACCGGCCGATATTCAGAAAGCTACAATGGAATATCGAAAAGAAATGGATATTATAGGTGCTTTTATAGATGAATGTTGCGAAACAGGACCTGGTTATTCAATCGGGGCAACGGATCTATTTAAAGCATACGATAAATGGGCAAGAGATATGAATGAACATCCATTCAGTCAGACCCAGTTTGGTAAGAAAGCTGCGGACAGGTTTGAGAAATCAAAATCAAAAGGAAAAGTTGTTTATCGGGGGATTGATTTAAAAAAAGAGTTTAGAGAATTTAACGTATTAGTTCCTGGGTTGTGAAACAAATAAAGTTTCACAAATGTGTGTAGGTAGACAGTTGGGTAGATAGTAAGTAGATAGTTTTTTACAAACTGTCTACCCGATAAAACCTTTGAGGCTGTAAGGCTCATTACTGTTAGGTAGATAGTAGGGATAGTTTATATATATAGTAAATAAAATAATAAAAATAAGGAAATATATAAAAATACAGAAGCAACCTAGAAATAACTGTCTACTGTCTACCCAAACTGGTTAATACTTAGAACCACAAGGGATAGAGCGATTATAAACTGTCTACCCATGTATATATACTATCTACCCGAGCAGGAGGTGCTTATGACAGCAGAAATTGAAATACAAAATGCCATTCGAAGAGAATTACCCAAATATGGTCATTTTGTTTATAGAGGCAATGTGGGCAAAGTGAAGACGATTGATGGCAGATGGTTCGATACTGGATTGCCCAAAGGATGGCCAGATTTGTTTGGATGGACTAAAGAGGGAAAATTTTTCGCCATTGAAGTGAAGAACGAAAAAGGAAAGTTGAGACCAGACCAAGTGAAGTTTGGTGATTTTTTGCAAAAGCAACCTGTACTATATGGTGTTGCACGATCAGTGGAAGAAGCATTGAAAATTGTGGAGGAATCATCATGACAACAGAAGAAGTGATTCAAATGCGAATTCGAAGCATTCAACGTGAAATTGACGAACTGGAGCGGACAAAGGCAGTAATGGTCAATGAAACGGCGAAAAAGGCAATTGATTTGCACATAGAGAATTTAAGAAGGGAAATTCGTAGATTGGAGGAATGAGCGTGGATAAGAAAGCAGCAATGAAA
>NZ_BJWF01000061.1 GCF_007990225.1 Enterococcus villorum | reverse complement strand
CTCTTTTCCTGTTATAATCAAAATATCTTCAATTCCAGACGTTAAGGCTTCTTCCACAATAAATTGAATTGCGGGTTTATCCACAATAGGCAACATCTCTTTTGCCATCGCTTTAGTAGCTGGTAAAAAACGCGTACCTAAACCTCCGGCTGGTATGACTGCTTTTTTCACTTTCATGTTTTTAGACCTCTCATTCCATTAAGGAGTCTCACCTCAAAGAAAACTCATTCTCCATTTTACCATCACGCAACATAATCTCTTTTGCTGCTTTTTTAATATCTTCACCTTTATATAATACATTATAAATGGTTTGAGTAATAGGCATATCCACGCCAAGCTGCTCTGCTAATTCAACTGCTGCTTTTGTTGTAGATACTCCTTCGACCACCATTCCCATATTCTCTAACACTTCTTCTAGCTTATGACCTTGACCAAGTAAATTGCCCGCTCGCCAGTTACGAGAATGAACACTGGTACACGTAACAATCAAATCACCTACACCACTTAAGCCGATAAATGTTAGTGGATTGGCCCCCATCGCTACACCTAATCGGCTGATTTCAGCAAGTCCTCGGGTCATGATGGCTGCTTTTGCATCATCGCCAAAACCTAATCCATGAATGGCACCCGCGCCAATAGCAATGATATTTTTTAAAGCAGCTCCAGTTTCCACACCAATTACGTCGTTATTGGTATAAATTCTAAAATAATCATTCATAAATAGTTCTTGGACATATGTCGCTGCCTTTTGATCAATGCTAGCAGCGGTAATAGTAGTGATATCATGAACAGCTACTTCTTCTGCATGGCTTGGACCTGAAAGGACAACAATCGCTTGCCTTTTTTCTTCAGGAATCTCTTCAGCAATTACTTCAGAAATACGTTTATGCGTTTCTTGTTCTAATCCTTTACTAGCATGAATAATAATCGGTTTGGTATTCATTTTCTTAATTAGCTCTTGTGCTACTGATCGAATGGCTTTCGTCGGTACAACAAATAATACAGCATCTACATCCTTTACTGCATCCGCTAATTCTTTATATCCAATGATTGTTTCAGGAATTTGTAAATTTGGTAAAAATTGTTTGTTTGTATGTTGATAGTTGATTTCGTCGATTTGCTCAGGAACATTCCCCCAAATACGTACATCGTGTCCGTTTTCCGCTAATGTTTGTGCCAAAGCAGTTCCCCAAGAACCTGGGCCTAACACTGCAATTTTTTGTCTCATGGAAATTCCTCCAAAAATAGTTGATATTCATTATTATAGTATAGATGGTTCAAATATTGGACTTATTTTTATTGTTTTAACTGTTTGTTTAACTTCTTTACGTGAAAAAATAGAACACAACTCACTTTATTTGAATATTTCTGTTGTTGCAATAATGCACATTTTCTTTTTTTTCATTTTTTATAAGTTATTATTAAATTATAAATAGAAAATACAATTGTTTCTTAATTGGAGGGAAGATAGATGGGCGAAGAATGGTCAGTTTCACCACCAGTATAGTATTACCTATTTACCTTGCTTTTATATGTGAGATAAAACACAATTTCTTGGTATAAATTAAAAAGATAAGAGATGAAGTGCATGATTTGCCACTGCATCTCTTATCTTTTCTTACTTTCTTTTGGGTAGTTTAAAGTAAGTTCATTCCAACAAGTTCCCTACTAACATGATTCTACTGTCTATCTTCTTTGACTTCATTCCTATAAAAATGAAAAGCCAGAGAAATTTCTCCTAATTAGAAATCACTCTGGCTCTTTTATTCACTTTTTAGCTAATTTTTATCCATAAAGAAAGTGCAACATCTGGTTCCCAAGTTACCGATCCTGTATGTCCTTGACGACAACGATAAAGACTGCCTTTATATGACACAATATCACCTGTTTGATAAATCGTTCCTACTTTCCACTCATTCACTTGTGAACTTTCACTTGCGGTTTTTGCAGTCACTTTTTGGCTTTTATCAGAAATATCAGCAGCATTTACCGCAGCTACTTGGTACTCATAGGTGGTATCAGAAGTTAATCCACTATCAACAAATGTCGGTGTTGTTGAAGATGCTACACGCACGCCATCTCGATAAATTTCATAACGAATGACTTCTTCTTTTGGATCATTCGCTGTCCAAGTAAGTGTCACAGTATTTTTCGTTACACTTTGCACTACTAAATTAGTAGGAATAGAAGGTGTTGTAATTGGTGTTGCTTCTTGCGTTTTAATAACCAAAACATCAGAAGGCGTTGAACGATTGCCGGATGTATCTACGGCTTCAACTGTAAATGAATAAGTTGTATTCGGTGATAGATTGGTTGCGGTATAGTTTGTTGATGTGCTCGTTCCAACCAGTTGATTATTTTGATAAATATTATAATGAGATACTCGTACATTATCCGTAGAAGCGGACCAGCTTAATGAAACACTTGATGATGTAGCTGTCCCTTTTAAATTCTCTGGCTTAGTTGGTTTTTCTGTATCTGGTACTTGTTCTTTGAAAAGATTTTGATAAGCTTTTGCAAATGATTCATTGTAAGCAACCCCAGCAGAATTACTTCCTTCATCCCAGTTGACACTCCATGTCATCAACCCTTTTAATGGTGTATTGTCTTTTTCCATTTGCTCAAATACTTGATAAACTTTAGCTGGATCTTTTACATAACCATTCGCTGCTGCATCTTCATTAGCTGGAATCCCTAATGCTAATTTATTTGCAGGAATTTGGATAAATCCACCGCTACCTTCATTAAATGATTTAGAAATTCCATATAAAAATTCATACTTTTTCTCATCATTATTTTGAGCAATCCATTCCACTCCTACACTGATTCCATCCCCTGCTTGGTTGTACAATTGAGGAGCGATAAAATCATACTCGTCTTGTAATGCAGTGATATATGGCACATATGCTCCCTGGGTTCTTAAATAAGGAAATTCAGGAGCCATTGAAATAATGAAGTGTTTATTTTCTTTCTTATAATGTTCACGGACAATTTTTAATGCCGCAGGAATGACTGTTTGGTTATCCCCAGCAGCTACTGCAGTTTGTTCTAAGTCAATATCTAATCCATCAAAACCATAAACTTCAACTAAACGGATGATTTCATCCGCAAAAGCCTGTTCTTGCCCCCGATGTAATTCAATATGTGAATCTGCTCCACCTAATGAGATAAGTACGGCACGATCTTGTGCATTTAAAGCTGCTACTTTTTCACGAAATGCTTCATCTGTCATATTATATGGTTTGAAAGTTGGGATTCCTTCGCCTTTCATGAAAGAAACTGAGATCACATTATAAAATGGATTAACTTTCGCCAAATCAATGTCTGCCGGACAGCCTTGTTTATAACCTGCTCCTTGTTCTGCTTGCCAATTATGGTAATAACCAACAGCAACTTGTTTATTTGAAATGTCGGGCATAGCATCCGCTGCATCTGCTGCAAAAACATGCGTCCCTCCACCTAGAAATGCACTAAATAACCCGATTGAAAATAATAATGTCTTTTTCTTCATAAAATCGCCTCCTATATTATTTATTACATAACAAATTAAACCATAACTAAATTCGTTTACAAAAAAATGTATGCTCTTACAACAAAACAAAAAATATTGACGCACTTTTTAAGTAAAACAAAGCAAAAATGACAATGTCGGAACATTTTAGAATGACTATGCTATGATTTAAAAAAAAACACTAGGAGGAACCGTCTATGAAAACTCATTCTTCTCTCATTCGTAAATTAAGAAAAGAACGTGGCTTGACACAAGAACAGTTAACACGGGGGATATCTCAACGGGGAACACTTGCGGCTTTCGAATCACGTGGTACAAAAATCAGTTTTGAACTATTAGTTAACTACCTTGAACGGATGAACATTACTTTAGAAGAATATCAATTCCTTCTCAATAACAATTCTCTTAGTAACAAACAAAAATTAACAAATTATTTTATTTCTTCTAAAACCATCACGCGTGAACAAGAATTAGAATTGTTAAATGAATATGAAAAAACTGGAAACATTTATTATCGCCTCGTTTATGCTCAAAGAAGATTGATTACGAACTATCTCTATAACCATGCCACGCTTACACCAGATCTAGAAGAAGAAATAACAATTATAAAAGATTACTTAGAAAAAATTGAAACATGGGGACATTTCGAATTAACTATTTTTTCAAATTGTATGTTTATTTTTGATGATCAATATATTATCCATTCCTTTCAAAAAAGTATATCAAAAATGAAAACTTACATAGATGCCACGTACTATCCAGAACTTTTCTCTCATTTTATCTTAAATGGGTTACGTCTCTCATTTAATCGTCATTCAGTCGTTCTTCGAAAACATTTTTTACGAGAGTTAAAAACAATCACACAAAAACACAAGCGTGCCATAGATATGGCCCATTATAAAATGTTTACTACATTAGATAGGTTAGCTGATGGCGATGAAGCAGCCATTTATGATTTTGAAAAAGGGGTAGAATTCTTTGAATGGCTAGAGCTACACAAAGCAAAAGACTATTATATCAATTTAAAAACTAAGATACTATCTAGAGATCTTCAATCTGTTCCTGGTTGATCGATATTTCTTTTGATAGATGTTTACATTTATTGATGTCACTCTTTTATTTAAATTGCTTCATTTCTTACACCAATAGAAACTGATGACTTATGATTAAAAGTGGTCAAGGAAGACGATGCTTTGATTTGTGGGTATTAAAAAAATGGCTCACTCTTCTTGCTTTTGTTGCGTCTGCTTTACTCCTTGTTATATATTTGTTGCAATACGACACAAAATGACTTCGTTACGTTTTTTTGAATGTATACTAACATTTGTGGAAGAAAGCTCTTTCATAAATATTAATTAACATTTGGAGGAAAAAAATGAAAAAAAGTTCGTTATTAGGTTTAGGTTTGGTTTTGGCTACCACTTGGGTGGCTGCATTCTCATCAGTAGACGTTTCTGCTCATGGATATGTGCAATCTCCGATTAGCCGTGCTTATCAAGGAAACATCGATCGTAACACCGATTATTTTGGAGCGATTGCCAAATATGGAGTTGCCGCTAATGAGCCACAATCATTAGAAGCACCTAAAGGATTCCCAGAAGCAGGACCTGCTGATGGTAAAATCGCTTCAGCTAATGGGGTTAGAGGATTTGAATTGGACCAACAAACATCTACTCTTTGGACAAAACAAAACATGACAACTGGTCCAACCAACTTTACTTGGCGGTTTACAGCGTCCCATTTGACTACAAAATGGCATTATTATATTACTAAAAATGGTTGGGATCAAAATAAGCCACTTTCTCGTAATGACCTTCAACCAATTGGTGAAGTGTATGCTAACGGAGCGGATGCTGAAACAAATCCAACCCATAACATTACTATTCCAAGTGATCACATTGGCTATCATGTCATTTTAGCGGTATGGGATATCTATGACACCTCTAACGCTTTTTATAACGTGATTGATGTTAATATCCAACCACGAACAGCTCTAACAGACTTAGCAAAATAATCGATTTAGTTTAGTGAAAAAGCAAACTTTACAAAATTTCAGTGGATAACGGATGAAAATCAGTCTACTAGTTGTAATGAAACTACAGCTAGTAGGCTTTTTTATATAGATTATAGCTATTACTAATATTTTTAAAATTTATCGTATATTTGTTATTTTTTTGTTGTAGTGCCACACAAATTTATTTTATTTTATGTTCTAGTTGTATAGTAATATTCGTGAAAGAGTTTTCTTTTACAAATATTATCTAACATTTGGAGGAAGAAAAATGAAAAAAAGTTCGTTATTAGGTTTAGGATTAGTTTTGGCTACCACTGGCTTAGCTACATTCTCTTCAGTAAATGTTTCTGCCCATGGTTACGTAAAATCTCCAATTAGTCGTGCTTATCAAGGAAATATCGATGCAAAAAGCAATTGGGGCGCAGCAAGAGAAAAATATGGCGCAGTGGTTGATGAGCCACAATCATTAGAAGCACGCAAAGGGTTTCCAGAAGCAGGTCCTGCCGATGGCAAAATTGCTTCAGCAAATGAAGCTAAAGGACCTCAATTAGATGCACAGACTTCTACTCTTTGGACAAAACAAAATATCACTACTGGTCCAACAAACTTTACTTGGAACTACACAAGAAGTCATTCAACTACTAAATGGCATTATTACATTACTAAAAATGGTTGGGATCAAAATAAAAAACTTACTCGTGATGATCTACAATTTATCGGTGAAGTACAAGGAAATGGTATTGATGCTGAACAAGTTCCAACACAAACAATTACTATTCCAAGTGATCACATTGGCTATCATGTCATTTTAGCTGTCTGGGATATCGCTGATACTCCTAATGCTTTTTACAATGTAATCGATGCCAATATCCAACCAAGAACGGCTTTAACTGATTTAGTTAAAACAACCAAATAAATCGCTTATCTTGATCAATCTGTTGCCATGTGAAAACACATTTTAACGGATGATAAGGTGATTGTCTCGTTATTTTTCACTTCATTTATTTGATTTTACAGTAAAACAACCTACTATATAGCCAAAAAAGAAAGCTATATAGTAGGTTGTTTTTGTACTGTATTTTTTCCTTATCCTAAAAAGAGCGCTATACGTTCTTCCTTACCTATTCAAATAAAAACGGATCCTACACTCACAATAAAATTTATTTTGTTGTAATAACACACAGAATATTATTCTTTCCTTCTTCCATTTTATACTATGGTTGCTAAAAAATTATCTATCACAAATTAGTAGGAGGGAATTAAGTTGAAAAAAAATTTATTATTAGGATTAGGTGTTATTTTGGGAGTCACGGGTTTAACAGCTTTATCTACTGTAGATGTTTCTGCTCATGGATTTGTAGAAAGCCCTATTAGCCGTGCATATCAGGGAAATCTAGATAAAGAAATCAACGAAAATGCTGCCCTGTTGAAATATGGTCCAATCATTTATGAACCCAGCTCATTAGAAGCGCCTAAAGGTTTTCCAGAAGCAGGCCCTGCCGATGGTATGATTGCTTCAGCAAATGGAGTAAAAGGAACTGAATTGGATGTACAGAAGTCTGATTATTGGGTGAAGCAAAACATTACGACTGGTCCTACACCATTTACTTGGAATTATACTGCAGCTCATGCCACTGCCAAATGGCATTATTACATCACTAAAAATGGTTGGGATCAAAACAAAAAACTTACTCGTGATGAATTGCAATTCATTGGAGAAGTACAGGGATATGGACAGACCGCAGACAAAATGCCATTAACACAGACAATTAATATTCCAAGTGATCACATTGGCTATCATGTCATTTTAGCGGTATGGGATATTTATGACACCTCTAACGCTTTTTATAATGTGATTGATGTCAATATCCAACCACGCACTGCTTTAACTGATTTAGCTACTCATTAATCATTCATGTTTTGCTTTTTCTATTCAGCCTTACGATCAAGCAATTCATTGAATAAACATAAGAAAGAGTGTGAGACAAAAAAGTAAAGAATACTTTCGTCTCACACTTTAAATATGTATAAACA
>NZ_BJWF01000060.1 GCF_007990225.1 Enterococcus villorum | reverse complement strand
TTACAGATGCGCCAACTTCTTCAAGTTTAGCTTTTAATTCTTCAGCTTCTTCTTTAGATACGCCTTCTTTAACTGGTGCAGGAGCGCCGTCAACTACAGCTTTAGCTTCTTTCAAGCCTAAGCCAGTTGCTTCACGAACTGCTTTGATAACTTTAACTTTTTGGTCGCCAGCTGCAGTTAATTCTACAGTGAATTCTGTTTGTTCTTCAGCAGCAGCAGCGCCACCAGCAGCAACTGCAGCTACAGGAGCAGCAGCAGATACGCCAAATTCTTCTTCAATAGCTTTAACTAGGTCGTTAAGTTCTAGGATAGTTGCTTCTTTTAACTCAGCAACGATGTTTTCAATGTTCAATGCCATGATATTTTCCTCCGTTTTAGATGTTCGTATTTTTATTTATGCTATGCGGCTATTAAGCTGCATCTCCATCTTCTTTGTCTGCCACTGCTTTGACAGCGTAAGCCACGTTTCTGACTGGCGCTTGTAGTACAGATAGCAACATAGATAGAAGTCCTTCGCGGTTTGGCAATTTTGCCAATGCTGTGATTTCTTCCAATGAAGATACTTTACCTTCGATGATACCGCCTTTGATTTCTAATGCTTTTGCTTCTTTAGCAAATTCGTCCATGATTTTCGCTGGTGCAACTACATCTTCGTTACTAAATGCAACGGCTGTAGGGCCAGTGAATACTTCGTCCAAGCCTTCTAATCCAGCTTTTTTAGCGGCACGAGAAAGGATTGAGTTTTTGATAACTTTCATTTCTACGTTCGCATCACGAAGTTGTTTACGTAAACGAGTCACTTCATCAACAGTTAAACCACGATAATCAACTACGACTACAGAAGCTGCTGCTGTAAATTTTTCACTTACTTCATCAACGATTGCTGCTTTTTTTGCGATAATTGCTTCACTCATTTTTGAGTTTCACCTCCTGAATTTTGATGGAAGAGTTTTTTATTTATAGGCCTTCGTTTATGGCTCAGACTTATTTGTTCATCATCTAATCACTTCGTTCTTAGTGATTCACAATAAAAAACTCTATGCCACCGCAGACATAGAGGGACTATTGAATATATTCAATAAACGTCCTCGGTAGGAAATTAAGGCAAATGCCACCTACTGTCTTCGGTACAAGTTAATTATTAACCTCAACTAGCTTAGCATGCTAAACTAGTTGAGTCAAGAATTATTTTTCAGTTGGATCAATCAACGTTCTAATTATAAATTAGAAAGAAGCTTGGTCTACATGGATACCAGGTCCAAATGTTGTTGTTACTGTGATATTTTTCATGTATTGACCTTTAGCTGCTGATGGTTTAGCTTTCACTAATACATCGTGGATTGTTGCAAAGTTTTCAACTAATTTTTCGTTGTCGAATGAAACTTTACCAATTGGTACATGGATGTTTCCAGCTTTGTCAACGCGGTAAGTTACTTTACCAGCTTTTACTTCGTTTACAGCTTTTGTAACGTCCATTGTTACAGTACCAGTTTTAGGGTTTGGCATTAAGCCTTTAGGACCTAAAACACGTCCTAGACGTCCAACAGTTGCCATCATATCTGGTGTAGCAACAACTACGTCAAAGTCAAACCATCCGTTTTGGATTTTTTGAACCATGTCGTCGTCACCAACGAAATCTGCACCAGCTGCTTCAGCTTCTTTTGCTTTGTCTCCTTTAGCAAATACTAAAACAGTTTGTGTTTTACCAGTTCCGTTTGGTAATACTACAGCACCACGAATTTGTTGGTCTGCTTTTTTAGGGTCTACATTCAGACGGTATGCAACTTCAACTGTTGCGTCGAATTTTGCAATGTTTGTTTCTTTTGCTAAAGCTACTGCCTCGGCAACAGGATAAACTTTACTTGAATCAACTTTTTTTAATGCTTCTTGCATTTTTTTGCTCTTTTTAGCCATTTTGGTTCCTCCTTGATTGTGGTTATAACGGTTGTACCTCCCACGTGTTCTATATCTTTCAATACAGAGCCAACTGAGAAGCTACTTTCTTAGGGTATAGAAATTATTCTACAGTAATCCCCATGCTTCGTGCAGTTCCTTCAACCATGCGCATTGCTGCTTCGATGTCAGCTGCGTTTAGGTCTTCCATTTTTAATTCAGCGATTTCTTTTACTTGATCGCTAGAAACTTTAGCCACTTTATTTTTGTTTGGTTCACCTGAACCTTTTTCAATTTTAGCTGCTTTTTTCAATAATACTGCAGCTGGTGGTGTTTTTGTAACGAATGTGAATGAACGATCTTCGTATACAGAAATAACAACCGGAATGATCAAACCTGCTTGATCAGCTGTACGAGCGTTGAATTCTTTTGTGAATCCCATGATATTGATACCCGCTTGACCCAGTGCAGGACCTACTGGTGGAGCTGGAGTTGCTTTACCTGCAGGAATTTGCAATTTAACGATTTTTTCTACTTTCTTTGCCACGAGACATACCTCCTTAAGTCCGTGATGTGGTTAATTGGAGATGCATATTTCTCCTCCCACGTTTTCTCTCATAATCCTTCGATTACTCGACAAAATAATGCGCACGACAATGCACACTGATACAGTATAGCAAATTTATTCTTTTTTTCAAGTTTTTTTTCAGTAAATTTCAATTTTATTGGTGAATGCTCTAAAAAAATGCTTAAAATAAACAGGAAGTCACACGCACTAAGCTTCTTTTGTGATACACTTACGCCAGGAAGCGAGCAAGTAATGTTTCTAAAAGCATAAATATAGTAAGGATAGATGAGCTAACTAGAAAATGAACACTTCCCTTCGTTTGTCTTTTAGTGCTTGTTTTTTAGTCTCAAACCATGATCTTTTGTGAAAAATCGGTTAGCTTTGTCAAAATTTACTATTATTTACTCTATTGATAAGAAATCATGATCCGTCTATTTTTCGAAGTTTTAATATGAAGAAATCTTTATTTTCATGCTTTACATAGCAATTTTATTCACTTAAAGGAGATGGTAAAAATGAAAGAACTAAAATATCGTAGCGTTTTTGACATCATTGGTCCCGTGATGATCGGGCCAAGTAGTTCTCATACTGCAGGCGCTGCCCGTATCGGAAAAATTGTCCGCAGTATATTTGGAGAACAACCAGATTCTGTTGATATTTATCTTTATGAGTCTTTTGCTAAAACCTATCGAGGACATGGTACTGATATTGCATTGGTCGGTGGGCTACTAGGCATGGAACCAGACGACGAACGTTTGGCAGACTCACTGAAGCTTGCTTATGAATCAGGGATGGAAGTCTTATTTGTTCCTAAAGGAGAAAAAGCAGAACACCCTAACTCCGTAAAAATGCTGTTAAAAAAAGGCAATCGCAAACTTTCAGTGACAGGTATTTCGATCGGTGGCGGCAACATTCAAATTTCAGAACTAAATGGCTTTAAAATTTCACTTAGCATGGGGACACCTACATTCATCATCGTTCATCAGGATGTACCCGGAATGATTGCTAAAGTAACAAATATTCTTTCTGAGACAAATACCAACATTGGTACCATGACGGTTACACGAGAATCAAAAGGTGAAAATGCCATTATGATTATCGAGGTCGATGATCCACAAGTTAATGACACAATTAAAAAATTAACGCAATTACCAAATATCGATAGTGTGAATTATTTTGATTAAGGAGGAAGAAAGATGTTTTTCTCTATTGAAGAATTAGTCCAACAAGCAACGGACTATCCAAGCGTAGCGGAGCTGATGATTGCAGTAGAAATGGAAATGAGTGGACGTTCTCGCGAGCAAATCATTGCGATCATGGAAAAAAATCTCAATGTCATGGAACAATCCATCGCTGAAGGAAATGAAGGCGTGACTTCTGTAACTGGTATTACTGGTGGAGATGCTAAAAAATTAGCTACTTATTTAAATGAAGCTGATTTTTTAAGCGGTGAAACCATTTTATCTGCCGTTCGCAACGCCATTGCGGTTAATGAAGTCAATGCAAAAATGGGATTGATCTGTGCTACTCCTACAGCAGGTAGTGCAGGAGTCGTACCCGGCGTGCTAATGGCTGTACGCGAGCGCTTGGACTTAACACATAAACAACAACTGGAATTTCTTTTTACAGCCGGTGCATTCGGTTTGGTGATTGCCAATAATGCTTCAATCAGTGGCGCGGAAGGTGGATGTCAAGCAGAAGTTGGTTCAGCAAGTGCTATGGCAGCGGCGGCTTTAGTTTGCGCAAAGAATGGTACCCCTCATCAAGCCGCACAGGCGGTAGCTATTACCTTGAAAAACATGATGGGATTGATTTGTGATCCTGTAGCTGGTCTTGTTGAAGTACCTTGTGTAAAAAGAAATGCACTTGGTTCTTCTCAAGCTTTTATCTCTGCCGACATGGCTTTAGCTGGAATAGAAAGTGTGATCCCACCTGATGAAGTAGTCACTGCGATGCACCAAGTTGGTCGACAAATGCCAGCTATTTTTAAAGAAACCGCAGAAGGTGGTCTGGCTGTCACGCCAACAGCGAAACGACTAACAAAAGAAATATTAGAAAAAGAAGCATAAGGTATAACCGTCTTTCCTTCTTTTATTAGAAACCATGATTTTATTGTTTAAACATGCAAAAGAAACGGAGACATCAATCGGATTGGCATTGATGTCTCCGTTTTTTGCTTTACATTCTTGTCTAATTTCTTTGTTGGACAATGATTCTTCTCATCGCCACTACATTCGTTTTTTTGCTTCTGAAACGAAGACTTCCATTTGTTCGTAGAGGTTTGCTCGAATTTGTGACAAATCTTGGTCAACCAACTGATGATCATTGACTAACTGTCTTCCATCCACCCAGACATGTGCTACATTGGAGGCATTTGCTGAGTATACGAGTGCAGAATAAGTATCAAAAATCGGAAACATATTTACTGACTTTGTTTCAACAACAATCAGATCCGCTTTACTACCTATCGTAAGTTGTCCAGTGTCCTTAAAATTCAGGGCTTCGGCGCCTCCTCGAGTGGCCAATCGAACAATTTTTTTTGCTGGAAAAAGTGCGCGATCCTTTTCGAAGGTTTTATGGAAATTTGCAAATAATTTCATTTGCGTAAAAAGGTCTAAGGTATTGCCACTACTAGGTCCATCTGTTCCCAATCCAACGGTCAAACCCGCTGCAAGCATTTCTTTGACAGGCGCTACTCCTTTTGCCGATTTTGTATTTGCACCAATACAATGAGCAATAGCAACTTGACTTGCCGATTCAGCGACTAAAGCAATATCGGATTTTGTCATATGAATACAGTGCGCCATGATCAGTGGTCGTTCCATAAAGCCAAGCTCTTTTAATAATTCAAAAGGCGTTTGTTGATAACGTTCTGCTAATTCCTTCATTTCATAGTCCATCTCGGCCACATGGAGCGTAATTGGTACATCAAAACGCTGACTTAATTCAACTGTTTTTTTTAAGCCTTCATAAGAATTGGTATTTGGTGCATGTGGCGCAAGTGCTGGCGTAATCAGCGGATGGTCTTGCCATTTTGGTAAAAAGGTTTCACAGTATTCTAAACCTCCAGAAGGCTGTGAACTATCACTAACTGGCATATCAATAATGGTTTCTCCAACTAGTGCGCGAATTTTAAATTGATCACAAACCATTGCGACTTGATCTTCGAAGTAGTACATATCACAAAAACCAGTCACACCACTAAGGAGCATTTCACTAATTGCATAAGCCGTACTAGCAGCAACCAGCTCCTTGTTCATAAAAGCTTCCAATGGGAACAAAAAGCGTCGCAAACGATCTGGCACATCATCGCCTAATGAACGAAAAGGAATCATCCCCGCATGTGTGTGTGTATTTACAAAGCCTGGTAACAGCAAACCATTTTCGCCATCAATCACTTTTTCTGAAGAAACTAATCCCTCTCGCCATTCACCTAGATCAATAATTCGATTTTCTTCAATTAAAACATAGCCATTTTTGTATTCAGTCATTTGATCATCCATTGTCAGGATATGTACGTTTTTAATTAACGTACGCATAAGACAGCACCATCCTCTGGAAAAATCAGTGGATAAAATTCCTGCGTTTTTGTGTTCATCATCCCTTTATCCGTCATTTTGATCGTTGGCGATACTGGTAGCGATAAAGTCGAAAACGACATGATTTCATTCATATTTTTGTAACCCAGATCCTGCATTCCTTGGCGAACTTTTTGTAAATCCCGTCCTAATTCTTCAATCGGTGCCTGTGAAACGATTCCACCAATCGGTAAAGGACAACTAGCAACTACTGACCCATCATTCACTACTACATATCCGCCTTGCAACTCCAGTAACTTTTGCTGAGCCAGTAAAATATCCTCGCTGTTATTCCCCATAACCATCACGTTATGATGGTCATGTGCCCAAGTGGTTGCAATACTACCTTTTTGGGAAATAGGTTGTTCCATCAGTGCATAAGCAATATTTCCGTTTTTCCCATAACGTTCCATCACTACTAGTAAGGCACAATCAGAATTTTCCCAATCAAGATAGCCATCTTTTACTGGAATTTCTTTTGTGATTCTTTCAGTGAAAGTTCCAACTTCGTATTTTCGAATGACATTACAGCGAACACTCGATAATTCAGTCCCTACTCTTAATTGCAAATCCTTCGCCGTCAATTTTTTACAATGAACAGTATGACTATAAGAATCTGGAAATTGTTCAATTTTTTCAGGATAGGCTACAGCAACTCCTTTTCGATAAACTTGCTTACCGGATTTATAAACAGCCGCAATCGAAAATGTCTCTAAATCATCTAATAAAATAAAGTCCGCCAAACGACCAGGTCCAATCAAACCACGATCATTAAGCCCCATTCTTCTAGCTGGTGTATAAGTGGTCATATAAATTGCTTTTTCAATTGGCAACCCTGCAGCAACAGCTTTTTTTAGATTTTCATTTAAGTGACCTTCTAATAAATCATCTGCCATGACATCATCCGTAATCAGACAGGAATAATCATAATATTCGTTTTCTGTGATGACAGCCATATTTTCCGGCGTAATGGACTTATTCTGAAACTGAATAAACATCCCATTTTCAATTTTTTCGGCAAGTGACTCCGGAAACTGATGTGTGTGATCGGAAGAAATTCCGCTATACATGAAGGCAGCTAGTTCCTCTTCATAGATTTTAGGACAATGACCTTCTAAGGGCATTGTAGGGCGTTGTTCTTTACACAACTCAATAATTTGTCGAATTAACGATTCAGGTTCATGCGCAATGCCGTGAAAATTCATGGCCTCGCCTAAACAAATAACTTTAGGATGAGCTAAAAGTGTTTTTGTTTCATCCAAGCCAATTAATCCGCCTGTGGTTTCTAGTTCAGGGGTTGTCGAAGGAACTGAAGAAGGAATCGCATGAAAAATATCCAATTCAGTCTCAGCATTCATGAATTCTGTTAGACCGTCAATTCCAAAAACATTTGCCATTTCGTGAGCATCAGCAATTACCGTGGTGACACCAAACGGAAGCACTGCCTTAGAAAAAATACTTGGCGTTGTCATTGAACTTTCAATATGCATATGACTATCAATCAATCCAGGTATCAAATATTTCCCGCGTCCATCAATTTCTTGCTCCACTTGCAAATGACTGACATCCTTTGACGTTATATAATAAAATTTACTTCCGCTCACAGTAACATATTTCGTTTCAAAGCACTGTTTAACTGTATTAAAGACTTGGGCATTTTTAATCAGTAGATCAATCTTCATATAAATCTTCCTTTTCTTTTTATTAGACAAGAATGAGGTTGTGAACAGCATGTTCTGCTTCAAGAATTAAGAACGAAAAATTGAAAATAGCTTCCCATATTTTTGATTTTTTGGACTTAATTCCGTAGAAGCAATGCTGTGAACACCGTGGATATAGGTTGTGAGAGCATTGTTTAGCTCCGATGATAATAAGAAAAAATTTTTAGAAATAGCTCCTCATATTTTTAAAAATTTTAGCTTATTTCAAGGAGTTGATGCTTGAACACCGT
>NZ_BJWF01000059.1 GCF_007990225.1 Enterococcus villorum | reverse complement strand
CGTTCCGACATGCGCTTACCCACGACTAAAGTCACGAGTGTGCGCGCATTGCCCAATCAAATGATCGATAAAAATTAATTGTACATTGGCTGTACTTCCATTTAACAGTTTGGATATTTCATCTGAATTTAAAGACATTTTTTCTACAAATTCAGCGATTCCATTAATGAGTATAATTTTTTTTGATTTTGTATTTAACAATAACGTTTGCCAAAAAGTATGAAATTCATCCCAACATTCTGAGAGATGATTCACGTCAATATAGATAGATACTTTACTCTCTATCTTTTTAAGTCCCCCAGAAACATCAATTACAAGTAAGTCTTCATTTTGTTCAATCAATTGTTTTAGTAGCCATGGTAATACTTTATGACACTGATTAGTAGAAGAAAAAAATAAACCCAACCCATTACCTTGAAAAATTTCAAAAGACTCTACTACGGCAGAGCGTTGATTTAACCCTAGGTATAAATTGTTTTTCTCTATATGTTTCATGAATTGATAAAAGATTTGCGAAGTGAGCATTGTTGGTACCATTGGGATTTTTTCAGGACGGCTCCCTGTCCAATTATTATCTATTTCTATTATTTCTTTTTCCAGATTTTTTAACATTTCACCATCATTTGCTCCTTTAACAGGTAAATAAAATTGAACAATGGTTGTCTGTTCTAACGCCACTTGCCCTCGTCCTTGAATTGCTTTTAGTCCAGCTGGTTCCCTAATTCCTCTCATCATGTTTATTTCAGTATTGTCATTTAAGTACATACACATTTTTGTTGCGATCTGACTCATCATATTCATACGAATACTCCCAATACTATTAGCAGACAAAATAAGGTAAATACCAAGATTTGCCCCCTCTCTTAATAGATACAATAACATTTCATCAATCTTTTCTTTTCGTTTATCTTCTATACTTAGACCATCGTAGCTATCGATTAAAATAAAAATAACAGGCAACTTAAATTGGGTTATTTCGTCATGTCGCCAAAAATTTACTGTACCATTTTCTTTAAATAATTTCTTTCTTGCTCTTAAGATTTCTTCTATTCTAACAATTATTTTTTGCGATTTTTCCTCTTCTTCTAATGAGGCGATGTCTGCTATATGTGGTAGCCTTTTTAATAGCAACAATCCATTATTACCAAAGTCAAGAAGATAAAAAATGGCTTGATCCGGTGTATTTTGCCTAACAATATTTAGGACGATCGTTTGTAACAGTGTCGTTTTTCCAAATCCTTGACTAGCAATAATAGCCGTATGACTACTTTTTGCTAGATCAAAATAGTAAATGCATTGCTGTTGTTCACTTGGAATATCTAGTAAACCAATAGGAATCGTTAAATTTCTCTGACCATTTGCTACACAAGTAGGGGTAACCAACCGATTGGGTAATTCTGGTAACCACGGCTTATCTGGTGGGATAAAAGTAGAATGTTCAAAGATTTCTTTTATTTTATTAATGACTATTTCACGATGTGTAGGCAGTTTTTTCTCTTTTCCTCCTTGTTTTTTTTCTTTAGATTCCTCAAGCATTTCTAACTGCCCAAGTTTATCAATCACAAAAATTTGTTCATCCACCACTGGTTCAGAAGTTTCGTTTGGGTTATACTCTGTACCTGTGTAGCCACTTTGAAATAATTCGTATACATTATTTTCACCTACTTTAAGGTATCCTCTTCCTGGTTGAGTAATGTAAGCTGCATCTGATGTTTTCAAAAGTTCATTTGAGTCTTGGTCACTTGCCATTTTTAAAGCAATTTTACTTGTGCTATTGGATTCAATTTGATCATTAATCACTCCTGCAGGTTTTTGAGTAGCTAAGATTAAATGTACGCCTAGCGAACGCCCAATACGAGCTACTGACGTCAATTCATCTAAAAATTCCGGTACATTTACTTTTAATTCCGCAAACTCATCGACCACTATAAAAAGATGAGGTAATGGCTTAAAAGTGATCGTGGATGAGTCTCTGCTTATAGTATGTTTTTTATAGACATCCATGTAGTCATTGATATTATTTACGCCAATTGTGGCAAACAGCTTTTGTCGTTTTTCCAGTTCTGCTTTAATACTCGTTAATGCCCGCGTAATTCCTAAACGATCCAAATTGGTGATCGCACCTACAAAATGTGGTAAATGCTCTAAAGTCTGAGCAATTCCTCCACCTTTCCAGTCAATAATCAGAATACTAATGTCTTCTGGAGAAAAATTAATTGCTAGTCCAATCAAATAAGTCGTTAAAAATTCTGATTTTCCTGAACCTGTTGTACCACCAATTAACGCATGCGGTCCATGTACACGTTCATGTAAATCCCAGTAAATCTCTCTCGTTTTTGACTGCCAACCAATCAAAGAGCAAAGCGATTTATTCGGTTCTGCAGTTGTCCAACGTTTAACAATATCTAATTCTTCCACACTTTGTACTTTGTATTGTTCTAACAGACTGATACTTTCTGGCAACATATTTTTATCTACTTCTTCATGAAATAAATTTGCCAGCTTGATTATTGCTTTTTCAATCGGATAAATCACTGGCAATTGATTAGGTGCAAATTCTTGATTCACATATTGATTGTTTTGATTGACTAATACTGCAAGTTTTTCACTTTTATATTTAACCAAAGTCGTTACTGTTTCAGGCAACTGACTGACTTCTTCCTTTGCCCAGATAACAATCACACCATACAAACTCATCTCTTCAACCAAAAATTCGTTTATCTCATGATCACGAAGCCAATATTCTTCTACTATTGAAAATATATAAATCGGTTTAAATTCTATTTTCTTATCTCTGGCTTTACGTAGTTGTTGCCTTCTTTTAGTGAGAACTTTATGAAAAGCATCTAGTACCAATTCTTGGCTTTGGGCATTGTAAACAATTCCTCTTATTCTATGAGAATTTCGAAGCGATTGACTAAACTGAAAATGACGCATTTTATTGTGTGGTAACCAGCGCCATTCTTTCCACTGGTTTTCATAGTCTTTCTCTTCAAAAAGAGTAATAAATTCAACATCTTGATAAGAATGCAAAACCGAAATTTGAAAAAGAATCGATTGAAGTGCTATTCTCAATACATTTGGCGAACCAATAAGTCCTAATGTTTGTCCTTTTAAAGACATAGCCACAGATGCTTTCGTTAACCTTTTATATTGATAGATAGAACTGCTTATGTCTTTCTCATTTAAATAACCTTTCGTTTCTGAATGTACATCAATCTGAAAACTAGTAGGAACTTCTCCATCCCCCAATCGAATCGTTAAAAAATCTTTGTCGCCTAACTTTCGTTCATAGATTCTTGAATGGTACTCTTTAGTCATCAGTGCCAATTGATCCATTGAGGGGTACATGTATTCCAAAACCTCTTTTTGCTTTTTTTGTAGCTGACTTAACTTAGATGTTTGTTGAAACATATATTTCTGAATCAAATTTTTACTTTCCTCATTTTTACTTTTCGTTTCTTTCTTCTCCCGTAAGTAGTTTATTGTAGACAAAATCATTGTTCCAATACTAGCGATCCACGTACTTAATGACATGATGGAGTATTCAGCGCTAAAAAAACTTATAACGCCGCTAAAGAAACTCATACCTAATGAAGGCGCAATCATTTTCATAAATGATTTACTTCTCTCAGCTATTCCAAAGTCAGGCACTTGGATGATTACTTGCGTTTTAGGTACTTCCAAATAGACTCTAGGGCTTCTTCTAAAAAATGGAAAACCCTTTGGATATTCAGATAAATAAGGTTCTTCCATAAGTGACCAAGGATTTAATTGGATTGATTTTCCTAAACTAGTGATCTTCATCTGCTTTTCGCGCATTTCAATGATTCGCTGATCAACAACTACTTGGTCGCCAACATCAAAGTCAAACTCCCCTTCTTTTATCAATTGTTGATTATAATAAACTGGTGATTGGCTGGGATAAATATGAATCTGATAGCCTTTTTCCTTTTGAAAACTTATTGCAACCAACGCATCGGAATCAATCACCATCGCCGACTCTTTTGCACACGAAATATAAATATTTTGTTTAGGGTGATTCACCATGACTGTATGGAGTTCTTCATGTCTTAAAATAAGCATCTTCGATTTTTCTAATGCTGGTCCTTCACAAACCACTTCTGTTTCTTTACAATAAAATCGTCTACCATCAATCATCACTTCTTTTTTCTTTTGGGTTAATCGTTCATGAACAAAGAATTTGTCAAAATAAAAGAGGTCAAAAAGGATATCCATCGGAGGTCTTGGGTCCTCTATTAAAAATTTTCTAGGATTTTTCTGCTTTATTTCCAGTTTTTTTCTTCTCCTAATTTTTTCGTGTAATGTTCCATTTTGGTTTCATACTCCAATAGTAATTTTTGCTTTTCTTTACTGTCCATTGCATGGTTTGTTTTCGTTTTAGCATATAACTTGGTATACACATGTAAAAGATATTCTTCATCCCCTATCGTTTGAGCGATCTCTAGTGATTTATGAAAATTACCTTTGCCGATATAAATCCAATACAGCAACCTCGCTTCATTTGTTTCCTGAGTAAAAGTAGTTAAAATAGCTTTTTTTTGTGAGTCAGTTAAATTTTCCAGTTGAATAGAGCTAACAGCTGCAACATATTGTGCTCCAGTAGAAAGTGTTTCAGGTGAATCTTTTTTTAAAGTAGTTAAAACGCCAGTATAATCACTGCCTATATATTGTGATTGTGCGCGACTGATTCTTTCCTGTTGCGGGAGCTGACGAAAAACATAATGCTCAATCATCAACGAAAATCCAATAGTAGCCAAACTAAATACAAAGCTGGTCCATTTAAATACATGATATGTTTTTTTATTTACTAATCGTAATTTTTGGGTTCGTTTTTCTTTTTGTTTAATGATTTGTTCACCTAAAATTTGATTCATTTTTTCTACGCTTTCAGCACAATAAAGCAATTTTAAAAAATTATCTTTTAATAATTCTTCTCCATTAAATAGATTTTCACTATTTATTCCAGGATATAAGATAGCAAAGACTAACATACGATATTGCTTCAAAAAATCATTTTCTTCTAAAACATAAGGAACCACTTCTTGCATAAACCCTCGGTGTGCGATCATAATTTCTTCACCGAGAAGAAAAAGATTGTCAGGATGTAGCAACGGTTGTATGGGGCTATGCATAAAATCAGCTAAATGTGTTATTTTTTGGGCAATCAAAAGCCGTTCAAAGTCATCCGACTTTTTGATTATTTGTGTAAGCGACTGACTATACTTACTTTTCTGATATTGAATGATTAATGTATTTTCCGTAGTTTTGTTGATCTTTCCTGCCAATAAATTTCTTTTAGGACTTAAAAAAAAGTGGTATTGTTTTAATCGTTCAAGTCGATATTGATGGCTTTCCAAAGAAACTTCTACTCGTTCCTCCGTTGTCGTGATGTTTACTTCTTCAAAAGTTCCTTTTTCCACTTAGTTTCAATTATCTCCATTAAATAGATAAGGTTTTACAAAGAGTTGATCCCCTTCACTGATTGGATAATCAAAGAGAGGTAAATCTTCGTTTAGTTGAATTGATTTATTCAACACCACTAAATCAAAAAACTTTGGTAACAATAACTGATACTTGCTAAGTAATACAATCAACATTTCCTTTAATCGAGCAATGGTTACTTGTCTAGGGATTTGCAAGTCAATGATTTCGTGATCCACATGTAAACTTATACCAATAGTTGTTTCTTGGTTCATCTCTATCATCCTTTCACTTTTTATCATTCACATTTTTAAGAAAAAGTTTAATAAAAAAGAGGAAATTATGGTTTGAGCATGCTGAACAAAAAATATTTTTTTACTTGCTACAATCCAAAACTTCTAGCATCTTGACGATCACGCTCTGCTACTGTGTTTGCATAGCTGTTGAGCTGCCCATGGATGCTTTCAAACAGTCGCGTCATTTGTTTAACATTTCCTTCCAATTGATTATATTGCGAAAGATAGGCTTGAAAAGCTTTCCCTTTCCATTCTTGTGCAATTTGTTGATTCATCAAATTGACTTTTCGTATCGTCTCTTCTATTTGAGTAGCTGCTTGTTGATAAACTCTTGCTTGTGATTTCAACTGTTCTGGTGTCACTGCAATTGATCCTACCATCGTCATTCCTCCTAAATTTTTTTAGTTGGTGACCTTTGACTATCTCACTGGTCTCAAATAAGATACGACAGTTATTAGTATATTTTTTAAATAACATATGTTTTAAATTTAAAAACAATTCCCAACTAAAAAAAGCGGTTTTTCAACCACTTTTTATGCATTCAAATTCAATTTTTCTACTATTTCATATAATTTTTTGCTTCACTCAAAAGTTGTAACTTTCTAGTTTTGCTTACTCTATTCTTGTTATTAATCATAGAGTAATAATTGTTTCTAACGACATTTAATTGTTCACGATAAATATATGCAGCACTCGTCAATGCTTGGCGACAATCCTCTGAGATAAGTGGCAACATTGTAAAAGACTCTTCATACAATTTTTCTGCATACTGAGCAAAAGATTCCCATAATGTAATGAACTGTTTTGACGTTTTTTCTTCTTTAATCATCGCTTCTGTTACACCAAATGTTATCATATCTTCTTCAGGTAAATAGATTCTTCCCATTTGATAATCTTCACCAATGTCACGTAAAATATTGGTCAGTTGCATGGCTTCACCTAATTTTTTTGCTGGGCTAGTAATTTCAGCAGGTTGTGTCGATAAAAGAGGCAACAGCATCAAACCGACACTTCCCGCAACGTAATAACAATATTCTTCAAGTTCTCTTCTTGTCTTAGGCTGCTTAAAATGTGCATCTTTTCGTTGCCCTATGATCATATCAAAAAAAGGGGCAGTATCCATTGGAAAATTAGCAAAAACCACCGATAATGCACGCCATATCGGTTCATTTGGCACATTCCCTTCTTTAAAATCTAACAATTGTCGTTCAAGTTGGTCTAATCCTGCTTCATTATGCTCTTGATCAATTATATCGTCAGCTCGCCGACAAAATGCGTAAACCGCATAGACACTTTGTGCTTTTTGCTTCGGTAATTGGGAAAAGGCAAGATAAAATGATTTTGAATATTTTTTTATGATCATTTCACAATAAGCAAAATCTTCTTGATGCTCTTTAAATAGTTCTTCTTGAAAAATTATCATCTTTCAACAACTCCTCTACCGCTAATTTCGCACTTTGCATGACAATCGGAACTCCAGCACCTGGATGCGTACTACTTCCACAAAAATATAAATTTTCTGCCGCAGAAAATTTATTATGAGGACGATAATAATTGCTTTGTTTCAATGTTGGTTTTAAGCCAAAAGTCGCACCATTATAAGCGTTGAACCGTTGGGCAAACACTTTGGGGGTGACATAGGTTTCTGATACAATGTGCGCTTCAATGTCTTTAAATATTGTTTTTTCTTCTAACAGTTTTACTATTTTTTGTCGATATTTTTGAATCGTTTTTTCTGACCAATCCTCGTATTTTGATAATTCCGGTACAGGAACTAAGATATATATTCCTTCATGACCTTCTGGTGCCAAGGTTTCGTCCATTAATGTTGGCCGGTATAAGTAAAAAGATGGATCCTCTGGTAATTCTCCTATTTCAAAAAGATCATCGACATTTTTTTTAAAATCTTCCGCAAAATAGATACTATGCAGGTGCTCTTCTGGATATTTTTTATCTAAACCTAAATACAATAAAAAACAAGAACAAGAATAGTCAAAATTAGCAATTTTTTGATTGGTGTATTTTCCACGTTTGCTTTCGTCAGGAATCAATTCTTGCATGGCATAAGGAAAGTCTGCGCTACATACAATGGCATCAGCTAAAATCTTTTTTTCCCCGAGACGAATACCCTTGGCTACTTTGTTTTCAATAAATATTTCATCAACAGGTGTATTATAAAATATTTTGCCACCTAATTCTTTAAATAACCGTTCTAAAGAAGTGGCTAAAGTATACATGCCACCTTTAATAAAATAAACCCCATAAAATAACTCAATCATGGGAATAATGGTGTATAAAGAAGGCCCTTGATAAGGTGATACACCTATATAAAGGGTTTGAAAAGCCAGTGATTTTCGCAAACGTTCATCCTTCACGAATTTAGAAATTGAAGTATAGGCATCGTTAAACGTCCGCAATCGAATACCTGCCCACAATGATTTTGGATTGTAAAAATCCCAAAATCCTCGAAAAGACTTTGTAATAAATGCTTCTTTAGCAATGATATAGCGTTTGTAAATATCTGCTAAAAAAGCAAAATATCCTTGTGCATCTTCAGGAGATATTTTTTCTAAAGTTTTGGTCAATTCAATAAGATCATTCGAAAATTCAATCGGTTCTTCTTTGTTAAAATAAAGCTTTAGCATAGGATCGACTTTTACCATCGGAATATAATCGTCTGGATTTTTCTCACAAAACTCAAAAATTTCACGATAAATTTCTGGCATCATAACGATCGTGGGACCTAAATCAAACGTAAAACCGTCTTTTTTAATTTGATTCATTTTCCCACCAACCTGGCTATCCTTTTCATATAAAGTCACTTCATAACCTAACTTTTGCAAACGAACTGCAGCACTCAATCCAGCCACCCCGGCCCCAATGACAATAATTTTTTCCATGGAATCACCTACTCAACTTTTTTATCACTTGATAAATTTAATCATAACCCAAATTTTATCAACTGATAAAATAATATGCTCAAAAAGGTTGTGAAAGAAGCGTTTAGCTCCGAGCAAATAAGAAGTGATTTTCTAAAATAGCTTTCCATATTTTGGAAAATCAGGACTTATTGCCGTAGATGCAAGCCTTCGAACACCGTGAATAGGTTGTGACAGAGCCGATTAGCTCTGAGTATT
>NZ_BJWF01000058.1 GCF_007990225.1 Enterococcus villorum | reverse complement strand
TTAAAAAAAATTTTTTTATGTTAAAATTTAATTTTTATATCTATCAAAAAATTAAATAACAATCATTAAATAAAGTTTTTTTTTTTTAATTGACAGAATAAACATGGAGTATATTTTAAATAAAATAAAAAAACGTGGTAACCTTAGAAAAATATGATAAAATAATGTGTACAGCATCAAAGGAAGGTGGGGAGGAGAGATTTCTAAAAATTGAAATCCTAAATATGATGATAAAAGAACTTAGTATACTTGAAAAAAATTCTGAACGACAAGTGAAGCTAGCGTTGCTTTTAGGTATGAAATCTATGGATTGTGATACACTGACAAAACAATTAAATGTTACAAAAAAAACATTGTTAAGTGATATTGTTTTTTTTAATCATACTTATTCACCTGTTGTTGTTGAAATTGATCAATACCAAATTACTACATTAAAAATACCGAATGATATGAATTTAGAAGATTTAATAAAAAAAATTCTCAATCATTCAACAAATGTTCAAATCTTAAAAACAATTTTCACAGAAGAACCGCATTTATCAAAACTTGCAGAAAAATTATATTTAAGTGAAACCAGCATTCGACGAATCGTTTTAAAGATGAATACCTATTTCTCCCAAAAAAAATGGCCCATCACTATAAAAATTGCATCACATTTACAAATTATAGGAAATGAGAGTTTCGTTCGCCATTTCTTTTGCAGTATGTTTCGTGAAATATATAAACCACAACAATTACCACATTTTGAATATATCTTTGATTTATTGCGTCGTTATCATAAAAAAAAACATACATATACCTCTATAAGTACATATAAATTAATTTTAAATAGCTATTACTTCTACACATCGATTATTCGTATTGGGCAAGCACACTTGATAGAAGCTTCCTTTACACAAAAAGAAACAACAAGTGAATTAACTTTTTTTGAACTATTGAAAAAAAATACTGTTCTTTGTTCTATCATTGAAAAAAAATATAATTTTAGTTTGACCAAGTCTAATATCCAAAACTTATTGAATTCATATACGCATTTATATTCTTTTGATTCTACAAACTGTGAATTAAAACAATTGGCAAAATTGCATAAATTAGTACATAGCTTCTATACATACATAGGTATTGACATCCCTTTTTCTTCTGAGGATATTCAACGATTAAATGATTGTATCCATTTCAACCAACGGATACAATCATTTAAAATAACTTATAGCGATATTTTATCTGAAACATTAATGGGAGAATCTCCACAATTATTGAATGCTTACGAAAAATCAATTGAAAAAGCTGAGTTAACCATAATAAAAGAAAATCAATTACTATACGAAGAATTATTTTTGGAATTAATCACTTTATCACCTAAATTAATAACAGCGCTTCTTCCATATAAAGAGCATTTTTCTATTTTAATCGTTTCTTATCAGGAAGAACGTATTTTAACTTTTTATAAACAGCTTTTGTTAAAAAAATTGCCTGCCCTACATCAAATCGATATCTATCAAGAAAATATCTTTTCGGTTGATTATAAAAAAATCAATCAATACGACCTAATTTTAACGGATATTGAACTGAACAGAACAAAAATTTCCACACACATGCTGAAGATATCCAAGATACCAACTTCTTCTTTTTGGAGTAATTTAAAGGAAATTATTTACAATTAGAGAAAGTATATCCTACAAAAAACAAGCTAAAGAACCCGAAAATGGCTTTTCCTATTTTCGGGTTCTTCAGCTTATTGTGTCTCCGGTTACCTGCGACATTTTTTAGATTGCGCTTTAACACGGAAATCGAAATAAAACAATGATGCAAAGTACTTATTTAGGATAGCTGAATACAGCCACCACAAATCCTCTATTACCGCATCGTCACAAATTCCTCAGAACCTGTCGGATGGATAGCGACAGTCTGGTCAAAGTCTGATTTTGTTGCACCCATCTTGATTGCAACAGCAAAGCCTTGTAACATTTCATCTACTCCTACACCAATTGCATGCAATCCTACGATTTTTTCTTCTTCACCCACACAGATCAACTTCATTTCACACTTTTGACGATAGTCATTTAATGCAAAATACATTGGCGTAAATCGCGACCGATAAATTTTTATTCTTTCACTGCCATACTTCTCAACTGCTACTTCTTCTGACAATCCGATTGTTGCAATAGGTGGATGGGTGAAGACAACCGTAGGAACAAGATGATAATTCAAATAAGAATTTTTCTGGTTGTTAAATAAACGTTCAGATAATCGTCTCCCAGCTGCAATAGCTACTGGTGTTAAATCAATTTTTCCAATAACATCGCCTACAGCAAAAATATTTGAATCAGTCGTGTTTTGGTATTTATCTACTTTCACAAAACCTTTATCATCTAATTGTACTTGAGTATTTTCTAGTCCTAATTTATCAGTATTTGGCATGCGTCCACCAGCAAACAAAACACAATCACCCGTCAATTGTTCCCCATTTTCAAATACAACCGTATACTCTTTCTCATTCTTGATAATTTCTTTTGCGGTATGGTGTGCATAGGTTCGAATACCTGCTTCCTGATACATCTCAATCAAATTGTCAGATAACATTTTATCGAAAGTCCTTAGAGGTCGTTCTTTTCGGTAGGCCCACATCACTTCACTTCCTAGTCCTTGAAGTACACCTGACAATTCGGCTGCAATATAACCAGCACCTAAAACAATCACCCGTTCTGGTAATTCAGTGAGTTCGAAAAAACCATTCGAATCAATTGCATATTCGCCACCAGGAATCGTCATTTGGCTAGGTTTACCACCAGTAGCAATTAAAATTTTGGATGATTGATACGTTTCTCCATTGACTTCCACTGTCTGACTGTCAATGAAACGAGCATAACCTTTTATTGCATCAACCTGATTATTATCTAGTCCACGTTGATAGGCACCATGTAAAAACTCAATATATTGCTCACGTTTTTCAACTAATTCTTTGAAATCGAATTTTTTTAGCTCAGCTTGAATCCCATAACTTGAGGCATCTCTTTCTAATGTTTCTAAAATAGTACTAGCTTGCCACATCACTTTTTTTGGTACACAGCCAACATTTACACACGTACCACCTAACTCATTGCCTTCAATTAATAAAACCTTTGCGCCATGCATTCCAGCTCGATTGGCTGAGGCGATCCCCCCAGAACCACCGCCTATAACAATATAGTCATAAATCTTCATGTTATACCTCCTGATTTAAAAGGAGTAGGTATCTCTTTCTCCTTTTAGGTTAGATCAATTTTTTAAAAAATGGATAAATCATTGCTTTTTTAATTCTCTTTATCCTTACAAAAAATAAGTGTAACACGTTTAAATAGATCTTATCATTTTGATGCCTCATTTTTATACGAGAAGCAGGAGCGAGTTTATTTTCTCTTACGAATCATATCACCTGATTTTACTGGTTGCTCTACCGGCATAGTCAAAATCATCATAGGATTTGGAGCACGGTCAATAGATTCTTCTTCCTCATTGTACATCACTTCAACTTTTTGACTAAAGTGAGTAAATCCTGGTCCATAAAATTCAATTTCATCACCCACTGAAAATAAATTACGTTGGCGAATCGTTGCTATTTTTGTTTTTTCATCGTAACTCATCACTTCACCGACAAATTTATAGACAGGTATCTTTCGACGTTCTCCAAATAATTGTTCATTTTCAGTTGGCGTGTTGAAATAAAAACCGGTTGCAAGCTCTCTTTGAGCAACTTTCCATAATTCATCAATCCATTCTTGCTTACATACATAATTTTCCGGGTCTTCCATATAACTATCAACGGCAGTTTTATAAACATTAGCTACTGTAGAAACATAATGGATGGATTTCATTCTGCCTTCAATCTTGAAACTATCTACACCATTTTCGATTAATTCTGGGATATGTTCGATCATTGACATATCAACTGCACTCATTGAAAATTCTTCTTCAATTTCACCGCTATCTGTTAAATGATTTCTTTCTTGACCAAAAGGCATATCAAATAATCCATATTTCCAACGACAAGATTGGGAACAACCTCCCCGATTGGCATCACGCATCGACATATGGTTAGATAATGTACAACGGCCAGAATAAGAAATGCACATTGCGCCATGGATAAATGCTTCGATCTCAACATCGGTATTTTTACGAATCTCAGCAACTTCTTCCATTGAAACTTCACGAGCTAGCACGACACGTTCCAACCCTTCTTCTTTCCAAAATTCAAGCGTTTCATAATTTGTTGCAGATGCTTGTGTAGATAAATGAATCGGTAATCCTGGAGCTTCAGTAGCGCAAATTTCGATCAATGCTGGATCTGAAACAATCACTGCTGAAATTCCAATATCACGTAGTTGTCTAAAAAATTCTCCTGCGCCTTCTTCATTTCCTTCATGAGTCACCATATTTGCAGCAACATAAACTTTGGCATGGTGTGCTTTGGCAAAAGCAACGCCTTCAGCCATTTCTTCATAAGTAAAATTCCCAGCACGACTTCTTAATCCATAGGCATTTCCTCCAATGTAAACTGCATCGGCACCATAATGAATGGCTGTCTTTAGTTTTTCAAGTGTACCAGCCGGAGCTAAGACTTCCGGACGTTTTAGTTTTCGTTGTGTTGTCATTTTTCTTTCGTCATACTCCTTACTTGATGGCTTCAGGATCAATATAAAAGAAGCCTGTATCTAATTCACGATTTTCTGGATGTAATGTGCTAATTTTTTTACAAAGGATATCTGCATCTGTCTCGTTCCACATACCTTTTAAAATTTGATTTTTTGCTTCAACAATTAGCTTAGTAATTTTCACAAAATTTTCTCCTGGGGTAAATAGACCATCTAACTTCCATGTACGGAAATGATGTTGATACAACAAATTCAATTCCTTAGAAAGGTTGATATCATTACTGGCAAAAATATGTGTTCCGTGCGAATCTTCATAAATAGAATAATGAGTTTCCTCTTTCTTGGGCTCTGAAATAAATAATCCTCGGTCACGATCCGTTCTTTCTTCTTGTTTTGTAAAATGATAATAATTTTGTAGTAAAGGACGTTTCGACTGGTGGATACAAGTAGCACCATATACGAGGACCTCCACAGGAACTTGTAATTTGTCTTCCATGGCTTTCATTTCTTCAAAGGGCACTTCTCTAGCCAAAACAGCACCAACTGCACCCTTTTTAGCCCAAAAATTGATCTGTCTTGCGCTAGTAACTAACGTTTCTGCATCAAAAATATAGGGAATCGCCCACTCTGGATGTTTTTTCATTGTATATATAATGCCAGTATCTCCAACTGTAATCTTGTCAGCCTGGATTTCTTTAAGGAATTGAAGATACTCAGGAACTTTTTTCATTTTTTCAGGATGAATAATTCCATTCAATGCAATATTCACTTTTTTACCGTATGAATGTGCTAATTCTACTAATTGACGCTGTTCTTCTCTAGTGAATGAAGCAGGCAATCGTAAACCAAATAATTCTTCTCCAAAGTATAAGGTATCTGTTCCTGCTTCTAATAATTCTTTTGCTTGTTCAAAAGTTTCTACCGTAGTTATGATTTCGATCATCATTTCCTCCTCCTACAACTCCATAATAGTAGCATAGCTAAAAAAAGTTGCCAACACTTCTCACATTTATTGAAGGATTTTTGAAATTATTTTGCACTAAATAACGTGAAAATAAAAAGCGAGAGAAGTCTTTTTACATAACATTAAGGAGCTTTATCCTTCCTGTCATGTTTTTCAACTCTCTCACTTTATTTATGATGTTTTTACTGCTTGTTTCTTAGGTAAACGTGTAGTCAAAGTAATTTTCCCTTTTGAAGCTCCTACAGTTACATGATCACCTAAATGAATCTCTCCACCTAATAAGGCTTCACTTAATCGATCCTCTACTTCTTTTTGTAATGCCCTTCGGATTGGGCGAGCGCCATATTCAGGATCAAATCCAGCTTTGCCGATCACGTCTACTGCTGCTGATGTAATTTTTACTTGTATGTCTTGTTCTTTTAATCGTTTGACAATCGCACGACTCATGATTTGAACGATCGAGTGAATTTCATCCTTACTCAATGAGTGAAAGACAACTGTTTCATCAATACGATTTAAAAATTCTGGTCGGAACGTTTTCTTTAATTCTTCTAAAATACGTTTTTGCATCGCTTTATGATCTTTTGTAATATCTTGAACATTAAAACCGACATTTTTTTCTTCTCGTATTTGCGTAGCGCCAATATTGGAAGTCATGATCATAATCGTGTTTCGAAAATCAACTTTACGCCCTTTAGAATCTGTCAAATGACCGTCATCTAATACTTGTAGTAATAAATTAAATACATCGGGATGCGCTTTTTCTACTTCATCTAATAGGATAACTGAGTAAGGTTTTTGTCGAATTTTTTCGGTTAATTGTCCTCCCTCATCGTATCCCACGTAACCTGGAGGAGAACCAATCAAACGACTCGTGCTATATTTTTCCATAAACTCAGACATATCTACACGAATCAAGGAGTTTTCATCTCCAAACATTACTTCTGATAGAGCTTTTGCCAGTTCTGTCTTACCAACACCTGTAGGTCCTAAGAACATAAAGGAACCGATCGGGCGATTTGGATCTTTTAAACCACTGCGTGCTCGACGAATCGCTCTAGAGACAGCTTTCACCGCTTCATCTTGTCCAACCACACGTTCATGCAACAATGCTTCTAATTCTAGTAATCGCTGGCTTTCTTTCTTCTCTAATTGTTGCAACGGTACACCCGTCCATTCCGAAACAACGGTTGCCACATCTTCTTCTGTCACGCGATCAGCATAACCTTTCTCATGCTTTTCTTCCACTATCAAAAGTTTTGCTAATTTGTTACGCAATGATTTTTCTTGTCTTCTTAATTGAGCAGCTGTTTCAAAGCTTTGTTTTTGAATCGCTGCTTCTTTTTCTTTGACTATTTCTTCAATTTCTATTTTGGTCACTGCGGATTCAGTCAAATCCCCAGTTTGATCCAAACGTACCTTCGCTGCAGATTCGTCAATCAAATCAATCGCTTTATCTGGTAATTGTCGAGAAGTAATGTAACGTACAGAAAGGTTTACGGCAGCACGTACTGCATCATCAGTAATTTCCACTCCATGATGTTCCTCGTACCTTGAACGAAGACCGCGTAAAATTTCTTCTGCTTCTTCAGGTGTAGGCTCATCCACTTGAATACGAGCAAAACGTCGTTCAAGTGCTGAATCTTTCTCAATATACTTTTGGTATTCATCTAACGTCGTTGCGCCAATGGTTTGTAATTCTCCACGTGCTAAAGCTGGTTTTAGTATATTCGAGGCATCAATTGCTCCTTCTGCCCCTCCTGCACCAATCAAAGTATGCAACTCATCAATAAACAAGATGACTTGTCCATCATTATAAATTTCATCAATTACTTTTTTCATACGATCTTCGAATTCACCACGGTATTTAGTTCCTGCCACTAATGAACCCATGTCTAACATCATTAATCGTTTTTCTTGCATTTCTTCAGGTACTTCACCCAAAATAATTTTTTGTGCCAGTCCTTCAGCGATTGCAGTCTTTCCGACCCCAGGTTCCCCTACTAATACAGGGTTATTCTTAGTTCGCCGACTAAGAATTTGAATCAAGCGCTTTACTTCACTCGAACGACCTACAACCGGATCTAACTTTCCTTCTTTTGCTAGCTTAGTTAAATCTCTTGCTAAAGAATCTAAAGTTGGTGTCCCTTTTGTTAATTGTCGTTTTTCTTGAGAATTTCTACGACGGATGCTATTATTTCGACTATCGTTTTTTAATCCCATTTTTTGCTTTAATGATTGGCGTACTTTCGTAAGACTAACGCCTAAATTGATCATCATGCGAGTCGCCATAATGCTTTCATCTTTTAATAAACTAATTAAGATATGTTCTGTTCCTACTTTTTGTGCACCCATCTTTTTTACTTCACTATTTGCCAACGCAAAAATTTGTTTCATGCGTGGAGAATAGGGAAGGAATACACCTGGTGGATAGGCAGTCATTGTTCCGTAACCAATCAAGTGTTCAACTTCTTCATAGACATCCGTTTCGTTCAATCCAACTTCACGTAATACCTTTCCAGCAATACCATTGGGTTCAATAACCAATGCCAGCAATATGTGTTCGGAACTGACAGATTGATGTTTAAATTTTTTTGCTTCTTCTTGTGCAATTTCTAATACTAATTGTGCTCTTTGAGTAAAGAGTTCTTCCATTTATATTCACTTCCCATCTTCATAGCTTAATCGTTCTAAAAATGCTCGAAGGATTCGAGCACGAACATAATCTTCTAACTCATTCATATTAAGTGTATTTTTAGCAATCGCACTTAACATTAAATTGCCTTCTTTTTTAGTAATGAACTGATCTTCATATAATTTTTGAATAATGGCAAACGCATTTTTCTCACTAATTGTATCATCAAATAATTGATTGACCTGTTCCAGCATATGCATCTTATCAGAAATTCTTACTTTAGCAATACGTATGTATCCTCCGCCTCCACGTTTGCTTTCAACGAGATAACCACGTTGAATCGTAAATCGCGTATTGATCACATAATTAATTTGAGAAGGAACGCAATTAAAGAGGTCTGCCATTTCAATCCTTCGAATCTCGATCATTTCATTCTTTTCTAAAATTTTTTTTATATATGATTCAATTAAATCCGAGGTATTTTGATGTGCCATCTTACTCATTCCTTTGACTAATATTGACCTTAATTATAACGAATTTAAGATCAGAAAGAAAGAAGAATGACTTTTCACTGAAAAACCTTAGAAAATATAAAAAAATACGGAATACATGATTCCGTATTAACGCGCCCAAGAGGAGTCGAACCCCTAACCTTTTGATCCGTAGTCAAACACTCTATCCAATTGAGCTATGGGCGCATATTCAATTTATCTAAATTATAAGATACATTTATAGAAAAAGCAATGAAAAAAAATCGGGAAGACAGGATTCGAACCTGCGACCCCTTGGTCCCAAACCAAGTGCTCTACCAAGCTGAGCTACTTCCCGAAAAAATAAAAAAGACT
>NZ_BJWF01000057.1 GCF_007990225.1 Enterococcus villorum | reverse complement strand
GCTGGCTATGGAACACCGTGGATAAAGTTGTGACAGAAGCGATCAGCTCCGAGCAAAGATAAATTTTTAAAATAGCTCCTCATATTTTGGAAATTTATCTCTTATTTCTGAGGAGTTGCTACTTGAATGCCTTGGATAGGTCGTGAAAAGTCTGGTCTATATCAAGCAATAAGAACAAACAGAGAAAAATAGCTTCTCATATTTTTCCTCTATTCAGACTTATTTCCGTAGCTGTAAGTCTTTGAAACAAAATTCTCTTAAAAAAGTTAAATCTAAAAACCGTGGAGTCTAACTCAGTGGCTGTATAAAGGGTCATTTATCCTATAGTTAAGGAGAAAAATACACTCATCCTTTCGCATAGAAAACTTTTACCTGCTTTATGGAAATGATACTAGATTGGTCCATTACTCCTAACTGAATTTAAAACCGTTAATTAAGAAAGGCTGAAAGAATCATGCAAAAAAAGCATTTTTATTTTACGATCAGTATTGCCCTCCTCTCATTATTGCACTTATTGTTTAGCTATTTTTATGTGCGGATGTACGGGTATTTTAATCTTCATGGAAACCTAAACAGTTTTATTTTAATTTCTCAAGTCTTCCGTTTGGCTTTAGACGCGTACATTGTTTTATGTGGCTTTTTGGCTATTCGTGAGGACAAACAAAAATTATTGCCATTTTATTTGCTTTTCTTCTTATTTAACTTAATCCTGCCATTTCTATTTCACGTGTAGGATTTTTTTCTAAGGAAAACTTTGGTTTTTTTTTCGAGTCTGCTAAAATAAGGTCAAAAGTACTAAAAAAACAAAAAGTCATCAGGAGGTTTTACGAGTGAAACAATTTGCTTCTAAAGAAGAAGAAAAACTTTATTATGAACACGAAGCAAGTGAAATTGATTTTCTTAATTGGTATCAAAAACAAGAACGTCCAGAATATGATAAACCTTCTTTGACTGTTGATATCGTGTTAATGTGTTACAACAAAGAAGAAGACCAGTTAAAAATCTTGTTGATCCAAAGAAAAGGACATCCTTATCGAAATTCTTGGGCATTACCTGGTGGATTTGTACAAAAAAATGAGTCAACTGGCGAAAGTGTCTTACGTGAAACTAAAGAAGAAACTGGTGTCGTCATCTCTCAAGAAAATATTGAGCAATTGCACACATTTAGTACACCAAATCGGGATCCTCGTGGATGGGTCGTCACCGTTAGTTACTTAGCGTTTATTGGAGAAGAACCTTTGATTGCTGGTGACGATGCAAAAGAAGTTCGCTGGTTTACATTAGAACGCCAAGGAAACAAAATCTACCTGACAAGTGATGAGGTGGCTATTACGTTAGATTTACAAACGAGTGAATCTTCTGGTCAAGATACTTTAGCATTTGACCACAGCGAAATCATCACGAAGGCATTTAATCGAGTCATCAATAAGATGGAACACGAACCGCAAGTCTTGCAAGTTCTAGGAAAAGATTTTACCATCACCGAAGCAAGAAAAGTGTTTGCCAAATTTTTAGGAATTGACTTTAAAATGATTGATCACTCCAATTTCAAAAAAGCCATGCTGCAATACTTTGATGAAATTGGTGAACGTCCTATAGGTATCGGGCGCCCATCAAAAATTTATCAATTAAAACTCGAACATTATGAATAAATCATAAAAAATAAGTTTTAGAAGTGACTCCCTTCTAAAACTTATTTTTTTACTTTATATTGGGTGATCCCATACACCACGAATGGCAACAACACTACGATAGATCCGCCTATTAACCAAATGATTAGTTTCTTTAAAAGAGCTTTCTTTTGGCTTTTAAGGTTCTCTTTCGCTGACTCCAACGTAGCAAGTGATTTTTCGTAATCCTGATTCGTTGAATGACTATCGGCAAATACTTTTTCTGCTAAACTTAATTCAGCAGAGAAATCTTTCCAAGTTTCTTTAGTGTATTTTTCTTCTTTTAAAAAACGGCATTTATAAATCAACCGTGACAATTTAGATTTTGGGCTTAATTCTTCTGTTGTTGTCGCCGTCACACTGCTTTTTGTCGCTTGCTGATCAGCATAAATATCTAACTTGCTCCCACTGACCAACAAAAACACGAATAAAAAACTTATGATAAAAAAACATCTTCTCATAAAGAATCTCCTTTTTCATTTGAAACTAAGAAGGCAGAAACAATGTCGTGAACACCGTTTACATGTATTTAGAGCGTGAGATGAAAGTATTCTTTCCATTTTATCCCACGCTCTTTTGTCATAATGAATCCATCAAATTTATAGAAGTGTCACAAGCAGAAAAGAAAAAATAGCTAGAGCCACTAAAAAATCGGAAAAAGCCCACTTTATAAAGATAGTTTCTTTTCTTATTTTTCCAACTTTCAATCACTTAACTTCACTAGTTTATTTTTGTTTCCAAAATAACTCAATATACTTCCTAAAACCACATAGGACATCCCAATCATCAAGGTTAAATTTGAGGCATATCCAGCGATATCCTTAAGTACAGCTCTGTTTGTCTGACTGGAAAGAGCCAACTGATCAAATGGGATCAAACCTAAAATAATTGATGCACTTACTAATAAGATGGCTGTACCCCAAAATGAGTAACATAACTCATTAAATATAGTCTTTCTAAATAAAACAAGCAATAATATAATTGTAATCGCTGCATTAATCGACATAATCAGGGTGAAGGTCGTCGCAATCGGTACAATCGTCTCTAGCGTTTGACTAAAAAAGAGAAAACTAGTATTTATTTCTCCCTTTATTTTATTTATGAGTTCATCAGCCACTTTATTGATGTTTTCTTTGTCTTTTTCAGTAACCTCAGATGTCGTACTCTCCACATATTGGTTGATTTTTTCTATCATTCTTTTCTTTAGTGTTAAATAATCCACTTTTTTAGGACCTGCTTGGATTTCTTTTTCGGTAATCACAGAATCTAAGACATTTTTGGGTAAATTTGCCCCTAAACTGTAATTTTGGATCGTCTGATTCACTTCTTTAATAAAGGTTTCTTGATTTCGTTTTGTTTGGACATTCGCAGTTATCGTTTTATTTAAAATAAAGCTGAAACTTCCTAAAGCCAACCAAATAAATAAAATAAAACTCATGAGCAGCTTTATAAAAGCATTTCTTTTCACTTATTCGGATTACCTCCTATTTTATTAATGGTCCTGAAGTTTTTTCTGCAATAAGATAATGTCTTTTATCTGTTAAAGAGATTCCTTCTTGACGATCACAAGTGTATAAGATGACTCCTGAATTTTTATTTGCTAACATATCAAGAATTTCTTTATCATTATTTTTAGCAATTTTTATCTTTTTTATAAGAAAAGTATACTGCCCATATGTCGTGTTAATGTTAATAGTGTCCCCTACCACCAGATGATTTACATTTAAAAAATAAGGAATAGTATGACCACCAATTAACGCATATCCTTCTTCTCCAGGTAACTTACTGCCAATATATTGCCCCATACCTTTGGCTAAAATTTCGTCACTATCCCCCCAATACAATGGACTTGTGATGTTTAAAGCAGGGATATCAATGCGTCCGTATTGTTCACCAAATTTAGGATAGGAGAGATGAAGTGAATCAATCGTTCCTTCTTTTTGGTCAGAGTAGGCGGAATCTGAAAGGCTTTTAGTATCTATGTTTATTTTTGGCCTCTCTTCTAAAAAAAAGACTTTCACTGATCTTATCATTTCTCCTATTTGTAAATACTTGCCGGTAAACATGATTGTTCCTAGAAGGATCAGACAAAAAGCAACTGCAACTAAAAAATTGGTGATTAGTTGGGTTAGATATTTCATAAATTATTTTTCACTTTTCTTTTTAAAAAGAAAGCCTGCTACCCCCAATAAAACAATACTTGTAGAGCTTGCTAAAACAACATTGGATAAGTCTGTACCTGTTTGTTTAACTGGTGAACCGGATTGATAAATAATATTGCCTTCTTTATCCGTGATTGTCATGCTTGCTTCTTTATTACGCGTTAAATAAGCTTTACCAGCATCATCAAAAACCACAGTTAACCCCAGTAAATCCCCTACTTTGATGACATGATTCATTAATTTTTTGATCACATCAGTTTTCATTTTCTTGACAGCACTATGCACAGTTGTAGTGTTTGAAACATTCACTTCTGTTTGTTGACTAAATAATTTTTTGGCTTCTTTGATTTCATGGATAGCCTGTTGTGCATTGGTTGACTCAATTTCAACAGTTTTAAAATAATTTTCTGCTGCATTTAATTCGCTAGCTGTAAATGAGAATGATTTTCCATTTAAATTGACTGCTTCACGCAACTCATCAAGAATAGCTTTTTCATTTTCATTAACAGCGTTGGTTAGCTTAGTTGTATCATAACTTTTAATAACACCTTCTGTATCTGTATAGTCTGCCGCATGAGTTGTCAATGACCACATAGATGAAAAGATGACCGTCCCTGTAATAATCATTTTTTTCAAATGTTTATTTTTCATATGAAATCCTCCAATTCATTGATTTTTAGTTTAAAAAGAAAATTATCGAAATTTCTCTAACTGATCACCTCAATTTTGTTGCATCAAACGACAATTTAGTCATTTATATGATTAAATAATAAAGATTCTCTTTTATCTGGATTATTCATTTTTTAACAAATTGATAAAATGAAAATAAGGTCACTATTGTTTATTTGATAAACTACAGGAAAAATGATTATTGGAGGAGTATAGTGATGAAATATAAACGAAATATCAAAATGAAAGAATATACTTTAGGAAAAGACACGCACGTCAGTGGCGAACTCCTAGGAGATATCAAAACCATTCGTTTAGAAGTCGATGGTGAATTAAAACGTGGTTCTACCTTAGAATTTACAGATAAAACAGCATTTAATTACTATGCGATTGATAAAATCAAAAATAAACATTCAAAAGTTTATATGGTCGCATTTGATGACAACGATCAGTATGTGCTTAAGCGAAGAGTAAAAATTAAATAATCTCTTGCAAAACGTTCATATGTATACTTGTGAATAGACATTTCAACTTTCACTCAATGATGACACAACCATAATTTTTCCTCTGGTTATGGCATTATTGAGTGTTTTTTTAGGAAAAAATTTTTCTATCAATGAAAAAAATTACTATCCTCAGTATTCATTTTTCAAAATTGATTCCATAAAATGCATTTTTTAATAAATAAAACTTCTTTCGATACAATAAAACGTAGGTTGCTACTTTTATTGATCGAAAGAAGTTTCTAAATCTTCATCTCTCTATCAGAAATGTTATCTTTTAAATAAACAGTTTAGCGATTTAATACCAAGAGTCCATCTGTTACCGTATATTGGTAATTACCTTGAGTATTGTGTTTTAAGTTGCTATGGTTTACCGCTAATCGTGTATCATTTGCTTCACGGTGAGTCACTGTAACCACATCACCATCTTGCAATTCAACCGTATCTTCTGCTTTAGGATAGCTTTGATTTCCAATGTATTCTTTCTCAAAAATTGTTTGACCGTCACGGACAATGGAAATACTTGCATAGCGATCAGTGAAATAAGAGTGAGGTGTACCTTGATTTGTTCGAATAGTTGCCGTATTTCCTGCAACATTTAAAGTAGCAAACGTCCAATCGCCCAGTCCTCTAAACGTAAATTCTTGTAAGTTTTGATGAGCTCGTTCCACTTTTTCTAGTAATTGTTGTTTGGCTTCACTTTCAGGTAAAGCTGTCACCAATGCTTTAGCAGCATCAATATCTTTTTGCATCATTGTTGCTTTTACTTTTGTGTCACTATTTTCTTGGAATAAATCAGCCACAGCTTCTGTCGCTTCTTTCAAGTAGCTAGTTAAAGAAATATTGATCGTTCCATTTTCTTTAACAAACATATAAGGTTTTTTAAGATATCCTGTGTTTGTCTGTAATTCAAGTGAATACACGCCATTAGGGATATTTTCTAATGTCACTTCTCCTTGATTCAAGGTCACTTCTTGATACAGCTTATCGCCATCCATGATTCTTAATTTCACACCATCAAATAAATCTTCGTCTGTGAAATTCAATGTAACATCACTAGTTAAATTCATTGCTTTTAACTCATCATTTGTTACCAGAGATAGTACGGAGCTTAAACGATTTTCTTGCGTAAATTGATCAATGGCTTCAGATAACTGATCATTTGGCACAACTTGAGCTAAATGCGCAACAGGAACATATTCCTGCTCTTTTACTTGTTGTCTTGTCTCTTCTTTAACAGTCAATCCCCAAGCATTGAATACAGGAGAAAAATCATATTTATTTGTTTCACCTAAATATTGTACCAATAAATCTGGTAATAGGTAGTTGTTCGCATTGAATCCTGGCTGACTAGCCAGTTCTCTGTATTTCACATAGAAGTTTTTAAATCCTTCATTACCCGCTTTATCAATCAAATTAGACAAGACTAATAATTGATTTCTTACTCCGATCGCTTGATAATTTGGATTTTCTTGAAGAATTGATTCTAGTATTTGTTGCTCTGTAGCTTGCTTATTTTGACCATACAGCCAGCCAGTTCGATCTGCTTCTTCTTTTCCAAGTTTTTCGTATTGGTAGAAAACACCATAAATATTGTTCCATACTTCACCAGAATTCATTCCTTTACTCATGAAATGTCCTTGATAACCGTGACCAATTTCATGTAAAGCGCCCCAGCCGTCACCCAACCATGGAGCCGCTGAGCTACTTGTGTTTGCTGCCCAAGCCCCTCCGTAATATAGTGCGCCTACTCCATTAGCATCTGCTTTAAAGAAATATCTTCTTGGAGAGGATTTGTGGATTGGGTTACTTGCATCTGGTGAAAGACCAATCCATTCGTCATATTTTCCTAAAATATCATTGTCATACATTTGAACAACTGAACGCAAATTACTATTGGTTGCTTGCGTTTTATTTTCCTCTGGGAATAATGTCTGGAATCGATTTCCTTTCACTAACCCATATCCATTAGTAAGATTCCATGTTTGATTAAATTCACTTTGTTCTGTAGTGAGATCAAATACAGGTAATTTACGATATGTTCCTTCAACTGTTACTTGGATGACTGGTTTTTCCATATTTGTTGCATGGTAAGGTGTATAAACAAATGGTACTGTGAGATCTTTCGCCTCTAGTGTTACTTCATTTTTGCCAAATGAGATGGAAGATTCTTTATTTGAACCATTTGCTAATAAACGTAGATTCATGTTCTCATTATAATTTGGATTCACTTGCTTGATTTTTATTTTTGAACCTCGTTCAAGCTGAATGCCAAGGTCTTGACGGTCGTGCCCGTTACCCATATTAATACCTGCATTGAGTGTTCCTGCTGGTCGTTCTGTTGTATGAATTGTTTGCTCTTTGACTACGTTTATTTTCTCACGAGCAATTTCAATATCTGCATTGTCATAGGCGATCAAATAGACTTCATCCGTTAAGTTTTTAATCTTATCGACTGCATAATATTTAAACGGACTATTCCCTGGAACTGAACGTGCAAACAGTTTACCATTAACCTCTAAACGAAGCGCGTGAACCTCTCCTGTATATTCCCCTCTTAGATAGTTATCACCACTACCTAATTTATATTCATTTGGTGTAATCGTACCTTTTCTTGCCGTTTCGATAGTTACTGGTTGTTTATCTAATATATTTCCTTTGGCATCATACGCAATAATATTAACCTTATCGTTCATATTGTCTATCTTATCAACTGCATAATAGCGGAATTTATTACCAGAAACGCCGGCTTTTGCCTTTAATTCGCCATTGACTTCTAAACGAACATGATCCACATCACCTGTATAAGTTCCATGAATATAACGGTCACTATTTCCTAATACGTATGGATCTGTCTGAATTGTTCCTACTAACGCATTGTGGATTGTGACTTCTTTGCGATCAATTTCATTTCCGTTTTGATCATAGGCAATAAGTGAAACTTGATCAGCAACATTTTTAATTTTATCCACCGCATAATAACGGAAATTATTACTAGAAACGCCGGCTTTTGCTTTTAATTCACCGTTGACTTCTAAACGAATATGATCCACATTTCCGGTATAAGAACCTTCAATATAGCGATCTGAACTATTTAACGTAAAGGATACTTCAGAAAGTGCTCCTTGGACTGGCAGAACGTTTACTTGCTGACGATCTACTTGGCGATCGTCTTTATTGTAACCAACCAAAAAGACTTGATCATTTGGACTCTTGATTTTGTCAACTGCATAGTATTGGAAGCTTTCGCCTTTAACTGTTGATTTTGCATAAGGCACTCCATTGACTTCTAATCTTAAGTAGTCAATATTTCCTGAGAATGTTCCACGAATGTAACGATCACTACCCAAAAGTTGGAAATCTTCTACAGTTAGTGAACCAACTAACGAATCAAATAATTTTTGTGCTTGATCCACTTTAGCTAATAATTGTTGTTTCAAAGGCGAATCAAGTAATGCATTAACTTTTGTTCTAGCATCATCAATTTGCTCTTGCGTGTTGCTTTCTTTTGGTTCTTCGCCCTCAAAGAGATTATTTACTGCTGTATTAGCTTCTGTAAAAGCAACTGTTTGATCAACTAACAATCCATCTTGAACCAAATAAGTATAGTTTCCACTGGTATTTGGTTTTAATTCCTCATGATTGACTACATAGCGTGCAGCGTCTGGTTCTTTCTTCATGATCGTCACAATATCGCCATTTTGTAGATCCACTTCTTCTGTTTGAGTAGGATAAGAAATATTTCCGTTATATTCTTTCGAAAATACATTTGTTTCTCCACGTTTAACGTCAATAGTTGCATAGTTATCTTTAAAATAATAATGAGGTTTTCCAGAGTGGGTGCGTACCACTAATTTCCCTTTGGTTACAGTGATTCGTGAAAATAGAAAGTTTGAGATGCCTTTTAATTGAATCTCTTGTAACCCTTCAAAGGCTTGATCAACTTTGGCTAATAATCTTGTTTTCTCTTCGCTATCTGGCAACGCATTGACTTTTTCACGGGCTTCATCAATCGTTGCTTGTAATAGGTCTTTCTTGACAATAGTTTGTTCTTCGTTTTCATATAGTCCTTTGACTGCCGCTTGTGCCTCTTTTATAACTTTATCGGAGGCTTCGATTAATAAACCATCTTGAACGACATACC
>NZ_BJWF01000056.1 GCF_007990225.1 Enterococcus villorum | reverse complement strand
GCAGATCAGCCTTTTCACAACCTTATCCACGGTGTTTCAGAAGCAACTCCTCAACAATAAGCTCTGATTTTCAAAAATATGGAAAGCTATTTTAGAAAATCATTTCTTATTTGCTCGGAGCTGACCGCTTCTGTCACAACCTCTTGCATCTATTAAAAAAAAGTTATATGCTTTTTTAGTGTAACCAAAAGAAAATGGGTCTTCGGATAGAGAAGGAGAAAATAATGTATCCAGAAACAAAGCAGTTGATTTTAAATAAACTTGAAGAGGGGTATTATCCTGGTGTGGTTGGTGCATTTATCAATCACGAACGAGTGGAAAGTTTTTCAGCTGGGCATGCACAGATCACACCAGAAATTCTACCAATGGAAATCGACTTATTATTTGATGTAGCATCCTTAACAAAGGTAATTGCAACGACTAGTTTAGTGTTGCGTTTATGGGAAGATGGTAAAATAGATTTAGATGAAACGTTGCATCGTTATTTACCTGCTTTTGAAAATCGGACGATTACTTTGCGCCATTTATTAACTCATACTTCAAATATTGAAACATGGATTCCTAATCGCAATCAATTATCCCAAGAACAATTGATCAAAGCCTACCTAAAACTTCAACCTGGTGAACAATTAGGTCAAGTGGTGAAGTATACGGATGCTGGAACTATTTTGTTAGGATTGATGTTAGAAGAAATTTTTCAAGAGCCAGCTGTAGAGTTATTTCAAGAACAAGTATTGGACCCTTTAGGAATGATAAACAGCACTTTTTTGCCTTACCCTTCGAAAAAAATCGTTCCAACAGAGCAGCTTTCTTCTGGAGAAGTTTTACGGGGAATTACACATGACCCAAAAGCCAGAATATTAGCTGAACATGCTGGAAATGCAGGTTTGTTTCTTGATTTAGAAGACAGTATCAAATTTGTAAAAATGTATTTAAGTTTAGGAAAAACGGAGAATGGGCGATTCTTAGAAGAAAAAACCATCCTATCGCTTTTAAAAGATCAAACGCCAAATAAACAAGGGAATCGTTCATTCAGTTGGGATTTGAAAAAAGGCATAGAGCAGCAACAACCGATTCTTTTTCACACAGGATATACGGGAACCTTTTTGCTCATTGATGTGATCGAACAAGAAGCCTTTATTTTCTTATCAAATCGTATTCATCCAACCGATCAGCGGGAAGCTTATATTCGTTGCCGAGACGAAATCGTTGATAAATTTTTGAAAGAGAAAGCGTTATTAAAAAAATGATGCTATAATAACTATGAAAATTGAGAGGAGTTTAACATATGCAAGAACCTATGTTTTTAAAACCAGTGTTTCAAGAGAAAATTTGGGGAGGAAGCCGTTTAAAATCAGTATTTGGATTTGATATACCAAATGATAAAATCGGTGAAGATTGGGCAATCAGTGCGCATCCCCATGGAGTAAGCATCGTAGAAAATGGTGAATTTAAAGGATATAAATTAGATGATTTATGGCAAGAGCATAAAGAATTATTTGGTCATCCTACTGAACCGGTGTTTCCGTTGTTAATCAAAATCTTAGACGCAGAAGATGATCTTTCTGTGCAAGTTCATCCAGATGATACTTATGGAATGAAACATGAAGGAGAATTAGGTAAGACAGAATGTTGGTATATCATTGATGCTGAACCTGGGGCAGAGATCATTTATGGACATCATGCAAAGACAAGAGAAGAACTTGCTGAAATGATACGTGATGAACGTTGGGATGACTTGTTGAAGAAAGTTCCTGTTAAAAAAGGTGACTTTTTCTATGTGCCTAGTGGAACAATTCATGCTATTGGTAAAGGGATTATGATCTTAGAAACACAACAAAGTTCAGATACGACTTACCGAGTATATGATTATGATCGAAAGGATGCAAATGGAAATGCCCGAAAACTGCATATCCAACAATCAATTGATGTTACAACTGTGCCGGCTACAGCTCCGCAAGTTCAGATGAAAGAAATACGCAAAGGTAATTCATCGATCGTCACTTATTTAGAAACAGAATTTTTCAATGTTTATGAATGGGATATCAAAGGAATTACGGCATTTAAAAAACAAGCTCCTTATACATTAGCGACAGTTATTGATGGAGCCGGTGAGTTAGTAATCAATGAAAAATCTTATCCTTTAACTAAAGGAACAAGTTTTATTTTGCCCAATGATATTGAAGAATGGACAATTCAGGGTGACTTATCCATTATTGCTTCTGAACCAGGAAAATAAGTCATAAAATGAAGAATAATTTTTTATTTTGGAAAAAAGCTGAGAAATTTTCTCAGTCTTTTTTTTACTTGATTTTTTCGCTTGTAGGCGCCGACTTTTTTATTTTTATTTGTAGAACAGAAAAATAAGCAAATACTAGATTCTTGAAATAGTTTTCACTCTATGGTATATTTTTGGTGTGGAATTAAAACGTTTTAATTATCGTTTTAACAGTATTTTCCTTAATTTACACAAGTTGAAATGGAGTGAGATAATGAATACTGTAACAGTTATTGGTAGCATTAATTTAGATCGAACGATTCGAGTGAAACATATGCCTAAACCTGGCGAAACGATTCATACAAAAGAAACATTTTCAGCAGGTGGAGGAAAAGGAGCCAACCAAGCGGTAGCTGCCAGACGATCAGGGGCAAAGACTTATTTTATTGGCGCAATTGGTACGGATGAAGCTGGGAAAACAATGGCTGAACTTTTAGAACAAGAAGAAATCGATTTAACAGGAGTAACGACTTTAGAAAATCAAGCAACGGGGCAAGCTTATATTATTGTGGATGATGAAGGTGAAAATAGTATTATGATTTATGCTGGAGCCAATAATGCTTTCACTTCTGAACAAGTAAAACAAAATACGGCAATTATTGAAAAAAGTGATTTTATCATTGCACAGTTTGAAAGCGCTATAGAAAGTACGGTTTCCGCCTTTACTATGGCAAAAGAAGCTGGAGTAAAAACAATTTTAAATCCTGCGCCAGCGTTGGAAACGGTACCAGAAGAATTATTAAAAGTAACAGATATGATTATTCCTAATGAAACAGAAACGGAAATATTAACGGGAATTACGATTACAGATGAAAATAGTTTAAAACAAGCCGCTGATCAATTCCATCAATTAGGAATTGAAGTAGTCATTATTACTATAGGCAGTAAGGGTGCATTTTATGCTAAGAAGAATGGAGAAACTGGGATCGTTCCAGCTTTTAAAGTAAATGCTGTAGACACGACCGCAGCAGGAGATACATTTATTGGAGCAATGAGCAGTATGTTGGCAAAAGATTTTAGTAATTTAGAAGCAGCCATCCAATACGGAAATAAAGCTTCTTCACTAACTGTCCAACGTTTTGGTGCACAACCTTCTATTCCTTATAAAGAAGAACTTAACTAGAGAAAGGTGTTTTTATTATGAAAAAATCAAAAGTAATTAATTCAGAAATTTCGCATGTGATTGCTCAGATGGGGCATTTTGATAAATTAAGCATTGGTGATGCAGGAATGCCTGTACCATTGGCTACTAAAAAGATTGATTTGGCTTTAGATAATGGGATACCAAGTTTTATGGAAGTCTTGAATAACGTTTTGGAAGAATTAGAAGTACAACGTATTTATTTAGCCGAAGAAATTAAAACAGAAAATCCTAACGTATTATTAGAAATTCAACAGCGCTTGCCTGAAACACCTATTTCATTTATTCCTCATAATGAAATGAAAGCAGACTTAAGTAACTGCCATGCGTTTATTCGTAGTGGGGAAATGACTCCGTACGCTAATATTATTTTAGAAAGTGGCGTTATATTTTAGGCGTAATAAAAGGGGGAAAATAATAAATGAATACTACAGCGCTTTTAATTGGGTTAGGACCACTCTTAGGTTGGGGATTATATCCGACAATTGCCTCTAAAATTGGTGGACGCCCAGTCAATCAAATCTTAGGTTCGACATTAGGAACACTGATTTTTGCGATTGCTTTTGCTTTGTTTAAAGGGATGGGGTTACCTACAGGATCAGATCTTATTTTTTCAATCTTATCTGGTGTCGGTTGGGCAATCGCTCAAATCATTACGTTTCAATCATTTACTTTAGTTGGTTCATCACGTGCGATGCCTATAACCACAGCGTTTCAATTATTAGGCGCTTCTTTGTGGGGAGTATTCGCCTTAGGAAACTGGCCGGGAGTTACTGCAAAAATTTTAGGAGCCTTTGCATTAGTATTGATTATTCTAGGTGCATGGTTGACAGTTTGGACAGAAAAGAAAAATAAAGAAGATAGTCATTTATTAAGAAAAGCAGTTCTGTTGTTAGCAATAGGAGAAATTGGCTATTGGGCCTATTCTGCTGCACCACAAGCCACTTCTATTGATGGGATGCATGCTTTTTTACCACAAGCAATTGGGATGGTTATTGTTGCTGTCATATATGCCATTGTTTTAAGTTTCAAAGAAAAATCTGCATTGGTGGAAGTCGTTTCTTATAAACATATTTTTTCTGGTTTTTTCTTTGCTTTTGCTGCTTTAACTTACTTGATTTCAGCGCAACCAAATATGAACGGGTTAGCTACTGGTTTTATTCTTTCACAAACATCGGTTGTATTAGCTACTTTAACAGGTATTTGGTTCTTAGGACAAAAGAAAACCAAAAAAGAGATGACTGTCACAATTATTGGATTAGTGTTGATTTTAGTTGCAGCTACAATCACTGTGTTACTCTAGTGATTTCTAAAAAAGAAAGATTCCTATCAGCTTTTTATGTAAAGTTGATAGGAATCTTTCTTTTTTTGGATAAATCGCAAATAAATCGTAATTATAGAGTGAGGAGGCGAATAACAGTTGGCAGAAATATATAAATATCTATAAGAATATGATTATTAATATCGATATGCGGTGTAATCCTATCAAGGTGAAGAATATGACCATGTATTCGATAGGAGAATTGGGAAAACAAATAGGTGTAACGCCACAAACATTTAGAAATTGAGATAAAAAAGGAGAATTAAAACCTGCTCTTGTCTAACAAGATGGCACTCGTTATTTTTTTTGAAAAACAACGAAATCAATTCTACAAAGAAAGATTGAGGCACAGGAATTAGTTGAGGACTTCATCCAGATTGTCACCGTTTTTAGTTACCGATTATAAGGAAAACGAATAAATCTAAGAAGATGATGAAGGAATTGATGGAAGATGATATGAACCAAGAAAGTAAGATTACGATCAAATGAAGAAAAACAGTTTTGGCAATCAGCAGGAACTGCACTTTGGATTATTAATCAAACAAAAAAGTAAGAAAGATTGAGAAACGTTTACGTAGGTTACAGCGTAAAGTCTCTCGCAAATACGAGTGGAATAAGGAGGGAAACCGATTTGTCAAAACGTGTAACATCTATAAATTAGAAAATAAAATTCGGCATACCCATCGAAGACTAACCAATATTCGTCAAAATCATTTGCATCATACAACAACGGAGGTAGTGAAAACCAAACTATCAAGAATTGTTGTAGAAATAGGAAGTAAACATGAATCGGACAACTTTTACAGTTGGTTAGAACTATTTATAGATTTTTGGCAACGGGATTTAAGTGCTTAGAATCTGTTCAAAAAAAGCAATTAGAAGCAAAGCATTGACTGTACGATTGTTTGATGGTTCAACATGGGCCAATTTAGGAAACGGCCAGTTTATCAATCGAGAAACGAAAAAAGAATTACCGGATTATAAAATTTATCCCCAAATAAAAACCGCTGTTTCTTCTGGAGGCATGATCTTCGCTAAACGAATGAATGCCAAACAATATTTACAATATGTAGAACGACCAACTAAAGTAAAGACTTGGTAACGAAATAAAGTGTTCCTTGAAAATTTTATAAATAAGCATCATTACTGGTCATAAATAGTGACTGATGTGAATGATTTGCTGTCTGTTCATATCGATGCTCGAAAAATGACAGTCCTGTTAACGATGGCGTGTTAACAGCAAAAGTAACGCTATAGTTCATTGATGAAGACGGAACAAATAATGAGTTATGTCATTATTTGATTAAGGAAGGATTTCTTACGTCTGCGTTTCTCAAAGTTTTATAGTGCTACAGGTTGGCTTTTTCCTAAAAAAGCAGGTTTTCACTCATCCTAAAAGTGTTGATGCCTTAAATCTGTAAGGAGTGATGTACAAATGTCAGAAATACAACGATTATTATACTTTATGCGTAGTGGTAAACGTAAACAGATTACATTAAAAGAATACGAACGACTTATTCATAAAAAAGATTGGACAAATGGTAGTAAGGCAAAATTGATTAATCAGATCCCAAAAAGTGGTGTTTTAAGATATGAACGTTGTAAAAATGAATACATCATTCGTTTGATACGGTGAGATGATTCAAAAAGAAATTTATTTCCACGCAAGTAATAACTTTTGTAGTTAAGCGATAAAATCCATTATCAAAAACAGGAGAATTTTTATGAAAAAATACCAGTTAATTGTACGAACATTTATTATTATGAGCTTAATCATTGCTTCTTTTAGCTATAATCTTTCGGTTTTAGCGTTGGAAAGAGAAAAAACAGTTCAAGAAGAGGAACAAAAGATCACTTTCCTTCAAGAAAATCAGTTGATTCAAGACTCTATGGGAAAATTGTACACAACAACACCCTCTAATTACATACATTCTTCCATTCACGATATTTTTAAAGAGGTGAATGCAATAAATCGAATGGCGAACCAGACCATTGTTGTGGATCCTAATGCTCATATTGCAAACATCGATATTCATTTATCCAACGGTGGTCGTGAATATGGATGGTATGGAAAACGTGTGAATAATGAAATTGCACTTTGTATTGAACAAGGAGCTGTGCTGAATATTGGGGAGAACCATGGCTATACAGTTACTGAATTGAACACAGAACAAATGAAAAAAATATCATTAATTAAATACTATGGCATAATCGTGACAGGTCATACACTTCATAAAGAATTAATGACCCAGCTTTTAGCATGGGAACAACAAGCAATCTATCCTGTCAGTATTTCAGGTGTTTTTTCAATGGCTGATTATCAGTCATTTAAATCCGACGTTATGGCAAATGTCAATAAATTCTATACAACGCCCTCTTTTGCGAATCAAACGTTTGAATTAGAGCTAGGTAAACCGCTGACTATCACAGATACAACAGGAGCATTTAGTCATTACAAACCTTCTCCTTCAAAAATACCTCAAGGAATAGATGTCTATAAAGAAGGGAGTAAATTAACAATTCTAGCAACAAAGGATGCTGATTCTTCTAGTAAACTTGAATTTGAATATGATATTGCTTCGTCTTTTTAAGGTGTTCCACTGATTTATCAACATCCTTATACGCAGAATGTAATGATCGGTAGGATAAGTGATAACAGACAGCTTTCTTTAACCATTAATGTATCAAAAAACGGCAATGCCCGTGTACGCAAGGTAGATGAATCCACCAAGCAACCACTGGCAGGTGCCGTTTTTCGCTTTACTACATCTGACGGTCAAACCAAAGAAATCACTTCAGGATCAGATGGCTATGCGACATGGAATGATTTATTAGTCGATACAAAAATAACCATTCAAGAAATCAAAGCGCCCAATGGATATGTATTAAGTTCCACCCCACAAACACTAACCATTAAAGCCAACGAAACCACGACTATCACCAAAGACAACAAAGAACAACTAGCGAATCTCAAAATAATCAAAGAAGATGAAGAAACAGGGAATACCCCACAAGGAGCGGCGCAATTAGTCGGAGCGATTTATGAATTAACCGATAAAAACGGTCAATCGGTTGGTAAACTGACCATGAAAGATACAAATGGTGTTGCTCAAGCAGAAATAAAAGACTTAAAATTAGGAACCTACTATTTACAGGAAATCGAGCCACCTGAAGGCTATCAGCTTAACCCAACAACATACACCGTTGAACTCACGTATGCTGGACAAAATGAAACCGTGGCACTGCATAGTCAAACGGTGACGGATCGTGTCATTAAAGGGAATATTGAAGGTTATAAATTTGGTTCACGTCCATTAATTCCACAAACAGTTTTTGAGATGTTTGAGCTATTTTCAACTGACAACAAGGACATGAAACCGCCGTTAGAAGGGGTGGAACTAACCGCAACTTCTCATACCACTGGGAAAAAATACGTCCAAGTCACTGGAAAGAATGGGTATTTTAAATTTGAAAACCTTCCTTATGATACGTATACCATTGAAGAAACCCAAGGAATGGATGGCTATTTATTGATCGAGCCATTTGAGGTCACGATCACCGAAGAAGGCTATACGCATTTCTTCTTGTTAGAAGATAAAATCATTGAGTCTCGCCTCCACATTGTCAAAATTGATGAAGAAACAGGAGAAAATATCCCTTATGCTAGAGCACAATTTAAAATCTTTGATACGTGGGCAAATGAGGGAGAAGGGGCCTTTGTTTCGATGGTCCGTCCCAATGATACGGAAAGTACAGACGTTTTTGAAACCAATGAAAAAGGTGAAATCGTCACGACTGAAAGTTTGGCTTGGGGAGTGGAACGCTATGAACTGCATGAAGTCAAAGCGCCAGAAGGTTATGTACCACTAGAAGAACCAATTATCTTTAGTGTGACAGAAGATGCAGGAGCGTTGATTCGTCTAGAAGTCCCCAATCGCTTAGCACGTCAAACGATCCAATTGATCAAGCGAGATCGATTGAATGAACAACCATTAGCCAATGTACCATTTAATCTGTACAAATTAGAAACAGACGAAGCAGGCGAATCTTCACAAAACTTAGTGGATGAATACCTGACCGATGAAGCAGGCGAGATAACGATTGAAGGACTTCCTTATGGAAAGTATCAATTGGTGGAAGAAAATCCATTGGAAGGATATTTACCATTAGAAGAACCCTTGGAATTTTCTGTGACCGTTGAAAAAGATGGCGAATTGATCGTGCTAGAAGCGTATAACGAACGGGAACAATTACAGTTAACCTCTTTATTTAGTCATGTAAATGGCGAAAAAACACTTGATCCAACCATAGACAATCGCTTGAAAGATGTAGTGTGGGTTAAAGGAGAAGCCCTTGAAATTGGACACACATACACTGTTTTTACTCAATATAAGAATACGAAAACAGGAAAAGTTGTAAGTGAAGACACGTCAACTTATACAGCTAAGAGTAAAGAAGACGAGTTTGAAGTTTCTCTTGATTTGAAA
>NZ_BJWF01000055.1 GCF_007990225.1 Enterococcus villorum | reverse complement strand
TCAGCTGCTCTACCAACTGAGCTAACGGCCCAATGAATTTTACTTAATAATAGTAGCACTGTAAATTTTAAAATGCAAGTCTCGCTTAAAAAAAAAATCATAGAAAACTTTATTTCTTTATAGTAATTTATTCATAGATTATTCACAAAAGCTCGCTATTATATAAACATACCAACCAACAAAAGTTCTTGCAAGAGAACTAACCCTAACACTTTTTCATTTTTACTCCTTCCCGCCGTTTTCTAAACGGCGGGTATTCTAATTCTAATAAGAAAAACCACGTAGATAACCAACTTCTTCAAACCCCGCAGCATTTCCTTTTTGTTTAAAAATAATTTCCTTGTTTTTTTGTAGCGTGACTGTTATATCTGTACTGGCTTTTTCCCGAATGATTCGATTCATCAAACCTTGATGTGGAGCCATTAATGGATGACCGCCCTCTGTTTGGACTTCAATGGTTAGTTCAAGTTGCTGTTGTTTCATGATGATTACTAAGTTATTTTCTTTTCTGAAGATCGATAAAATTTTTGCACCATAGTAAGTACCAAAGCGATATTCTTCATTGTTGACCTGTAAAACAGAAATGACACCTAAAAAACGTCCTTTAAGAAAGGGAATCTCAGCTGCAGAAAAGAAAAATTGTGCATCAATCATTTCGAATTGATTGCATTGTGCCCATAAATAGGTGGCTGGAAACGAACTTCCCCAATCTTTTTCTAAATAACCAATGCCATGAGTAAAATCAATTTGCTGGTTATTCCATGTTAATTGTCCCTTCAAAGAATGTTTCATACTTAAGATGCCATGGTAACATTCCATAAATGACAAATAAGAAAAAGGTCCCATAATGCTCGGAGCATAATTGGTTCGGCGTAAAGGTGTAAAACTGCCGTAATCAATCGTTCCTGTTATTGTTAAATTGGGGCTTGTTAAAGAAAGAGAAAGTCCTTTTTCACTAAATGTATTTTTCCCGATTTCTATGAACAAGTGATCTTTTGCGACAAACAACTGGTCACTGTCAAAAAAGAAAATTTCGGATTGTTCATGACTGATCACTTGGATAAAAGGGCACCTTTCACCATTTTCTGCGATTGAATAACCTGGGATAAAAGAATAGACTTCATGCTCAATCTGATGTTTAAAATACCATCCTTCAAAAAAAGGAGAAGTTTGGTTTTCTCCTTGAAAAAATTTATCGGTTGTAATCATCATTATTTTCCTCCCTTTCGTCAAATTGAGTGTATCATGACTTGTCAAAAGAAGGATTAAATAAGCTTAGAAAATGAAAGCCTTTACTTATGGGAGGCATCATCTTATTAGAAGAAATTAGAGTGATCGTCAAAATGAAAGTACGATTGTTATTACGTAGTACATGATCTATTGGTTCCTTTGATTATGTCAAAAGAATCAAAGTAAAATTGTTTCATTTTGTCGGTAAATTTATTATAATTGAGTTACCTAGTTAAAAAGACTAGATTGGATGTTTTTAATAACTTTAATAAATGTTTGAGAAATCGACAAAGGAGATCAAACAATGGAAAAAATGCGTCAGCAATTAATTGAATGGGGAAAAGAACTGGAAAGATTTCATTTGCCTCAATGGGACGAGTTGCCCGACTTAGAGCTTTATATGGATCAAGTTAGGACATTGGTTGATCGTTATCTTTCACCAGTTATCCAAGGAGAAAAACATCCATTGCTTACTTCATCGATGGTCAATAATTATGTGAAATTAGGTTTAGTTCCTGCCCCAGTGAAAAAACGATACAACAAAGAACACGTCGCATTTTTAATTGCAATCACGACATTAAAACAAGTACTAACCATTCCAGAAATAAAAGAAGGAATTTTATTTCAAGGAAAAACGGTCGGTATCCGAGAAGCCTATAATCTATTTTGTCATGAACAAGAAAAAGCGATCAAAATGGTCAGCCAGCTGGCACAAGGAGAAATGTACCCACAAGTACTTGATCAAAAGATACCGGTGGAATATATCGCAGTTAGATCCGCCACCTTGTCATTTGCAATGAAACTATTAGCAGAAAAAACGATTAGTTTAGAAACTGAGTATTTAATTGAGGAGAAAAAAAATGAAAAATAAAGTAGCAATCCTAGTGGACTCAGGTACAGATGTACCCCAAGAGCTAATTGAAAAATATCAGATATATGTCATTCCATTAAAAATTATTTATAAAGATAAAGTATATACGGATAAAGTCGATATTACTCCAGAAGAAATTTATCAAAGATTACCTCAAGAAATTCCAGGAACTTCTTTACCTGATGGGGAAACCATTACTAAAATCTTTGATCAAATCAAACAAGACGGATACGAAAGAATTTTAGCTATCACTATCTCAAGTGGATTAAGCGGAACCTACAATATTGTACGATTAATTGCCCAACAACAAGAAGAGTTAGAATCGTATGTATTAGATACAAAAAATATTGGTATCGGAGCAGGTTTTTCAGCCATCCAAGCCGCAAAATGGTTAGAAGAAGGGATGGAATGGCATCAGCTAATCGAAAAACTCAATGAACTAGTGAAACGAACCAAGGTATTTTTTAATGTTGCTACATTGGAATATTTACAAAAAGGCGGACGAATTGGGTTAGTTGCTTCAATTTTGGGAAATGCTTTAAAATTAAATCCAATTATTTCTTGCAATGAAGAAGGGATTTATTATACGGTAGGAAAAGCCAGAGGGCGCAAAAAAAGTTTGGATCGAACAGTCTCTTATGTAAAAGAAAAAATAGGAACAGCCAAAAAATTTAATCTTGCTGTGGCTCACGGTGATGCCAAAGAAGAAGCATTGGCTATGAGAGAAAGATTAAAAGAAGAGATTCCGCAAGCACAACAAATTTATTTTGGACAGATTTCTCCAGCTTTAGTTGTTCACACTGGTCCAGGATTATTAGGTGTAGGGGTACAAGTATTAGATAATTAAGACGTAAAAGAATATCTTACTATAAAAAACAAGACAATTTTAATAACATAGCAATTTTTTTGAGGATGATAAAAGTCATCCTCTTTGTTATAAGTATAAGATATTCTAGAAGTGGCTTCTTCAAAAAATAAATTGAAACTAATTGAAGAGAGTGCTTCTGGGAAAAAGAGCAGACTTGCAAGATTATTTTTTTATTCGTAGCAGTTTCTTTTATGGCCCAAGCAATCCCCGTAGTTTCTACGATAATCCAGTGCTTTTATTCATAGACCTTCCATCAGAATGATTTTACCGTGAACTAGCACTTTTATAGGTATTGATAAATTTTGTCTATTCTGTTTTAAGATGAGTTTCGGACATTATATGTACATGATGTTTCTCATGATGCCATTCAACTATGGTTAGATGATACGATTTTGCGATTCATTCAACATTATTCTTCCATCATCAGATATTTCGTTATCCATCCTTTATTGTGCTATTTTGTGACTAAAATAATAGAGAAGAAGTACCGAATGATTAGTTGTATCCAGTTCTATGTTCTAGCCACTGTTTTTTTATTTAGGCTGATTATAATACCAAACAAAATAAAAAGGCAATAAGCTTCCTTATCCAAGGCATTCATCACCTCCCGGTAGAGAATGGGGGGATGAATGCCTAAATTAGTTAAAGTACAATGAATGTGTGAATTTTCTGGTAATTCTTAGTATTTTTTAGCTATTTTATCCATTATCCGATAATATTCGTGATTCTCGGTGTGAGAGGCTCAAATATAAAATAGATAGTATTCAACCACCATGTAATAAATAACACACTTGTAAAACTTAATGTAACAATTCCTAAAAGGATACTATAAATAGCCATTTTTTTGGATTCTTTATATAAAATGGCACGTTCATCTATTAATGGCAGTAAGATCATCAAAGAATTATCAGGATGTTCATTCAGATAATTTTCCCAAAAAGTACGTTCTTTTTTTGTATTGGGTGTACTCAAATAAAGAATAGCCAAAAAGAAGTCGAAGAGAACTAAACACAAGCCAATCCCAATGGTATTTTTTGATACCACCCAGCTGATTAGTGCCCCAACTGTGATGAATACACCAAGTGAACTAATCATTTTTAATTTTATTTTTCGTGAATTTTCCGTGAAATAAAATCTCTGATAATTAGCAAGGGTGACACGACGATAATTCAAATCATTCGTTGACAAATTCGGATAATTTTTCCTCACTAGATTGTCTTCGATCATTTTTACATTTTTTTTGATTTTCGCATATTTTAATTGTCTAAAAAAATAAATAATGGTCATAATGACTACTCTATAAAAGCCAAATTCATAAAAATTTTCCGTGAAAACACCTCAATGTAATTAATGTTGTTATCTTATCACAAAAATATAGGCTTATATGCGAAAAAATAAATCCTCTTTTTCATTTTTTTGAATAAAAATGGAATATTAACGATTAAATTTGTATAAAAGTGAATGATTTTTAAGAGGGTGAATTACTCGTCACTTTGATGATTTTTCTTCCATACGAGTCTGCTTTGTACTGTCATTTAGTTACATATACCCAATCTCAAATAGCCAAATAGAAATGGAATTTGTTGGATATGTATTAAATTTTGTGCTGTTGTTTTGATCATCATGACTAAACAATTTTTTTATCATAAACTCTCTAATAAAAATCAGTCGAAGAATGTAATAAAATTAAACCAAGTAAAAAGCTCTACTTTTGATTGTTTTTATCTATTAAATTTTTATTGTTCAAAGTGAAGACAAGTAATAGACAGAGATACTTTTTCAGCTAGATACAAAAAATAAAGAAACAATGAAATTGCATGACTACGCTACTTTGTTACAAAGATGAAACATCTCAAGAAATACGGTATAATAAAGAAAGTATGACAATAACAAAGAAGAGGTGGCTCTTTATGAAAAAAATTTTAGTTGTCGATGACGAAAAGCCGATTTCGGATATCGTTAAATTTAATTTAGCTAAGGAAGGCTATGATGTTTATACCGCTTATGACGGGGAAGAAGCCTTAGAAAAAGTAACTGAGGTGGAACCTGATTTGATTTTATTAGATTTGATGTTGCCGAAAATGGATGGATTAGAAGTAGCACGTGAAGTACGTAAAACTTACGACATGCCCATCATTATGGTTACAGCAAAAGACTCTGAAATCGACAAAGTACTAGGATTAGAATTAGGTGCTGATGATTATGTGACAAAGCCTTTTTCAAATCGGGAATTGGTCGCTCGCGTAAAAGCAAACCTTCGTCGTGGCGCTACTGCTACAAAAGAAGTGGAAGATGCAACTCCTTCTGAATTAGTGATTGGTGATTTAACGATCCATCCTGATGCTTATATGGTAACCAAACGTGGTGAAACCATTGAACTTACCCATCGTGAGTTTGAATTGCTTTTTTATTTGGCAAAACATATTGGACAAGTAATGACACGTGAACATTTACTTCAAACCGTATGGGGGTATGATTACTTTGGTGACGTGCGAACAGTTGACGTGACGGTCAGACGTTTACGTGAAAAAATTGAAGATAATCCAAGTCATCCTAATTATTTAGTGACACGACGGGGAGTGGGTTACTACTTACGTAACCAAGAACAGGAGTAATTGATGAAAGGAAAAGTGCGTTTTTTTCGATCAGTTAATTTTAAAATTGCGATTACGTTTATTTTGATTTTGCTGATCTCTATTGAAATTATTGGTGCTTATTTTATAAGAGGTTTGGAACGTTCAACGATCAACACGTTTATCAAAGACATGAATCAAACGGTTGAATCTTTAGCTACGACGATTAGTCCAGAATTAAATCGCAAAGATAATGCAGAAGTAGAAGAAGTAAATGCAAATATCAAGCGTTTTATTGAAAATAATGCATCAAGCGATATTATTGAGATTCGCGTAGTCGATGAAAAAGGAATCATAAGAGGCACCACAGATGTGAGCGATCAAAGTTCTGTTGGGAAAAAAAATGATTATGTGGATATCAATGATTTTACGACCAAGCGTTATGTAGCGTTAGATAATGATGATAAGCGAGTGAACATCAACATTCAACCGATTCTATCCCCGACCGGCGATGCCGTTATCGGGGCTCTTTACGTCAAAAGCAACATTGAACAAAAGTATTCAGAAATCAATAATACCGCCATCATTTTCTTCACGGCTTCAATGATTGCTGCATTTATCTCCATGATTGTTTCTGTCTTAGTGGCACGATCGATTACTCAACCAATTGGTGAAATGCGCGAACAGGCGATCAGAATCGCTCGCGGTGACTATAGTCGCAAAGTAAAAGTTCATGGACAAGATGAGTTAGGTCAACTAGCAGATACATTCAATCAACTAGCTGAAAGAATCGAAGAAGCACAAGATACAATGGAAGCAGAAAGAAATCGGTTAGATAGTGTCTTGTCACATATGACGGATGGAGTCATTGCGACAGACCGCAGAGGGAAAGTCATTACAATCAATGATATGGCTACTTCTTTGTTAGATGTAAAAAATGAAGAAGCAATCGGCCAATCCATCTTGACTTTATTAGATATTGACGAAGAATATACTTTACGTAAACTTTTAGAAGATCCAAATGAAATGGTCCTTGACCGTTCCATAGGTTTAATGGAAAGTGATCAAATGATTTTACGAGTAGATTTCTCCATGATTCGCAGAGAGTCTGGTTTCATTAGTGGGTTAGTTGCTGTGCTTCACGATGTCACTGAACAAGAAAAAACTGAAAGAGAACGACGAGAATTTGTATCCAATGTTTCTCACGAACTTCGTACGCCTTTAACGAGCATGCGTAGCTATATTGAAGCGCTAAGTGAAGGTGCTTGGAAGGATGAAGAAGTGGCACCTAATTTCTTGAAAGTGACGTTAGATGAGACGGATCGAATGATTCGTATGATCAATGATCTTTTAAATTTGTCACGAATGGATACAGGAAATACGCAATTACAATTAGAGTACGTGAATTTTAATGAACTAGTTAATTTTGTTCTTGATCGATTTGATATGATGGTTGGAAATCAAGAGAAAAATTACACAATCAATCGTGAATTTACTCAAAGAGATCTTTGGGTGGAAATTGATACAGATAAAGTGATTCAAGTGATCGATAACATTATGAATAATGCCATTAAATACTCTCCGGATGGTGGAACAATTACTTGCCGTTTATTAGAGACGCATAATAATGTCATCTTGAGTATTACCGATCAGGGACTAGGTATACCGAAGAAAGACCTAAATCGTGTTTTTGAGCGTTTTTATCGAGTGGATAAAGCGAGAGCGAGGGCTCAAGGGGGAACAGGGCTAGGCCTTGCCATCTCTAGAGAAGTGGTTAAAGCACACCGTGGTGCCATTTGGGCAGAAAGTAAAGAAGGACAGGGTTCGACATTTTATATCTCATTGCCGTATGAACCTTATGAGGAGGAATGGTGGGAATGAAAATTTCTGAGAAAGTTATTCGAACAGGCTTGATTCTAATGATTGCGTTAAGTCTCTATTTCTCTTACGTCATTTGGTTGAGTCCGGCTGGGAAAACTTCTATTGATCTGGACGAATCAAACTCACAAGTGATCGATTCACAAAATAGTCGAAAGGAATCAGAGGTCTTTCTTCCACTACATGTCACTTGGCTACATTCAGATCTTATTAGAGAAACCAATAGTGAAAATTTAGTTTCTCGGTTACAAACAGTAATTGAAGGCGCCAGATTTGGAAAAGTTTCAGAAATTGTCAATGGCGATGAAGAAAAATTCAATAAAATGAAAGCAATTGAGGAAGGAATTGAATTCACCTATAACGCGCCACTACTTCTTAGTGAATACAAAGAAGCATTCCAATTAAATTTAGACTTTACAAATCTTGCAAATCGAATTGAATCTATCTATTTTACACGTATCCAGTTCGATGAAAAAAATGAAAAAGTGCGTTTTATTAATTATGATAATCATTCCATTTATGAAACGAAACTTTCTGTAGATTGGGCGAGTCTAAACAAAGAGTTAGCTGCAACGGATGCCACATGGACTGAAATGAAACAATCACCTTCAGTCATAGAGCCTCAATATGAGACAAAAAGTAAGATCAAATTAAAAAAATATAGTTATATCTTGTCACAACAACCCTATACATTATTTAGAAATGCATTTTTTCAAAAACCAGATGAAGTCAAAACAAACAATGAAAGCAATGAATTGCTCTTCTATGATGGAAATGAAACAATGACGATTCATTCAGAATCACAAATTGTTGATTTTCGAGGAGAGATTGTAAAAGAAAATAAAGAAGGAAATATTTTTTCGCAAAGTTTTCCATATATCAGTAAGTTGGGGAATTCATTAGGGAATATGCGCTACTTTGATCGAGAGAAAAACCAAATCGATTATCGAATTTTCGTAGAAGGATTCCCGGTGTTTGGTTCAGATAGTAAGGGGAAAATAGGTATTGAAGTCAGTGACGATCGAGTGAATGCCCAAGTCAAGATACAAACAAGTTTGAATACGATCCAAGTACCAATTCCCTCCGATGAAGAGGTTGAATTACCAAGTACGGAGACGATCATCCAAAATCTTGTCGATAAAGGTGCGAATAAAGAAAAAATGGAATCACTCATTGTGGGGTATACTTGGCAAAATATTAAAGAAACCAATCGAGTCGTTGATTTATTACCAGAGTGGTATGTAAAGTATCAAGACAACTGGTATTCTGTCAATGAATTACTCGAACTTTTACCTGGAATGGAGGCGAAGTAAATGGATTTCAAAAAAATTGAATGGATTTTTTTCGTCGCGTTTCTAGGATTGAATGTTTTTTTATTCAGTAGTTACCAGGAAGCCCTTCGTCAAGAGAGCAATGTGATTCGTTCCGATCAAACCGAATCTATCCAACAACGCTTGGATAGCGAGGATATTTCTTATACGGGGAAAATTTCTAGTGAAAGTAGACAAGGGTATTATTTAAGTGCAGAAGAAACTAACCTTAGCAAGAAATTAGCAGAGCGTCCTTCAAAAGAACGTAGTGACACAGAAAAAAGAAGCTTATTGTCGAGTGGTATCGTGATCAATGATAATGTTTTAACAAAAACTCTATCAGAGACAGAGGCAGAAAATGATGTTTTTGATCCAGATAGAATGGGAAGTTCCATCACTAGCTTTTTAACTAAAAAAGATAACGTCTTATTTGGTAGTGATTACGGGTATATAAAAAACTTTTCTAATCTAGATAGTTCAACACCTGAGGTTCAAGCAAGCCAAAAATATGATGGACTACCTTTTTATGATGATACAGCAAAAATTGTCTTTTCATTAGAGCGCAAAGATAAAAATTATGTAGTGACTAAGTATACCCAAACTCATTTATCAGAGATTGAACAATTACGTGAAAAAACGGAACTACACACAGAAGAAGATGCGATCAAAACGTTATATATAAATAATAAGATATCACGTGGTTCTAAAATCCTTTGGCGACAACTGGCTTATTCATGTATTTTAAAAGTACGTGAAAAAAATGTATACGTTCCAGTCTGGTATGTTGCCATCGAAACATCAGATAAAACCATTCAAATAGAATCAGTTAACGCATTTAGTAACACGATTGTAACAAATAATACGATTCCAAAGGTGGAAGATCATTAAAAAAGTAGGTATAATGAAAAAAGTTTACAAGTTAAGAAGGGAAGTAGTCAAATGGCTGAAGAAAAACCAGCTTTTAAAATCAGCATATTAGCCAGTGGAAGTTCTGGAAATTCATTTTATATCGAAAGTGATAAAAAAAAGCTTCTGGTAGATGCTGGACTCAGCGGGAAAAAAATTACTTCTTTGATGGCTCAAATTGATCGAACACCTGACCAATTAGATGGAATTTTGGTTACTCATGAGCATCGTGATCATATTCATGGAGTAGGAGTATTAGCTAGAAAATATCATTTAGATGTATTTGCCAATGAAAAAACTTGGGAAGCGATGTCTCCATTAATCGGAAATATTCCTATTGAGCAAAAACATTTATTTGAAATGGGGAAAGTTCAAACTTTTGGTGATTTAGATGTTGAAAGTTTTGGTGTTTCTCACGATGCAGCAGCTCCACAATTTTATCGTTTTTATAAAGAAAATCATTCGTTTGTAATGTTAACTGATACTGGTTATTGTAGCGATCATATGCGTGGTATCATAAAAAACGCTGATGGTTATTTGATGGAGAGCAATCATGATTTAGAAATGCTACGTATGGGCCCCTATCCTTGGAATTTAAAGCAACGAATTTTAGGCGATCGTGGACACCTCTCGAATGAAGATGGCGCTTTAGTGATGACGGATGTAATTGGTGATCGTACCAAGCGAATCTATCTTGGTCATTTGAGTAAAGAAAACAATCTCAAAGAACTCGCTCATTTGACTATGGAGAACGTGCTTAAGGAAAAAGACTTAGGCGTAGGCTATGATTTTAACATCTACGACACCGATCCATCAGAAGCCACTGAATTATTTTCTATTTAGTGAAAGGTTGTGAAAAGCATGGTCTGCTTCAAGAATTAAGAACAAAAAGGCGAAAATAGCTCCTCATATTTTTGCCTTTTTGTTCTTAATTCCGTAGAAGCAATGCTTAGAACACCGTGGAAAAGGTTGTGAAAGAAGCGA
>NZ_BJWF01000054.1 GCF_007990225.1 Enterococcus villorum | reverse complement strand
AATCTAAGAAAGTAGTAAGAGATAATTTAGTGATAGCTATTTAAAAAGCAATCATAAAAAATTAATAGTTTTTATCATTTAGTGTTGAAAATTTTTGCTATTTAACTAGAAAAGTGACAGACAATTAATCAAATAATTTATCATAACTCAAGGTTTCATCAATACTACTTAGTTGATTTAACAAGTTTTCTAATGATTGGAAGTCGATAAAACGAGCTTGGCGTGCGACTTCTTTGTTTTTATGATAAATCAAAATAGCCGGCGCAGTTAAGATTTGAAAAACACTAGCGACTTCTGGCGTTTTAGCAACATCTAAATGAAAACTAGGGAAATCATAATGACTTAATAAATGCTCAAAACGAGGAAGAACAGCATGACATACGCTACAATTGGGCATGGACAAATAAAGAATCACCGTTTCTTCTTGTGCTAAAGCATGTTGCACTTCTAGTAAATTTGTTGTTTTTTTCATAAATAAACGACCTTTCTAAAAAGTAAAATGCTTTTATTTGCTACTTAAAATGAAATTTTAGATAAAGCAAAGAAATTCAAACATCGTGGATCAATTTAATAATAAAAGATGGAAAAGTCAAATAAACAGACCGAGATTTATTTGTTAAAAGATAAAAGTTAAGTAAGAAAATAAAAGTAAACTTGTTTTTTTTTGTTGAAAAGCGTATATTATTCTGGCAAATGATGCTCATGTAAGGAGAGAGAAAATGTTTTCTTTTATGCCAAATTCGGTATTGCAAATGAGTACGATTTTTTTATCAATCGTCATTGAAGCTTTACCATTTGTTTTGTTAGGTTGCCTCATTTCTGGGGCACTACAAGTCTTTTTAACGCCAGAGCGAGTGAAACGCTGGTTGCCAAATAACCGCTTTTTATCTATTTTAACAGGCTCTGTTTTAGGATTTTTCTTTCCTTCTTGCGAATGTGGAATTGTACCAATTGTTCACCAATTTGTCAAAAAGGGGGTGCCTGTTCATACGGCTTTTGCTTTTATGCTAACTGCTCCGATTATTAACCCAATTGTCATTTTTTCTACTTTTATTGCATTTGGAAATTCTTGGAAAATGGCAGGTTGGCGAATGCTAGGAAGTTTTGTAGTTGCCTTGATTATTGGCGTTTGGCTTGCTTATTTTCAAAAGGAAAATGTGTTAAAAGAAAAAATACAGCTAGCTAGTGCAAAAACACAACATCACCAGCATTCACATGAAGGAAGTGAACAGAGTAAATCATCGTTGAGAAAAGTAAAACAACTGGGTCAGCAATCAGGTCATATACTGACACATGCGATTGACGAATTTTTTGATTCTGGTCGGTATTTGATTGTGGGTGGGTTAATTGCTGCAAGCATGCAAACATATTTACCAACTCGTGTCATGTTAACATTAGGTTCCACCAAATTATTAGCCATCTTTATTATGTTATTACTAGCATTTACAATGTCTTTATGTTCTGAAGCGGATGCTTTTATCGGTTCCTCTTTACTTAGTCTTTTCGGGACCGCTCCAGTTGTGGCCTTTTTAGTCTTTGGGCCAATGGTAGACATTAAAAATCTTTTGATGATGAATCGTTATTTTAATGGTCGTTTTATTTTGTCATTGATTGGTTTAATCGCTTTAAGTGTCATTGGCTTTACATTATTCATCTAGGAGGAGTCGTATGTTACGTTTTTTGATATTATCTGGTTATTTTGAATTAATGATGTACTTACAAGTATCGGGTAAACTAGATCAATACATCAATGTTCACTATCGTTACTTGGCAATCCTATCGATGATTTTGTCAGCGTTACTTGCGCTCGTTCAATTATATATTTGGGTTAAAAGCGATTCAACCAAAGAAAAAAAACAGATGAATGAACACGAATCGGATCATGAACTTCACGAACATCATCATGACCATGACCATGGCTTAACGAAACCCTCTCAGCGATTGGTTGCTTATACCTTATTGGCTTTGCCTATCATTGTGGGTATTTTATTTCCGACAGTTAGCTTAGATACGACGATTGTTGAAGCAAAAGGGTTTAATTTTCCTGTCAGTAAAGAATCAGTAGGCGATCCAGAAGTGCAGACGCAGTATTTAAAACCAGATACCAGCATTTATTTTAATAAATCCGATTATTTAGATCAGATGAACCAATTAAAAAAGAAGTATGATGATAAACAAACTATTAAGATTACGGATGAAAATTATTTAGAAATAATGGAATTGATTTATAATTACCCAAGCGAGTTTATTGGAAAAAAATTTCTTACGAAGGTTTTGTGTATCAAGCACCTGATAAAGAAAAAGAAAATTGCTTTTTATTCCGTTTTGGTATTATCCATTGTGTCGCAGATTCTGGTGTGTTTGGGTTACTCATTCATATGCCTGACGGAGTAAACGTAAAAAATGATGAGTGGTATAAAGTAGAAGGTTCCATCCAATCCGACTACTATGAACCATTCAAACGTGAAATACCAGCAGTAGAAGTTACTCAAGCAACAAAGGTGGAAGCACCTAAAAATCAGTATGCTTACCGATCATTTTAAGTAAAATAATCAAAAGTATCCGCAGAGATTTTTTCTTTGCGGATGTTTTTTTTTGCGTAAGTAAGGATAGATTTAAAATGAATGATTAAAACAACTGTCTTTTTGGGATAATTGACGACTGAATACTATTTCAAACAATAGACAAAAATAGAATATAAAATTGACGATTATGAATCTAAAACCGCTTTTTATGAGAGATGTAAAACATAACATGATTATTAGTCTATAGTTGGATTGTCTTTATTAAGATAATTATAAACTTTGGAGGGTTACATATGTCAAAAAAAAATTTCGTCTTACTTACATCTGTTTTAGTTGTTTCGAGTACTCCGTTAATCTCAGTAGGAACAAATGTATTTGCTAATGAGAATACAGAAATTTCGTTGAATCAATCAATAGACGAAAACATGACTGAACAAGAAATTGCTAAAGGTTTGAATCAATTAGCTAATTTAAAAATGGATGACTTAATCACGATTTTGGAACAACAGGGAATTGATCCATCGACGATTTTTACAGCTAAAGAAATGGCGCAACAAAGAAAAATAGAGATGCTTATAGCTGGTGTAAATAAGGTATTTAATGTGAATAATGAGACAAAGGATATCTATCTAAATTCTTATATTGCGACTACCGCAAAAACTGTCGGTCTTGCGGCTGTTGTACATTATGTGGGTTTAGGATGGCTAGCCCAAGCCATTACTGGATCTATCGGGGCGAATATTAATACAAGCAAAGGGATAATTGCTCGTGTAAATAAACAGTCAGGATGGAAATGGGGTTCGAATATTGATCGCTGGGTCATCATAAGTGTGCGTAGTCAATAAAATAAGGAAAACATAATTGGAAGGTGTTTAATGTGAAATATTTATCTAAAAAATGGCAATTTGTTTATTTTTTAGTCTTACTAGTGATTTTTGAATTGGTTAATACGTTTATTATTGATTATTTTCCGATTTATATAAGAATGATTCTCCTTGTTCTCATTGCATGGGGCTATGAAATAATTGTAAGCTATTTTTTGAAAAAACATCATTCTAATCATAGACAATGAATTAGTGTCAGAAAACGTGAAAAAAGATCAAAAGATTCTTGTTGGTTTATGATGGTGAAAAATTAAAACAAATGATTTAGAAGTATGTGGACAATGAGGAAAATAATAAGTAACATAAACTAATTGGTTTGGATAAGCGATTACTTGATTAGGGAGGTCATATCTGAAACTTAGATATGGTTTTTACCAATAGTTTTATGAAGGAAGCATTAAAAGTTTACGGATTGTTTCTGAGAATCAAAATTTTTAATTCTGTTAAAGGATGGGTATACATGTGTTAGATTCTATGACAGTCAAAATTATTGTTCACTTTAAGAAAAAATAGTGATAGCGACTATTTTATAGCATAAGAAACTGCTTGACAAAAAATGAAACAGTTACAGTGTGAATGGTGAGTCATTCATGGAAGGAAACAATGCGTCGTATAGAAAATAAAATTTTTTACGTATATACCTATCTATTCTATGTGTTTATCCGTTATAACTAGATTATTTTTTTCAAATAAAAAAGAATACTCGAATATCTATAAATAAAATTAGTTTTTTTATTTACTTGTAAAAACGAACGATTATGATGCTAAAAGCACTTTTTGGGATACTTTTAAATAATAACTATGTTATTAATTTAAAATGAAAGTGCTTTCGAAAGCTAAAAAAGTAGATTATAGGAGGTATAAGATGAAATTGAAATTCCTTATTGTTTTTGGTGCGGCGATTTTAGGTATAGTCCCGTTTTCATTAAGTGGTTCATCAGTATATGCTAACGAAACGTTTGAAAAAAATGAATCTCTAAAGCATGTTATTAAAGAAAAAAATTCTCTAATAACTAGAGTCCATCAGATAAAAGAATCTTCACATCTTTTGTCATACAATGAAGGTGAAAATGTAATCACTGAAGTTCTAGAAAATGACGGAACAGTTATTGCAACAGAAATTTCAAATGAATTGAATGGAGAAAGTCTTTCGGTTACTCGAACAGACAACTCTATTATTGTAGAAAAACGAGAATTAGACCAAAATAATGAATTTAAAACAATCCAAGAAATTTTTCCTATTATTCGAGAAATTGATCAAAATCCAATAGAAGAATTAGCAACTTATGCTTATTATAGTTCTTGGATATATACTGGGCTTGCAGTAGGAAAAAATGTATTTTCAACATTAGTCAATATTGGTGTGGGTGCACTTGTTTCATTTACGGCTAGTGTATTTGCTATAACAGCAAATGCCAGTAAATTTTTATTAGGATACATGGGAGCATACGGTTTATCAGCTGGCACTCAAATTGCTAATATTTTGGATAGTAACGGAAATGGTTGGATTGGTTTGCATAAACGAGAAGTGCGTAATTATCAAGGTGGGCCAATCGTTGGTTATCAACATAGAACTTATTAAAGTATACTAGAAAAAGGCTGTGTAGAGAAATGAAGCGAGATTTATTCGAATTACTTAATAAATTTTTTTGGCTAATAGGCTTCATTCTATTAATGGTAGGAATAACCGATATATTTTTATGGAAACAAAAAGTGATCCATCTCGATATGTCATTTTTAGGATTGGTATTTGGGTTGTCCATTCTTTTTGAAAAAAATTTTTATCACAGATTAAATATAGGGATAATACTGTTATTAAGCGCACTATGTATATATGTACCCAATAAATTGTTGGAGTCAATGCAAATTAGTGTCTTAAGTATTTCTATAAATGACTATATTCTAATAATGATTGTAGTCTCAGTTGTATTAGTAACATTATGGGTGATGAAGCATTGGTATAAAACGAAAAACAGGAACACTTAATAGAAAAAATAGGCAACAGGTCTAGGAAATATTAAGTAATGGAAATCAGTTTGAATAGTTGAGTAGTGAAGCCATATCAAGAAGCTGGATATGGCTTTTTAAGTGTGTAGAAATTTGGTAAAATTTACTTGGCATCTATTGTAAGAAAACTTCTAAGAAGAGTCTATAAATCAAAAAAAGCAGATTGCTCTAGTTGTGAGAATCTGCTTTTTTAGTAAACTACTTTCACTTAGCTTTTTTAACCCTTTAAGTAGGAGCTTCTTGGGAAGAAGATCCTACTTGCTTTTTAGAATAAATGAACGATTAGCTATAGCTCTTTTTATGTCAAACAAATAAAGTAAAAATTGTTTTTACTGGGATTTTTGCTTGCTATGTTTCTTTTTCTCTTTCTATTTGTTTCTTTTTTTACGTTTTAAAAAAATGGCTTCTCTTTTCACTTTAAAATTTCGAATATTGTGATTAAAAACTTCGGATAATACTAATCCTAGAGCAATGGCACCAGCAATCATGATTGCTTGAACCGCATAACTCGCAGCATCTTGGTAAGAGCCAATCACTAGATTTCTTACTGCTTGATAGGCTAATCCCCCGGGAACTAAAGGTACCATACCAGGGATATTGAAAATTGTTACTGGCATTTTTAATCGTTTAGAAAAAAGATCGCTGGTAAATGCGACACCTAATGATCCAAGTAAAGAACCAAACGCTGGGCTACCGCCAAATTCAACACAAATCCAATAGATCATCCAGCCAAAAGCTCCAGAAAGTCCACACCATACCAAAGAACGCCTAGGAACATTGGTGATAATTGCAAAAGCTGCTGTGGCAAAAAAACTAAAAGAAATTTGAATCACTAGATTCCACATAATGCCAATCCTTTCCTAGTAAAATAATTGAAAGATAAATGCGATGGCAAAGCCAATCATTGTCGCAGTCATCATTGCTTCTGTTCCACGTGAGACACCAGAAACATAGTGTCCAGCTAATAAGTCTCGGATGGCATTCGTGATTTGCACGCCAGGTACTAAAGGCATGACACAGCCAATGATAATCAAATCTTGATTAGTTCCTAGACCAATGCGTACGCTGAGAATCGCTGCCAGACCAATCAATAAAGAAGACAAAAATTCTGATAAAAATTTAATACGGAAAAATTTTAAACTATAAAGATAAATGGCATAACCGAGGCCACCAATACATAAGGTGATTGGGAGGTCACTTATTTTACCACCAAATAAAACCATGATTGTTCCACTAATTATAGCAGCGCTTAATACTTGAAGCCAGACTGGAAAAAGTGACCGATCTTTTTCTATTTCTTGTAATGAAGCATAAAGTTCGTTCAAAGACAATTCGCCAGCAACATATTTTCTGGAAAGATTATTGACGTTTACTACTTTTTCTAAATTGATCGAACGATTCGTAATTTGTTCCATCCTAATCGTCGATGTACGATCAATTCCTACAAATAATCCTGTTTGAGTCACGTAGCTTACTAGTCGGTAGTTGCCAGAAGCTAGAGCAATCCGACTCATCGTATCTTCTACTCGATACATCTCAGCATTACTTTCCATCATGATTTTGCCAGCAAGCAAACAAGTGTCAAGTAATAAATTCAAATCTTTTTCCGACATCGTATCTTCTCCAATCACTCATTGATTACTTTCATTCTACTACAAATAAATGATGGAAAGAAAAAGAAATAAAAACTTGAGTCTGAAAAGTAATCGGCGTATACTAATTTTTGTAAGATGCGGGTGTAGTTTAGTGGTAAAATCCCAGCTTCCCAAGCTGATGTCGCGGGTTCGATTCCCGTCACCCGCTTAAAAAACAAGGAAATAAGTAATAGACTGAGAAAAAATAAATCATTGATTCAACTTTCACATGATTCTCTCGAAGATTTTGACTACTAAAAAATAATGAACCTTTGATGAAATAGACAACACCAAATATGTCAGTGATCGCTGCTAATTGGTGTTGTCTATTTCTATCTATATTGTTTAAATAAATTCGTGAGAAGGGGGAAAAGCAAGAGTTTTTAGGAAGTCTCTTTTTTTTGCGTATTACTATTAGGTAGAGAGAGTTTTTTAGTTCTATTTCTCATAAATAAAAGGAATTAATTATTTAAAAAAAGGGGAACGTATGTTAAAGTTTAGAATAGTTGTTTAGAAAAGGAGTATAGAAATGCAGAAAAAAACGACAAAAGCCATTATGGGTGTAGTTGTGGCGGTTTTAGCTGGGGCACTAGGGTTATCAACACAAAAAAATTCCGATCTTGTCCAACAAATCACTGGTTTATTTGATTCAACACCACAGGTTTCACAAGTAGCAGACGTTCCAGCATACGATGGGAAACATCAAGAAATAGAAATCAACCAGAATAAGCCAAACTTTTCTGAGGAAGATTTAAGTTTAGCCAAAGGAACTTGGCAAAGTTATTCAAATATTGATCGATTAAATCGTGTGGGTGCTGCGAATGCGATGCTAGGAAAAGACTTGTTTCCAACAGAAAAGCGAGAAGCACTTTATGTGAATCCAACCGGTTGGAAACAAAAGAAATTAAGTGATGGACAATGGTTGTATAATCGAAGCCATCTCATTGGGTTCCAGCTTACTGGGCAAAACAATAATATTAAAAATTTAATGACAGGAACTCGTTCATTGAATGCCCCTTATATGTTGGCGCACGAAAATGATATCGCAACTTATATCAAAGAAACGAATCATCATGTTCGTTATCGTGTGACACCGCATTTTGAAGGAAATGAGCTAGTAGCTAGAGGTGTCCAACTAGAAGCTGAGAGTATAGAGGACAAAAAAATAAAATTTAATGTTTTTATCTATAATGTACAAGATGGCTATAAAATAAACTATGAAACTGGCCAAGCAACGAAACAATAGTTAAACCATTAAATATGTGCGAAAAAAATATGAATTTATTGAAGAATTATCGAAAAAGCTTATATTTATCTAAAGATAGCGTATACTTAATTTAAGGGATGCTCAATATGAGGAATGCTCCATTGGATGTATGTTAAAGTAATGACAAATATGCTTCTTAAATTATCTAGAAGTTTTTTAAGATTTGTTTGTAGTTTTATGTTAATTCGAGTAAAATAAAAGTGTAGAAGGTAAATGAAATACCTTGCGGGAAAGAGGTGTAGAATCATGGGTTTTACAGATGAAACCGTGCGTTTTGGTTTTGATGATAGTCGTAAAAAAGAAGTGAGTGAAACATTAGCGATCGTTTATCGGGCTTTAGAAGAAAAAGGTTACAATCCAATTAACCAGATTGTGGGCTACTTGCTTTCTGGAGACCCGGCCTACATTCCTCGTTATCGTGATGCAAGAAATTTGATACGCCGTCACGAACGCGATGAAATTATGGAGGTAATCGTAAAAGATTATCTGACAAATCATGGGGTAAGTATATGAGAGTAATGGGCTTAGACGTGGGCTCAAAAACAGTGGGTGTCGCTGTCAGTGATCCTTTCGGTTGGACCGCTCAAGGAGTAGAAATTATTCGCATCAATGAAGAAGCGGAAGAATTTGGTTTTGATCGATTAAAAGAATTAGTCGCTCAATATGAAGTCGATCGTTTTGTGATAGGCTTACCTAAAAATATGAATAATACAATTGGACCTAGAGCAGAAAGCTCGATGGCTTATGGAGAAAAAATCAAAGAATTATTCTCTTTACCAGTTGAATATCAAGACGAACGGCTGACAACTGTTCAAGCAGAACGGATGTTAGTTGAACAGGCCAATACATCAAGAGCAAAGAGAAAAAAAGTGATTGATAAATTAGCTGCTGTGATGATTTTACAAAATTATTTAGATGGTTCAGGAAAACACTTATTTTAAAATGAAAGAGGGAGAATTATGACAGAACATAATCACACACATGATCACGATCATGAAGGGCATGAGCATATTACGTTGGTAGACGACCAAGGAAATGAAACATTATACGAAATTTTATTAACAGTTGATGGCCAAGAAGAGTTTGGTCGCAACTACGTATTACTTTATCCAGCTGGTGTACCAGAAGATGAAGATGTAGAATTACAAGCCTATGCCTATGTAGAAAATGAAGATGGTACAGAAGGCGAACTGGAGCAAATCGAAACAGATGCTGAATGGGATATGATTGAAGAAGTGTTCAATACATTCATGGCTGAAGAAGAAGAATAGTCTTAAAAAGCAGGAGAAACCTTGTCACATCAAGGTTTCTCTATTTTTATTCTTTTGACCAAGAAACTGACTTAAATAATTAGAAATTCAAATGAATTATTCGTGACTAGAAAAAGGAAAACAGGGTTTAACGTATGAGAAGCTTGCTGTTCCTTATAATGATAACAATAGTTAGCATTATATTTTAACTAATATCTGGTAAATCAAATAGGGTTAATAAAGTTGCTCCTAAAATAAAAATCGAACCGTAAATATTACGTCGAAAAGATTGATCAAGGTAATTAAGGGCACTAATCAATTCAACAACTATACATATATCTTATCTAAGATTAGTCATCTTAAGCATGCAAAAAAGTTATAGAAATAGAGCGAACAGAAAACTATTTTGTAGTTGGAACTAATAAAGTTAACTATTTTATATGAAATTTAGAAACAAAATTCCATTGAAACATTGGTAATTTAGAAAAATATTTGAGGAATTATTGTTACTCGAGGATAATCCTTATTTTCTGTCCTACAATATATAAACGGCAGTAGTTAAAAATTTTTCTCTTGACTTTAGTGCGAAATCGCACTAATATAATAAGTGTAAATAGTACGAAATCGTACTTTGTGAGGAGCGGGGTTTATGGATTATAAAAATATGATGTCAAAATTGAATGGCACATTAAATACAATTGATACGGTCTATTCAGAAATAGCAAAAAAACATGGGATGACGTTTAACTCGTTGATGACAATTTGTTTGATAGAGGAAGCAGAGTCCATAACACAAAAACAAATAGGCGACATCCTGCATCTACCAAAGTCTACAGTGCATAGTATTTTAGTAGAATTTATAAAGAAAGACTATCTTTTTCTTAAAGAAGGTTCCAATAAAAAAGAAAAATTAGTCGATTTTACCAATTCTGGAAAACGTTTTTTTCAACCAATTATTTTGGAAACAGCTAGGTTTGAAGAAAGGATACTCACTCAATTGGGAGATGAAAATTGCGAATTATTACTACAAATGGCGGAGAAGCTTAATGAGATAGTTTCAATTGAACTGGATAAAATTGAGGGGGAATAGAAATGAATTTAGAAATAAAAGAGTTAAGAAAAAAAGATTTTAATAAAGCAATCGAGTTCGCAATTAATGGAATGAATTTTAATAAATATCTTGAGAATCAATTTGCTCTTAAGTTATATGGTCGTTATTTTTTTTATATGGAAATGGAACGTGCTACAAATATCATTGCAGCGTATATTGATGATAAACTTGCGGGAATCTTGATGGTAGATATGAAAAAACAAGAAAAAAAATATTCTTCATTCTGGAGAAAGTTATATGTCAAGGGATTTGAATCATTAATGAAACTTATCATTAAAGACGGCCCTAATACGTATGACAAAGCGAATGCTGTGATGCTCAAAGATTATCTCAAAAAAAATTCTCCTAGTGGTGAAATCTGTTTTCTAGCTGCTGATCCTAAAATAAAGGGAAAAGGGATTGGAACTAGATTGTTAAACGAATTAAAGAGACTTGAACAAGATAAATTAGTTTATTTATATACCGATAGTAATTGCACCTATCAATTCTATGAAAAAAAAGGATTTAAGCGTTCAGAAGAAAAAGAAATTGAAATGGAGCTTGGTGGAAAATTAGTCCCTCTTTCCTGTTTCCTTTATAGCAAGCAGCTAATTTAAATACGATCAAAAAACGAATCATTGTAAACAGCGTGATCTGCTTCAAGAATTAAGCCCAAAAATGCGAAAATAGCTTTTCATATTTTTGCATTTTTGGGCTTAATTCTTGAAGCAATGCTTTGAACACTGTGGGTAAGGACGTGAAATAAGCGA
>NZ_BJWF01000053.1 GCF_007990225.1 Enterococcus villorum | reverse complement strand
GCGAAACTAGCAGTGAGAGCACAACGGAATCAAGTAGTGAGACTAGCAGTGAAAGTACAACGGACCCGAGTAGTGATACCAGCAGTGAAAGCACAACAGAACCAAGTAACGAGACCAGTAGTGAAAGCACAATAGAATCAAGTAGCGAAACCAGCAGTGAAAGCACAACGGAATCAAGTAGTGAGACCAACAATGAAAGCACAGTAGAACCAAGTCGTGAACTAATCGTAGAAAATGCACCGACTTTTAGCGATAGTTCTAATCGTAACGGATCTCGTGGACAAAAAAATGACATGCGAGGAAATGAAACGAGTAGACATAATGTTCTTTCAAAAATATTTCCACGAACCAATAATCAATCAAATAAGTATGCTTTGATTTTAGGATTTTTATTAATATTGTTCTTTATATATAGAGTGAGCCGCCTGATTAAAAACAATAAAAAATAAATGGACCATCAACAAATCTATATAAACCCAGAAACAAGGGATATCATTGATTGGAGACTAGTGAGAATCAGGGCATGAGAAAGTTTTTTGATGTTTCTTGAGGGGTTTAACTAGTTAAGTAGTCTAAATGAATGGCAGTAGTATAGAAAAAATCACTCAATGCTTTTGTTAGCTAAGTGATTTTTTCTATTTACTGAATTTGTTTTTTCAAGAGACCAATAACAATATAAATATTTTTTTAAAAAGCTTGTAAATGTTATCTATTCTGTAATTTTTTTCTAATTGATTTTTGAAGTGTAAATAAAAAAGTGATCACGAGGGTGGTATTAGGTCTCAAGAAAGAAGCAAGAATACACAAAATTTGTTTTTTCAAATTTTTGAGAATTCTGGCTAGTTACAAAGTGATTACGTTTTTACTGTCATTTATTCAGTTTTAGAAGATAAGAAAAAAATTTACTTTTATCTCATTCTCGTCACATCACACATACACAAAAAAATTTATTTTTTTACAAGTAATTCTTTTTTTATTTCCTTAAATTCAAGAGAGATTTTTGTTGGTCCAAGGACATGGTATTCTTTCACAACAAACTGCTTTCTTTTGTTGTAAAAGCCACTAACGACTAATTTCATTCCTTCATCAACTTCTGCAAGAAAGTTCAAACTATGACCAGAAATTAAACAGTTTAAATGATTTAAACTAAAACGAACAAGAGGACGTGCGCCAAAGTTTAATGTTCTAATTTTATCCACAGTTCCATATTTTTTTATCATTATTAAGCACTCCTTAACTTGTCATTGATTTTAGTATGAATACTATCTCAAAAGTATTATACAAACATGTGTTCTCGTTGTAAATAAAAATGTTTTTGCTGTTTTGTATATGAAAATGATTACGAAAAAAATTAATTCACCGAAAACAAAAAATGCCTAAACCCTTATAAAATAAGGATTTAAGCATCTAGCGAAATCTAGCGAAATCTCACAATGGAGACGGCGGGAGTCGCTTAAATGCTATTATATCAATACTTAAATTTAATTGAATGCCATTTTGAATGCCACATAGCTATAAATCTATAAATTTATTGAACTTATCTGCTAATTGTTCTTTAGCAAGTTTTGATACATGGGCATAGGTATTCATAGTAGTTTGGATGTCCTCATGACCTAAACGAAATTGCACCTCTTTTAGCGAGGCGCCCATTTCTATTAATAAGCTAGCTTGAGTATGTCTGAAACCATGTACGGTAATTCTAGGTAGTTTTTTCTTTTGTTTTTTATCCATTTGATCTTGGATGTTTAAAAGCCATTTTCGTGAAGTATCAAGGCTCATTATATCGTGTGGATTTTTTGCACTTGAATGTCCAAAAACGAGCCATTCGTCAGATGGAGGAAGAACAGCTTCTTTCCATTCAAGAAGCTTATCTAAAGTACCTTGATCGATTGAAATTATTCGGCTAGATCCAACCGTTTTAGTGGTGTCAATTTCTAGTCCATTTGCTGTTCTAGTAACGGCTTTATAGATATTGACTGTTTTAGCCTTGAAATCTATATCTCTCCATTCAAGAGCACCTGCTTCTTGTTTTCGCATACCAGTCATAGCTAGTAATCTAAAAAAAGCTTGGATCTTTAGGTTTGGCTGATTATATAGTTCATCAAGAAACAATTTCAATTGTTTTTTATCGTAGAATGGTTCTTCAACAGTTGCTTTTTTCCTTCTTTTCGGTTTGCGTATGGCATCTGTAGGATTGGACTCTATTATACCAAATCGAACGGCGTATTTAAAAACTAGTCCTGTGTAATTCATCATTTTAGGAGCTGTATCATATTTATTTGCCCATTTATCCATTAATTTTTGAATTTTGATAGGCGTGATTTCAGAAATATATATGTCGCCGAGTTCTTCTAATACATGATTTTTAAAAATTCTTTCTGTTTTTAATAATGTAGATCCTCGTACTGTTCTTTTGTATTCAGTCATCCATAAATCATATACGTCTTTATATGTTTTTGGCTTATCGTTTTTTAATAAATTGTCCTCGTATTCACTTTGCAATCTTGCGAGTGCTAATTTTGCTTCACGTTGAGTTTTAAAATTTCGACGAGTAGTTTTAACAGGCTTTCCTGTTTCGGGGTTGATTCCTAAATATGCTTGGAACTTCCACGCTTTTTCACCGTTCTTTTTCTTATATTGTTCAAATTTAGCCAATTGAATCTACTCTCTTTCTCTGATACAATAGACACGTGAATAAGCCTATTGTATAGGTTTGTTTTTTCTTAGAACACGCTCGCTTTGGTCGGTGGGGCGTGTTTTTTATACTAATTAGTTATGAAGAGCAATTGAAACTGTCTCTGTTCCAAAGTAACCTGTTTGTGCTTGCAATACATTATTTTGTGCATTTGCTTGGGCTTCAGAGATATCAAAAACTATTTTACCAGTTTGTTGCATATCAGGATTTAAGCTTTCCATAAAGAAAGAGTTAGTGATATTACCATTTTCATCTTGATTTGCCGACATAGATGCAGCCGAATCAGCTTCGAAAGTTTTTCCATCTGCTTTTAATTTGAAGAATGAGCTATCAACAGTCACAGCCTTATCACCTGCATTTTTTACAGATAAGTCAACTACTAAGAAAGTGTCTTTTGCGTTAGTAGGAAGTACAGATGGGCCAACTTGTTTTACTACTTCAACGGAGTTTACTTTGTATTCCATTTTCCCTACAGCAACGTCATCACCGATTTTATAAGTCTTTTCTTCTTTTGTTGTAGTTTCTTTTGTAGTTTCTTTATTAGTACTTGTTGATGTTGCAGTAGCTGAATCTTTGTTTTCACCGCCACTTAGAGCACCACCAATACCAAAAAACAAAAGTACTATTAATACCCAAAACCATACCCGTTTATAAAACGGTTTTTTAACCTTATACATTTTCCCATCTTGACCCATAACTTTTTTTGCCATTTAAATATTCTCCATTTCTTGTTATAATATATTTGTGATCTCAGAAATGAGGTATGAGTCCGTGTTGCAGCACGGGCTTTTTTTACTGTGCATAAGAGTATTTTTTCTTGAAATATGACTGGCAAACATTAAAACATTCTGTTCTTAACTTATTATTGATAGAGTAGAACTTCATGAAATTTTCTAATTTGAACTGAGATTCATCTGTTAATTCATTCTCAATAAAGATATTAAGTAGAATCATAATAGCAATTCTATCAGCTTCAGCTTCGAACTTTGAATGAAAAGTTGTAGAGTTATCGTACAGTACTGAATATTCAAAATGTGAAGCAATGAAATGACCGAGCTCGTGGGCTAAATGAAAAGCTACAGAACTATCTTCGTGTAGTTTTTCGTTTAAAAATACTATTCTTGGTTTTGGATAATAAAAACCTGGTTCTTCCATTTCCATATAGATTAACTTTAAATTATACTCACTCAGCATTTCTTTCAACTTTAAATACATACAACCCATCACTCCAACTATTCATTTTCCTCTAAAGCTTTAGCAATTGCAATCGCTTTACGCATTGTCTCCTTAGATATTTCTTTTCCATCAAAAGAAAAAACAGTATCGTCTTCTGATAAATCCACATGTTTAGGGGCCTCTTTTTTCTCTCTTCCTAGAAGATAGTCTATAGAAACACCAAAATAATCTGATACTTTCGCCAAACCTTCGGAGTTAGGTGATACTGATTTCCATTTACTGAAATATCCATTTGAATATCCCAATCTTTTTTCTAATTCTCTTACAGATATTCCGTTTTGCTTTGTTAATTCTTTTATTTTTTCGTATGGATTCATTGATATGTCAACCTTTCTAGACTGACAAGAAAAAATATAGAATTAAACTCTATTTATCTGTTGACAAATTAGAGTCAAAACTCTATACTTATTCTTGTAAACAAGTTTAACAACTAAAAAGACAACAAAAAAACAGTTTTGATTATTAAACGCCAACCGCCAAGAAAGCTTTTAAAATCAATGTTTATATGTCTTATTTAACTATGTACAAAGTATAGAATAAAACTCTATGTTTTGTCAATTGAATTTAGAAAAAAGTTGTTAAATTTGTTTACGAATATAAAAGAAAGGAATGAGAAATATGAACACACCACAAATTTTTAATTTCGAACAAAACGAAGTTCGGACAATTTTAGTAAATGATGAACCATATTTTGTAGGCAAAGACGTTGCGAGTGTTTTGGGTTATTCAAACACTAAAGATGCTTTGTCGCGACATGTAGATTTGGAAGATAAGATGGGGTCGCGAATCACGACCTCAGGTCAATCAAGAGAGATGACAATCATCAACGAATCTGGTTTGTACAGTTTAATCTTAAAATCAAAACTTCCCTCTGCCAAAAAATTTAAACGTTGGGTAACAAGTGAAGTGTTGCCAGCAATTAGAAAACATGGAGGTTATCTAACTCCAGAAAAAGTAGAAGAAGCTTTGCTTAATCCAGATACAATCATTCAATTAGCAACTCAACTAAAAGAAGAAAGAACTGGAAGATTAATCGCAGAACAAAAGATTGCAGAGTATGAACCTAAAATCTCCTATTTAGATAGCATATTATCTTCTACAGATTCAGTAACAATTAGTCAGATTGCAGCAGATTATGGGATGTCTCCACAACAGATGAATAAATTACTTCATAAACTAGGTATTCAGAAAAAAGTCGGTAACCAATGGTTATTGTGCAAAAAACACATGAATCAAGGATACACAAAATCTCATACAACTGAGATCCCGAAAGCCGATGGTGGCACTAAAATTGTAATGAATACCAAATGGACACAGAAAGGGCGTCTATTTATCTACGAATTACTAAAAAAAGAAGGATATTACCCTCAAATGGATTTAGAGGAAATTGGTTAGAAAGGAGTTTTAGTATGACTGACATTGCAGAAATCACTCAACGAGATAGAGAAAAAATCAAAGAATATGTCGAAAGTTCAAAGTTCTTAACTTACACCATGCTTGCTGAAAGATTTGGAATTAGCAAAAGCTACTTATCTTTAATTTTAAACGGTAAAAAGACTTCTGCAGAAGCAAACAGAATTATAGATTCGATTATCACTATGTACGAATTGTAGAGGGGGGAACGAAATGGCACAAGAACTAATCAGCAAAAATGATCTAGATTCATTTCTTATAGGCTACGTTCCTAAACGTTACTTGAATCAAAGAGAAGCGGTTCATTATACAGGAACGTCAGCAGGAACTATTAACGAATGGGTAAAAAAAGGGTTGAAAGTAATCATCTTTGGTGAAAACAGCCGTCCGAAATACGACATCAAAGATATCGATGAATTCATGTCGAAATATAAAGTCTAAGGAGGTAAGCGGATGGGCAAATTTAACAGAGCATTAGTATTCAGCGCACCCCTAATCGTCTATGCTTTAGGTCTTTGGGGAAGCAGACAAGCGTTAATCGGCACAATCGTATATATGGTCTGGATTTTTATGGGGCTTGATGAAGCTGAGTACAAAACAAAAAAGCCAGTCGGGAGGGACTGACTAATACAGTATCACAAGAATATTAAGTGGAGGAGCAGAAAATATGACTACAGAAGAACGGATTGCGACGGCGTTAGAAAACATTGCAAATAGCCTTAGTGCTTTGCTCGAAGACACTAAAGCTAATCGTGAGTTACGGATAAAAAATCAACAAACATTTTTAGAGTTAGAAGGTAAAATTGACAATCTGACTAAAGATCCTTTTGGTTTAAAAGAAGGGAATTAAACCTTTTATTTTACTAGCATAATCCAGTATTGAATCTACCCTATCTTTGAAACGAGATTCCATTATAGCAATTGCTTCAGTTGTAATAAATATTCTAAAAAACGTTCCACTTGCAAGAGTTCCTGATATTAATCCATGTTTTTTTAATTCGTAACATGTCGATAGTACATCTTCGACTGGCCATTCAGACATGAGATCATGATGCAAATTATCTACAGATCCGAAGTGAGAAGCATCTTTTTTCAAAGAACCAGCCTTTCTTTTCTCAACGTAAGCTTTATACATTGAAGCTAACAAATATTTTGCGTCGTTTGTAAGCAAATCTAAAATTTCCAAATATTGTCACCACCTTTTTATATTTCGACAGACCACTTGCCGATAAAAAAATTATATCAAAAAGGAGAGAAGAAATAATGCAAGAATTAGTATTTTTGAAAAATAAAGAAGCTGTGACTACGAGTTTGCAAGTCGCAGATAGTTTTGAAAAAGAACACAAAAATGTTTTGAGAGATATTGAAAAGTTAAAAGAAGATGTGCTCAATTTTGAGCAGATGTTTGTGGAAGGTAATGAACCAGATTCATACGGTAGAAATCGACGAGTTTTCTTCATTAGTAGAGATGGTTTTTTCTTGTTGGCTATGGGTTTTACAGGAAAGAAAGCTATTTACTTCAAACAAAAATACATTGAAGCATTCAACGAAATGGAAGATGTTATTCGCAAGAATACTGTTCCTCAAACAATTGAAGATATGATGATCTACCAACTAGAAGAAATGAAAGATGTTAAAAAAGATGTCTCCATGCTTAAAGATACTATGCGAATTAGCGGACAACAAGAGTTTGAAATTAAGCAAAAAGGAAATATGAAAGTTATGGAAGTTTTAGGAGGTAAAGAAAGCCGAGCTTATGAAGAAATCAGTAAAAAAGTATTCTCAAAATTTTGGTCTGAATTTAAACGTACCTTTTCAATCCCAAGATATGGCGAGTTACCTCGTAAGAGATTCGATGATGCTGTTTCATTTATTGAAATGTGGTTACCAGAAACTGCGATCCGGATGGAAATCGATCAACTGAACAGACAACAAAGACTTTTCGGTGATGAAAATGAATAGAGCTGAAGCGCTAAGAATAGGGACGGTAATTGCTAATCGCTGGTGGAGACACAATAAACCAAGCATCCTAAGCCAACAACATATTGATAAGCAAAAAGCTTGGCAACAAATAAAAAAGTGACTCAGCCGGCAAGCATAGAGTCACAAAACAAAATATATCTAAGGAGAATTTTAGCATATGAATAAAGAACTTTCCACTTTAGATCAATATTTGACTGATTCTGAATGGGGCAAGTCGAATATCAAGGAAACAAATAATCGAAAAATCAGACGAAATCTTTTGACGAACGAAGAACTAGCATGTGATCAAGATGATTTGGGGAATTTTGTGAGTATTTGGGATCATGTCTATCTTATTCATCTATCGAAGCGGTCCAGAAAACCTGAATACATCTATGTCATCGAAGATGGCTTGATTGATGCACTAGAAGAGTACGACAGAGATAACTTGATTGATATCTCTTATTACGGATCAGGTAAGAAATACATTGCTGAAATGGAGGCAGAATTTGATGAGTGAAGGAACGAAACGCAACGATAACAAATTATTCAATAGTCTGTACAAGATAACCGTCAATGATGTTGTCGAAAAAAGAAACAAACTAACTTATCTGTCCTGGGCATGGGCGTGGGCAGAAGTCAGCAAAATCTGCGAAGAAGTAGACTACGAAATCTATCGTGATCCAGAAACGCATCGTCCATACCTCTTTGATGAAAAAACAGGCTATATGGTTTTTACCAGTATCACAGTCAACGGAGTAAAGCGTGACATGTGGTTACCAGTCATGGATGGTGCAAACAAGGCAATGAAAGATGAGCCATATACCTACGAAGTCAATGATTATCAGTGGAATAACGAAACGAAGAAAAAAGAGATTGTTGGAAAAATCGAAAAGCGAGTTGAAGCAGCAACTATGTTTGATATCAATAAAACAATCATGCGTTGTCTTGTAAAAAATCTAGCGATGTTTGGGCTAGGGCTATATATATTTGCTGGCGAAGATATGCCAGAAGATGTCTCAATGCTTGAACCAGCTAGCCAAAGAAGCAAAAAGCTATTCTTAGATGCTTTACAACTGGTTGCTAACAAGTACGAAAAATCGATTGATGAAGCAATTGTTGCATTGACTGATGCAGCTTCCATAACCGCTGATGACAGTAAATGGACCAAGAGAGACTTGGGCATTCTAAAACGAGGCGTTAATTGGCTTGAAGATCAGTACAGAGAAGAAACAAAAGAGAAGTGATATGAGTGTTTAAACCATTAATCGATTCATATTCAGCGGTTCTGAAAAAGTTCAAAGGAAAAGACATAGGCGCAACCATCAATGAAGAAGTGAACATCGAACGTTTGAAGACGATGTACGACGGATATGATGGCGATCGAGTCATTGAAATTCGTTTTATTGATCCACGTCGGTTCACCGTACAGCAACGAAACTTCATCTATGCGCTCATAGGCGATATTTTCATCGATACAGGCATGCCAACGGACTTCTGGAAGGAATTCTTCTACTTCCGTTTCGAAGGCGTCACAGGGCGCAAAATAAGCCTGAAAGATGAATCGAATACAACTGTGAGTGATGCCAACGTCTTAGCAAATATCATCTTAGATTTCATCTTTGAACATCATATTCCTTTCAAAGAAGGTTATGAGATTTTACCAGCGAATCAAGAGTATTACTTCTACAAATGCATCACAAAAAGAGTCTGCTGCATCTGTGGCAAAACAGGAGCTGACATCGATCACTTTGACAAAGCGCTAGGAAGACGAAAGCGCAAAGAAGTTGATCATTCAGAGTACACATTTGCAGCACTCTGCAGAATCCATCACACAGAGAAACACAAAATAGGTGTGACCAATTTCAAAAATAAGTATCAAATCAAAGGAATCAAGTTAAGTCATGAAACGATTAAAAAGTTAAGGATAGGAGGATAAATTTGGCTGAGATAAGTTGGATCAAACTTAAAACTACTATGTTTGACGATGAAAAAATACGATTAATTCAAGCTGTTCCTGAGTCGGATGCCATCATCGTTATATGGATTCGATTACTAGTCTTAGCAGGAAAGACTAACGACGATGGTCTGATATACATCCAGAGGAACATGCCTTATACCGAAGAAATGCTTGCTACATTGTTCGGCAAAAACGTAAATACGGTTCGCCTAGCGCTAACTACATTGGCAAATTTCAACATGATTGATCTAGGCAGTGATGGACTAATTGCCATCAGCAATTGGGAAAAACATCAAAATATCGAGGGGATGGATAAAGTAAGGCTAAAAAATGCTGAAAGAAACCGTAAATACAGAGAAAGGAAGAGACAGGAACGTCTCAAATTGGAAAATGACGTTAGCGTGACGTCACGTGACGGTACAGATAAAGATATAGAAGAAGATAAAGATATAGATAAAGAAGAAAAGAAAGGTAAGTATTCTGACGAACACTTACGCCTTGCTAAAAAGTTGCAAAGTAATTTAACTGAAGATTTTCCAAAAGAAATGAACAAAGTAGATATCGAAAAATGGGCAGACACAATCAGGTTGATGGAAGAAAGAGATAAAGCGTCTATAGAAGCGATTGAGTATGTGATCAATTGGCTACCTACAAATGAATTTTGGTTTGGAAATATTAGAAGTGCTAAGAAATTGAGAGAAAAATTTGAGAAGCTCAAATTCGAAATCAAAGCAGATAAGAAGAATCATAAAAAGCAAAGTCAAAAACTACAGTACAGCAATCCTAGTGAATATGACGACTTGCCAATTTAAAAAGGAGATGCATCACATGGAAAGCCTAGCAAATGCTATGGAGAAGCTAATAAGAAGAGTATTAGTGCAAAGCGGAAAATGTCCAGAATGTAGCGAACCTTTGTATAGTTGGCGAGCTAAAAATAAGGATGGTTCAGAACGCTGTAAACCAACATGCATGAGTTGTGGTTATAAAGCGTTACGTGTGAAAGAGGATATACAGACCGAACGGATATATAACGACAGTTTAAAAGCACGAGCGTTGAGTTTTTTTCAAAATGGTTCGGTATTAACAGATAAAACTTTGTTTAAGTGCAAAATGGAGAATTATCACGTAGTGGACCAAGAAACGAAAATTGCTTTAGAAAGAGCTAAAAGCTATGTAAATGATGTCCTACTGAACCATCCTGCACATTTCATTCTATCAGGGAAATCAGGAAGCGGAAAAAGCCACTTATCAATGGCCACAGCTTGGGAAATACTTGAGCGCTCAAATTATGACAAGAAAATACTTTTTATAAGCTATCAAGAGTTATTAGAGCAAATAAAGTTTTCTTATAACAATGCTGAACTGAGAAAAGAAATTGAAGGATCGCTTATAGCCGATATTAAAACAACTGATTTGGTGGTTTTTGACGATATTGGAGCTGAATTAGGTAGTGGGGTATCAAATAGTAGGCAGTTTACAAACAATACGTTAAACACGCTCTTGGAAGCAAGACAGAACAAGGCAACGATTATCACAACAAACTTATCTGGTCCTGAACTAAGAGAAGCCTACGGTGAAAGAATTGTTTCTAGGATATTTAAAAATTCAGAAGGTTATGCGCTGAAATTCCAACAAACAGCAGACAAGCGCATAAAACCAGTGAAAGGTAGTATCGCATGAATAAATACCGTAATAAGAAAACTGTTCATCGAGGTATCAAGTTTGATTCTATTGCGGAAGCAGAGTATTACGATCTAGCCTTGTGGCAAGCTGAAGCGAACGGCTGGAAAGTAAAACTTCAGGAAAGATTTGAGCTGATGCCGAAATTTGAACTAGACGGAAAGAAGTATCGCAAGATCGAGTATATTCCCGACTTCACATTTTATAAAAACGGCAAACTTGTCAAAGTCGTAGATGTTAAAGGAATGCAGACAAAAGACTTTAAGATCAAGGCAAAGTTGTTCTGTCATCAATATCAAGTGCCGTTGATATTAGCTAAAAAATATCGGAATACGTTCAAGGAAGAGCGTTTTTAAAGAGGTGGTCCATCATGACAACAGAAGAAGTGATTCAAATGCGTATTCGAATCCTTCAACGTGAGATTGACGATCTGGAACGAACAAAGGCAGTGATGGTCAATGAAACGGCTAGAAAGGCAATCGATTTGCACATAGAGAACTTAAGAAGGGAAATTCGTAGATTGGAGGAATGAGCGTGGATAAGAAAGCAGCAATGAAAA
>NZ_BJWF01000052.1 GCF_007990225.1 Enterococcus villorum | reverse complement strand
CTGTTAAATAATTTTATTGATTTTTAATTGGCTAAAAACCTTGATATTTAAGGTTTTTAGTCTTTTTTTATTTTTTTGACCATACTTTTGACCATACTTTTTAAAAATTTAAATAAGCTGCAAACTTATCAGCAGACCTTTCTTTTTGTTTTTTAGTCACATGAGTGTATATGTTCATTGTTGTATGAATATCTGAATGTCCTAACCTTTCTTGAACTTCTTTGACAGACAAACCAGCTTCAAATAATAAGCTACAATGTGTATGACGGAAGCCATGTATGGTAATATCATTGAAATTATGTTCTTTGCATATTCTAGATAAAATAATATTAGGTCGAGTTATATCTATATAATTATTGTTTTTAGAAGAAAAAATTATTTGATTCTTTGTTTTAGCATGTTGACCATGGGCAAGTAAATAACGTTTTTGCTGAGTTTTCCATGCCTTCAAAATATTTAGTGTTTCGTCATCTAGCGAAATTTTTCTAATAGATGTGTTTGTTTTTGGTGGTGTAGAAATAAATTTATTATCTGAATTTCTCGTGATAGTTTTATTGATTTCAAGTGTTTTATTAAAAAAATCTACATCGTCCCAAGTTAATGCTAATGCTTCACCTTTTCGTATTCCTGTAAAAGCTAGAACTCTGAATAGAGGATAAGTTATAGGGAATTTGTCTTTTTGACAGCATTCAAGAAAATCTTGTAATTCTTCTTTTTCAAAATATTTTAATTTAGTCTTTTTTTGCTTGCGTTCTCCTTTTGAAAAAGTTACTTCTTTCATAGGATTTTCTTTAATTAGGTTCATTTTTTTTGCATAATCAAAAACTGCAGATGTATAACATTTTAAAGCTTTATAGGTAGAATATTGTTCTTTCCATTTGTTGATAGCTTCTTGACAGTAAGCTATGTTATAGCTTTGTATTTTTTTATTTCCAAAAAAAGTTGAAATGTTTTTATCAAACAAAAACCTAACACGTAAGTAAGTACTTTCTCTGACTGTTGGTTTATATTGTTCAATCCACATATCTTTTACTTGTGTAAAAGTGTAGTTATTATCTTTTACTAGTTTTTTATCTGTAGCTAAAACTTCTAGTCTAGCTAGTGCGATTTTCGCTTCTTTTTGTGTTTTGAATCCTCTTTTAGTTGTATATCTCTTCTTTCCAGTTAATGGATCAATACCAAGATATGTCTTGAAGTACCACGCTTTTTCACCATTTTTCTTCTGGTATTGTTTAATCATTGCCATAAAATCCAACTCCTATTCTAATTCTATTTCTAAAATACTGTTGTCAAATGATTCTAAAATTTCATTTTTTTCTATAAAATCAATCCATTCTTGATATCCGTTGTATTTTGGAATTCCTAAATGAGATTTAAGTTTTTGATAGGTATTCGCCACAATTTTTTTCCATTCTTCTTCGCCAGTACGAATGATTTTATCATCATCCCACTTTTTTGTTTTTCCAGTTCGTTTACTATTTTTTGATATTTGATAGTTTTTCCATTTGGTTAAAAATATATGTTTTGAATTAGAATTGTTTTCTAACCATTCTTTGAATTCTTGATATTGCATGTTTTTCTCCTTTCGAATGTATGTTCTTATAGCTATAAAAGAAAAGCCCGAAGGCTTTTTATTTAATCCTTAATTGTTGTCCAGGATAAAGCATATAATTATTTGAATCCATCCCGTTCAATTCAAATAGTTGATCAATTGTGATTCCTGCACGTTCTGCTAACTGTTTAGGACCTTCTCCTTGCTGTACTGTTATAATCGAATTAGAACTAATTTCTGATGAGGAAGGATTAGTTTCAATTGTTGATTCACTTGAAGGTAGTGGTTCAACTTGTGTTGTCGATGAAGGAGCTACTTCTTCAGAAGGATTTGTTGGTTCTCCACCATAGCATTTTTCACAAGGGGTCAAACCTCTATTTAAAGCTTCCTGTAGAGTTGTAGGACTATAATTACCATTTCCACAAACATGATTATGATACTTTTTGCCAGTCGGCGTAATTAAAACTGTTTGCTGGTTATTTTGTTGCTGAGCTTGAGCAACGGCTTGTTCTTGAGCAGCTTGTGCTTGTCTAGCTTGTTCCTGAGCAATTGCTTGTTGTCTTTGTTCTTCTGCTTTACGTTTCTCTTCCTGCTGTTTTCTTTCATCCTCTTCTTTAGCTTTCTGTTCTTCTTTTTCATTGCTTTCAGAAGAAGTGTCTCTAGTGGTAGAACTAATTGTTGTTGACTGAACGGTGGTGTTATTTGTAGCTGATTGTTCTGTATCTGGTGGAGAAATAGTAACTCCACAAACCATAGCTGCAAAGGCTGATATTATTCCAATAATAATTTTCTTTCTAGCTATTTTTTTCTTTGAGAAAAAGGAATATATCAGAAATCCTATTCCAAAGAAAAATCCTAGTAGTCCAATTGCAAATAAAAAGTTTCCCATAAATTCCTCCTTGTTATTCTGAGTATATTTTTATATAATTTTTTTGTAGCAATTCTCAGAAATGAGGAAGAGTCCATGTGAAAGCATGGGCTTTTTTATTTTTAATGTTGTAATACTAAATGTTCGAGGTTATGAGGAAGTCCTAAATATTCAATAATTTGGAACTGACTCATATAAGATAAATCTTGTTCATCTATTGTTCTAGTTAACATTTCAATTGCAAACATATTAGCTTCAGCTTCTATACCACAAATCATGCGATTCAGATTATTTGCTCTGAAAGCAGCTGTAGAAATACCTTTATGGAGTCTAACGTGGGCTATTTCATGCCATAAAACAAACCTTTTCATAGAATAAGATAGATTTTGATTGATTAATATTACATAACATCTTTTATTGCGTATAGTTTGTCCTAATGTTTTATTTCCTAAATTAGTTTCAATTAAATCTATATCAGAATATTTGATTATTTTATATGGATTAATTGCATCAGAGCCAAATTCTACAAACAATTTTTCTATTTCTTCTAAAATCCAGTATTTGTTTAAATGCATATAAAAGACCACCTATTGACGATATTTTTTAGGAGTGAATTTTTTCTTTGCTTTAACCTTAGTTAAGGATAATGCAAGTTGAATAGCATCGTATAATTTTTCCTTATCTTCATCGTCTAAAGGTTCGCCATAATAATTTGTTTCAGCATCTGAATCTAAGCCTTCAAGTAATTTTTCAGCTTGTAGAGCAATATCTTGTTTATCTTTCTCTGTTAAATCATAATAATGGCGTTTATCAGTACGTCCTAAAAGATAATCAGTTGATACATCAAAGTAATCTGCTACTTTTTGTATTTTATCTCCAGATGGAGTACTTTTATTCCAATTTCTTAAACTTCCAGCGCTAAAATCTAGCTTTCTTTCTAATTCTGCTCTAGTCATTTTTTTTTCTTTAATAAGGTTGTCAACTCTATCTAAAAGCATTATTTTATTCCTCCTAGACTACAAAAAGTAAAATTTTACATTTTTAAGTTGACTTATGTAAAATATTGCATTATACTTTATTTGTAAGCAAGATATTCACGACACACAAAAAGCAAATAAGTAATCACTTAATAGTCTCCCCAGACATAAGTAAAGCTCGTATTTTGTGTGCTGTATTTTCTATGCTTACATTATGCAATATATTACACTGTATGTCAATCTTAAAGTAAAAAAACAATGTAAAATTTTCGTTTTAAAAGGAGATGATATTTAATGACTTTAAAACAGCAAGTATTAATTGCATTAGTCAAGAAAGGTTGGAGTCAACGAGAATTAGCTCGACGAATGGGTATATCAATTACTTATTTGCGAGATATTTTTATCGAAAAAAGAAAACCTAAGGAACGTTTAAAACAAATCGAAGAACTTTTGGATATCAAGTTAGAAGTAGATTCTAGCAATCAACCAGAGTGAGGTGAGGAAGAATGGAAGAGAGCAAAATTTGTTTTGATAAAGCATCAAACCAAATAGTGATGGAATCAGATATCGGGATTTTAACTATTACTAGATATGGCTTTAGATATGAAGTTAAGGGTGAAAACAACCAGCGTGAGGTGAGAGTATGGAAAAACAGATAAATAAAAAAGAACATTATTTAACAAAATTTAAGCGTAATAACGACATTGATAAATTTGGTTTTTCAAAAGAAGTTGAAGAATCAGGAGAAGCAATTTTAGCTGAATTAAAAAATAGAGACTTAACATACGATGATGCGTATGCAAGTCTTCAATGGGTTTATAACAAGCTTCAATATGAATCCAACTTTATTAAAATTCGATAAAGCAAGAATCATCATCAACTTTGATTTCTAGAATTTCAAAATTATCATCATTAATTAACATTGATTTTAATTTTAAATTGGTTTCAAGAAAATGAACATTTCTAACTGTTCTAGTTAAAGGTTCAATATATTGAGATTTTTTGCTGTTTTTAGAAACAAAATTAACAATTTCTTCTAACAATAATTCAGGATGAGAAAAAGCTTTTTTTGTACTAAAATAGACAGTTTCTTTATTTTTTTTCCAAAGACTAAACATTTCTTTTGGTAAACAGTTATCAATTCGTTTTTCTTGGATATCATAATCAGAATCAAAGTTTTTTAAAATAATACTCGTTTTTGACTCAGTTAGAGGTAAATATTCTGCAGTCAAAATTTTGTTCTTATAACTTACAACTAAATTGAATTGTTGTTTGTTAATGGTGTCAAATTGAAGAGCATGAAGTAAATAGTAAACTGCTTGGACCTCATTTAAGTTCATTTTTTCCCCACCTTTCTTCATTGATATTTTACCAAGAGGTGGAAAGCAAAACAATAATTGTAGGAGGTGTAACCTATGCAACTAAATATTCCAGATGAAGTAATTCAAAACGAATTAGCAAGTAATATTACTTTTATTGTTTTGAAAGAAATCGAAAAGCGATCCAGCTTGTTGACTAAAACTGTTGAATTACCACCTTATCCGAATAAGTCTCAAGTAAAAGAAATATTGAAAATTGGCGATGATAAATTAAGCGGTTGGATTTCAAAAGGTTTAAAGATTCAACAATGGAGTGAACAAGATATTCGAATTGAACGAACTGAATTACAACGATTTTTAAAAGAAACTTTTGAAATTTAAATATTTAAACTTGTTCTACATTCACCACTTCCGAAAAGAGGAGTTGTAGATTTTTCTCCTTTCTATATCTGCTACTAATACTATTTTTTCATAATGCAACTCCTCTTTCCGGAGGTGGTGACGGTGAGAGACGAAGGAGGGAGCGAATGACATTACAAGAACATCAACGCTTGATGCGAAAACTAAATTAGGAATACCACGAAGAAATGAAACCTAGATTGTTAGGGGAACAATGGCGTGAACGCCAGAAGAAGTGGCGAGAAATAAAAAAGTGACTCAGCCGTCCAAAGCAATGAGTCACAAACCAAAAATTATACCTAAGGAGATTTTATCATATGAATAAAAAAATTGAAAATCTTATTGAAGAGTTAATCGAAGAATGCAACAAACAAGACGTTCCAGTCCTTTTATCAGTTAAAGGAGACGAAACTACATTGAACGCTGCAAGTGGTGATGCTATAGAGCTTGCAGAAATGCATATTGGAATTGAAATTGATTTACTTAAACAACTTGATTTAGATAATCCAAGCGATCTCAGAAAATTAGTTTTATGCCAATCAATTAAGCAATTATTCAATATTGATAGTAAAGAAGATTTTGCTGACTTGATGACTCGAATTTCCAAGGAGGAATTTCAATGATGAACGAAAAAACAATTGATTTACTCATTATTTTATTTTTCACGTTAGTGATTGTAGCGAAAAGGTACGTAATCTTTGGCTTGTTATTCGCAATTACCATGCTTGTGCTTTGCGTGCTAGCAAGAGGAAAAGAGGGGAAATATGAACGAGTTAGCAAATCTTGACAACTATTTAACTGATCCTGATTATGCTAAACCACCATATGAAGCACCAATCGATGAGGAGGAAGAAGATGAGTCATTTTGAAGGACATGATTTGGAATGGATCACGAAAAAAATCGAGGAATTAGAACAAGCAAAGAAACATCGGCTTAATCAATACGATATTGAAATTGCACAGCTAACAGAAAGAAAACAACGTGTATGCGCAAATTTACAAAAAGAAATTGATGAAGCAGTAGTTATCCAAAGACAGTTGATGGGCAATGCAGAATTAGTCGAAACCAAAAGTTTTGTTTTGACGATGAAGCCTGTAGATTTACGTAAACCATCACATTTTAAATTACAACCATCAAAAGTAAAAGAAGAGAAAGAACAATTTATTCAATATCTTCGAAACGAACATCCTGAATTGGTCAAAGAGTCAACTGAATACAAACCAAAGCAACTAGACATCAAGAAGTTGATTGCTGACGGTGTGTTTCAACTAACGGATGATCTTCGAGTAATAGATGAGAATGGTTGTTATATTCCGAATCTAACAGTTGGTATCAAAGAGCCAGAAGTAAAAGTGAAGGTGAAGCAGGTATGAAATTCTATCCAAATGGAACAGTACCAAAACAAGCGAATATGTATTTTATTTACGGTGATGGCGGTACAGGAAAAACTTCACTAGCTAAACAGTTTGAAGGAAATAAAATACTTTTTAGTTTTGATTTATCAACGAACGTATTAATTGGGGAAAAAGATATCTCTGTTGTTCAGTTAGAAAGTGGAGATGCTCCTAATATCCAATCATTAATAGATAAGTGGGTACTAGGAGCATTGAGCAAACCAGAATACGAAGTCATTATCTTAGACAACATGACTGCCTTACAAAATTTAGTACTAGAAAATATTGACGGAGCTTCACGAGACGGACGTCAAAATTATCAGAAATTGCAACTATGGTTCAGACAATTAGGAACAAAATTAAGAGAGAGCAACAAAACTATTTATGCAACTGCACACCAAGTTGACAATGGTGCTAGCGGATTAGATGGTAAAGGGCGTTTTAGTCCAGATATGAATGAAAAAACTTTTAATGCTTTTACCTCAATGTTTGATTTAGTCGGTCGTATCTATATTGATGATGATAAACGTTTGATTGATTTAAATCCAGAAAACGGGAATCATGCGAAAAATAGAATCGATGATCGCAAGCTTATCGAAGCGAAGGAACTAATAAATAATCATCAGGAAGAAGGAATTTAATATGGCACTATTTGTAGTAGATTCACAAAATGTTTTAGGTAAATCAGTAAAGGAAGCAGGAAGTTACAATGTGAAAATTCTTCCTGATTCTGAGTGCAAAAAAACAAAAGAAACAAATAATGATATGGCTGTCTTCAATTATGAAGTAATCGACGGCAAATATAAAGGTGGGAAAATTCTTTATGACAATATTGTTTGGGATAACAACGATGTTGAATTTTCTACTAAACGTTTTAATACGATTTTAACTGCACTTGGAGTACCAGATGGAACACCAATTGATAGTATTCAACAATTAGTTAATGCAGCAAAGGGTAAAACGTTAAATATTACGGTTGATTGGAAACATAGTGATTATAACGACAGATGGAATTTATCTGTTAAAGCTTATAACAAACTTGATGAAGAAGGAAGCAAACCTAACGGTGTAGAACGTCCTAACGGTAAAGAAGCAAACAAAAACACATTTGCGCAATCACATTCAAATGATCCATTTGCAGGTAGTTCTACGATTGATATTTCAGATGATGACCTTCCCTTTTAATCAACAAACAGCATTATTTGATTCACTGAATCCACCATTAAAAAAATAATGAGGGAGTTAATTTCCCTCTCCAATTTTTAAAATGAAAGGAGGAACTCAATTGGATTATCTCAGACAGCTTAATGCTTTCGAAAATTGGCTTGAATATAACGAGCTTGGCGCTGGTCCCCAATTGCTTTGGTATAAGCTTATGGTTATAGCAAACAGAAGTGGATGGCAGAGCGAATTATCGATTGCCAATACAAGGCTACAAGCAATGACTAAAACGTCTGAAAAAACATTGATTAATAATCGAAACCAATTGATCCAAAATGGACTCCTCCAATACAAAAAGAGAGGTCGTACAAAAGCTGGAGTTTATATTATTACTGATTTAACTGGAAATTATTCAGTAAAAACTACAGTAGAATCCCCTTCTACTGGAAATATTACAGTAGATAGTAAAGTAAATCAGAAAGTAAAAAGGGAAGTAAATCATTCAGTAGATTCTACAGTAAATTCTTCAGCTTATATAAACAATACAAAACAAAACAACAATATATCGCCAACCACGCCAAAAATGGCGAAGTCGGCAGAGTTAGAATCTGACTTTGAGAAACTTTGGAATTTGTATCCAAGAAAAGAGCGTAAAGCAGACGCATTCAAAGCATACAAGAAAGCAATCAAAGCAGGTACAACGAACAAAGAAATACAAGATGGCATCGTTGCTTATACTCGATCAGTTGCAAACATAGACAAACAGTATATTGCACAAGGAGGTACTTGGTTTAATCAACAGCGTTGGCAAGACGTAGTAGATGAACCAGTACATCATACACAAGGATTTCAAGATAACTACGACGAGGTGATGAAAGCTTATGAACAATGAGTTAGCGTTAGTTGCCAGTTTGTTAAAAGAACCGAAACGTTTGACGGAGTACGAAATCAATCCTGCATGGTTCGTTAATGAATATTGCCAACAAGTGCTAAAAGCCTTGAATAACCTAAAAGGCACTAGCTATCAACTGAAAGACGTTTACCGTGAAATGCAAGCTATCAATTTGTTAAACAGTGGCACGCTAGAAGACTTAGATACGCTCGTAGGTAATGCACCAGAAGACGATATAACAGCACATTTAGTCTACTTCGTGAAAAAAGACTATATCGAGCGGGAACTTACTTATACAGCAAAAGAATTTTCTTTAAACGGCACAGAAGAATTAAGCGAAAAATTACAAAGCTTGCTTGCAGAAAAGAATGTATTAAAGCAAAACAAACCTAACGGCAGATTAGACAATGTTTATCAAGAGTTTTTAGGCTTGATTGACACAGAGAAGCCTTTGTTACAAACGTTCGATAAACTAGATAACTATTTAGGCGGTGGCTTGAGTGGTGGTCAATTAGTCGTGATAGGTGCTCGACCAGCAGTTGGGAAAACAGCATTAGGAACAAGTATGGCAATGGAAATTTTGCAAAAGAACGAAGGAACAACGGTCGATTTCTTTACGCTAGAAATGACTGCATGGCAATTGACTGCTCGTTTTATATCTAGAAAAGCAAAGATCAACTCTATCTTGTTTAGAAATCCGCATAACTTGTCTGAAAAGAATCAGCAGATAAGCAAACAAGCGTTCCAAGAAATTATGCGACATGATTTAAGAGTATACGGTGCAGAGTATGAGCAATTAAATGATATTAAGCAAGTGATTCGTAAGAGAGCAAAGAGTAAAGCTGGCAAATATGTGGCGTTTATTGATTATGCAGGATTGGTCGGTGTGACTGATAGTCGAAAAACAGAACGACAAGTCATGAATGAAGTGACAAGAACGTTGAAATTATTGACTAATGAACTAGACATCACAATCATTCTTTTCGCACAGTTGAACCGTGGAATGGAACAACGAGCAGAAAAGAAGCCAACATTAGCAGATTTAAAAGAGTCTGGCAGTTTAGAACAAGATGCGAATGTCGTTTTGTTGTTATCAAGGAATGAGCAAAACGAAAAGATTGTTGATTGTCAGATTGCTAAAAATCGTGAAGGAATGACTGGGTGTATACCGTTTAAATTTATTCCACAGTTTATGGATTTTTCCATCGATTATGACTTTCGATACGATTAGGAAGTGACATCATGTGTAGAGAACGAGAGAAATATCGTATGTCTGGCATGGAGTATAAACAGATTTTGCAGGAAAACGAATTATACCGTAGTGAACTGGTGCAGTTACTTGAACAGCAAGTGAAAATTTTACAAGAAAATCAGATGTACGATGAAGCAGAAGAAGCGAAGTGGTTGGCTATTGGTATTGCAGAAGATGAGAAGAAACAAGGATATGGCTATCTGGAAAATGTCAGATGTCAACCAGTAAAAGGAGCAATCGCATGAACACGTTTTATATTCCTGGTGAATTAATGAGTTTAAACGAATTTATCAATATTCAACGTACGCATCCGATGAAGGGAAATCAAGTCAAACAGAAAAACACCAATCGGTGTAAACGAGCCGTGTTAGAGGCTATTCAACAAGGCTTATCTTTCGAGCTCCCTGTGTGCTTGTCCATTACTTGGTACATGAAAAACAGACGGAAAGATCCTGATAACATTGCGTTTGCCGTTAAGTTTATTCTTGATGGCTTAGTCAATGCAGGAGCGTTACCAAATGATGGTTGGAATGAAATCGTGGAAATCACACATCATTTCGTAGTAGATGCGAAACAGCCAAGAGTAGAGGTATCGCTTTATTCAAAAGAAATAGAAGGAGCAACTGTGTAGGTGGGACAGCCAAAACAAACAGGTGGGACACCTAAGAAAAGACCAAGATTTTCTCTTGATGACGACACTTTAGCACAGCTTGCTTGGTTATATGAACAAGATACCAAGAAAGCAAGTCATCGAATCTATCCATCGGATACGTTGAAGAAAATCATTAACGAAGCGTATACAGTGCGCAGGGCATTTAGAAATTAGCAAATGGAGCAGTGATATGGTTCTTACAAGACAAGAAAAACGAGAGCGAAGAAGACGAATATTAGCAATTATTGGTGATCGCTCTGTCGAAGAATTATCTGATCAAGAATTGAAATTAGTGCAAGAAATCGCTGGAACGATTGGTGCGGACACGATAGACGAATCCAAACCATTACCAAATATGGATTTAGAAGAGTTTACCTACGAAGAGTATGAAAGGTTGGTAGAGCTTGGTTATGCGAAAAAATCAATCTATCGTGCGTTAGGAATTAGCCAAGGGAAATTATATAGATGGCTAGAAGAAAACCAACCGGTTTCAAAAATACAACAAAAAATAGATTTAACGGAGATGAAAACAATGAAATTATCAAGTGATTTTAAATTATTCGAATTTATCGGTATCAGCAGAGAACCGAGTATCACCATTTCAAAATATGGTTTGAATTTTAGTTTAGCAGCGGCAGATTATCTTAAACGGGTAGCTTATGTAAAAGTTTACGTGAATGAAAAAGAGAAACAGATTGCTTTTTTATCAGCGAAAAAAGAAGACAATGGCGCTGTTCGATTTTTCAGAGAAGAAAATTCCACTTATAAAAATCCTATTTTTAGAAATGCGAAATTCTTAGAAAAAATTACGGAAATGTGTGGTTTTGACTTAGAGAATAAAACATATTATGTGAATCCCGAAGTCTTAGAAGATGGTCAAGGCGTTCTTTTAGATTTAGAAAAGGCCGAAGAAAAAGAACGTCGTATTTTTGGACGAGGTGAATAAGCATGAGCAGAAAAAAGAAATTCATTCCAGAAGTTAACCAAGAGGTTGAATGCTTTTGTTGCGATTCAAAGCGTGAGACACCATGGCTATATCCGTTCGAAGGATATGTAAAGACAGTCTACGAAAAATCAGCCTTAGTAACAATCGGAAGTACTCATCCAAAAGATGATCACTTAGTAGTGGAGCGTGGTGGAAGAACGATTGTTCCATTTACAGAAATGAGGGCTGTGGAATGCTAGATATGAAAATTGAAAACTATCGAATCACTGAGACGAGTGATTGCAGAAATATTGTTTTATCACGAGTGATTCTTGATGAAAAAGGGAATATTCAATATACCGTAAATAGCAAAGGTGAAAAAGTAGAAGGGGTTTCGTTTATTGGATACTACCAAACGTTGAGCATGTGTTTAAAAGCCATACAGCGTGACTACGTGATGAGAGAAGGTCACGTGATAAAAAGTATTATTGAGTACAAAAAGGCGCTTGAGCGTATCACTAACGAGTTTGAAAAAGCATGTGAGATTGAGGAGGAAAACAAATGAAAAAATTAATTGTATTTATCAGTTTATTAGGAATAGGCATCACATTAGGAGCTTGCGGAAGAGAAAGCGATAAAGTTTCCTACAATGTAAGCCAAGAAGCAGATAATTTTAATGTGATTCGTCGGGTGACAGTGATCAATACTCGAACGGACAAAGTGGAGTTTGAAGCAATCGGTCGAATATCTGTGGATACGGAAGATAAAAATAAACTCGTTATTCTAGTTGAAACAGGAAAGAAACAGTACAAAAGACATCTTGTGAACATGACTAGTTGGAACATGTATGTGGTTGAAGATTTAGAAGGCGCTAAGGTCAATGAATACAAATACGAAGTAAATTACATGCCAGAAAGTATTGTGCCGTTTACGGTGACTGAGAAGAAGTAGGAGGACAGCGAA
>NZ_BJWF01000051.1 GCF_007990225.1 Enterococcus villorum | reverse complement strand
AAAAAGTAAAACACATGAGTTATCTGAAAATATCTGGTCTGAAGATAAAACATTAGAATCTTCTCTTATGCTCAACTTTTTGTTTTAGCGGTTTTTAGAAACAAAAAACTAGCTTTGTTTCATGCTTCAAAGTTATCACTTTAAAGCGTAAACAAAACTAGGATTTTTTTTACCCCATCGATTGACATCGGTGAGTTCTTCAAGCTGTAAAGCTTTCTTCTTATGAAGAACAAAAATGAGATTGGAAGCAACAGCTTGTTTCTATTGTTCACTACATATTTATTGTAGGAAAGTATCGTTTTGTACCTGCTGTTTTTTTTACATTGTATGAAAAGATCTATTTTTTTTTAATAATAAAAAAGACCAGCAGTGAATAGAAGATTGTAGAAAAGGCAAGGCCTTTAAGGTAAAAATCGAATAAATGTACGGGTTGAGCATAAGAATACTCAAGAATTTTAATCATAAAATAAATCGATGGAAATGAAGAAACAAACATGAGTAAATCATATTTGTTCCATTTCGTATAAATAAATAAAAACAAGATAATACCGATAAAAGGAACCCAAAACAATAATTTACTTACAGTAATCATCGTACCCATTCTTATTCAGCCTCCACAACACCTAGATCATAGCACGAGGGAAAAAAACGGCAAAAAATTTTGAACTAAAGCTCTTGATTTTTAATGGTACACTCATCATTCATTATGTATTAGTTAATAAAACCGAGGAAAATCATGAAAGTATTGAGGGAATCCCTTTAATATGTGTTTAATGGTCTAACTGTTAGATAAGGAAGTGGGTTTACAGATGTTTTTGGTGAGGAGGAAGCATTGGTAGTGTCTTTTTATATAGAAAAAAGCTTGAAGAAAGGGTAATGCCATAAGACAGCCTTTGAGACAACAAAAAAGCACCTACCATTGGATGATTAGGTGCTTTTAAAGTGAACTAGAACTGCCATCGTTCATTGAGTTTTTCACTCCTATGCGGATTTTTTCAATTCTTGTACAGCTTGTTCGATCGTAACTCCAGTAGCTACACGATTAGAATCCGCTTTGTCAAATACAACAAATAGATTTAAATCAGTGTTTAGAGTTACTCGATATTGTAAGTCTTTGTTATAGAATGTCATATTCATTCTCCTTTCTTAAATTTCTACGAAAGGCAACTATACGTTGATAACGAAATTCCACTTATCATTATATCAGATAGAAAAATGAAAAGCTACTTAAGAAATAGTAAAGAAAAATGGCACGTTCGAAGAAAGGAGCAACAAAATAAAATGTTATGGTTGTCTTTTTTTAAAAGACATGCTATAGTAAATAAGTAATCTATTTTGAAACGTAATTTGAGCTAACTATTTTAGTTTAAGACTCCTTTTGCCTATCAATAATTTATTGCAATAAAATCGTACGTTGATACGTATTAGGAGGAAATATATATGAATAACGGTACAGTAAAATGGTTTAATGCAGATAAAGGTTTTGGTTTTATCACTGCAGAAGATGGAAATGATGTTTTTGCACATTTCTCAGCAATCCAAGGTGAAGGATTCAAAACATTAGACGAAGGTCAAGCAGTGACTTTTGATATCGAAGATGGACAACGTGGCCCACAAGCTGTAAACATCTATAAAGCATAATTTAAACGATTGAAAACTACTCTTATCAAAAGAGTAGTTTTTTTGTTTTCTAAAGGATTTTTTGCAAGAACTTGCGTAGAGAAGTGACACAAAAATTCTGAAAAGTTCAATCTACAAGAATCGGCAAACAAGGAAGCTTATTTCCTGAAGCTAGGTACCATTTAAAAAACAATCGTTTTACGTTTTATCGCTCCTAGCATAGTTTAAATCAATGCCTTTTTGTTTAAGATTGGTCAAGCAAGTCATGAGATAGCTTTCATCATGTTCGGGATAAATTGGTGTGGTAAGTGTGATTGGTTGAAGAGGAGAATAAGCGGCACAATGGATTCCGCGGTATTCAGGTACATACCATTCTTCAGCAGGTCGATAACCGCGACGGTGCATTTCGTTTAAAACGAGACAATGGTATTGATAAAGTTTGTATGGAGAGTAACGAAAGACATAATCCACTGTTGCATGCTTCTTTCCCCAACCGTTACCTCGAAGTGCGCAGCATTCTCGATGTTGTCCTAACAGCTGTTGTCTAGGAAGAAGAGAAAGCAATTCTTCATGCCATAAACGCATATTTTTCCCTCACTTTCATTAAAAAGAACGCACTAGATCACGCGTTCCGGTTGTTCAGATCGCCCAATAAGGTAATCGACAGAGACATCATAAAAATCAGCAAGGAAGATCAATTCTACCACACACGGACATTTTTCCCCTTTTTCGTATTGCTGATAAACTTCTACAGAAATGTCCGTTTGCTCAGCGATGTCAGAAATGGACAATTGATTCTTTTTTCTCAAAAAATCTAGTCTACAACGAAGTGTATCTAATAAAATAGCTTCTTCGATACTCATGAAAAAACTCCTTTCGTTATTTACATCCTTCATTTGTTAATTTTTTTATTTAAATAAACCAAATAAGCAATTGGTAAAAGTAGCGATAAAATCAACCCGATCAATTCAGCAATAAATAATTGATCCGATTCAAAATATTGATAATTCAAAATTTTATACGAAAAAAATAGGGCAGGTAAAGTAAGAAACGCTAAAATAAGACGTTCCTTGTTCCAATTTATTAGATAACAAATAATGGGAACGAGAATGATGGTAGGAATAGAAAAAATCAATTGGCTTAACTTTATCATATTATTAACTCCTATATATTTTCGTTTGTATTTACTATGGTTTTTGATAATAAATAATGCTCTAAGACTAGTAATGAGTAACCAACTACGAATTTTCACATAGATTTAAAAACGGAATAAATCAGAATATTCTAAAATATAACCCCAATAAAAGATAACATTTTATAGCTTGTATAACAAATGATATGCTAAAATTTGATGCTAGAAAAAAATAGAAAACGGTCCCAGAGAAAATGACGGCGTGGTGGTCAAAGGAGTGAATTGGATATAATAAAATGGTCGCATTAAGTAGAAAGGGGAATCCTATTTTTAGTTAACAAAGCGATAAATAACGAACAATTAGTTACGATTGAACATCATACCTTAATAAAACAGCTAAAAATGACTTATGTATTCTTCCTTATGTACAAAAACAAATTTATTTTATTGATTATAACAATATAGCTATAGAAAATAAACAAAAAAAAGTGACAATAACAGAGTTTTTAAATTTATAAAATAATATTGTCTCTATTGCCTCTACATGATATAGTTAAAAGTGGATAAAGCATTTCAGTCCGTACCCTTAGCTCAGTTGGTTAGAGCTGACGGCTCATAACCGTCCGGTCGTAGGTTCGAGTCCTACAGGGTACATAAAAAATAGCAGATACACACGCATTTAAAACGATCATGTTTTTTTAGTAAAAAGTGTATAAAATTAAGAGATGTTTCAAAATAAAAAAATTGATCGCACATAGTTTTTGAAAGTAGAAACTAGAGTAACAGCAGAAGAAAGATGGTCAGAAGAAGACAAGTAAAAAATAAATATCCTATACTGATACAGCTTCAAATAGTTGTTAAATGAAGAAGGAAAAGTAAGGTTGACAGAGTAATGACTGTCGAAGAAATTTATTTATAAAGCGCACGATATTCATAAAAAAGAGGAGGGGTGACAAGATGTTTGTCAGCCCTCCTTTTTCATTTTATCTCTACATTGAAATCTTTAAGGAGCTCAAGCGCTTGGTTACCATGTTTATTTTCTGAAACAAAAGAGGTATCGATGAAAAAATCAGCCTCTGGAAAGATACTTTGTAAAGCTATCGTATTGGACAAAACACAAAGATTTGTTTCGATACCGACCATTTCGATTTGTTTGTTGGCATTATCTTGAGGAAAAGCCTCTTGTTTAACTGTCAGTAATGCTTCTGGAGGCATGGTGAAATAGTATTTTTTGATGACTCTTTCATTTTCTCTGGGTGACAGCAACGAAATGATCTGTAAATCTTCTTTTTCTTCATCTTTTCCTTTTCGCTGTACAGGGATATCTCTAGTAAATAAAATAGCTTCCTTATTTTTTCGAGCTTGTTCTAATCGCTTCTTGATTTTATTCAATAATTTTTCAGCATTAGGAACATAGTATTTACTATCTGGATCAAGAATATGATTTTGCATATCAACCACAACTAACACTTTTGATCCTCTCCTTATTTATTAATAATAATTATTGATGATATAAGCAACGCCAGCTTCTTCATTCGTCTTTGTCACTTCATCCGCAATATTTTTAACTTGTTTTTTAGCATTTCCCATAGCAATGCTTGTACCGCTCACTTTTAACATGGCAATATCATTTTCTTGATCCCCAAATGCGACAATCTGATTGGGTTCAATTCCTAAATAATCTGCTAAAAAAATCAATGAATGGGCTTTTGTGACATTTTTTGGAGTAATTTCTAAAAAATGTGGGTCAGAAAAGACTGAATCAATGCCGTCTTTTTTTAAATCTTGTTGTAATTTTTGCAATTTATTTTCGTCTTTGTCTGTTAAAGCCAATTTCAAATAGCTAACTGAAGGACCTTCTAATAATTTAGTAATTTCATCAAACGATTGATTTTGTAAATTGAAATGTTGGTAGTAGGGATCATCCTTCACTAAGTTAGATTCGTCAAATGTTAACTGATCATCTTGTGTTTCTCGACTAGCTATGATAGATATTTTTGCTTCTTGTGCTAAGAAAAATGCACGTTTAAGGGTAGAAAGTTCAATTTTTGAACGTTTTAGTACCTTGACAATGGTTCCTTTTCTCATTTCGGCAACAAATGACCCATTGGAAGAAATCAAATAACCACCAACTCCTAACTCTTCAAAAACATCTTTGGCAGAAATGCTGTTTCTACCAGTTGCAATCGTGACAATTCCTCCATGTTGATCAAAATTTTGTAGTGCTTCAATATTTTCTTGAGGTATTTTTCCACTTCGATCAAGTAATGTACCATCTAGATCAATTGCCGCTAATTTCATATTATCCGCTCCCTTTGTTTCTTGCTTACTCTAAGATTAAATGAGAATTTCATAAAATAAAAATAAAATGCTTTACACTTTTGAATTTTTTCAAAAAACATTCTCGAATTTCACAAACCATATATAGGTAGAGATCGAATTGCTAAAACTGAATAATTAGACAGAAAAACGGATAAGTTAACGTTTTCAAATAGAAGAAAAAGCATAAATTTTATGAATTATTCAATGAAAACGAAGCATATCTTTTGCTTTAAAGTTTATTGAGGCATATTCTGGATATAGAAAAGGTTAGAAAAAGATTAGAAAAAGGAGTGATTTTAATGGAGATGAATCATAGTATCGTTCCAGTAGTAACTGCTTCAGATGAAAATTACGCTCCTTACTTAAGCGTGATGATTGCCACTGTACTGGAAAACTCCAACAAATCCAGCCACATTTATTTTTACGTCATTGATGATGGAATTTCTGAATATAGTAAAGAAGGGCTAAGACAAACGGTACGTAACCATTCGTCAAAAGCTGAAATTCAATTTTTGACAGTTGATAAAGATGTTTATGAAGATTTTCTAGTGAGTGACCATATTACGACAACTGCATACTTAAGAATTTCTTTACCTAAAATTTTAACAAAATACCACTATAAAAAAGTACTTTATCTTGATTCCGATATTTTGGTGCTAGATGACATTGTTAAGTTATACGATCAACCATTAAATAATCAAACGATTGGTGCGGTGATTGATCCAGGTCAAACCAAAGCATTGAGACGTTTAGGCATTGATTCAGATGCTTATTACTTCAATTCTGGCGTGATGGTCATTGATATTGATCAATGGAATAAAAAGAAGATCACCGAAAAAACCATTCATTACTTAAAAGAAAATGGCGATCGAATTATCTATCACGACCAAGATGCCCTTAATGCTGTACTGGTAGAAGATTGGGCGCAATTAGAACCAAAATGGAATATGCAAACGTCTTTGATTTTTGAACGTCATAAAGCACCAAATGAAACGTATGAAAAATTATACAAAGCTGGCATTCAATCACCGTCGATTGTGCACTTCACGGGCCATGACAAACCATGGAATACATTGAAAGATCATCCTTATACAAATGTATATTTAAAAAAATTAGCGCATAGCGTGTTAAAGAAAGTAGGAGAGGTAAATGAATAGAAGAAAAGAAATCGCGATTGTTTCAAGTTGTAATACCAAATTTGTGCCTCATCTAGCGGCGCTGTTTGTTTCAGTTTTAGAAAATAGTGATCCAAAAACTTTTGTCCGTTTTTATGTGATTGATGACAACATTGATTTAGAAAGCAAAAAATTATTACGTTTTTCAATTAAAAATTCAAGAATGAATACAGAAGTGGAATTTTTGAAAATTAATAAGAAATTTTTCGAAAATGTGGTAACGAGTGATCGTATTCCAGAAACAGCCTATTATCGTATCGCAATTCCAGAATTATTTAGAGGGAAAAACGTTGAACGACTTTTGTACATGGACTGTGACATGATTACCGTCAAAGATGTAACTCCACTTTGGGATTTAGAATTTGATGGAGCCATTTTGGCAGCAGTAGAAGATGCTGGTTTCCACCAACGTTTAGAAAAAATGGAAATCCCTGTTCAATCGACTCGTTACTTTAACTCAGGATTAATGCTGATCAATGTCGAAAAATGGTTAGAACAAGACATTACCAAAAAAGTACTGACCTTTATTGAAGAAAATCCTGAAAAATTACGTTTCCATGACCAAGATGCATTAAATGCGATTTTACATGATCGCTGGATCCCATTACATCCAAAATGGAATGCGCAAGGTTATATCATGGCAAAAGCCAAACAACACCCAACAGCGCAAGGGGAAAAAGAATACGAAGAAACTCGTAAAGACCCTTCCATCATCCATTTTTCTGGGCATGTGAAACCTTGGAGCAAAGATTTCAAGGGTCCAACGAAAAAATATTATGATAAATATGCCAATATGACTGCGTTTCGTTGTGTGGCGAAATTTCCCAAATACCCATTGTACGCAAGAATCAACCGCAATACAGAAGTAACACGCTAAAAAAGGAGAAACTTACCAAAAAAATAAAGGAGATGATGTTTATGGAAATCACGATGACAAAAAATGCGATGGAGGCACTGATTGAAAAAGTGGGGGAAGATTCAAAAATTGCTTTAGCATTCATTGACTCTTCTGATCCGTTTTTAAGAGACAAAGGCGCTTGTGCAAAAGGCAGTTTTTTTCAAATCATCCCCTTCTTTACGGAATTTGGAAAATATGTCAACAAAATTGAACATCCTATGTTGGAAATCTACACGTCTAAATTAGAAGCTTCTTACTTAGGAAGACACTTAAACCTTGCTTACAACAAACAATTAAATAGTTTTTCACTGGAAAATGAAATTGTCGTGTTGGATCACAACATTAAGTTAAATAATTGTTTCTTTAGTTAATACGTGGCTTAGAAAAGGAGAGGACGCATGCTGGACGATTACTTTATAGGAAGAAAAGGAGTAATAGCGACAGATGAAGACCAATCCAATTGGCTCGTGATTGACAGTAGTAACACCAAGGAAATCGAACAGGTAATTGAACGATATGAATTACCACAAGATATCTTCGTGGGTGTCTCTTATCCCGAAGAAGTCTCGAGAATGGAAGAACTAACAGGAACTTCTTTAAACCAGCCGATTTCCTTAGTGTTACTCAATCTGTCGAATGAAAAAGAGACCATTGAAAAAAGGCTAACTCCGATTTCTTTTGTCCATTCGAATGATCTGTTAATAAGTTGTGTGGATAAAAAAACTGATTTTTTCGTTCGCTTAATCGAAAAATATGGGCAGGTGATCAACACTTTCGAAAAAGCCATCGCTTATTCCATATTAGAGATTTACACTCATTTTGTGAAAGAGTTAAAAGTAATGAAAAAGAAAATTGATGCGTTAGATAAAGAAGCACGTAAAACGACTGAAAATGAAGAACTATACAAACAAGCCGATTTAGAAAGAGAAATTGTCTACATTGATCATACGTTACGTGATCAAAAAGCCACCTTAGACCAATTATGGGAATCTGAATCTTTCGTAAAGAAACTGACTGATGACGGCTTACTTTATGACATCCAATTAAGACAAAGGCAAGCAGAAAAGATGATTTTGATCTATAGGGATTTATTAGAAAGCATTGGGGATCTTTTTAATGGGATGATGGACAATCATCTTAATCACCTCATGAAATACCTCGATTCTGCAGCTTTGATCATTTCTATTCCGGCATTAATCGCTGGCATCTGGGGAATGAATACCGGTGGTCTGCCGGGTGAACGTTCAGGGTTAGGCTTTTTGTTTGTGCTCATTGGTTCGATCGTTGCAGCAGGGATCGTCGGGTACCACTTATATAGAAAAGATTATACAAAATAAAAAGGTTAAAAAACATGAGGAGGATAAACATGACTGAACCAAATTTAATTGATCCAAGAAAACTTTATCATACAGAGGAATTTCCTAAACAAGACCAAGATACGCCGGCTTTACAAAAAGACATGCAACCAGAACCGGATTGTGGGGAAGAGTCTTATCAAGGAACGAATCAATTAGAAAATCGTCGAGTATTAATTACCGGAGGCGATTCAGGAATTGGACGGGCAGCAGCGATTGCTTATGCCAGAGAAGGGGCTGATATTGGCTTACAATTTTTCCCAGGTGAAGAAGAAGATGCCAAACAAGTGGCTTCTTACATCGAAAAAGCAGGGAGAAAAGTCGTTCTTTTACCTTATGACCTACGCGATGAATCAGCTCCCAAAGAAATCGTTCAAAAAGTAGTCTCAGAACTTGGTGGTCTTGATACATTAGTTTTAAATGCCGGACAACAAATTTCTTGTCCAGCTATTGAAGAAATACCAATGGAACAAGTTAAAGATACTTTTATGGTCAACATCATTGCCATGTTTGCGATCGTCAAAGAGGCTGTTCCTCATATTCCAGCTGGAGGCGCTATCGTTACGACGACATCGGTACAAGCGACGAACCCAAGTGAACATCTTTTGGATTACGCCGCCACAAAAGCAGCCATTGCAAACTTCACACTTGGTTTAGCAAAACAGCTAGCACCAAAAGGGATTCGTGTGAACGGTGTTGCTCCTGGTCCAATTTGGACACCTTTACAATTAGACAAAGGGCAACCAGAAGATTCCATTCCAGAATTTGGACAAAAGAGTTTACTTGAACGTGCCGGACAACCTGCTGAATTAGCACCAGTCTATGTCTTTTTATCTTCCAACAAAGCGAGCTATGTGACAGCCCAAATTTATGGTGTCACAGGCGGAGAAGCAATCAACTTATAAAATAGTATCAGGAGGTGCAAGTATGAATAAAGGAACAAAAACCATTGGGGTCATTTTTTCACTCCTGCTTTTATCGATTCTTTTGTTTGTGGCATTGATCAGTGTCATTTATCCATTGTCTGAATCATTTGAACGCTTTCGTTTCCTTACAGTCACGAATTACTATGTGCAACAATATGTCTTTTGGGTAGCGGTCGCATTATCCATCCTTTTAATCATTGCTTTATTGATTTTGATTTTTTACCCAAAAACGATTGGCACATTCTTATTGAAAAAAGGCGATGGGGAATTAACACTTGATAAAAAAGCAATTGAAGGAATGGTTCGTTCTCATTTAAACGAAGAAGAATTTATTCAATCGCCAAAAGTAAACGTCAAAGCCACAAAGAACAAAGTAGCTGTTGCCATTAAAGGTGAATTGAAACGCACATATTCTTTGATTGGTAAAACTGGCACTTTAATGGAAGAAATTGAAAAAGAAATCAAGCAACTACTTGGTACAGATGAACCAGTTAAAGTCTCAGTAAAATATACTGGGTATCAAGCACCAACCAATAAACATCAGTCAGATGAACACGCACGAGTGGAATAAGGAGGATCAGGCATAATGAATGAATTATTTGAAACATACAAGCTGCCGATCATCTGTGGCGCAATAGGGTTGATTTTAGCTATACTGCTGATTTCAGTCGGCTTCTTTAAAACCTTGTTGCTAATCCTGATGGCCATTCTAGGCATTGCTGTCGGCATGTATTTAAAACAAACTAAAATTTTTGAACACAAATCTTAGGAGGATACGACGATTATGACAAACGATTATAAAAACAACAACCAAACAAATCACACAGATAATAAAAATACCCCAATTTCAGCACATCCAGATCCAACAGTGCCAAATCAAGCCAATGGGGTACAAGATGAGAAAGACAAGGTAGCACCAGTTTCGGCTCACCCAGATCCAGTGGTACCAAATGTAGAAGAAAAAGTGGCACAAGAAACCAAAGATACACCAAAAGACCAAGGTCCTCACTTAGGAAAACATGAAGATCATCCAAAACCACCAACTCCAGGGACTACGCCACCAAAACCAGGCGTTAATCCACCAAAACCTGGTGAGCCAAAAGACAAAAAAGACTCACCAGAAAGCTCGAACGACGAAGTGGAGGCAATGAAAGGTGATGTCACTTATGATGACAAAGTGATCCAAAAAATCGTGGGTATTGCCTTAGAAAAAGTGGATGGGTTACTAACCGCTGACGGTGGATTTTTCTCTAATGTAGCGGAGAAATTAGTGAATACAGACAATGTTACAGCGGGAATTGATACCGAAGTCGGTAAAAAAGAAGTAGCAGTCGATATGAAGATCGTTGTCGAATACGGCAAAGACATTGAAGACATCTACAAACAAATCAAAGAAATCATTGCTAAAGAAGTCGGAGCAATGACACACTTAAAAGTTGTTGAAGTCAATGTTGACGTGGTAGATATCAAAACCAAAGAAGAATACGAAGCCAATAGTGAAACAGTTCAAGACAAAGTCACAAAAGCAGCCAAAGCTACCGGTCAATTTGCTTCTGAACAAACTGAAAAAGCTAAATCAGCCATTGAGCAACAAACAAATAACGAACAATAAAATCAATCATTAAGGTATTGAAAAAACAGAAGTAGAGCGATTTAGCTCGCTTCTGTTTTTTTATAGTGAAGATAAGACCAAAAGAGACGAGTGGCAACTTTTAATTCTTCAAGCAAGCTCGTTAGCCCTCGATAGAACAGCTTGCTTGAATCTTAAACTAAACCATTTTCTTCCATTTTCTTGCTAGAATGTTTGTCATTTAAAATGGGTTAGTTCCCTAACAAAGTTTTCCAATCAATTACTTCCTATACATAATGAAAAAATGACGTTTCATAATTATCACATTCCCTTTAAGCTTAAAGAAGTAAGGTTTTTATTTAAAGATTTCTATGTGAACATAACAAAAGGAGTGAATAAAATCAATCAAAAAATGCAACTAAATACATAACATTGAGAAGATATGAAGGTGTTTTTTTATCAAAGTAACAGGCCTTCATTTGAGTCGTTCATAAATAAAGACATATAAGGGAGGATTTCATTGAAAACAAGAAAAAGGTTATTAAATAGCACCTTGATTTTAGCACTCGCTTTTGGCCAAACAAGTGGCACCATTGTTGAAGCTGTTTCCGTGTTAAATACAGTTAGTAGCAGCACAACGAAGAAAGAGACAGAAAAAAAGGAAGAAACAACAAGCAAGACCAGTAAAAAAGCCACTCAATCAACCAAAGAAGAAAAGAAAGAAGAAGTAAAGAAGGATACCGAAACAAGTACAATCCAAGGTAGGAGTCTTGTTCCTTCGGCAAGAGTGTCAGAGGAAAATCCGACTTTTACTTTAGCGAAGCCAATTCCTGATGATATTGGGGTACCTAGTTCAGATCTTGATAGAAAAGTTGGTGACCATATTATCTCATATATAAGAAATAAGTTTAACGATATTATTCATAGCACTACGGATAATTATGAAGTTGGTAATAAAATAATCTATCAATTGGAGAGTGTAATTGCAAACTACAAGAATAAGACACCTGCTGGATTTTGGGATAAATGGGATTTTGCTGGTGCAACGCCGAATTGGTTGGGATTATTAAGAAAAGAAAGTGCAGGCACAGGAAAGGATATTTATTACGTAACTGCAACGTCAGAAAGTGGTAATTGGCAAATTCATATTAGCCCTCCTGACTCAGCTGCTGATGCATTGAATAATGTTACAAAAGAGAATTTGTATGTAACATTCACACGGTTAAAGGTAGCTCCCTCCCAAAAAGAAATTTTTAAAATACCTAAATTTCTTTGTTTCTACTATGGTGACGGTACACATTTCCAAACTAGAGCTATGTATCTCCCGCTTGAAATAGTTACTGAGTTTCAACATGCACAAAACGCAATTGGTCGAATAATGGTTAATGTCAAATCAGGTGACCATACATTAGGCGAACATCAATCAACGATCCCTAATCCAGAAGAGTATGTAACTGCTGAAAATACCCGTGGAAAAGTCACTTATGAATGGATAA
>NZ_BJWF01000050.1 GCF_007990225.1 Enterococcus villorum | reverse complement strand
ACAAATAAAAAAGCCGGATTCCTCCGACTTTGGTTAATAATTCTGACACAATTATTATATCATAATTGGAGGAATCAATGGATGGTACTTTTCGATGTAAAGAAGTATGAGACACCAGAGGCAAAAGATGTGGATATGGAACGCACGAAACACAATGTCGCTGTATTCCTTTCCGCATATCTGTCAGCTAGATGTAGGGTAGGTCAACCTCGTGAACCTAAGGTAACAGCATCTTACTCCTTGGTTCCACCTTCTACAGCAAATAATACATTTGAAGCAGAACGAATGATGATTGAGAAAGAGGAAGCACAAGAGGAATTTGAGTACTTGCACAAATTATTTATTCGTGGCTATTCAGCAATTCAGCATCCACATAAACCTGATATAACAGAAAGACGGAAAAAGATATTCTACGATCGCTATATCAACGGTATGTCAATTTATGTAACTGCCCAAAGAAATAATACGAGCGAGGAATCTGTTAAAGCAGAATCAAACAAAATCATCATTCAATTTGCTTCTTCCTTAGAACTGGTTGCTTTTAAGTAGCCAGTTTTTACACTTTTTATACCCATTTACTAACCAAATACTTTCCTTTTTATACCTTTTTTGTACCAATCAACTACCTAGCAAGTGATTTATTATGATAGTGTCGAAAGATTGCGAAAAAGGATCGACAAAATAAACGAAGGGAGGTAGTCTCTCTCATCGTTGTAATTATGCTTTGATGGACAGCAACTAAACAAAAAATAAACGAAAAGGAAGTGACAAGCTCCTTGTTAATTTCTTCGTATTTATCAACTGGTTGCTGTCTGTTATTACATATTAGATCACTCGTTGAGTGGTCTTTTTATTTTGGAAGGATGATTGCTATTACACAGTTTATATATAAAGAAATATCAAGAATAGAAGCGATGGCGAAGATTGATTCTGGTGATGTTTCTGATTTATATTTTGTTCATTTTTATTACGAAAGCGATGAACCTTATAGTCATTATGAAAATCATGTTCAATATTTAATTAATCGTCGTCTTATGAACACAGAACCAATACTTTATCACTCTGAATATATTATCAAAACTAATCGTTTGTTTGGTAAGTATAAAAAAGTATTGGCAGAACCAAATAATACTTTTTTGCAATCGGCATATAGAAAGCACAAAAAACACGTATGGTTGATAAAACAAGTACAGGATTTTCCTAAAACAACAGATTGGAGAAAACCGCCATTTTTGAAAGGAGATAATTAAATGAATGATTTTCATGAAGCAGTACTAATAATTAATGTAAATGCTGATATCGCAGAAGCCTACAAAACAGCTATTGAGTCTGAGAACCATCCTAATGGTTTGAGAGATCATTGGAATGGCAATTACGCCTATGTGGAAATTGGTAATAAGGTAGATCATTATCTTGGCCACGTTTTTCCGAAAGATACTGTTAAATTAACAGTTCAATTATTATCTCATACATTACCAAATTTAAAAGAAACAGTTAATTGGTATGAGAAAATGGGTGCTGAAATAATTAGAACAAACTATAAAGAGAATCAAGGGAAGAGTAACAATGCCAATTGATTCGTTTTATAAAAGTAAACGATGGATCAAAAAGAAGAATGCAATATTAAGAAGATATCAATATGAATGTCAAGAAAGCAAGAGATATGGTATTCGAGTGAAAGCAGAAATGGTCCATCATATTTATCCAAGAAAAGAATATCCTGAGTTAGCTTTTGTTGATTGGAACTTATTACCATTAACACACAAAAAACATAATATGTTTCACGATCGAGAGAATGATGAGATTATTGGTGAAGGTTTATATTGGCAAAGAAAAAGGCAGAAAGAGTTTGAGCGTTGGAAAAAGGATAGAGAATCCCCCCCTCCTTTTGAAATCTAAAATTACTTTTTGGGAAACGGATATGGGAACTTTTTCCAATAGCGAGGACTTTTTGAAAAAATTTTTTCCTTGAGATGAAATACGATAATAGCAATGAATAGAGCTGTTTTTATCGTTTAAAACCGTGCAGAAAAAAGCCCTTTTTTTCGCAGTAATATATCTTGATTTGAGGAGGTGATAACTTGTCTAAAAATATCCCAAAACGTGAAAGTATAAAAAAACGCACAATTAAATATATGAAAGAATTAGGAACATATAAGCCACAATACAATCAAATTATAGAAGTTTATTCTGATATGGTTTATCAATACAATTATCTAAGTCGTGAGTTTGAAAGACAAGGTTATGAAATTATTTTGGAAACAGAAAAAAGCGGGGGGAAGAAATCGCCAATTTTAGCAAGTTTAGAAAACCTTCGAAAAGATATAGGTACTTATTCTGATCGATTGATGCTGAATGCTAGAACCTATCAAGCTGAAGTAGAAATGCCTAAAAAAGAGAAATCCGCTTTTGCTAAACTTTTAGAACAACAACAGATGTGATCAGATGGACTTATCAAATATTACATCTAAGCATTTTGAAACAGCTTTAAATTATGCAAAATCAATTGTTGATTTTAAAGTACTAGCTAATTTGGATAGAAGACTAGCATGCGAACGCTTTTTGAAAGATTTGGAACGAACAGATATTGATTTTAGGCAAGAACAATTTGATTTTGTCATTAATTTAATTGAAGGTACAATCCATCATGTTCAAGGAGAAGATAAAAATGGTGTGAGTTATAAAGGGCAACCATTATTGCTGACTGATTGGCAAAAATTTGTTTGTGTGAATTTATTTGGATTTTTTGAAAAAGGTTCAGATATTAGGCGTTTTAAAGAAGCACTTATTTTTTTACCACGAAAACAGGGGAAAACAGCATTTAGTGCTGCGTTAACCGAAGCCAAAAGTATTCTAGATAGACGATCGGGTTCTAAAGCTTATATCGTTGCAAATTCAGTGAAACAAACGCTAGAATGTTTTAATTTTTTAGTTGACAATGTCAATGAATTAAAAGAAGACGTTGAAAAACTAAGAATACGTGATAACAATCAAGAACATTCCATTTCAATCAATTTTGGTGACGGAACAAGTGATATATTTGCAATTGCGAACCAAGAAGATAAACTTGATTCATTAAACTGTAATTGTTTAGTATTAGACGAACTCCATTCTTGGAAACGAGCAGGAGCAAAAAAATATACCTTAATGAAGAATGCGATGAAAGCTTATCGAAATAAATTATTAATTGGGATTTCAACGGCAGGAGATATTCCTGACGGTTTTTTAGCTAATCGTTTAAAAACTTTACAAAAAGTATTGAATGGTTCAATCACTGACTCGGCTTATGATTCCTATTTCATTTTTATTTGTAAAGCAGATCAAGATGAAGAAGGTAATATTTTAAATAGTAAAGGAGAAATTACCACTATTGATGATCCAGAAGTATTAGAAATGTGTACTCCTTCTATCAATGTGACAGTCACTTTGGATGAACTATTAGATGATGCCTCACAAGCAATGAATGAACCACAATTAAAAACAGAATTCCTAAATAAAACGTTGAATGTATTTACAAATGCAATGGATGCATACTTCGATATTAATGAATTTAGAAGTTCTGATATGCAGTATGACTGGACATTAGAAGATTTAGCAAAATTACCAATTGTTTGGTATGGAGGAGCTGATTTATCTAAATTACATGATTTAACTGCAGGTGCTTTGTATGGTTCGTATAAAGGAGTAGATATCTGTATTACTCATGCTTTCTTCCCTAAATTAGCTGCTGTAAAGAAAGCAGAAGAAGATGGAATACCATTGTTTGGTTGGAAAGAAGATGGCTGGCTCACAATGAGTAATACTCCTACCGTTTTACATGATGATATTGTTAATTGGTTTATTTCTATGAAACAAAAAGGCTTCAAAATTAAACTTGTTGGTTTTGATAAAAAGTTTGGTCGAGAGTTCTTTTTTAAAATGAAAAAAGCAGGATTTAAAATTAAAGATCAACCACAATACTTTTATAAGAAATCAGAAGGCTTCCGTCATATCGAGGTAAAAGTCAAAAATAAACAGTTCTATTACTTACATTCCGATGCCTATGAATATTGTGTTCAGAATGTGCGAGCAATTGAAAAAACAGATGATATGATTCAGTACGATAAACTAGATGGTGACGGCGGAGTTCAGCGTGTTGATTTGTTTGATGCAAGTGTATTTAGCTGTTGCCAGATGCTAGAAGATATGGCATTTGGTAATGTTGGCACAGAATGGTTAAATCGTAAATATTAAAAGAAGAAAGAGTGATTTCCTTTGTCTAAAAAAAGAAGAAAAGCCAATAAAATACGGTCAGAACCCCAACCATCAGGATCAAGTGATCCTACGGTTGGTTTTTTTATGTCAGATGTTGCAAGAGAAGTATTAGTTCCAGGTTATACTCGACTGTCTGATAATCCAGAAGTAAAAACAGCTTGTCAAAAAATTGCTGATTTAGTATCAGGAATGACGATTCACTTAATGGAAAATTCAGATAGTGGAGATATTCGTATTAAAAATAAATTATCTAGAAAAATTGATATTGAACCTTATTCTTATATGACTAGAAAGAATTGGGTTTATAACATTGTGTATTCAATGTTACTTCCAGGAGATGGAAATGCGATTGTATTTCCAGAAATGAGAGACGGCTTTATTCATGAATTGAAACCATTAAAGCCTTCTCAAGTTAGCTTTATTGAACTGGATGAAGGATATCAAGTCAAATATGGAGCATCAACTTATAATTCAGATGAAGTTTTACATTTTGCAATCAATCCTGATCCAGAACAACCATGGAGAGGAACTGGGTATAGGATTCAACTACGAGATGTTACTCATAATTTACGTCAAGCAAATTCAACTAAAAAATCATTTATGAGTGGTCAATATATGCCTAATGTCATTGTGAAAGTTGACGCATTGAATGAAAGTATTGCAAGTGAAGCTGGGAGACAGCAAATCAAGGACAAATATTTAGGTGAATCTCGACCAGGAGAGCCATGGATTATTCCTGCAGAGCTATTAGATGTACAACAAGTAAAACCATTATCGTTAAAAGATATTGCAATCAATGAATCTGTAGAAATCGATAAGAAAACTGTCGCAGCATTACTAGATGTACCTGCGTTTATTTTAGGAGTAGGTACTTTTGATAAAGACGAGTATAACAATTTCGTTCGTACAAGAATTAAAGCTATTGCAGATGTTTTTCAACAAACTTTGACTAAAGGACTTCTTGAAAATCCAAATTGGTATTTCAAATGTAATTCTAAAAGTTTAATGGCTTATGATATCAAAGAATTAGCAGAAATTGGGATGAATCTGTATATTCGAGGAATCTATACAGGAAATGATGTTTTGAATATGATAGGTGATTCTCCTAAAAAAGGATTAGATGATCTGATTATCTTAGAAAACTTTATTCCTCAAGGAATGATTGGAGAACAAAATAAATTAAAGGGTGGTGATTCTGAGTGAGTGTAAAAGAAAATCAAACACGTTCCATGGCTACTAATTTTTCTACCAGAGAAGAAACAACAGGAGAAAAAATTATTGAAGGTTATTTTGCTGTTTTTAATCAAGAAACAGAGCTTTGGCCAGGCGCTTTTGAAGAAATTTCACCAGAAGCTTTCAATGGCTCCTTGAGCAATGATATACGAGCGTTAACAAACCACGAAACTACTCTAGTTTTAGGTAGGAACAAGTCAGGGACATTGAAATTAAGTGTTGATTCTAGAGGTTTATGGGGGCAAATTACCATAAACGAAAATGATTCAGATGCTTTAAATCTATATGAACGTGTAAAACGTGGCGACGTAGATCAATGTTCATTTGGTTTTAATATTTTGAATGAAGAAACTGATTGGAGAGAAGATGGCACGGTGAAGTGGTTGTTAAAAGAAATTGATCTTCATGAAGTTTCTGTAGTCACATTCCCTGCTTATGAAGACACAGGAGTACAAGCTAGGCATAATCAACTAGAGCAATATCGTGAAAAACAGACGAAGCAGTGGCGTAAAAATTTATTAGATCAATTAAAAAATAGGGGGAAATAGTCATGGCATTAAAACAAATCATGCTACAAAGAAAAATTACTAATAAAAAAGAAATGCTTAATTCATTAAGAGAAAAAGATGCTGAATTTCAAAAGCGAGAAAAAGATTTAGAAACCGCCATTGAAGAAGCTAAAACAGAGGAAGAACAACAAGTAGTGGAAGATGAGGTCAATAAATTTAATGAAGAAAAAGAGCCTCATGATCAACAAATCCAAGAACTAGAAGAAGAAATCAATTCTTTGGAAGAAGAATTAACACAGTTGAATGAAAAGAAACCTTCAAATAAAGGAGAGGAAAGAGATATGGCAGTAAAACAAAATACCAGAGCAAAAACTAATACAGATTATCATGAACGTTCAGATGTGAAAGAATTTTATAATGAACTACGCGAAAGACTTCAAATGCGTGCAAATGGTCAAGTTTTGCCAGATGGACCAAGTGGCGCAGAATTAATCATTCCAGATGTCATTGTCAACCGTATTCGTGAGCGTATTGGTGATTTTACTACGCTATATCCATTAGTTGACAAAGTGATTGCTAAAGGTCGTGTGAAATTAATTTTAGATGTAGATACTAGTGAAGCAACTTGGTTAGAAATGCGAGGAGCATTACCAGAAAATGATGATTCTAAACTAACTGCAGTTGAGTTTGACGGTTTCAAAATTGGTCGAATTGTCTATATTGATAATTCTCTATTAGAGGATTCTGTTATTAATTTAGATGATTATTTAACGAAACGAATTGCACGATCTATTGCAAAAGGGTTAGATAAAGCCATTGTTACTGGTACAGGAAAGGATGATAAACAACCTGATGGAATCCTTCCTAAAATTCCTAGCAAAAATAAAGTAACAAAAAAACCAACTTATGAAGAACTAATTCCAGTGTTAGGATTGATTGATACTGGTGAAGATGCTACTGGTGAGATTGTAGCTGTTATGCATCGTCAAACTTACTATAATCGAATTGCTACGCTAACGCTTCACGTAAATTCTAATGGAGTAGATGTCGTTCAATTACCTAATTTAGCACAACCTAACTTCTTAGGATTAAAAGTAGTTTTCAATAACTACTTACCTCAAGATAAACTCTTATTTGGAGTGTTTGATAAATACACTTTGGTAGAACGTGAATCGGTTCGTGTAGATATGTCAGGTCATTATAAATTCAGAGAAGATCAAACAGCTGTTCGTGGTTTAGGGCGTTATGATGGAAAACCAGTAGTGCCTGAAGCGTTTGTAGAAGTAACATTAGATACAGTGGGGGAGTAACGATGCCAGAGTCAAGACTGGCAAAAAATAGTTACGAGTCTTTGACGATTCCTGATTTAAAAAATATTCTTGACGAACAAAATATTAGTTATAAATCAAATGCGAGCAAAAAAGAGTTATTAACATTATTAGAGGAAACAGACTAGTTTCCTCTTTTCTTATTAGGAGATGACTATGAATACTCAAATTTTAGAGTTATTAAAAGTGAATTTAGGTATCATGACAGATAAGCGAAATGAGTATTTGTTATCAATTATTGACAGTGTGATTAGTGAATTAGAATCCGAACAAGGAATTATAATTGATAATAATGATGATTTTCATATCATGTTTATTGTTGATTATTCAGCTTGGCGATATCGATCGAGAGGTGAAGGTGTTATGCCAAGAAATTTACAATTTAGATTGCATAATTTAGTACTTTCGATGAAGAAGGGATAAATATGGATAAGACATGGGATTTAGATATTTTTCTTCTTGAAAATGATGGATTTACTAGTGATGAAATAGGAAATCAGATAGCTAAATACAAAGAAAATCCAGTAATGGCTTACGAGGATAATGTAAGTAGAGGCGAATTTTATCAGGCTGGACAAAATGGTATAGAGAACCTTCATTTGTTTATTATTCATCCTTATGAGTATTCTGGAGAAAACTACCTTAAATTCGAAGGAAATAAATACAAAATTATTCGAACATATCAAAGAAATTATGAAGAGTTAGAAGTTATTTGCCGTTTGAATTTAGGTGATAGGAATGAGTAATTCAATCCACATTAGCGAATTATCAAAAGAAATTTCTAATGTAGTTAAGTCATATAGTAAAGAAGTTGAATTAGAAGCAGGGGAAGCAACAGAGCTTGTGGCGAAAGAAACTGTTCAGGAATTAAAGCGTAGTAGTCCAAAACGTTCTGGAAAATATGCACGTAATTGGACCAAAAGAAAGCAAGGTCCTACTGGACAAATTGTTTTTCAAAAAGATCCTACTTATCGATTAACACACTTGTTAGAAAATGGTCACGCTCTAAAACGAGGCGGACGAACCATAGGGAAAGTAAAAGGACAACCTCATATAGCTATCGCAGAAGAAAAGGCCGTTTCTTCGTTAGAAAAAGAGTTGATTAGGAGGTTGAAATGAGTATGTTGTTAACTGAATTGAAACAATTGCTGGATCAAATGAATTTACCTATTTCTTATCGTGAATGGAAACCAGGACAAGTACCAGAATTACCCTATTTACTTTACTATGAAAATTCAAGTGATAATTTTTATGCTGATAATGAGGTGTTTCTCAAAAAGACGGACGTTATCATTGAATTATATACAAATACCAAGAATATTCGTGAAGAAAATAAATTAGAGGAATTACTTAGTACAAACAAAATTCCTTTTGATACTTATGAAACTTATTTGTCATCCGAACAAATGTATTTAAAAGCTTACGAAATCAATATTTAAAATAGAGGTGAAAGAAATGGCACAAAAAGAAAGAGCAGTAAGTGCTGAAAAGAATCGTGTAGAGTTTGGATTGGAAAATGTTTATTATGCTAAAGCGACTTTAAATCCAGAAACGGGAGAAATTACTTATGGAACGCCGGTTCATTTTCCTGGTGCAGTTGAATTATCCATTGAACCTTCTGGAGATCTGATTAAGTTTAAAGCAGATAATGTTGATTATTATACTTCTCCAAACAATCAAGGATACGACGGAACCTATACCTGCGCTCGAATTCCTGAAGATTTTGCTGTAGATATTTTGGGAGAAAAAGTAGATGATACTGATAAAGTTCAAACAGAGTATGCAAATGCTGAAACTTCTCCTTTTGCTCTAATGTTCCAATTTGAAGGAGATAAAACAGCAACTCGACATGTGTTGTATTATTGTACAGCAAATCGTCCAACGGTAGGATCGACAACTAAGGATTCAGGAGATCCAAATACGTCAGAATTAACATTTAGTGCCGGACCACGGCCTTCTGACAAAGCTGTAAAAACTAAAACAAGACCAGATACTCCGTCTGGTGTTTATGACAAATGGTTTACAAAAGTTTATGAAAAAGGAGCAGTTGCTTAATTATGGAAAAAACAATTAAGATTGGTGCTACTGAAATTCGATTAGCTTCTAATGCTGCAACACCTTTGCGGTATAAGATGCAATTTGGAAGTGATTTTTTTGCAGACCTCTTAACTTTAGCAAAAGCTTTAGACAATCAAAATGAAGATGGTAGTTTTAATTTAAATGATATTTCATATGATGATTTGAAAAGGGTAGAATTAACCCTTTTATATAATTTTGTATGGACTTATGCTAAAGCGGTAGATTCAACTATTCCTGATCCGATCACTTGGTTAGAAAGTTTGGATTCTTTACCATTAGCAGACTTTGCTGGAGAATTACAAGAGTTGATTTCTCATAGTATACAAACTAAAAAAAAGTAAACGATGAAATGGCTTCTAGTGATGAGACACTTACTACGGAGTCATTTCTTTTTATTTGCAAACAAGTAGGTTTATCAAATGAAGAAATGCAGTTAATGGAAATAGGTGACTGCTTAGATTTCGTTCAAGAATGGATAGATAATCATCAAGAACAATCATCTACAAAATCTAAAACTAGAAAAGCGACTCAAGCAGACTTTGATGCATTTTAGAGAGGAGGGGAATAAATGGCTAAAAAGAAAATTTCAGGAATTACGATTGCACTTGATGCAGACACTAAAGGCGTAACATCTGGACTGAAAGATATTGTTAATCAATCGACAAATGTATCGAAAGAATTGAAAGATGTAGAGCGTTTGTTAAAACTAAATCCTAATAACGTTGAATTACTCTCACAAAAGCAAGAATTGCTTTCTCGACAAGTTGAATTAACTACCAATAAATTGGAAGCACTGAAAGGCGCCCAAGCTGATGTAGAAAGGCAATTTAAATCAGGAGAAATTGGTGAGGAACAATATCGGAAGTTTAAGCGAGAAATTGAAGCCACTGAAGGTGCTCTAAATGGTTTTAAAGGACAATTATCGAGTATGAGAGTAGAACAAGAAAAACTTGCTCAAAATACACAGCGATTATCCACTTTTTTTGAAGCTACAGGAACAGATATCAATGATTTTTCAGACGTTTTAGGAACACGTCTAACGGCAGCAATCAAAGAAGGAAAAGCCAATTCCTCTCAACTTGAAGATGCATTAAATAAAATTGGTAGAGCTGCATTAGGTCAAACGGCAGACATCAACAAAATGAAACAAGCACTCGATTCAATTGATGATGGAAATTCTGTTCAAAAGGTTTCTTCTGACTTAAATAGTTTAAAAAGTGATGCTAATAAAGCAGATGATGCTTTAGACAAAATAGGTGACACTTTAGAAGAAATTGACGATAAAATCGACAAAGGTAATTTGTTGGATGCTGGTGAGTCTCTAAGTGAAATGTCTGATAAAGCCAAAGATATGGCTGGAAAAACTATTGAAGCATTTATGGAAGTAGAAGATGCTCAGAAGAAATTAAATGCTTCTATGGGAGTTGCAGGTACAGAATCAGCTAAAAAATATGAACAAGCTTTAAACGATGTTTTTACTAGTGGGCTTTTCGACGATATGAATGAAGCTGCCGATGCGGTAGCTTTGGTATCTAAAAACCTTGGCGATATGAGTAACCAAGATTTGAGTCAATTGGTTCAAGATGCGAAAGTTTTAGAAAATACTTTTGGAGTTGATTTAAAAGAAACTATTCGTGGAGTTGCAGCTATGCAACAAAATTACGGAATTACTGGTAAACAAGCATTGGATATGATCACAGTTGCTCTCCAAAGGAATGGCAGTACATGGGCAGATGAAGTTGGAGATAATATGGCTGAATACTCACAGTTATGGTCTCAAATGGGCTTTAGCGCCTCAGAAACTTTCCAAATTTTAGAGAATGGTACTCGTAATGGAGCATATAATTTAGACAAAGTGAATGATGTTGTTAAAGAAATAGGAATTTCTTTAACTGATGGACGTATAGAAGAAAATATTGATTCATTTTCTCAAAAATCTAAAGAGTTATTTGAATCATATAAGAGTGGTGGAGCTTCTCAAGCAGAAGTTATCCAGTCGCTCCTTACTGATTTAGGAGAGATGGAAAATAAAACCGAAGCGTTGTCTCTAGCATCTACTGTTTGGAGCGCTTTAGGAGAGGATAATAGTTTAAAAGTATTAACTTCTCTAATGAGTGTTAAAGGTGGCTATGAGGATGTTCAAGGAGCAGCAGATAAATTAAATAATGATACCACTACAACTAGTCAAAAAATGCAAGGAGCATGGAATGATTTGAAGTTAGCTTTAGCTCCAATAGGTGAAGAATTAGCAACTGCATTAGTTCCTCTATTAGAAGGATTGACTGAGATATTAAAAATGTTTCAAAATTTACCTGGTCCTGTTAAGACGTTTATTGCAGCATTTTTAGGAATATCAGTAATTTTAGGTATTATTACTGGCTTAGTTGTTGCTATGGAAGCATTAGCAGGAATAATAGGTGGATCAGTTGTTGCAACATTAGGGATTTTTGCGGCAGTAATCGCAGGAATTATTGTAGTAATCAAAAACTGGGGAGCAATCACGGACTGGATTTCCGATAAATGGGATAAGGTTAGTAGTTGGATATCTGGTGTTTGGAAACAACTTTCAGAGAGTGCATCAGATATATTCGGCTCAATCCAAGATTTCTTTACTAATCTTTGGGACGATATCACTAAGGGCGTAACTGATACTTGGGATAATATAACTCAGTATTTTTCTAACATGTGGAATGATATTGTTCAAGGAATTCAAGAAACATGGGATGAAGTTGTCCAATATTTTACGAATATATGGGATGGCATAACACAAAGTATTAGTAATACATGGGACGGTATTGTTAATTATTTTTCAGAGTTATGGGAAACTATCGAAGAAAATATTCATGAGGTATGGCAAAGGATTAAAGATTTCTTTGAACCAATCATTAAAGGGATATTTAACATTATTAGTGTTCCCCTCTCTCTTTTGCAGACAGTTCTAGAAGCTGTATGGTTGAGTATAAAGGCTGGTATTACAATTGCTTGGGAAGCAATTAGTCAGTTTTTCTCGTATATATGGGGAACTATCGTTCAGACCATGCAAATTGTTTGGAATGGCGTCGTTCAATATTTTTCAGGTGTTTGGAATACAATTTCACAAAAAGTTCAAGAAATATGGCAAATAATTACTCAATTTTTATCTAATACATGGCAAAGTATTTCTCAAACAGCCCAAAATATATTTATTCCAATTAGAGATTTCTTTTCAAATACGTGGAGTCAAATAAAAAATAGAGCAACAGAGTTATGGAATATTATTAAGGAATTTTTATCAACTACATGGACAAAAATTTCGACAACCGCTTCAAATATATTTACTTCTGTAAAAGATAAACTGACCTCTATTTGGCAAGGAATTACTTCGTCTATTAGTAATGTAGTTTCTAAGATGAAAGATACTGTAGGTTCTGTTTTTGACAAGATGAGAGATAAAATTTCATCTGTAGTTGAAAAAATAAAAGGAATCGTTCAAGGATTGGCTGACAAAGTCAATGAAGTGAAAGAGAGCATAAAAAATTTTATAAGAAAAATTGCGGAAGCTATAGGAAATATCAAGCTTCCTCATTTTAGTTTGAAAACATCTAGCAAGAAAATTTTAGGGAAAGACATTACCTATCCATCAGGGATTGACGTAAAATGGTTTGCTGATGGTGGGATTTTAACTAAACCGACAATTTTCGGTGCTTCTGGAAATAAATTGTTAGGTGGCGGTGAAGCTGGTAAAGAAGCAGTGGCTCCTTTAGATAAACTAATGGCTTATATTCAAAAAGCTGTAGATGTTGGTTTATCTAAGAAACAAGCTACAGATGAAATCCATTTACATTTAACAGCTTATGGTAATTTACCAAAAGAAACATTAGATCAAATTGCTGAATATTTGATGTATAAATTTGTTGATTTAAAAAATAAAAATGAATTTAGTGGGTGATAATCATGATTGATGGTTGGTTTAAACTCGGAAATCATTGGAGTAAAGAATTTAATGCATTTATTTGTGAGAGACCAGAAAAGAAAAAAGCTAAAAGGGTATTTAATTTAGAAGAAGTTTCTGGATTAAATAAGTTAGCAGTTAACGATGGTGGTTACTATACAAATGTTGAACAAACTTTAAATTGTTTTTATTTATCACCTACACTGGAACACATTCAATATTATGAAGATTTGATTACAGAAGCACTGGATACAAAAGGAGAATATGTAGATTTTGTACCCTATTGGGACCCTATATATATTTATCAAACGATTGTAATAAATGAACCAAATTTTGAAGGAACTTTTCATACATTAAGAGGAGTTCCTTTTTCGTTTGATTTAAGTATTGCTCCTTTCAAAAAAAATATTCTAGGAATGAACCCTGTTATCTTGGATAAACAGGGTTCTATTTATAATCCAGAACGCTACCCATCTTACCCTAAAATTAAAATATATGGATCTGGCAATGTGACAATTTCTATTAATGGAAGAGAGACAAAATTTTCGGATGTCACTTCAGATATTACAATCGATTCTGATCCAGATGTAATGGAAACTTATCGTGAGGTAGATGGTGTTTTAGTGAATGAACATAGAAAGTTGTTAAGTAATCAAATTTATCCTTATTTAGACTCTGGGGAAAATCGGATTACATGGAATAGTAATGTAAAAAAGATTGTTATTGAACCGAGGTGGCAAACTAAGATATGAAACCAGTATTATATAGTCCTACAGACACAGATTTTACCGCTGGAGGTATTGGCATATTATCTGATTGTAAAAAATGTCTAGTGACAGAGGAAGCAAATGGCAGTTATACTGTTGAATTAAGTTTTCCTATCAACGCAAAATTTTTAAGTCAATTAGAAGATCATAATTATCAAATCAAATGTAAACCTAACGCAACGGATGATTTTCATATTTTTTATATTTACAATCATTATAAAGATATGGCTACAGGATTGTTATATGTTTACGGAAAGTCTAGAACTATGAAACTCGGAAATCGTGCGGTTAAGAAATTAGAATTTGAGCGAGCTACTTGTCAAGAAGCGATGAAGTGTTTAGAAAAATCAATGGATCAACCTAGTGATATTCGTTTGTTTAGTGATATTACTCGTGTAGGATCAACAAGCATCGAAGTATCTAATCCTTTAAAATGTATTAAGGGAATAGAGGGTTCTTTAAACCAAATATTTGGTGGCGAGATGAAACATGAGCCATTCAAATTATCTTTATTAAACCGAAGAGGTAGAGATCATGTGACAACTTTTAGATACAGAAAAAATTTAACTGGTTTGAAAGTTGAAACTAATTTTGATGGGTTATTAACTCGAATTTTTCCTTATGCAGATGTACAAAATAATGAAGGAGAAACAGAACGGATATTTGGAAATCAAGTAGATTCACCTAATATCAATAAGTATGATGACGAGATTTATTCAGAATATGTTCAATTTACAGAAGATCAAGGTGTTACAGATCAAAGAAGTTTAAATGAAGTATCAAAGAAATATTTTAGTTCCATGAATCCTAATTGTGATCAACCAAATATATCTATTGAATTGAATATTCGAAAAATGGAAGATACAGCTTTGGCAAAACGATTAAAAAAATTTCGTGAAGTTGGATTATTTGATACTTTTGATATTTTTCATGAACGTTTTAAGATTAATATTACTGCTCAAATAACTAAAGTAATTTATGATTCTTTAAATGAGCGAGTTGAATCTTTAGAAGCCGGCGATACCCAATATACCTTCTTTGAGAGACAGAAACAAGAAATATCAAATACGTTAAAAGGGTATACAGGTAAAAAATATGCAAGTGATTTTATTGATGTAGTCACCAATATTATTTCTGGTAACGATGGTGGTCATGTTATATGGTGGCCTAAGAATCGACCGACTGATTTATTCTTTTGTGATAATCCTAAATTAGAAGAAGCAAAACTTGTTTTACGAATAAACAAAAGCGGAATAGGCTTCTCATCAAAAGGGTGGCAAGGACCATTTGATACCGCATGGACTTTAGATGGTAAGTTTAATGCTAATTTTATTCAAACAGGAATTATTAAAGCCGATGTATTCCAAAATTCTTTT
>NZ_BJWF01000049.1 GCF_007990225.1 Enterococcus villorum | reverse complement strand
CCGCTTCTTTCACGACCTTATCCACGGTGTTCAAAGCATTGCTTCTGCGAAAATTAAGTCCAAAAAATCAAAAATATGAAGAGCAATTTTCAATTTTTTGTTCTTAATTCTTGAAGCAGAACATGATTTTCACAACCTTAGAAAGGATGTTTTACATGGCTTTTATTCAAGCGAATATTTATTCGAATGTTTTAGAGATGGAAGTGAATCTTAATGTGATTCTTCCACAAACGACAAACAAGCTGATTGGAACTAGTTCCCAGCAGGAGACGACGGATGTACCTGTGTTATATCTTCTTCATGGGATGGGAGGTAACCATAGTGTTTGGGAACGACGTACGTCAATTGAAAGATATGTAGCAGATTATGGTTTAGCGGTCATCATGCCGTCAACGGATCTTGGCTGGTACACGGATACAACTTATGATATGAAATACTGGACATTTATTTCTGAAGAACTTCCTGAAATTTGTCATGAGTTGTTTCCACAACTCACTGAGAAAAGAGAAAAAACCTACGCTGCGGGATTATCTATGGGTGGATATGGAGCATTGAAACTAGGTTTAGCAAAGCCAGAAAACTTTTCCGCAATTATTTCTTTATCCGGTGCAGTTTCAGTGGGAAATCGTATGGATGATTTATTGATGATTCGTAAAGCAAAGTTCTGGGAAGGCGTATTTGGTCCTTTAGATCAAATCAAAGGTTCTATTCATGACCCCCAATTTTTACTAGAAGAACTAATAAAAAGCGAGAAAAATGCTCCTCGTATCTATCTGGCTTGTGGAGAATCAGATTTTCTTTATCAGGCTAATCAAGAAATGGCTGATTCATTGAAAGAAAAGGCTGTAGAAGCAACGTTTGAACATGGACCTGGCGAACATAATTGGGTGTTTTGGGATCAATGGATTCAACGAGCATTGGAATGGTTATTTGAAAATAATAAAAAAAACGACTAAATTTCAGTCGTTTTTTTTTTGTCATTGGTGTATTTAGCACTAATTCTACAAAATTTATGACCAAAAAGGCAAAATTATGAAAAGCTATTTTCGTATTTTCGTTTTTATTGATCTTTTTGTAAATTCAACCCTTGAAGATAAGTATTCACACTATCAAGGAAAGTTTGTTTTTCTTCTTCCTCACGTCCATGGGCTGCAATACTTGCTTTTAATCCAGATAGTTCATGATCTTCTACATAGCTTTTCATCGAAAAAATTGCATCTTTTAAGAAATGATTGCCAGAAATAATTTTTTGGCGAAGATTTTGTTCATGTTGGTGATCCATCAACTGCCCAATCAAGAGATTATGCAACGCCGCAACGGCCTGACGACTAAGATTGAGCGAAAAACCCTCTTGAATAAGTATTTGAATCATTATTTCTAAATGTTCAAGGCGAGAACCATAAGAAGGAATGGTATTGATTTCAAGTTCGGCACCACAAGGGAACTGCGTATAAAGATCATAATAATTTTCCATAAATTGAACAAGACGCTCTTGCCATGGTAAGTGAGGATCGGGAATGACTAATTCATTCTCCATAACTTCAGCCATTTTTTGGAGCAATTCTTGTTTGTTTTTGAAATGCCAGTAAAGAGCTGGTGCTTTCACATCGTTTTTTTGTGCAAGATTTCGCATGGAAAGTTTTGATAGTTCTTGTGTTTCTGCCAAAATAGTAAAGGCAGATTGGATAATCATTTCTTGAGAAAGCTTTGGTTCCAAATTTAATCAACCTCTTGTATTGCAATATTTTTTCAAACATGGTAAATTGTTAGTCGGTCTAATTTTACAGTGTTAAATTAAACCTGTCAATTTTAAAAAAAAGGGGTGTAACGACCAATGAACTTAATTTTAAGACATGCGAAAAAATACAAAGTAGCTGCCTTTATTTCATTGTTGTCTGTGGCAGTTATGGTTACAGCAACATTATGGCAACCAAAGTTATTACAACAAGTTTTAGAAGCCATTATTACGGAAGATAATGACAAGATGAGAACCATTGGAGTTTACTTGATCAGTTTAGCCTTATTAGGATTAGCTGCTGGAGTAACAAATACAATATTTTCAGCCAAAGTTGCTCAAGGAGTCAGTGCGGACATTCGTGAAGAAGCATTTCGGAAAATCCAAACTTTTTCATTTGGTAACATCGAACAATTCTCTGCAGGAAATCTTGTTGTACGGTTAACTAACGACATTACCCAAATCCAAAACTTAGTCATGATTTCTTTACAATCGCTCTTTAGAATTCCATTTTTATTCATCGGTGCGTTTATTTTAGCGATGTTGACGATGCCACAATTATGGTGGATCATTGTAGCGCTAATTGTAGCGGTATTCTTGATTACAGCTTTATCATTTACAAGAATGGGCAAGCATTTTACGATTATTCAAAAACTGATTGATAAAGTAAATAGTATTGCTAAAGAAAACTTAATGGGGATACGCGTAGTAAAATCATTTGTTCAAGAAGACAATCAATTAAAAGAGTTTAGTAAAGTCAGTGAAGATTTAACAAAACACAATATCATTGTAGGAACACTATTTTCTATTATGATTCCTTCTTTTATGCTCGCTGCAAACTTAGCAGTCGTAGGAGCGATCTTTTTTGTTAGTGATTTAGCAAAAGACGATCCAACATTGATTGGTGGTATTGCTTCTTTTATGAACTATTTGATGCAGATTATGATGGCGATTATCATTGGTGGAATGATGATGATGATGACCTCTAGAGCTGCAGTTTCATTGAAACGAATCAAAGAAATTTTAGATACAGAGCCAGATTTAACGTATCAAGATGTACCAGAACAAGAATTGACTGGTTCAGTGACCTTTGATCATGTCTCTTTCCGTTATCCTGGTGATGATGCGGATACGTTAAAAGATGTCAGTTTTTCGATTCAACCAGGAGAAATGGTGGGAATCGTAGGAGCGACTGGTGCCGGTAAATCAACTTTGGCGCAATTAATTCCGCGATTATTTGATCCAACGCAAGGAAAAGTGGAAATTGGAGGCGTAGATTTAAGACAAGTAAATGAAAAAAGTTTACGTCGCACGGTTTCGTTTGTATTACAAAAAGCAATTCTCTTTTCTGGGACGATTGCACAAAATCTACGCCAAGGGAAAAAGAATGCTTCTGAAAAAGACATGGAACATGCTTCTGCCATTGCACAAGCACAAGAGTTTATTGAAAAATTAGCGGATCGTTACGAAGCGCCTGTTGAAGAACGTAGTAGTAACTTTTCTGGTGGGCAAAAACAACGACTTTCTATTACTCGTGGTGTGATTGGAGATCCTAAGATTTTGATTCTAGACGATAGTACGAGTGCGTTGGATGCCCGCTCAGAAAAACTGGTTCGTGAAGCTTTAGCGAAAGAATTAAAAGGGACTACAACGATTGTGATTGCACAAAAAATTGCTTCGGTTGTTAAAGCGGATCGTATTCTTGTTTTAGACGAAGGAAAATTAGTAGGTGAAGGAACACATGAAGAATTAGTGGCAAATAATCGTGTGTACCAAGAAATTTTTGAAACACAAAAAGGAACGGAGGAGTAGCCATGACTGATTTAATCAAAGCCAGTAAGTTTTTCTATCATTATTTAAAACGTTATAAGGTCTCCTTTTTCTTTATTTTTATTACAGTGATTATTGCCACCTATCTTCAAGTGAAAGCACCACAGTACATTGGTGAAGCTTTCCAAGAATTAGCTAATTATGTAGGGGCATTAATGCAAGGTGTGGATGATAAGAGTAAATTTATCTCGATCATTTGGAAGCTATTGATGTTTTATGTTTTGGCTAGTGCTGCCAATTTTATTTATAGCATTTTATTTACACAAGTAGTTGGTAAATCGACCAACCGCATGCGCATCGGCTTGTTTAATAAATTAGAGAAATTAACTATTCGCTTTTTTGATTCTCATCAAGATGGCGAGATTCTTAGCCGATTTACAAGTGACTTAGATAATATCCAAAATAGTTTGAATCAAGCACTACTACAAGTAATTACGAATATTGTGTTACTGTTTGGTATTTTGATTATGATGTTCCGTCAAAATGTGGAATTAGCATGGGCAACTATTGCTTCTACACCAGTTGCAATCTTGATTGCAGTGTTGATTATTCAAAAGGCAAGAAAATATGTTGATTTGCAACAAGACGAAGTGGGCAAATTGAACGGTTATATGGATGAAAAAATCAGCGGACAACGTGTCATTATTACAAACGGACTACAAGAAGAAACAATTGATGGGTTCTTAGAACATAACGAAACAGTTCGTAAAGCTACTTTTAAAGGTCAAGCCTATTCAGGACTATTATTCCCGATGATGCAAGGTATGTCTTTAGTAAATACAGCAATTGTTATTTTCTTTGGTGGTTGGTTAGCGTTAAATGGCGATTTAGAACGATCAGTTGCTTTAGGATTAGTTGTGACCTTTGTCCAATATTCACAACAATATTATCAACCGTTGATGCAAATATCTTCTGGTTACAGCATGATTCAATTAGCCATCACCGGCGCAAGAAGATTGAATGAGATGTTTGCTGAAAAAGACGAAGTGAAACCAGCTAATGGAAAATCATTCGATGGAATTGCACAAGGTCTGTCTTTAGAACATGTTGATTTTGGCTATAATCCTGATAAATTAGTGTTGAATGATGTTTCTATTGATGTCAATAAAGGAGAAATGGTTGCACTGGTAGGACCAACTGGTTCAGGTAAGACCACGATTATGAATCTTTTGAATCGTTTTTATGATGTCAACAGCGGGGCAGTTACGATTGATGGTACAGATATCATAGAATATGATTTAGATGCTTTACGTAAACATGTAGGGATTGTTTTACAAGAATCTGTTTTGTTTTCTGGGACGATTCGCGATAATATTGTCTTTGGAAAACCCGAGGCAACAGATGAAGAAGTCATTAACGCAGCTAAACAGGCCAATATTCATGATTTTATCATGAATTTAGAAAAAGGTTATGAAACGGAAGTATCTGAAGAGAATAATTTATTCAGTACTGGGCAAAAGCAATTGATCAGTATCGCTAGAACCATTATTACGAATCCTACCCTGTTGATTTTAGATGAAGCAACTAGTAATGTGGATACTGTGACAGAAGCAAAAATCCAAAAAGCGATGGACGAAGCAATCAAAGGTCGTACAAGCTTTGTGATTGCCCATCGATTAAAAACAATTCTAAATGCTGACAGAATTGTTGTTTTACGAGATGGTAAAGTCATCGAAGAAGGAAATCATCATCAGCTATTAGCTGAAAATGGCTTCTATTCAGAACTGTACCATAATCAATTTGTGTTCGAATAAAATGATGACACAATAGTTTAAAAAAATAAAAAGACTGATTTTGAAGCGTAAGATCAAAATCAGTCTTTTTTCTATTAGTGAACAAACTATTTGTTTTTCTAATCGTACTTTTTATACATAGAGTAAACTTCTTTAATTGTATTGATAATCTTAGAGATTTTATTAATAGTTGAAAGATTATATCTTATATCAACACATTAAAGCGTATCAATTGCTTTTTTTCTTTCCACACAATATAAAATGGGTGGATTATTTTTTTGGTTGATAAATTGATATTTCAAGACATTATATTGTTCTTGAGGCAACGTTTGACAAAATTCTTGTACCATATCAAGTTCTGTTTCTCCACCTTCATGACCATAATAGACCACTATGATCATCCGACCACGAGGAACCAATCGTTTCAAGATTTCTTTCATAGCAATTTTTGTCGTATCAGGTAAGGTAATAATGGATTTATCGCTTTTAGGTAGATAACCTAAATTAAAAATACCTGCTTTGATTGGCTGATTCGTATTAATGACCGTTCCTAGTGTCTCGTGTCCTTGCAACAAAAGTGAAACACGATTCGTTAAGCTGTGAGTATCAAGTTTTTCTTTTGTAGACAGTAGAGCATTTTCTTGAATATCAAAACTATACACATGTCCCGTTCTACCTACTAACTCAGCCATAAAAAGTGTATCATACCCATTTCCCATTGTGGCATCAATTACCTGATCACCAGGTTGAAGGATTTCTTTCAATAATGTATGGCTAAAATGCAAAGCTGTTTGTAGCATCAACAAAGCGCTCCTTTACGAACGTCAAATTTACCTTGATAACTCTTGCGTCGAACTAATTCTTCGTCAATGGCATTCAAGACTTCCCATTTTTTTAAACTCCACATTGGTCCAATTAAAGAATCCCAAGGAGCATCACCGGTTAAGCGATGGATAATGATATCATTAGGGATCATTTCCAGTTGATCACAGATCACATGGACATAATCGGGTCGACTCATTAATTGCAAACGACCTTCATGGTAATCACGAAGCATTCTCGTTTTACGCATCAAATGCATCAAATGAAGTTTGATACCTTGAATATCCGAATCAAGAATCGTTCGACGAACATTTTCTCTCATCATATCTAAGGTTTCACCTGGTAAGCCATTAATTAAATGGGTACAGACACGAATCCCGTGTTTACGTAGTTTTTCCACTCCGTCAAGATAAGTTTGGTAATCATGTGCTCGATTAATCAGAGTAGAAGTCTCTTCAAAAGTCGTTTGTAAGCCTAACTCAACCCATAAATAAAGGCGTTCATTTAACTCTGCTAAATAATCAACGACCTCATCTGGCAAGCAATCAGGGCGTGTACCTATGGATAACCCGACCACACCAGGAAGATTGATGACTTGTTCAAATCGTTCACGGATGACAGCCAACGGAGCGTGGGTATTTGTAAAATTTTGAAAGTAAACGATATACTGAGAAACTTCAGGCCATTTTCGATGCATCATCTCAATTTCTTTATGAAATTGAATGGGCAGTGGGTCTTCAGGAGCGACAATCATATCCCCTGAACCAGAGACACTGCAAAATGTACAACCGCCATGTGCTACCGTTCCATCACGATTTGGGCAATCAAACCCGCCATCAATCGGAACTTTAAAAATTTTGCCACCAAACTCATTTCTTAGTGCATAATTCCATGAGTGATAGCGTTTATTTCCATCTGAGTAAGGGAAATCCATTTATATCCTTCTTTCTAAGGTTGTGTTCTCATATTTTGATTTGGACAGTTAGAAAATCCACACAGTTTTTATATTTTTATCATTAAGAGAGAGCATTTAAATAGTAAAAAAGTTAAATGATTCTCAAGAGGTACATATATTGATTTGTTTGCTCAACTTATTTTACATTTATGAGAAAATATTTCTTTCTACGGGATGGTCACCGCTTTTTCTTTTTGTCTTTTATATAAGGGGTAGGTGAAGAACAACCATGAAAGGCTGAGTAGGTATCCTCCGATAATATCACTTGGAAAATGAACCCCTAAATAGACACGGCTAATCCCAACACTCACTATAATAAACGCTAAAAGAAGTTGAAGCAATGAGCGTAGGAGATTTTTTTGTAAGATTACAGGAAGAATGACTAGCAACGTACCATATAAAATCATGCTAGTTGTAGCGTGTCCGCTAGGGAAACTAGAGCTGTGTTCAGAAACTAAATGCAAAAGTGTCGGGCGCTCACGCATGATTAATAGCTTAATGAGAGGGTTAATGATGCCAGCGACAGAAATAAAATTAAGGGCGAACCAAATTAGTTCTGTTTTTTTCTTTTTCCACCACAATAGAAAAGAAACAAACAAAAAGATAAGAATGACTGTAAGTGGGTTCCCAAATTTTGTCATAAATAGCTGATAGTCATTCCAGTTAGGATAAGTGGTGCGAATCAATGTGGTGAGGGATTGATCAAACCCTGATAGTAAAGAAAGATGGTATTTAACAATATAACCTAATCCTAAAAATATAACGAAAAAACAAGAACCAACCACTTGAAAAGTCGTTTTTTGTTTCATAAACTGCCTCCTCTTCAATAATGATTCATTATATCATGATTCACTAAGTAAAGAATATTCATATATTAGTAGAGAAATGATATATTCCATCAAAAAAGAAAAAAAGGTATTTTTTTGCGTAAAAATGAAGCTAGTTAGGAATTTGACAAGTAATTTTTACGACGTATTTTTGATAATTTAAAAGAGAAAGTTGGATTTCTAGCATAATTTAAAGGGAACAGTATACCAATTTTTTCTTATTTATGAACATTACGAAAAATTACAGTATGATTACAATAAGCGAACACTCTCTTAAATAACTTTTAATAAAGTTTAAGAGAAGTTATAATTGTTATAATAGCATAGAAATTGTAAAGAGAAGTTGGAGGATAGAAGATGGAAAATATTGCAAGGAAAGAGCGAAGACGTCTGGAAGAAACAAAACGTTTTCGTAAAGTAAAACGTAGCGCTGCATTGGTAGGGACTGCAATGGTTGGCTGTTCCGTTGCCGCACCATTAATACAACCTGTTTCAGTCAATGCAGACCAAATACCGGCATTTGGTACAAGGATCAATACATCAGCATTTATTGCTGAAATTGCGACATACGCACAACCGATCGCACAAGCCAACGATCTATATGCTTCTGTGATGATTGCACAAGCAGTCGTGGAAAGTGGTTGGGGAAGTAGTACATTATCACAAGCTCCTTACTATAATTTATTTGGTATCAAAGGAAGTTATCAAGGACAAACGGTTTATATGGATACACTTGAATATCTAAATAATCAATGGGTGACTAAGAAAGAACCATTCCGTCAGTACCCTTCTTTTGCAGAATCTTTTAGTGATAATGCCTATGTTTTAAGAAATACTTCTTTTGGTAATGGCTATTACTACGCAGGAACATGGAAAAGCAATACAAAATCTTATACTGATGCAACATCTTATTTAACGGGCCGTTACGCAACAGACCCAAGTTATGCAAGCAAATTAAACAATATTATTTTAACATATGGATTGACTAAATATGATACACCTGCTAGCGGAAATGCTGGTGGTGGGGCAACAATTGGTAACGGTGGAAGTACAGGAAATACAACAAATACGGGTAGCACAGGAAATACAGGGAATAATACAAGTAATACAGGTACAACCTCAAATACAAGTACAACTTACACCGTGAAATCAGGAGATTCTGTTTGGGGCATTTCTAACTCATTTGGAATCTCAATGTCACAACTGATTGAATGGAACAATATCAAAAACAATTTTATCTATCCAGGACAGCAATTAACAATTAAAGGGGGACAATCAACTAATCCTTCTACGAATACTTCTGGTAGCAATACGAACGCAGGAAGTACCTCTACTTCTGGCAATACAAGTTCATCTTCTGGAGCAAAATATACAGTAAAATCAGGAGATTCCGTTTGGAAGATTGCAAATGACCACGGGATATCAATGAACCAATTGATCCAATGGAACAATATCAAGAATAACTTTGTTTATCCAGGTCAACAGTTAATTGTTTCAAATGGGGGTTCTACAATTAATAGTAGTTCTACCTCAAATACTCCATCAAGTAGTACAAATGGAAATACAACAAGTAATTCGTCAAATTCTACAAACACAGTTTCTGGTACAACTTATACGGTGAAATCAGGGGAGTCAGTTTGGAGCGTTTCGAATAAATTTGGGATTTCCATGAATCAACTGATTGAATGGAATAATATCAAAAATAACTTCATTTACCCAGGTCAACAATTAGTTGTTAAAAATGGTGCTTCTTCTAATACAACAAACAATGCAACATCAAGTAATGTAAGTTCATCTAACACGACAGGACAAAGCACCTATACAGTTAAAGCTGGGGAATCGGTGTGGAGTGTAGCGAATAAACATGGAATTTCCATGAACCAGTTGATTGAATGGAACAACATCAAAAATAATTTTATCTACCCAGGACAACAGTTAGTTATTAAAGGTGGAACAACTGCCACTAGCTCAACACCTTCCACAAATACAACGGCATCAACACCAAGTACTGCCAATACTCCTACTCCTTCAACAGAGGATACGAAGTATACAGTCAAAGCAGGGGAATCGGTGTGGAGTGTCGCCAATAAACACAATATTACAATGGATCAATTGATTGAGTGGAATAATATCAAAAATAATTTCATTTATCCAGACCAACAAGTGATCGTTAAAAAAGGAACCACTCAAACAGCTACACCTCAAAAAGATCAAAAAACTTATACAGTTAAAGCCGGAGAATCGGTGTGGGGTGTTGCCGACAGTCATGGCATTACTATGCAACAATTGATTGAATGGAATAATATTAAAAATAATTTTATTTATCCAGGTCAAACATTGATTGTTGCAAAATAAATAGTGAGTCAATGAAATAATATTTGAACTTGTTTCATTTATTTGTTACTATAAATCTACGCTTTATAAGTAAACAAAAAACAACGCTAGAAAAGGAAGTAGTAAAAAGTCGAAAGTTTTAGAGAGCACATGGGTGGTGGAAATGTGTACGGACACTTTTGAACTCGCCTTTGAGTTGCACCTACTGAACTACTAGTAAGTAGGGGCGGTGACGACCGTTAAAACGTTTGAGGCCTTTTTTGAAAAAGGCAAAGTTAGGTGGTACCACGTAGATTACGTCCTATAAAAAGAGCAATCTTTTTATAGGACTTTTTTGTTTTCTTTTCGCTTAAGAAAGCAAAAAATGAATGAATTTTACATGAATGTTTAGCCAAACTTTAAAGTATTCATGTGGAAGTATAAATGAATCAGGGGGATAGAAAATGAGTTATAATCATAAAGAAATCGAAAAGAAATGGCAAAAATATTGGGCAAAAAACAACACCTTTAATACACATGATGATTCTGATAAACCAAAATTTTATGCGTTAGATATGTTCCCATATCCATCTGGTCAAGGATTACATGTAGGCCATCCAGAAGGTTATACAGCAACGGATATTCTTTCACGTTTTAAACGTAGTCAAGGGTACAATGTATTGCATCCGATGGGTTGGGACGCTTTTGGTCTGCCAGCCGAGCAATATGCTTTAGACACAGGAAATGATCCAGCTGAATTTACGCAAAAAAATATTGAAACTTTCCGACGCCAAATTAATTCTTTAGGATTTAGTTATGATTGGAACCGCGAAGTGAATACAACTGACCCTGCGTATTACAAATGGACACAATGGATTTTTACCAAACTGTATGAAAAAGGCTTAGCTTATGAAGCAGAAGTAGCCGTTAACTGGGTTCCAGAACTTGGAACAGTCATCTCAAACGAAGAAGTAATTGATGGAAAAAGTGAACGTGGAGGGTATGATGTTGTTCGTAAACCTATGCGTCAGTGGATGCTAAAAATCACAGCTTATGCCGATCGTTTAATTGATGATTTAGAACTCGTTGATTGGCCAGAAAGCATCAAAGAAATGCAACGCAATTGGATTGGGCGTTCTGTCGGGGCAAATATTGAGTTTAAAGTAGCAGGAACGGACAAGAGCTACACGGTCTTTACTACTCGTCCCGATACATTATTTGGCGCTACTTATTCTGTTTTAGCACCAGAATTAGCATTGGTTCGTGAAATCACTACACCTGAACAAAAAGAAGCAGTAGAAGCTTACATTGAAGCGACTGCGAAAAAATCTGACTTGAAGCGCACCGATTTAGCGAAAGAAAAAACGGGGGTATTCACAGGCGCTTATGCCATCAATCCAGTCAACGGCAAAGAAATTCCTATTTGGATTGCTGATTATGTGCTAGCATCTTATGGAACGGGTGCCATTATGGCTGTTCCTGCACATGATGAACGGGATTATGAATTTGCCAAGACATTTGATTTAGAAATCCTGCCAGTAATTGCAGGAGGAAATGTGGAAGAAGCTGCGTATACGGAAGATGGTTCTCATATCAATTCTGAATTTTTAAATGGAATGAACAAACAAGAAGCAATCGACAAAATGAATCAATGGTTAGAAGAAAATGGCTTTGGTAAAAAAGAAGTAAGCTACCGGTTACGTGATTGGTTGTTTTCACGTCAACGTTACTGGGGTGAACCGATTCCGATCATTCATTGGGAAGACGGTACCGTCACCGCTTTACCAGAAGAAGAATTACCTTTACGTTTACCAAAAACAAAAAACATTAAACCAAGTGGAACCGGTGAATCACCATTAGCTAACATTGATGAATGGGTCAATGTCGTAGATCCTGCAACTGGGAAAAAAGGACGACGTGAAACGAATACCATGCCACAATGGGCTGGAAGTTCATGGTATTACTTGCGTTATATCGATCCACATAATAAAAAAGAATTAGCCAACTACGAAAAATTAAAACGTTGGCTTCCAGTTGATATTTATATTGGTGGGGCGGAACACGCTGTCCTTCATTTATTATATGCTCGTTTTTGGCATAAGTTTTTATATGATATCGGTGTCGTACCAACTAAAGAGCCGTTCCAAAAGCTATACAATCAAGGCATGATCTTAGGCGAAAACAATGAAAAAATGTCTAAATCACGTGGCAATGTGGTTAACCCAGATGATGTTGTTGCAAAATATGGGGCGGATACTTTACGTTTATATGAAATGTTTATGGGGCCTTTAGACGCTTCAATTGCTTGGAGCGAAAATGGTCTAGAAGGAAGCCGTAAGTTCTTAGATCGTGTATGGCGTTTGATTGTCGATGAAAACAATCAAATGCGTGACCGAATCACTACGTTAAATGATGGGAAACTGGACAAAGTATACAATCAAACAGTCAAAAAAGTAACAGAAGATTATGAAAATCTTCACTTTAATACTGCAATTTCTCAATTAATGGTCTTTGTCAATGAAGCTTATAAAGTAGATGCTCTTCCTTATGAATACGTTGAAGGATTTGTTCAATTATTAGCACCTGTTGCTCCACATATTGGCGAAGAATTATGGGCAATTTTAGGGAATAAAGAAGGTATCTCCTATGCCACATGGCCAACTTACGATGAATCTGCCCTTGTGGAAGATGAAGTAGAAGTCGTTTTCCAAATAAACGGCAAAGTCCGTGGAAAAGCTAATGTTGCTCGTGATTTGGCAAAAGAGGAACTTGAAAAAATTGCGATGGAAAACGAGACAATCAAAGAAAATATAGCAGGAAAAACCGTACGAAAAGTCATTGTCGTACCAAATAAATTAGTCAACATCGTAGCAAACTAAAAAGACTATGAATGGCTGTAAGACTAAGAATAAATGCTCGAAATTTCAAATGCGTGTTTTTGTTAGCTGAGATTTTTCTTTCCTCGCAACATGGCGTTCTTCTTGTTTTGTATAAGAAGGTAAAAGTACTCGCATGAAGGAAATAAGCGAATATTTAAATTTTTAAAATGAAAGTGGACGAAAGGTTAGATTTTTTCTAACGTTTGGTCCACTTTTCTTTCATTTTTAGCTTGGAGAAAATGGAAAGTCAAAAAAGCATGAACAATCATTTTTAGAATTTATTTCTTGAAAGGATTGTTCATGCTTTTTTGAAAGAGAAGACGAACGAAGGAAGAGATTATTTTTCTATACAATTACCGAACTGTCGGGAAAACTAGAAGATAAAAACTACTTTTTGACTTGAAAAATAGTTTTTATCTTTATTTATAAGTTTTTTTGGAGGGAATTTACCATACTATCGGTAAAAATAGGTTTCCTTCTTATAAAAGAATCGTAGATAATTTTAGTGTGGGTGTTTTATGATGTTTGGGGGTGAAGAGACAAAATCACACATCAAAAATTTTTCTATACAATATAGTAGGGGTAACGGAATTGTTTGTGGTTTTATTCGATAACATGGTTATTTATAAAGCAACTACAACAAACTTTTGGGACAGCAAATCGTTCTATTTTTGGAGAAAGTCTATATACATATAAATGTGAAGAGATAATAGCTAGTGCATATCATTAAAAGATAATGGCCACCGATTTCGTACCGTTTTTATTTTGTTTAGGAAAATGAACGAAATTCATACAAAAGAGGGGAGGATCGAATTCTTGAACTTTAAACAGTTAAGAATAATAACAACTTCTTTATTATTATTCCAAAATTTTCTTTTTCCAATCACTGCTTTTGCAGTAGAAGCATCACCTGATACAGACACAGAAGTTGTACAAAGCACACAAACTCAAGAAGAAGCACCAATGAATCAAGAAGAAACTGTGCCTGCGCAAGTAAATGAAGTAGCAGAAACAACAGAAACAACAGAAGCTGTCGCTACACCAGAACAATCTCAAACAGAGCAACCAACTTCTGTTAGTGAAGAAACACCATCAACAGCTGAAGAGGTGCCAGTAGTACAAGGTCCACCAGCTTTAGAAGTACAAACAACCAATGAGGACAATTCTGAGATGCCAGCTGATACGAACCAAACACAATCAGCACCGATCATAGATGTCCCACCATTATTAAGACAAGCAAGAGCAGCATTATTTAACCTGCCTAATCTTGAAGCACTAGAACCAACGCTCAGAGCCTATGGACAGAGTTCCTATATCGTGGGTGTATTGCAAAAAGCAATTAATAATCAACAAGTAACATTAGGAGCTGCAGTTGGTTCCTATCAGACATTAAATATTCCTTTTTCTACCTATTCCAGTGTAACGCAGGATAAGGATAACGGTTGGATTTCTCAAATTGCAAGTAATACAACACAAGCTGAACATTATTATCAAAAGATGTTTTATGGAAATGCGCCAAGTTATCCGAATACATTTGAATTAACAGATCTCGTACGATCCGGTGTTCCTTCTTACTTAGATGTTACGGCAAATATCTCGATCCCAAGTACTTCTAATACACGGGTTCTAAATGTTACGATTACTCGTAAACAAACAACAACGGAAGCAGAAAGTTCTTTTAGTATAAGTGGGAATCTCAAATTAGGAACAACTGCCATAGCAGTTGGTGCATCTTCAGATTATCCGAAAGATATCAAAATTCTGGAGTATACAAATACGACCTTGGGAACAATCAAAGTGAAGAATGAAGCACCAACGCATGCTATCAAATCAGATGTAACCGTCGAAGCGCAAAGAGACAAAGATCTTCCGACAGCAACGATAAAATCATGGTTTTCTACGCTACCATCAAATGCTGACAGCTATACCTATCAGGTAACTTCTGGTCCATCCACTTGGCAACCTGGAACTTCAGGAAAAGCGACAGTAACCGTATCTTCAGGCGGTACAAGCATGGATTATAGTACAAACTACAAGGTAGAAGATACACTACCTCCGACAGGTAGTGCAAAACAAGGAACCTTTGAAGCCAATCGTCATCGCGACTTTACCCAAGAAGAATTAAGCCAACTTGCCACTAATTTAAAGGATAATTGGACGGAACCAAAAAATATGACATTTAAAGCTGCCAGCAAATTATCAGATTTTTCCCCTGGTACATCTACTGTCTTACCGCTATCAGTATTTGATGAGGCTGGTAATGTACTTAATTTAAGAGTAGCAGTTAATATAGTTGATAATACTCCACCAGAAGGAAAACTGAAAGACTCGCTGGTCTATGATTTAGGAAGTGCTGAACCGGATCTGCGTGAACTTTTAGATGGCGAACCGACGGATAATTGGTCTTTACCAGAAAACATCACGCCTTCCATTACCTTTGACAATGGTAAAAAATTCTCAGAATTACCGGTGGGCGAGCATGCATTTACGCTGACACTTACCGATGAAAGTAACAATAGTACAGAGTTAAAAGGCAAGTTAACCATTCGAAGTTCATTTGTGATTCAATCAGATGTCATCGTCGAAGCCCAAAGAGACAAAGACTTATCTCGGGATATTCTTAAATCATGGTTTACTACTTTACCAGAAGATGCGGGTGATTATGATTATGAAGTGACATCTGGACCAGAATTGTGGGCACCAAAAGATACCGGTGAAGCGACGGTGACTGTAAAAAACAAAGAAACAGCTGTCACACAGCAATTTACAACTAACTATTCTGTCAGGGATACGTTGGCGCCTAATGGAAAATTAAAAGATTCACTTGAATTTGAAGAAGGAAGTGCTGAACCTAACCTGCGTGAATTGTTGGACGGAGAACCGACGGATAATTGGACATTACCAGAAGATATGAAGCTTGCAATTACTTTTGAAAATGGTAAAAAGTTCTCAGAATTACCGGTGGGCGAGCATAATTTTACTTTGACACTTACCGATGAAAGTAACAATAGTACAGAATTAAAAGGCAAGTTAACCA
>NZ_BJWF01000048.1 GCF_007990225.1 Enterococcus villorum | reverse complement strand
TGTAATCGTCACGCTGATTATCCTTTCCATGCAAAAAGGGACAAATGTACAAGAGTGTTTAGAAATGGCATACAACGAAATCGAAGGACGCACAGGAAAAATGGTAGATGGTGTATTCGTGAAGTCGAGTGATTTGGAGGACGGCTACGAGGTTGAGAAAGAGCCGTTGTATGAAGTTATTATTGGTGACTTATATCTTATCAAGAAATTTAATAACAGAAATGATTTCTGTTTTGATACTAGCTGCTCGCTGTGTACTTGGGAAAAATCTGCTTATCAGCTAACAGAAGCGGAAATCAAGGCAATAGATGAGAGATTCTGGGTGTTTGCTGTACCAGTGGAAGAAGGATTAGAACAGGAGGAAGCGGAATGATTATAACAGTAAAAGAGCTGCTAGATGTGGTTGGTGCTGGAACGGCTTTTTTGGTTCGTACAGCTAATCAAGGTGAGTGCATTAATTATTCTCGTGAAGAGGTTTTTGGACGTTTTTCACATAGAGATGTTTTTGAAATACGTTGCGAAGATACTGATGAGCTAGTTGTTGTGCTGGAGGAAGAGGAATGATCTATCCTTTTATCTTTATTGTACTTTTCATTGCCATGTTAGTAATCATACAAGAGGGGAACAAGAAATAATGGGAAAGACGAACAATAAATTCTGGCCAATTTTTATTAAATAGTCAAAATCGAACGAAATGTTGTTGTGGAAAAACAATTGTATGGAAAAATAGAAAATAAAAAAGCCGGATTCCTCCGACTATGCTTAATAATTCTGACACAATTATTATATCATAAATGGAGGAATCAATGGATGGTACTTTTCGATGTAAAGAAGTATGAGACACCAGAAGCAAAAGATGTGGATATGGAACGCACAAAACATAATGTTGGTGTTTTCCTTTCAGCATATCTGTCAGCTAGATGTAGGGTAGGTCAACCTCGTGAGCCTAAAGTAACAGCATCTTACTCCTTGGTTCCACCTTCTACAGCAAATAATACATTTGAAGCAGAACGAATGGTGATTGAAAAAGAAGAAGCGCAAGAAGAATTTGAGTATTTGCATAAACTATTTATTCGTGGCTATTCTGTGATTCAGCATCCGCATAAACCTGATGTAACGGAAAGACGAAAAAAGATATTCTATGATCGTTATATCAACGGTATGTCGATTTATGTAACTGCTCAAAGAAATAATACGAGCGAGGAATCTGTAAAAGCTGAATCAAACAAAATCATCATTCAATTTGCTTCTTCCTTAGAACTGGTTGCTTTTAAGTAACCAGTTTTTACACTTTTTATACCCATTTGCTACCTAAATGCTTTCCTTTTTATACCTTTTTTATACCAATCAACTACCTAGTAAATGATTTATTATGATAGTGTCGAAAGATTAGGAAACAGGACTTCGACAAAAATAATTTGAAGGGAGGAAATCTCCCTCATCGTTTGAATTAAGCTTTGATAGACAGCAACCAAACAAAAATACAGTAAAGGAAGTGGAAACGCTCCTTACCTATGTTTTCTCTTGTTTGTTTCAACTGGTTGCTGTCTGTTTATATTATGTCGCTGTGGCGGAACAGGTAGACGCAATAAAGGATGAATAAGAGTAATCCATGCAAGGTGCAAATCCTTGCCAGCGACTTTGGGTTTACGGTGATCCACAAACTGCCAGTCAGTAAAACCGAATGACAACCGAGGAGGACGGCATAAAGGGCGAGAAAACACATATTTTTTCGTGTGTAGGTTGTTTGAAAGAGCTATAACTGCATCTCATTTTTGAGGTGTAGTTGTTACATATGAGATCACTCGTTGAGTGGTCTTTTTGTTTTGAAAAATAGAAAAACAAAACTCAACCTAAATGAATGTGAGGTGGTGTATATTGAATGGCAAGAAAACGTGATCCAAGACGTGATGAAGCCAAAAGAATCTGGTTAGAATCCAACGGAGAAAAGCAATTAAAGGATATTGCATCAGAATTAAATGTTTCAGATTCTCAAATTAGAAAATGGAAATCGCAAGACAAATGGAGCGCTGAATTGAAAGGTGATGTTACCATTGGCAAAAGTAACGTTACCAATCAAGGAGGCGCTCCTTTTGGTAATCAAAATGCCAAGGGGAATAAAGGCAATAGCCGAGCATCTCCACCAGTAGGGAACAAGAACGCTTTGAAAACTGGCGAGTATGAAACTATATTTTACGAAACATTAAGCGATGAAGAGAAGGACATCTATTCTAATTTGAATAATGATACTTCTTTTGTTTTGTCTGAGGAAATACGGTTGCTAAAGATAAGACAGTTGCGAATGATGAAAAGAATACAGCAAGCCGAGGCTGGTTTAAACGATGAAGAAATCGAACGTCTGCAGCAGTTAAGAAAAATCAAAATGCCGATTGAAAAAGACGATAGAAAGTTAGAAATCAAACGGGAGGTTATGCAAGATGTTCAAGTTAGTAGAAAAACACATCGCAAAATTGATGATATTCTTTCAATTGAAGATTCATTAACTCGGATTAGCAATCAATTAGCTAAAGCCATTAAGCAAATGAATGAACTATATATAACGGATTACAAAACTGATTTAATGAAAGCACAAACCGAGAAAATTCAAGCTGAAATAGCAGATATTGGCGGTAATAATTCTGGTGAAGAAGTGGAAGAATGGAAGCAAGCAGTTTTAAATGCAGCAAATAAACGGGTGGTGAGAGAGAATGAGCAGTGATTTTATTCCTTTTGCTGATATAGGTGCTGCGATTGATTATTACTATGATAAGCCAGTAGCTTTTTGCCAAGATATATTGCGGTTAGATCCTGATGAATGGCAGGAAAGTGTTTTGAATGATTTGGCTGAATTTCCAAAGGTTTCAGTTCGTTCTGGACAAGGTGTTGGAAAAACAGCGTTAGAAGCAGGAGCAATACTTTGGTTTTTAACTTGTCGACCATACGCTAAAGTGATTGCTACAGCGCCAACCATGAAACAACTTTACGATGTGCTTTGGGCAGAAGTAGCTAAATGGCTAAATGATAGCTTGATCAAAAACTTACTGAAGTGGACAAAGACCAAAATTTATATGGTTGGTGATTCAGAGCGTTGGTTTGCTACAGCTAGAACAGCAACGAAGCCAGAAAATATGCAAGGTTTTCATGAGGACCATATGTTGATTGTTGTAGATGAAGCTTCTGGTGTATCTGATCCAATTATGGAAGCTATTCTTGGTACGCTATCAGGTTTTGATAATAAGCTATTGATGTGTGGAAACCCAAATAATATTGAAGGTGTTTTTTACGATTCCCACAATTCAGACCGTGATAAATACAGAGTCCATAAAGTATCTAGTTACGATAGTAAACGCACAAACAAAGACAACATAGAAATGATTCTTAAAAAGTATGGAAAAGAAAGCGATGTTGCTCGTGTCCGTATTTTTGGAGAATTTCCTAAAGGTGCGTTGGATTCATTTATCAGTCTTGAAACGGTTGAACTGGCTACAGAAAAACAAATTAGTGATTCTTTAGTCAATAAAACAACGGTTGCTCATATAGGTGTCGACGTAGCTCGGTATGGTGATGATTCTACGATTCTTTTCCCTAGAATTGCTACTAGGGCATTAGAGTATGAGAAATATTCAAAACGTAGCACCATGGAAACAACAGGATATGTCATCAATATGGCCAAGAATCTAATGAGTCAATATCCAAGTATTGATAAAGTGATGATTAAAGTTGATGACACTGGTGTCGGGGGTGGTGTAACTGACCGCCTAGAAGAATTAATAGAAGACAATCAGTATCCTTTTGAGGTGTTTGGAGTGAATAATGGTTCAACATCAGAAGACGATTTTTACGATAATTTAGGTACTCAACTATGGGGAAACATCAAGGAAATGTTAGAAGAAAATATGACAGCAAATCTTAACGGTGAACAACCGATTATTGAATTGCCTGATGATGGATTGTTAATCAAAGAATTAAGTACTCGTAAATTCAAAATGACGAGTAGAAGTCGTATTCGTTTAGAAAGTAAAGATGATATGAAAAAGCGAAATATTGGTAGTCCCGATATCGCTGACGCACTGGCTTTAGCGTTTTATGAGCCACCAAGTCATTATCAATTTATTCAATTTTAGGAGGTGAGCTTTTGATTAGTACAGTATTGTCTTTAGAGAGATATAAGAAGCTACGTGTTAAATATGCAACACAAATTGAAGATGGAATGTTTGATCCGAATGGTTTTATAGAAGACATGAAACCATTTTTTGATGATCGCGAAAGAAAATATCTAGCTTATACTAGCGAAAAGAATGAAATAGACAATAGACCTAAGCCTAATACTGATATTGTAAAAGTTAATAATAAACTTCATGCTGGTATGTATTCAATTGTCGTAGACCAAGCAGTCAATCATTTTACAGGCATACCTATCAAATGGGATTACGATATATCTGAACAAAAGAGAACGCTCATTCAAAGATTAAAAGATAAATTCTTAAAAAATGAAACAGAGCTTCCAACAGCTCCAGAATCTTTTAACAAATTAACAAGCAATCTTGATTCCATGAGATTTGCAATGCTTGATCCTGAGACAGCCACTTTCCAAGGTGCATGTGGAGTAGCTTTCCGATTGTTAGAGCCTGTGGAAGGAGATGATGGTTGGGAGTTAAGAGCAAGCAATATTGAGCCTTGGAGAGCTGAAAGATATGGAAATGCTGGAATCTATATTAAAGAAAAGTATGACTCTTATCAGAAAAAGTTTTTCCAAGAAATGAAAGTTATAACTAGAAATGAAATTACGACATATGCTTGTTATGGTGATTTAGATTTTATTACTAACGGAACATTCAAAAAAATCGATGAAACAAAAAACCCTTTAGAAGTGATTAATTTGTCCGAATTTAAAAACAATACAAATCGTTATTGTGATTTTGAAGTAGCTGAGGAAATTGGAGATGCGATTGATCGTGCTTTGTCTGATCAACAAAACGAAATCGAACAATTTAAGCTTGCGTACATGCTTGTTACTGGTACGACAATGAGCAAAGACACTGCTAAAGAAATGATGAATCAGCTAGGGATTATTAACTTAAAAGACCCTACAGCAAAAGCAGAATATGTCACCAAAGATTTAGCGAAAGATTTCAATGAATATCATATGGATCTATTGAAAAAACAGTTTTACACCATTTGCAAAGCAATCGATTTTAACGATGAGGTGTTTAAATCAAACAGTTCTGGAGAAGCTCGTAAGTGGCAAATCATTAGCCTAGAAGCAAAAACAAATACTAAAGAGCAATATTTTAGAGAAGGACTGAAAGAATGCGCAGAAACAATTGCTGCTTTTCTTAAGTTTCATGACAAAGTAGAAATTGAGCCAGAAAAAATTATTTTTACTTTCTCTAGATCTTTGCCAACTGATTTAAGTTATTTAGCTGAAGCTTTACCTAAGCTTGCACCTTATGTATCCAAACGAACCATTCAAAGACAAATTCCATTTGTGACAGACGTTGATTATGAAAATGAAATAATGGAGTTGGAAAATGGAAATGCTTATCCAGATAGTGAATACAATTTTGGCGGAGGTGGCAATAGTGACGATAGAAACGAAGTATTGGACCAAACGTCGAGAACTGGAGGATCAAGCAAGGCTCAAACAAGAAAATCAGACACTTAAAAAATTAACTAGTGTATTTCCTGAAGCGCTGAAAGAGATACAAGAAAAACTATTATCTCAAGCAGACTTACATGATATTACTTATGCTGAAATGATGGAGTTTTACAGCAAAAGTGATCAAAAAAAATATCGTGAATATGTGGAAAAAAATTACAAATCTCTCAAAATGTACGATTCAAAATACAAAGAGTTTATCGATGAATTTTTTCCATCTTTTGATTATGCAAAGGTTAATCGTTTGCTACAGATACGTTCTGATATCTTTAAAATCCTTGCATACCATGCAATAGATGTAGACGTGAACAAGTATTTTTCAGATCGATTGGAAGAGATATTGCAACGTTCATATGCTTCAAATGCAAATGTGTTATCGCAATTGCTGAATGTTGATTTGCCGAATTATTTATCCCAAGTGGAATTAGAGAGTTATCTAAACTATCCTTGGTCGGGTAAAACCTTTTCTAGGAGGCTTTGGGGAAATATTTCATCACTCGAACAGAAACTCTCCAATGCTATTGTAAAAAGTGTTGCTAGTGGAGAAGGCGTTATACACGCACTAAATACCATGCGAACAGACTCAGAAATTTGTGACATGTTTAAGTTAGAAGAATCAAAGTATAACAAAGCGATAGAAAATCTCGTTCGAACGGAGTATGCAAAATTTGCTCAAGATGGTATTGAAAAATCATATTTAGAAACAGGTATTGAGGAATACAACGTTTTAACTGCAAAGGATGAGAGAGTTTGCCGAATTTGTGGAGGAAAGGCAAGTAAGAATCCCTATAAACTGAAAGATACTGTCATAGGTGAGAATCGAGCACCTTTTCACAGTCGTTGCAGATGTACGGATGTTCCTAATTTACCAAAATTAGGAAAGGATATTGATGAAGAATATGACCGATTATTTGGCGATTTATTAGATGAGTTTGCACATGATTCTTTTGGAATTAATTTGAAACGGAGGAAGTAGAATGAAAGATTTTCATGAAGCAGTACTAATAATTAATGTAAATGCTGATATCGCAGAAGCCTACAAAACAGCTATTGAGTCTGAGAACCATCCTAATGGCTTGAGAGATCATTGGAATGGCAATTATGCCTATGTTGTTATTGGCAATCAAATTGTTAATTATCAAGAGAATACTCCAGTTGATAAGAATACCGTTAATTTAACGATTCAATTATTATCTCATACATTACCAAATTTAAAAGAAACAGTTAATTGGTATGAAAAGATGGGGTGTATTGTTGTTAGAACTGACTACAAAGAAGGAAAGTCTAGTAATTAGGCTTTTTTATTTTGTTCGAGATGACGTTAAACTAGCGCAATACTGGGCTTGGTTGAATGGTGGGGCGCAACTATTAAAACTCAAAGCAATGCGGGGCGTGAAAACGAATCGTGGGGCGAAAGGAGAATAAGCATGAAACACAAATCATTAATACCAATAAATTTGCAATACTTTGCCGAAGGTGACGATCCACAGTTTTCTTTTGAGGATTTCAAAACTTTTGCGGAATCTAATGAAGAAGCTCAAAAATTTCTTCAGTCACAATCTCAAAGTGTTGCTGACAAGCAATTGGAAGCTTGGAAACAAAATAACCTAGATAAAATTAAACAGGATACAATCAAGGAGTATGAGGAATCCAAGAAAAACAAGTCACCTGAACAAATTCAACTTGAGAAATTACAAGCTGAATTCGAAGCTGAGAAAGCTTTACGTGTGACAAGTGACAACAAAGCATTTGTTGCTGAACAAATTGCTGGACTAGAACTAGATGGAGAGTTAAAAGATTCTATTTCTCAATTTATGTTAAATAATCTTGTTAGTTCTGATACAGAATTCACTAAAAAAGCTGTGGAAGGTTTTACTAACGTTTTGGAATCTATTAAAGAGAAACATTCCGAAGAAATTAAAAGTCTAGAAATGCAGACAGCATTTGGTACGAAAAAACAGCAACAAACAACTGATAATACACAAGAAAATATTGATGATCCAATGGGTAAGTTAGGCGAAATGCTACAACAATTTAATTAGGAGAGTGACAAATTATGAAAAAAACATCTTTAAATAATTTAGAGTATTTGGATATTTCACCAGCGATTAATGCTATGCAAGTACCAAATACACCTTTTTTAAGCTATTTACTTGGTGCTGGAAAGACAGAGCAAGCAAACTCTACAGAAATTAAATGGCGTGAATATGATATCAATAACGATGATTCTTCTGAAAAGCTTGAGGGCGGAGATTATCCAGATGCTGAATCAGGTAGAACTTGGTTTAACAACTATACTGAAATTTTTAGAAAATCTACTTCTGTATCTGGTACATTAGATGCTATTAATGTGAATGGTGTCGGAAACGAATTAACTAATCAAGTAGCACTACGTGGTATGGAAATGAAAATTGATTTGAACCGAAAATTGATTACTGGTGTAAAAGCTGATGAAAATGGTTCTAAGGGTCGTCGAATGAATGGAATTTTGAACTTGATCAATTCAGCAAATAAGGCAGAAACAGCCACTGCGGGTGCAGTAACAAGAAAAGATATCGATACTTTATTTAAATTGATGTATGAAAAAGGTTATATGGGAGAAAAACTATGCTTGATTTCTCCAGATATGCAGGAGTTAATGACTGATGAGTTAGATGGAAAATCAACAAAAATTGTTCAGTTCGGGGAAAGAGTAACTTTTGGATTGCAAATTGGAAATATCGTGTCCAATTACGGTACAGGTATTGCTTTACTGGAACCATCATTGCCAAAAGGAACAATTGCCGCAATCGATACTAATTATGTGAAACTACGTCCATTACGTGAATGGAGAGCAGAAGAACTTGCAAAAACAACTGATTCAAGACGTATCGGTCTTGTAGGTGAATACTCGCTTGAATACAACGCTTCAAACTCTGGGGCAAATTTAAATTTAAAGTCTGAATAAATGGGAGTTAGTACTCCCTTTTTTGATAGGAGGAATTACAGTGGTAAAAAAAGATGAAACTAAAAAAGATGAAGTCGTGAAATATAGAGTAGGTAAAACTAAAAATTTTGTTGGGTTTGTTCATCCTAAAACTCGTAGATTTATCACAGCAGATTCAAATAACGAATTTATCATTTCTATAGATGATAAAGAAGCAATTGCAATTTTGGAAGATGCAATTGATGTTAATAGAATTTAGGAAGTGATCTGATGGATGAATCGCTAAAAACGGAAATCATTGAGTCTACAAAAGAAGAATTTCCAGATTTGAGTGAAGAACGCATAACTAATTTATTAGAAATAATTTTGCTGGAAATTGAATCATACAATAGTTGTAAAAATGTTATTTCATGGGAAAAGTTAAAAAACGTGATTAGTGAAGTGTTGTATCAAATAATAAAAAATGAATCAGAAAAAACAGTATCTTCAGTTAGACGTGGCGATACGACGATTAGTTATGCTTCAACAGCAAATGCTGTTAGTGAGTTACTTCTAGGATATGGTGATTTGATACGAAGAGTTATTGGTTGTGGAGGATTGGAGTTTTTTTAATGAATGAAGCAGATATTTTAGAAACTACTTACGAAGATAGTTGTATTATCGAAAGACTAATGGACATTGAAGATTCTAATACAAATATTACTATTCAAGATTACAAAAAAGTATATGATAATCCTATTTCTTGCGCTCTTTCACAAGGTCAAATCGATGGACTAGCAGTCATAGAAGATGGAGAGATGGTAAATGTTTCGACTGACACATATAAATTATTTGTTCATCCTAAGATTAAACTAAAAAAAGGAGATCGAATAACAATAATTCAAAAGGCTAGTGGCTTAATTTTTTCTCTATTTGCTACTAAGCCTTTTTACTATCCTAGTCATTGTGAAGTAAATTTGATAGGAAGTGAAAAAAATGGGTGATCTCAAATATGAATCTAATGCAGAAAAGATCATTGAAAATTTTAAAAATATGACTGTAATTGCTCAAAAAGAAGGAATATCTTTTGTAAATGATTCGCTGAATAAAGTTGTTAGCCTAGCTAAACCTTTAACTCCTGTAAAATCAGGTGATTTAAGACGTGGTTATCGAGTAGTAAAAGCTAGGAAGCTTTCAACTGGTCGTATTGTTGGAGCAGTTATAAATAATGAACATTACTTTAAGTATGTGGAAGAAGGACACAGGACTAAAAATGGTGGATTTGTAAAAGGACGGTTTATGTTGACCCGTGCAACGAATCTTGCAAATATGTCTTATATTCCTCGAAGATTTAAACAAATGGCAATAAAAATCGTTAAGAAAGGAAAGTAACATGAAAGATAAAATCATTGCTGAAATCAGTAGTAAATTAAAAGAAATATATCCAGATGGGACAATATATCTTGATTCAGTTATGCAGTCAACTAAAGATTTTTACTTTGTATTATCCGTAATGGAATCTGGGACTGAAAATGTAGGGATTGATGTTCAAAATGTTTCTTTCTTAATTGATATTGCATTGATTGATAATAAATCTGATAAAAAATTAGTGAATGAATTAGTCTCACGCTGTGGGGCTTTTTTTAATACGATTACAATTGATAGTCAAACACTATTTCCAGAAAACTATTTACCTGATGAAACAGATGGTGTTCAACACATTCGCTTTACATTAGGATTTCCACAATATATTGAATGGAGTGAAAAATAAATGGGAGAAAAAAGAAGTAAAACTGGAATTATTTCTGTTGAAAAACCTACTTGGTTTCCTTTGAAAGATGAGACAGGAGAACTTCCAGTATATAATACTGCAATGACGATGGGAACAGCAGTTAGTATCAAACCTACAGCTAATTACGAAACAACACAAGACTATGGTGATTCAGTTGTTCAAGATCAATTCACTGCGTTTGGTGGTGCAGAAGTTGAATTAGAAGCAAATGGGTATAGTCATAAAGTTTTAACAGCAATCACTGGAGGAAAACTTGTCAAAGGTGGTGCGTTGCGCTCTGGAGAAGATATTGCCCAAGATGGGGCTTTTGCATATCGGCGTAAAAAGTCGAATGGAAAATATCGTTATACAGTCTTTTATAAAGGGCAGTTTGCTTTAGATTCAGATGAAACTTCAACTATTGAAGGAAGTAAAGTAAGTTTTACTCATCCAACTTGGAAGGGTTCATTTGTAGATGTACCAGGACTTGGATATATGTACTCAGTTGATGAAGATGATGAAGGCGTTGATCAAACAATGATCGAAAACTGGTTTACAAAAGTAGCAATTCCAATTGAAGAAGCAGAACAAGAAGAACTTGCAGGAGGTAAAAAATAATGTCTAAATATCAAACGACAATTAAATTAATGAAAAAAAATGAAGATGGAAAATATAAACAAGTGCAATTCAAATCTGCTGAGTTCCTACCAGGTCCAGTTGTAGAAGAAGCGGCAGAAGTGATGGAAGGAATGCAAAATGCTGTAGATGGAAAATCAGTATCAGAAGCATTAAGTCGAGCGTATTCATTTATTGCAGATACTTTGTTTGAAGGACAGTTCACTGGTGAAGATTATCGTCAAGGGATCGATGCTCGAGAAATTGCTCCATTGACAGGCAAGTTATTAAAATCTGTTACCGCAGGCTTTGATGAAACTTATACAGAAACGAAAAAAAAGTAAGCGAAGCTCTCAAATATCCTTCTTTTAAACATTCGATTACTTATCGAGAATTAGATTTAAAGACGCAATTACTCGAAGCAGGTTGGATGTTACCAGAAATTGAACGTACTGACTTTGATGAGTTAATGCGTCTTTTTGCTTTTCGAGATGCAGTAAAAGAGCATGAGGATGTTGAGTACTACGATAACTTCACCCAATTTTAGGAGGTGATACTTTGAATAACGATGACCTAATTCTGAAGATGATATTAGATGAATCAGGTTTTACTGCTGGCATGAATAATGCTGTCAAAAAGCTAGGTTCTTTTGATGGAACTATCGAAAGAACGAGTAGAAAAAGCGGCAGTTCATTAGGTAGTATTTGGAAAGTATTTGCTGGTAGCTTTCTAGCCAGTGGAGTGACTAGAATTGTAGGAGCTGGTTTTGATCTAATTAAAGGTTCCATAAGTGGGGCAATTGATCGAGTAGATACGATGAATAATGCTCTACGAAATTTCCAAAACATGGGATTCAGCAATTCAGAAATTATGAAGAATATCGGAAAGAATGGGCTTTTATCTCAAGGTATTCAAGGACTTCCTACCGCTTTGAATGATGCGATAAGTCATGTACAACTTCTTGCTTCTTCTACTGGGAACTTGACTCGTTCGACTCAAATATTTAAAGCATTAAATGATGGGATTCTCGGGTTTGGTGGTTCAACTGATCAAGTAAATGAAGCTGTTATTCAGCTATCTCAAAGTTTCTCAAATGGAAAAGTAGACGCACAAACTTGGAATTCAATGATTAATGCTCAACTTGGTCCTACTCTATCTGCTATCGCTAAAAAGATGGGAATTACAATGGGAGAGCTTAAAGAAGGGTTGTCTCAAGGTAAGATTTCTGTTGAAGAGTTCCAAAATCAATTAATAGAAATGGATACTAAAGGTGGCGGAGGACTTAAATCATTAAATCAAATTGCAAAAGATTCAACTAAAGGGATTAAAACCTCTATCCAGAATGCCAAAACAGCTGTTACTCGTGGTGTTGGCAAAGTAATAGAAGGATTAAATAAAGCCCTAGTGGATGCTGATTTAGGTGGATTTAAGGGGATTATTGATAAAGTTGGAAGTTCCATGGAATCTTTTTTGAAAGTAATTGCTGCAAATATTCCTACAGCAGTATCATTTTTAGGTGATTTATTTAATGCAGTTCAAAAATTTGGTTCTGCTTTGAAATTTATGCTGCCATTTCTTGTTCCAGCAGCTACCGCTTTTGGGGCATTTATGTTTCAACTTAAAGGAATACCAGCAATTATAAAAAGCTTCAATAATTTTAAGAATGCCATAATCGGTGTTGGAAATTCAATAAAAATTATGGGGGCTATAGCCGCCGCAAATCCGTTTGTTTTGATTGTTGGAGCCGTTGTTGGAGCGATTGCTGTATTTGGCTATTTTATGGCAACCAACGAAGAGGTTAGAAACAAAGTTATATCCGTTTGGAATGATGTAAAAGATTCCGTACTTGGTGTATTAAAGAATATAAAAGATTGGGGAATTGATACTTGGAATTCTGCTAAAGAAATGGCATCAAATGCTGTTGAGAGTGTCAAGGATGCTTGGTCTGGAATAAAGGAATGGTTTTCAAATACTTGGCAAGGCATTAAAAATGGAGCAACAGGTTTATTTGATAAAACAGTAGAAACATCTATGAATGCGGTTGATAGTGTAAAAAACGCATGGTCAAATACAAAGCAATGGTTTTCTGATATTTGGCAGAGCATAAAAGATTCAGCAACTGAAAAATGGAATGAAATTAAAGGTTCTATCATGGAAGTTGCTGGTCCATTGATTACAGGTTTAAAGAACGCATTCTTGCATGTCACTTTTTATTTAGAGACCTTATGGAATAATCTAGTTGAGATTGGTAAAAATGTTTTTGAGATTTTAAAAAATGTTATACTTGCGCCAGTTTTGTTTATTACCTCCATAATTTCTGGTGGATGGGAAGAAACAAAAAACAACATGATTGGTGTATGGAATAATATTAAAGAAAGTGCTCTAAATATTTGGGAGTCTATAAAAAATATTTTTGTTAGTTACATTACAAATATTTATTTTGCTGCGCTTAATATTTGGACAGGGTTCAAACTTACTTTGATAAACATTTGGAATGAAGTAGTAAGTCAAGCTAAATCAATTTGGATTAATGTAAAATACTTTTTTATTAATCTTTGGATTGACATTAAGTATTTTGCTATTCAAAAATGGATTGAATTAAAATTCGGGATTATTCAAACTTGGATTGATTTAAAATATAATGCTATTACTACTTGGAACAATATTAAACAGTTCTTCAAAGATACTTGGCAGAACATTAAAGATATAGCATACAATACATGGATTTCTATAAAGAATTCCATGATCAATACTTGGAATAACATCAAGGAATCTTTCTGGAATATTGTTACTGGAATTGTTAACTCCGCTGAAAATGCATGGACTAATCTAAAAAATGGTGTTTCAAAAGCAATTAATCGGGTGAAAGAAATCTTTGATTCATTAAGGGAAATCAATTTATTCGAAATCGGTAAGAATATCATTGATGGACTTATCAATGGTGTAGTAGAAAAATGGAATGCATTGAAAAAGACTATTAAAGGAATAGCTGGAAGTATCAAAGATTCTATTAAGGGTGCATTAGGTATTCATTCTCCATCTAGATGGATGAGGGATATGGTAGGTAAAAATATTGTTCAAGGTATTATCGTTGGTATTGATAAAGAACAAAGTAAATTGGATCAGACAATGACTGATTTAGTGAGAACTCCATCCGTTCAACCAGTTGTTACAGGGTCTAATAGTCAACCAGTGGTGCAAACTAAACAAAATACATCTTCTAATTCAATGAGTGAAATTCACTTGCATTTAAATGTTTACGGAGATCTACCTGATTCGATGATCAAACAAATAGCCAAGAAAATGAAAACAGAATTGACGAGACAAATGAAACGAGATGCTGATGCAGTAGGAGGAACGTTATATGCAACTTAAAAGAGGACAATTTTTTATTAATAAACACTATTCTTCTGAATTTAACGTATATATTAAAAACCGACCTATCTCTGTCTCAGCCAGTCGAGTGATTGAATTGAGAGAGCGAGAAGGTAATGATTCCATCATTATTGACAAAGCTTACTATAAAAACGTTACTAGAAAGATTGAATGTTACTACAAAGCACCATCTATTGAGTTGGTACAAGAGTGGGAAGATCGAATTACTGAATGGCTAGATATGTCCACTTATAGTGATTTTATTCTTTACTATGATCAACAATATATTTATCAGGCTATAGTAACAGAGGCCCCTGAATTTAAAGGAACAAGAAAAACAGGACATATTGTTCCTTTTGAGTTTACAGTGAGTATTCGACCGTTTAAAGAAAATTATAGTGGGCGATGGAGTATTCGAAAAACAGAAGCTTTTGCGTTGTTCAATCCAGAGAAGTATTCTTCAAAACCGCTTATTAAATTAAGTGGTTCGGGAGATGCTTCTTTTTATATCAATAAAGATAGATATGATTTGAAATTGTTAGATAGAGAATTATTTATAGATTCTAAACTAGAGGAATCTTATCGAAAGCTAGATGGTCATTTAGAACATCAAGATTATGTCACTTTATTTTTAGATTTTCCATTTTTATATCCTGGAAAAAATGAAATCAAATGGACGAAAAATATTTATTCGTTTGAAATAATACCTAGGTGGTGGAGAAAAGTATGAGGCCAAGAATATATAGTCCTACTGAGACAGACTTTTCCACGAATGGCTTAGGAATTTTAAAGGACTGTACAAGATGTGAAGTATATGAAGTAGCAAATGGAAAATATGAATTAGAGTTAGAATACCCTTTAGGAACCCGATTTGACGATTATTTTGAAAATGACTACCAAATAAAAGCAAAGCCAAATGATCAAGAAGCGTATCATATCTTTTTTATTGATGATAAAGATATTGATACTTTTCTTGATACAGTTACTATTTATGCTCAAAGTCGTACAAATAGACTTGGAAGGCGAGCAGTCACTTTTGTTGAAGTAGATTCCAAAACAGGACAAGAAGCTATGTCTATTATTGAAAATAACATGGATAAAAAATCGGATATACGATTATATTCTGACATTACAACTGTTTCAAGTACAACTTTTGAAGCAAGAAATATTTTAAATTGTATTGCTGGTGAACAAGGATCATTACTTCAATATTGGGGTGGAGAAATTAAACGTGAACCATTTAGCCTTTCTTTGTTAAAGCGGAGAGGTCGTAACAATATTGGAACGATTCGTTATGGAAAAGATTTATCTGGATTGAAGGTTAAGTTGGATTGGACGGGTGTTAAAACAAGAATTATACCTTATGCCGATCCTCAAAGTGATACAGGTACAACTAGCCGAATTTATGGCTCGCCAGTGGATAGCGAATACATTAATAATTATCCTGATGTATATACGGAACACATTCAATTCACAGAAGAGCAAGGGGTTAAAGACCTTAATAGTTTAAATAAAATAGCTAAGAATTATTTTAAAACAATTAATCCAGGTTGCGATAAACCAAAGATTTCGATCACTGTTGAATTTGATAAACTAACCGATAGTGAAGAGGCAAAAGAATTTGCCAAAATAAGGAATTATGGCTTATTTGATACATTTAAAATTTATCATCAAAAATATAAACTTTATTTTGAATCGAAAGTTAGTGCTGTTCAGTATGATGTGTTATCTGAAAAGACTTTAAAATTGGAAGCTGGCGATACACAAGTTGCTTTCTACCAACAACAAGCTGCAACTATTCAAGATAAATTAAAAGATTATGCGACAAATAATTACATGAGTAGTTTTAATGATTACGTTTCTTCTATGATCACAGGCCAAGGGAGTGCAGGAGGTTATGTTGTTTTATGGCCAAAAGAAAAGCCCTCAAACATATTCATTATGGATAATCCTGATTTAGAGAAAGCAAAAGAAGTGTTACGAATGAACAAAAATGGGATCGCCTTTTCTAAAAATGGATGGAACGGACCTTTTAACTCAGCTTGGACACTGGATAGTATATTTAATGCTAATTTTATTCAAACAGGAATTATTAAAGCTGATGTTTTTGAAAACTCTTTT
>NZ_BJWF01000047.1 GCF_007990225.1 Enterococcus villorum | reverse complement strand
TAAAAAGTTCTCAGAATTACCGGTGGGCGAGCATAATTTTACTTTGACACTTACCGATGAAAGTAACAATAGTACAGAATTAAAAGGCAAGTTAACCATTCGAAGTTCGTTTGTGATTCAATCAGATGTCATCGTTGAAGCACAAAGAAGCAAAGAATTGTCTTTGGATATTCTTAAATCATGGTTTGCTACTTTGCCAGAAAAAACGGATGATTATGATTACGAAGTGGTAACAGGGCCAGAGACGTGGGCACCAAAAGATACTGGAGAAGTAACGGTATCTGTAAGAAATAAGAATACAAACAATACACAACAATTTACAACTAACTATTCTGTCAGGGATACGTTGGCACCTAATGGAAAATTAAAAGATTCACTTGAATTTGAAGAAGGAAGTGCTGAACCTGACCTGCGTGAATTATTGGACGGCGACCCGACGGATAATTGGTCTTTCCCAGACGACATCAAGCTTGCAATTACTTTTGAAAATGGCAAGAAATTCTCGGAATTACCTGTGGGCGAGCATAATTTTACTTTGCTACTTACCGATGAAAGTAACAATAGTACAGAGTTAAAAGGATCGCTACAGATTTTTTCTAAAAACCAATATATCGATGTGGTTGTACCGGCAAAGATGAACTTTGCGCAAGATAAGAGCAGTGATGGGATTGTTTCGCCAATTTATAAAATTCAAAATAATTCAGAGCGAGCACTAACAGTTTCTGTGGATTCGATGACTAGTATCGAGCAAACAGAACGTTTACCTGAACTGACCTTAGGAATGAAAAATACTCAGCAAAATCAGGAAATTCTGTTAGTATCCAATGGACAGAATTTATCAAATTCAGTCGAATTGGGCACACTTTCTCCAGAAAATAGCGTTTATCAATTTTCATTTTTTGGATCAGCTGGGCCGAATATTGATTTAGAAGCTTTACTTGTACCAATCAAGCCAGCTTATACGATGAAACTACATTTTAAAGTCCAATAAAGTGGAATAAAACAACAGAAAACATAAAAAGGAGGGTATGACAAAATGGTTGTCATACCCCTTTTTTTACGAATATACAGTATTTTTGAAAGTTACTTCTTCGAAAGCTAGATCGGAGTTTTACCAAAATCTGAGAAATAATTTTCAAAAAAATCTGTCTATCGAGTTGTCGCACAAGGAATGTTAGAAAGTAGCTGTTAAAACGCCCTTGACTCTTAAATCTGACTCACTCATTCTTCAATGAAGCGTTTGACAACAGCGTAGTCTCCTTCATAAGGAACATCTACGCCATTGATTTTTTGATAAGGATCAACGCCTTTTCCTGCCACGACAACCGAGTCTTCAGGGAGGCTGATGGCGAGGGCTTTCTTGATGGCTTCAGGACGTTCCATTTCGTAATAGACTTCTAAGTCAGGGTTAGTGATGGCTGCTGAGATTTCTTCAGCAATTTTTTGTGGATCTTCAAAGGCTGGATCATCAGCAGTTAAAAAAACCACATCTGCAGCTTCCGATAATACTTTCCCGAAATCATGGCGACGAGAGACGGCTTTATTCCCAGGACTGCCTAAAACAACGATTACCCGACCAGTAGGGTGTTCCTTTTTAGCAAACTCCAATAAAGTTTTCAAACTGAGATAGTTATGGGCATAGTCGACATAGACATGCGTGCCGTTTTTGTTGATTAGTTGATCCATGCGCCCAGGGACACGTGCATCTTTTAGTCCTTTTTGGGAATCTTCGACAGAAGCACCAGTTAATGCGGCAGCAATGATGGCACTTGTGGCATTTTCTTGATTGAAGTCACCAGCTAGTTGGATGTCATAATCGGCTTCGATCGCTAATTTTCCATGGTGATTGATTAAGTGAAACTCATGGTTGCCAGTTGGTAGGCTTTTTACTTCATAGTCTGTTTCCGAAGTGCGACCATAAGTAACGGTTGGAATGTTTGCTAATTTTGCTGTTTCTTGCAATAAATCAAAATAATCACTTTCATGATTCAAAATAACAGTTTTAGAATTTAAAATTAATTGGCGTTTGCAATAAAAATAATCATCAAATGTCGGATGTTCGATCGGACTGATATGATCTGGTGAAATGTTTAAGAAAATCCCTACATCTAATGTAAGTCTATAAACACGTTGCGTTTTATATGCTTGTGAAGAAACTTCCATCACTAAGTGGGTCATACCATTTTTTACGGCTTCAGCCATCATTTTATATAGATCCAATGACTCAGGTGTTGTGAGATGTGATTTGAAATAAGTTTCCCCATCTAACGTGGTATTCATCGTTGAAAGTAACGCCGTTTTCCTTTTTGTTGTATGATCTAAAATAGCTTTTGTAAAATAAGCCGCTGTCGTTTTTCCTTTAGTACCCGTATAGCCGATCACATATAATTGATTTTGTGGGTACTGATAAAAAGCCATTGAAAGGACCGCCATAGCTTTACGGATGTCGGTGACAATGATACCCGTGGCCGAATTTTCGTAAGGTTGTTCGGCTACATAATAAGCCAGCCCATTTGAAATTGCATTGGTTAGGTATTCTTCTTTAAAGTTAAGCCCTTTGCAAAAAAAGAGTGTGTCAGCATCTACTTGGCGAGAATCATAACTTAATTTATTAAATACAAACGGTTCAGGTACATCTAGATGCCAACCTTGAATGGAAACAAATTCTTTTAATAGATTTTCTTTTATTAGTAAATTACGGATATCTTCTAAAGAGAAGCGCATTGAATGATCCCTCACTTCATTTTCATTGGATTATTGAACATTATAGCATACTTGTAGGATTTACTAGAAAAAGTGTCAACTAAGTTTCAGATCATATGAAAAATAAATAGCCACTGCTTTTCAACCGATACGATCAAAGTATAACAACAGTTGCTATTTATTATGGTTAGAAGAATGAAATTTTTAGCGAATGAAAGGCTTTATTCCAGATTCTTAGTGATGGGATAGATACGTCCTAATAACTTTAAGAAAAATGAACTTAAGACAATCGAAAACAAGACATAAACTGTTTCTCGCCATCCAAATACCAGATAATTGAGCCAAACAATGATTAAATTTGTCAACAACAGCCCCCTTGATACAGGGATACGAAAAAATTTTTGAAGAATGATGGGTGGAATAGTGACGCCCCCATTTGATGCTCCAACAGTATAGAGTGTATAGACACCTGAGCTAAAAAGTAAACTTCCTACAATTAGTGAAAGAAACTGTGAATAAAATAGAGCTGTTTTAGGAATAATTTCTAAAATGATAGGAAAAAGCAAACTGCCAATCACCGCTTTAACAAAAATAATCTTGCCTAACAAGAGTATAGCTAAAGTAAGCATCGTAATATTAACCACCCAAACAGTGATTGCCTTTGGTATCAGAAAAGCAGTTTCCACTAAATGTCCAATCGCTCCGACACCAGCGGAAGCAATGTCATGTGGTAGTAAAAACCAATTTAAGCCAATGGCAATAAAAAGGACACCAATTAAAATAACGGATGTTTTCTTCAGTTCTTTAAGCATAAGTCCTCCCTATGAAAGATGTTTTTAGTCATTAAATATTATAACATAACTAAAAAGCAGGTGAATAGGGGTTATAAAAACAAAGGCTTAATACAATAAAAATAACTTAGTGATAAAAATATAGTCAAAAAGAAAACGTTACCTGAAAATAGTGAATTTCCAGAAAAATCATACAAAAAAGATTGCCAGTTTCTCTTTTTACAATTAAAATGTTAGTAATGTTTTGAAGAAAGTTGGAATCTGATCGATGACTAATCAACGAAAACCAGCAATGGAAAATTTAACACCTCAAGAAAAAATGGCCAGAGGTTCTGCCTGGATGACGGCCAGTAATATTCTTTCGCGATTGCTTGGCGCTATCTATATTATTCCTTGGTATGCTTGGATGGGCGAAAATGCAAAAGCTGCAAATGGATTATTTAACATGGGCTATAATATTTACGCATTGTTTCTCTTGATTTCAACCGCTGGGATCCCGGCAGCTATCGCGAAACAGACGGCACGTTATAATTCGCTGAACGAATATGGCACCTCTCGTCGTTTATTTATTCGCGCCTTACAAATGATGGGGATATTAGGAATTTTGTTTGCTTTATTCATGTATGTGGCTTCGCCTTGGTTAGCTCATGCTTCTGGTGGGGGAGAGGAACTGATTCCAACGATGCGTTCACTAAGCATTGCTGTTTTGGTTTTCCCTTGTATGAGTGTGATACGTGGCTATTTTCAAGGGAATCAGGAAATGATGCCTTATGCACTTTCTCAAATCGCTGAACAAGTTGCCAGAATTTTTTATATGCTTCTTGCGACATTTATTATTATGAAAGTGATGAAAGGCGATTATGTCGCAGCTGTTACGCAATCAACTTTTGCAGCATTTATCGGAATGCTAGCGAGTATTTTAATCCTGTTGTATTTTTTAAAAAAACAGCAAGCCTACACAGCTGCTCGTGTGCAATATAGTCAAAATCAAGTAAACGTAGCGACAAAAGAGTTATTACTAGATACCATCAAAGAAGCCATTCCATTTATTATCGTTGGTTCTGGCGTAACGATTTTTAAATTGGTTGACCAGTTTACATTTATTAAAATCATGTCAGCAACAACCGAATACTCCAAAGATCAACTACTTGATCTATTTTCGATTTTTAGTGCGAATCCCGATAAGCTGACAATGGTAGTCATTGCGCTTGCTACATCAATTGCCTCAACAGGTTTACCTTTAATCACGGAAGCGGTAACGATAAAAGATCGCCGTGGATTGGCAAAATTAACGAGTGGAAATTTACAACTCTTTTCATTCTTTATGTTTCCAGCAACTTTTGGTGTCATGCTTCTAGCTTATCCATTGAACACGTTGTTTTATGCACCCGATAAATTAGGCAGCCATGTGTTGATCCAAGCAAGTTTTGTTGGACTATTCTTAGGATTGTACATGCTGGTTTCTAATATGCTTCAAGGGATGTTTGAAAATGCAGCAGCTATTCGCTATTTAGCGGTTGGTTTTGCGGTGAAGTTGATTTTGCAATACCCAGCCATTCGTTTGTTTGAGGTATACGGTCCGTTATTTGCCACCTTGATTGGCTTTGCAGTTTCTTGTACCTTGATTCTGAAGAAAATACGTGAAGTAGCCCGTTTTAAGCCGAGTTTTGTCTGGCGTAGAACACTTTTGATTTTTATCTTAACGTTGATCATGTTACTAGCTGCCGGGGTGACTAAATTTGTCTTTGGTATGTTTTTAAATCAAGATAGTAAAGTACAATCACTACTATTAATTTTATTTGTGGCCGGAGTTGGTGGCAGTGTGTATGCTTATTTAGCACTGAAATTACGATTAGCGGAACGACTTTTAGGAACAAGTATGATACGATTACGTCATCGTTTAAGAATTAAGTAAGAAAAAATAATAAAAAGAAGTTAGGAGTAATGGGGGCTGTTACGACTTAACTTCTTTTTTCAATAAAAAGGAGTTTTAAGATGCGGTTAGATAAATTTTTAGCAACTGTTGGATTAGGCAGTCGTAAAGAAGTCAAAGGGCTTATCAAAAAAGGGCAGATTAAAGTGAACGAAAAAGAAATAAAAAGTGACAAATTTCAAGTAAACGAATGGACCGATATAGTCTCCTATGAAGGCGAGCGGTTATTTTATCAAAAAGATTTTTATTATATCCTCAACAAACCAGCAGGTGTCATTTCGGCTACACAAGATAATTATGAACAAACAGTGCTTGATCTTTTTGATGAGTCCTCTTATCGTGAAGATCTTTTTCCCGTTGGTCGTTTAGATAAAGATACAGAAGGACTGTTGGTTTTAACCAATGATGGTGTATTAGCACACCAATTACTTTCACCAAAAAAACATGTTGAAAAAGAATATTTTGCCAAGATCAGGGGCGTCATGACAGAAGAAGATGTGACGGCTTTTAGTCGAGGGCTTGTAATTGATGGAGGCGAAGAAACCAGACCAGCTCAATTATTTATTGATGCGGTTGATCTTGTAACAAATACTTCTAATATCCGTCTGATCCTTCATGAAGGAAAATTCCACCAAGTAAAACGGATGGTAAAAGCAGTCGGAAAAGAAGTCACCTACCTTAAAAGGATTCGTATGGGCAATTTTTACTTGCCTGAAGAATTAGCGATTGGAGAATATCGTCCCATGACAGAAGAAGAAGTGCATCAATTAGAAGGTAAGTAAGAAGGCATAGAACAATCCATAACAAAATAAAGCATGATGCTTGTTTATTCGAAAGTGAATGGTTATGACAGAAATAATTAGTTCCAAGCAAAATAAGCAGTGGTTTTCTAAAATAGTTCTCCATATTTTGGAAAATCATTGCTTATTGTGGAGGAATTGCTTTTGGAATACTGTTTATTCAGTTTTAAAACTTTGAGATAGACTAATGGACTAGCTATTTTTATTTTGTAATTTTATGGAATAGATTTAGTGGAACAAGTAAGTGTTATATCTTGTTTGATCCTTTAAATATTGTTATGAATGCAATCAATTTCATTGTTTTGGCGAGGTAAGTAGCTGAATGAAGCATTTTTGTTATCTATATTTTGTTTCATTTTTTCTATAATTTGTTTATTTATTCTCTTTGTTGTAAGCGCTATAATTTCTTTGTGAATGACACGAAAGGAGTTTTACAATGAAAAAGAGAAAGGGGTTAAACCATTTTTTTGCTAATTTGTGGCGATACAAAGCCTTAGTGTTCATGGCGGTTCCAGGTATGCTTTGGATGATATTTTTCTTTTATATCCCTGTATTAGCAAACGTAGTTGCGTTTAAAAACTTCCATATTTCCGCTGACGGCTTTTTAGCTAGTTTAAGAGAAAGTCCTTGGGTTGGTTGGGAAAATTTCAAATTTTTATTTAGTTCTGATCAAGCTTACTTGATTACTAAAAATACCATTTTATATAATGTCACATTTATCCTTTTAAACTTATTAATTTCCGTTGTTTTCGCCATCATTATGAGTGAATTGAGAAATAAACGACTGGTAAAAGTTTATCAAACGATGTCCTTGCTTCCATATTTCCTATCTTGGGTTATTATCAGTTACTTTGTTTATGCTTTCTTAAGCCCAGATAAGGGAATCTTTAATCAATGGATCACAGGACATGGTGGTGAAGCGATCAACTGGTATAACGAACCGAAATATTGGCCATTTATTTTAGTCTTTATCGGTACGTGGAAAGGGATTGGCTATAATAGTATCATTTACTTTGCCTCTGTTATGGGGATTGACCCGACTTATTATGAGGCAGCGATGGTAGATGGTGCAAGCAAATGGCAACAAATCAAGCATGTGACCATTCCACAATTGGTACCATTGATGACGATTTTGACCATTTTAGCTGTAGGAAATATCTTCCGCGCAGATTTCGGATTATTTTATAACATACCAAGAAACTCAGGTGCACTTTATGAGGTAACGCAAGTATTAGATACTTACATTTATAATGGTCTAACCTCTACAGGTGACTTTGGGATGACCGCCGCAGCTGGGTTGTATCAATCGGTTGTAGGATTTGTTTTACTGATGGTTACAAATACGATTGCACGTCGCTTTGATAGCGAATCTGCATTGTTCTAAGGAGGAGAAAACATGAATAAAAAGAAAGTTGAACGAGTTCAAATACGTTCATTCAATAAAACAACCAATTTTTTCTCCAACCTTTTGATTGCACTCTTTGCTATTTCTTGTATTTTACCGTTTCTATTTGTTATTGCTATTTCTTTTACCGAAGAATCTGCTTTAACTACACATGGTTATAGTTTTTGGCCGAAGCAGTTTAGCACATTTGGCTACACCTATCTATTTGGACAAATGCAAGATAAGATTTTCCAAGCTTTATTTGTCACAATACTTGTGACGGTTTTAGGTACGTTGATTAATAGCACAGCAACGTCTCTATATGCTTATGCCATTTCACGATCCAATTTTCCATTCAGAAGATTTTTTACTGTTTTTTGTTTAATCACCATGTTGTTTTCACCTGGGATGGTAGCGAACTACTTAGTGATGACCAATCTTTTACAATTAAAAGATACAATCTGGGCTTTAATCTTACCAATGGCTGTTAGCCCATTTAATATTATTGTGATGCGAACCTTCTTTAAACGTTCAGTCTCAGATTCTATTATTGAATCCGCTAGAATTGATGGGGCAAGTGAATTACGTATTTTTGTACAAATTGTGTTGCCTTTAGCGATTCCAGGGATCGCAACCATCAGTTTATTTGCAGCTTTAGGATATTGGAACGACTGGTTCAACGCACTATTATATATTCAAGATGACAAATTGGTTCCATTACAATATTTGTTGATGAAGATTCAAAGCAACATCCAGTATTTGACACAAAATTCAGGAGCAGGCAGTCAATTGGCTGGAGGACTTGCTTCTGTACCAGGAGAATCAGCTCGTATGGCGATTGTTGTGATTTCCACTTTACCGATCGCAATCAGCTATCCATTTTTCCAAAAACATTTTGTTAAAGGTTTAACGATTGGCGGAGTAAAAGAGTAATACAATAAAAATATAAATTATTTAGGAGGAAGAAAAAATGAAGTTATGGAAGAAATTAGCCTTTACAGGCGTTTCTGCAATGATGGTTGGAACTTTGGCAGCATGTGGATCAGGTACAAAAGAAAAAGCCGATGCAAGTGATACGACGACTCTTCAAATGTATCAAATTGGTGATAAACCAGAGAACTTTGATCAATTGATGGAAATTGCCAATAAACGAATTGAAGAAAAAATCGGTGCAAAAGTCAATATCAACTATATTGGTTGGGGCGATTATGAGAAGAAAATGAATGTTATTATCTCATCAGGCGAAAACTATGATATCGCTTTTGCAAATAACTACGTGTCTAATGCACAAAAAGGCGCATTTGCTGATTTAACTGATTTAGCTCCAAAATACGCAAAAGAAGCCTATGATTCACTTGATGAAGCTTATATCAAAGGAAATTTAGTCAATGGTAAATTGTATGCCTTTCCAGTAAACGGCAATGTCTTTGCTCAACAAGTATTGACATTTAACAAAGCATTATTAGACAAATACAATTTGTCAATTGACGGTATTGAGTCTTATCAAGATGCTGAAAAAGTCTTACAAGAATTTCACAAAAAAGATCCAAATACAGCAGCTTTTGCTATCGGCCAAGGATTTAAAGTACAAGGAGACTTTGATTATCCATTAGGTAACACATTACCATTTGCTGTTGATTTAAATGGAGATGAGACAAAAATTATCAATCAATATGATAATAAAACATATATTGAATTGTTACGCACGATGCACAGCTGGTACAAACAAGGGTTGATTCCTAGTGATGCTGCTACAAGTAATAAAGATTATCCATTAGAAGGTAACACTTGGTTAATGCGTGGAGAAACACAAGGACCATACGATTATGGTGATACAATTTTAACAAATGCAGCGAAACAAGAGTTAGTTTCAAAAGCAATCACTGTTCCTTTGAAATCAACAGCCCAAGCACAAATGGCAAACTTTGTTGTTTCAAACACTTCAAAAAATAAAGAAAAATCAGTCGAATTTTTAGGGCTATTAAATAGCGATCCAGAGTTATTAAATGGCCTAGTTTGGGGAATTGAAGGAGACGCATGGGAAAAAGATGGGAACGACAAAATTAAACTGTTAGACGGCTATCAACCAAATATGCATATGTCAGCATGGAACACGGGGAATAATCAAATTTTATATACACAAGATACAATTACTGATGAAATGATTGCTAAAAGAGACCAATCAATTGAAGAAGCGAAAACTTCACCAATTTTGGGATTCAGCTTCAATACAGATAGTGTAAAAACAGAATTAAGTAACATTTCAAATGTCATGAATCAATATTTGGATGGATTAAACACGGGGACTGTTGATCCTGATCAAACATTACCAAAACTTAAAGAAGCATTAAGCAAAGCTGGTTATGACAAAGTATTAACAGAAATGCAAAAACAATATGACGCATTTCGAAAAGAAAGTAAATAATTCAAGAAACTAGGTTTAAAATAGTTAGTTTCTAGAGATAAGCAGAACTTTTTCCGAAATTTGCATGTCGAATTTTTGGACTGTTCTGCTTATTTTTATACCATTCATTGAATGTGAAGAACGACAAATAAAAATTAAAAGTATCTTTTACTTTTTCATTAGTCTTGTATAATGTAAAGGAATACAAGCTTTTTTGGGGGGAACAATATGTTAGGTAAGGCGCTAGAAACATTATTTATAAGAGTTTGGGTAGTAATGAAATTAACTTTCTTTTTTTGGATTTATACACTTATAGGAGCGATTGTATTAGGGGTAGGTCCATCCTATAAAACAGTGAATGAATTATTTTATCGGTATGGTTTTGAATATAAAGAAATAACGTTTAAACGTGGATTAGAAACGTTTAAACAATCGTTTGTTAGAGGAAATCTGTTGTTTGGCTTATTTTTAGCAGTAACATTTTTACTTGGTTATAATCTCTATTTATCGGTTCAAATTAAAGGACTTCTTTTTTTGATTACGGATTTTATTCTTATTTTTAGTTTGCTCTATGCTTACGCAATGTATCAATATAGCTTAATTTTAGATAGTGAATATGCTATTTCAATTCCTAACTTGCTTAAACTAAGTTTTGTTTCTGGTTTTTCTAGTTTTTCTACTTTTTTGAAATTGTTAATCGGTGGAGCAATTATCTTTTGGTTAACTTGGAATTATAAAGGATTGATCCTTTTTGGTGTTATTGGATTATTGACTGTCTGGAATGGATTAATTACTAAACAATGGCGAGAAAAATTGAACATGCAACTAGAAATTTATGAGTAGATGGCGTATCTTATTTTCGCAAGGAACCTTATTGAATCGTCTTTTGCGAAAATATGCTTTAGTGATGATCTTATTAACGACGGTTGCTACCGTGATTATCAGTGTTCACACGTGGATACAATCCCAAAATCAAGCGGAACAGATGACAAGTGAAGCACTACAAAGCACTAGTCGCACATTAAACGACAAAGCAACGCTTAGTAAGATTATAAAAAACCAATTATTGGGAAGTTCAGAAAAAATCGAAAACGCAACGACTTATTTGACAAAACCAATTGATGAATACTTGATGTATGCGTATGACCAACAACAAAAAACTTCCGATTTTTTATCGTTTCCTTATCAAATGAGAGATATTTATGTCAGCTATGAAGAGGTTAGCACGGTTTATGTGGTCTTCAGTCAGTTACCCGAATATTTTGAGTCATCCAGAAATAATAAAGGTGGGATCATTAAAAGCGGTACACCTAAATTATCAGATGCCTTTTACATTAAAATGTCAATCACACAAGGCGGAAGTGAAGTCGGTAGTATGTTTGTTGGTTTTGAAAAAGAGGAACTAGATGCAGCACTAGCGAGTTTGAATACGTTCAGTGGTTTGTCATTGTATATGATTTCTGGAACAACTAATCGGCTATATACTTTTCATGATAAAGGACTAGCAGAAACAACCTTAGCCTCACAAGAACAATTAATCACTGCTAGTCTTCAACAAAATTCGAAGTTACCAATTCAAGCGCTTGAAAAAAACAATTTTATCCAATACCAAAAGCTACCAGATGATTATCGTATTTTAACTACGTTAGATCGCCAAATGGTTAGTCGAACGGTCATCAGAAATTTAGCTCCTTTGGTTTTAGGCGTATTTTTATTAGATAGCAGTTTGTTGCTTCTTTTGTACAAAACATTTAATCGCTACTCTCAGCAAATAGACATTGTCATGGCTGCAATGAATGAAACAGCAAAAGGAAATTTAGAAACACGAATTGATACGACAAAAACAGAATATGAATTAAAAGATCTCTCAATTGGAATCAATGAAATGTTGGATAGTATCAATCAATTTGTGGAGGATATCTACAAATTGGAAATCAAGCAACAAGAGGCACATATGCGTGCATTGCAAGCGCAAATTAATCCCCATTTTTTGTATAATACGTTGGAATATATCCGCATGTATGCACTAAGTGAAGGGAGCGAAGAGCTAGCCGATGTTGTTTATGCTTTTTCCGCCCTATTACGCAACAACACCAACCAAGAAAAAACAATTAGTTTAAAAGAAGAATTGGATTTTTGTGAAAAATATGTTTATCTCTATCAAATGCGTTACCCTAATCGTATTGCTTATCATTTTTCAATTGATCCTACATTAGAAAAAATCGAAGTACCAAAGTTTGTAATACAACCATTAATTGAAAACTATTTTAAACATGGCATTGATTTTACACGAGTTGATAATGCACTAAGTGTCAAAGTTTTTCGTGAAGGTCAGCGTGTCATGATAATTGTCAAAGATAATGGTCGTGGGATCACACCTGCACGCTTAGAAGAAATTGAATCCCGATTGGTACAGACGAAAGTGGAATTAACCCAATCAATTGGACTACAAAATGTGAATGAACGATTGCGTGCTTATTTTGGTAGCAGTTATCAGATGAAATTATGTGAAAATAAAGAAGGTGGATTGACGGTCACAATTATCTTCAAAGAAAAGGAGTAAAAAAATGTATCGAGTGTTATTAGTAGATGATGAGTATATGATTTTGACCGGTTTGCAAAAAATCGTTGATTGGGCAAATTTAGGCTTTCAAGTAGTAGCAACTGCTGAAAATGCGATGCAGGGACTGTCAGTATTAGAGACGCAAAAGATTGATTTAGTCATAACTGATGTAACGATGCCTGAAATGAATGGGCTAGAGTTTATTGAAGCTGCGCAAAAAGAACACCATACATTTGAATTTATGATTCTTTCGGGTTATCAGGAATTTGATTATTTAAAAAGTGGTATGCAACTAGGAGCAGTTAATTACTTAATGAAACCTGTAAACAAAGCGGAGCTGGTGGAAAGTTTAATAAAAGTGAAACAACACTTAGATGATAAAAATGAACAAAAAAATCAACAAGAAATTTATCAAGAAGTCCTTTTTAACCAGTGGCTCAATGAAGAATTAGATGAGTCAAGTGAAGAAGAATTACTGGAGAAAATAGGCGAAAAACAGCGAAGAGTCTTGATTGCTCAAGTCCCTCGTTTTGCAGGGCAAGCAGTGAATCGGTGGTTGAAAAATCAACAAGAACTTTTTTATTATCAACGTACCTATGGTGAAACAGATTTATTTACTTTATTGTTAGAAGAACACGCCGTTCCAAGATTTTGTCGCTTTATTCAAGAAATCAGTAAAGAAAATGAATGGCTCATCAGTATCGGTGATGAAACCGCAGATCCAGATAAGATTCCTGAAAGCTACCAACACGCAAAAGATAATTTGCAATTGCATCAATTTTATGGTGAAAAAGATCAACGAATCTTTTTCGCAGAACAAGAAGCGGCCAAAGAACAAGCCATTGATTTTTCTTCTTTCAGCCGAGTATTAAAGAGTGGTCAATTGGAACGAGCACAACAAATGATTACCCAATTTTTTGAACAATTTCAAAAAGCAATCATGACACCAGAAGATATTCGCCATTTCAGTTTTTTGTTGTTTATGGATATCCATCGAGAGCTCATTCATTTAGAAGATGATGAGTACTTAAAAGGGATTCAAAGTATTAACCAAGCAAAAACAGTCCAAGAGCTACATCAACTGCTTTTGTCTTTGATCAAAGCCCAACAAAAGCAAGTACGATATAGTGAGAATGTCGAACGTGTGGTGACGATTTTACATGATCATTATAACGAACCATTGACCCTAAAAGAGGTCTCTGAAAGTTTGCACTTAAATGTTATGTACTTAGGACAATTGTTCAAAAAAGAAACCAAAAAAAGCTTCTCCGTGTATTTAAATCATTTAAGGATCGAACAAGCGAAATGGTTACTTTTACATAGTAGCCATAATATTAATGAAATATCAAACGAAATTGGTTATAATAATACGACTTATTTTTCAAAATTATTTAAAAAAATGGTTGGTCAATCACCAAAAGAATACCGAGAAGGCCAAAGATAAAACGAACTAAAAATAAACAACAAAAAAGAAATCAAAGTACCTGGAAACAATAGTCATAGCTTCCAGGTTTCTTCAATTTCTTTTAGCTCAATTAGTGCGTATTATTTACTTTTTGTGAGGCCCATGTTGCACTGTACTGTTTACCAGCGACTAAGTCATATTGAATCAGCTGATAATCTTCAAGCAATTCTTTTTGTTTTTTCGTTAAATCATTTTGATGAATTATTTTGTTTTCTTCTTATCGATTTGTGAAAGTTTTAAGAATAAGTTGAAGCGTTCGCTTAGCTGAGACATGATAAGTCACTGCGGGTCAATTACATAAAATTTGAGCTAGTTACAAATAGAATATATTGTAAAATTTAAACTTTTTATAATGTTACTTCAATTTTATATCTTAACTTAATTTATATAAAAAATAACGAGATATTGTCTTTAGATAAGCAGTTTTTCCAATTAAAAATGATCGAACTTGTTTAAATTTTTAAAGTTAAGTACAATTTTTGTTAGGCAGAAAAGAATTTGTACGAGAAGAGGAAGAAATATGTTTTTTTTACGTAAATACGGTTTTTATTTTTTACTATTAGGCGTGTTAAGTGATTTTCTTACTCCCTATATTTTAGGAATGTTTTATCCAAAATTAAATCAATTAACCGAAGTGATGAGCCTGTTTGGGGACGTTGGTAGTCCGGTAAGGCAAGCCTTTTTGGTTTGGTCGATTATCTCAGGATGCTTATATGTTTTAGCTATACCAGCTTTATACCAAACATTTACCCCCGCTTCAAAATCACTCGGAACTATCTTACCGGTTTTAGTTGGTTTATATGGGGTGACTGATTGTATTTTTACTGGTTTGTTTAGTGTAAACACAAGTGAAAGTTCTTGGAATTTTTCTACTTGGATTCACAACGTAGGTTCTGGTATTGGATATAGTGGATTTATCCTCATTCCTTTCATCATTTTTCTTTTGTACCGCAAATTGGGAGAGACAAAATCGAGTCAGCAATTTTTTATTATGATGATTGTAAGTTTTCTTTTTGCAGGGATTTATGGAGTTGCTCGTATTCCTGGTTTCAATCAATTGCCAATTTTCAATAAGTTAGGTTTTTGTCAAAGAATCAGTTTTTTCTTTAATTATTTGCCAATCGCTTGGTTAAGTATCCTCCAAATAAGAAAAGAAATGATAAATAGAAAAGCTAGGATGTAGTTGTTTATTTTCTATAACGGAGAGGGCGAAAAATTCTACTGAATCAGCAAAAATGTAAAAATAAATTACATTTGAAATATTTTAGTAGCAAATATTCATTACAGGATTCTTCAAAATAAATGAGAAAGTTTAGAAATGATTCATTCAGTAAGGATAGAATGAAAAAAATTGTTTATATGATTGAAACGAATGAATGATTGTGTCAGACTAAACCATACATGCACATCATAAAGATATGCAAAACATGTAGGATGAAGGAGTCTATCAAATTAAATGAGAAATATAAAATTAACGATGGAATACGATGGCAAACGTTACTCAGGATGGCAACGTTTAGGAGATGATGACAAAACGATTCAAGGGAAAATTGAATCAGTATTAACGCAAATGACAGGCGAAAAAATAGAGATTATCGGTTCTGGAAGAACAGATTCTGGCACGCATGCAAGAGGTCAAGTCGCTAACTTTAAAACAAACTCACCAATGAGTAGAAGTGAAATGTTAACTTTTTTAAATCGTTACTTACCTAGAGATATTGTGGTAAAAGAGGTCGAAGAAATGCCTGAACGCTTCCATGCTAGATATAATGCTACTGGAAAGAAATATAGTTATTATGTTTGGAATGACCCAATCCCTACTGTTTTTGAACGAAACCATAGCTTTTTTGTTCCTCAGCCTCTAGATATGGATAAAATGAACGAAACTTGCCAAAAATTAATAGGAAATCATGATTTTATTGGTTTTTCTGCGTTGAAAAAATCTAAAAAGTCAACCGTTCGTACGATCGAAGAGATTACGATCAAACAAGAAGGTAAGATGCTTCATTTTACTTTTGTTGGGGATGGTTTTTTATATAAAATGGTGCGAATCATGATGGGCACTTTATTGGCTATTGGTACCGGACAATTACCTTTATCTGTTATTGATGAAATTTTTGACAATAAAGTGAGAAAACAAGCGGGAGAAACAGTACCTGCTCAAGGGTTATTTCTAGATGAGGTATATTATCAGTAAGTAGGCATGATCCAATAAGTAAAGAAAAGACCGTAAAAGATTGGACATAAATAAGTTTCGGTCTTATCGTTTGAAGCAGACCAGTCTTCTCACAACCTATCCATGGCATTCAAGTAGCAACTCCTCAACAATAAGCGAGTAATTTTCAAAATATGGAAAAGCTATTTTAAAAATTACTCGCTTATTTGCTCGGAGCTAAACGCTACTTTCATGACCTTACCCACGGTGTTCCATAGCCAGT
>NZ_BJWF01000046.1 GCF_007990225.1 Enterococcus villorum | reverse complement strand
TCGCAGTAATGGAAGTTCCACAAAAAGACACATCAAAATATGGCATCATCAACCCTGGTGAGGAATTAGAAGATGGATTGTTTAATGTGAAGAATTTTGTTGAAAAACCAGATCCAAGTAAAGCCCCAAGTAATTTAGCCATTATTGGACGTTATTTATTAACTCCTGAAATCTTTGATGTATTATCAGAGCAAAAACCAGGAGCAGGAAATGAAATCCAGTTGACGGATGCCATTGATACGTTGAATAAAACACAGCGAGTATTTGCTCGTAAATTTACTGGTCATCGCTATGATGTTGGTGACAAGTTTGGTTTCATGAAAACAAGTATTGAATATGGGTTAACGCATCCAGAAGTGGGAACACCATTAAGAGAATATATTAAAGAATTAGGCAAACAATTAGAAGCAGAAGGTACTGTACCAAAGAAAGAAAATGACAAAATTGAATTAAAAAAGAAATAAAAAACTAATCTTTTTTAGCAATAAAAAGCTTCAACTGCTCTGTTAAATAAAAGTAGTTGAAGCTTTGCTATTTTTTATTTGTTTAAAAAAAGCGAAAATGCTATGCTAATAATAAGAGAATCAGAAGGGAGTTTGATTATGACAGGCGGAGAAATTGCAGGATTGATTGCAGCAATTGCATTTGCAGTTCTGGTTGTATTTATAGTAAAAGTTTTATTACAATTATCCAAAACATTAGAGAAAGTGGATCAAACGGTGGCAGAAGCCAACACGACGATTGAAATCGTCACGAAAGATGTGGATCTCTTATCCAGACAAGTAGAAGGGTTACTGGTTAAAAGTAATGAATTGCTTTTAGATATCAATGGCAAAGTAGAGACGATTGATCCTTTATTTACAGCAATTGCTGATTTAAGTGTAAGCGTATCAGAGCTTAATACTTCAAGTAAAAACATTGCGACAAAAGTCGGTGGTATCGGTAAAACAACCGCTAAAGCAACTGTTGCAGGAAAAGTTGGAGGAACAGCTTTAAAATTTTTCAAAAATAAAAAACACAAAGAAACGACAGGGGGAATTTAATTATGGCAAAAAAAGGTGGATTTTTACTAGGAGCAGTCATCGGAGGAACAGCAGCAGCAATTGCCGCATTGTTATTGGCGCCTAAATCAGGTAAAGAATTACGCGATGAGTTAGCTGCTCAAGCAGATGATTTTCTTGATATGGCTTCTGATTACACAGACATGGCAAAAGAAAAATCAGCTGAATTAACCGATATTGCAAAAGAAAAGGCGCAAGACTTATCTCAACAAGCTGGCGACTTAGCAGGTAGTGTCAAAAATAAAGTCAATCATACAGCTGATGATGCAGAAAATGAGTCAGAAGACATTCTATTAACATTAAAAGAACAATCAGAAGATTTATCTCAGCGTTTTAAAAAATCAGCAGATGAATTAAAAAAGCCAGTTAATCACATGAATGAAACAGTAAAAGATGCTTCAGAAGATATTTTAATTGATGTCAAAGACCATGCAGCAAAAGCCGGACAAACGGTGAACGAAGGTTTGGATGAAGCAAAACCTGTGGCAAAAGAGTCAAAAGAGCTGGCTGATATGGCAAAAGAGGATGTAAAATCAGCAAAAGAAGAATTGAAAACAACATTGACTGATGGTGAGAAATAGAAAATAGTTAGTGATGTTTCTATTTAAAAATTGAGCCTCTCGATAAAATTCCAATGATTGGATTTATTGAGAGGCTTTTTTTTATTCTTCTAACAGGGCAACCGCACGAACCCAACCGGCGCTTGCATTTTTTATTTTAATGGGATAACAACTGATTTTAAATCCTGTCGGCGGTAATTTATCAAGATTTGTTAATTTTTCAAGATGGCAATAAGTTTTTTCAATTCCCGCAAAATGGCCTTCCCAAATAATCGAAGGATCACCAGTTTCGTCAAATTCCTTTGCAATATATGGCAAAGGTCTATCCCAAGACCATGCGTCTGTTCCAAGGACTCTTATCCCATGATTAAGTAACCATAACGTAGCTTCTCTACCTACGCCGCACCCACTGACTAAATAATTTAACGTTCCCCAGTGTTGGTCTGCACCGGTTCGAATCAATACAATGTCTTTTTCTTTCAATTGATAATTAATTGTAGCGAGGGCTTCTTCAAAATCTTCAATGGTTAATTTATGACCATCTGGCTTATCTGAGAAATCTAAAACTACACCATCGCCATGACACCAATCAAGGGGAATTTGATCGATTGTCCAAGCAGGTTTTCCTTTATCCATTGTTGGATGATAATGATAAGGTGCATCTAAGTGGGTTCCTGAATGAGTAGTTAACTGAATTTTCTCGATCGCCCATGCTAATCCATTCGGTAAATCTTCTTTTTTAGCTTTTCCGAAGAAACGAAGCATATCTGCTACACTTTTTTCGTGATCAATATAGGTGATTTTAGGAATCATTTCTTGTGGATCACTGGGTAAATTATTTTCGATAGTGATGCTTAGATCAATTAATTGCAACTTCTAACAACTCCTTAAGGCATTATTTTTATACCTTAATATAACGTAAAAAAATTTTTTATTTTTATTATTTTTTTTTCTTTTTAAACAAACTATTCAAAAATAATTTATGTTTTTACCATAGGAAATTAAAAAATTCTTTGTCAGATGATAGAACCAAATAAAAGCAAACTCTTTACACCGAACAAAGTGGGAAGAGTTTGCTTTTATCATTTATTTTCATTAGTAAGTTTGGTGTAACTAATCAAGAACCAATAATTCTTTTGGTGTAGTTGTAAAAGGTATACAGCCATCTTTTGTCACATAAACGCAATCTTCAATACGTACGCCTACTTGATCAGGAATATAGATACCTGGTTCAAGAGAAAAACACATGCCTTCTTCGATAACTAAGTCATTTCCTTCAACAAGAGAAGGAAACTCATGAACGGTTGTACCGATCCCATGTCCTAGACGATGGTTAAAATATTCACCATAACCGTAACGATTGATCACGTTTCTAGCAATTTGATCTAGTTCAGCAGCAGTTATGCCTGGGCGAACAGCTTCTTGCGCTGCTAGTTGTGCTTCCAGAGTGATTTGGTAAATTTTTTCTTGAAACTCTGTTGGCTTTTTGTAGGCGACTGTGCGAGTCGCATCACTGCAGTAACCATCCCAGACAACACCTAAGTCAAACAGGACAAGCTCGTTAGGAGCAATTTTAGTATTTCCAGGGGCGCCATGCGGGCTAGCTGCATTTGTTCCTGCTAAAACAAGAGTATCAAATGACATTTGAGAAACCCCTTGTTTTTTTAGCTGATACTCAATTTCTGCAATAATGGCTTGTTCAGTTATCCCTTCTTTCACAGCTTTAAAGCCAATCTCAAAAGCGACATCTGCCCATTTACCTGCAGCAAGTAACTGTTCTTTTTCTTCAGGAGTTTTGATCAATTGAAGACGTTGAATAATGGCAGTTAAATCAATAAAAGAATCTGTACCTGTTAAACAATCGGAAATCGCATCAAAACGTTCAACAGTTAATGCATTTTTTTCGATACCAATCTTGCCAGGTTGGCCATAACGGGTACGAATTTCTTTTCCAATAATCTCCCAAGGATTTTCGCTGTCTAAATAGCCACGAACATCAAATGCCCAAGCACTGTTTTGTGCATCCTCCACTTCTAAAGCTGGGGTGAATAAGAAAGGATCTAGTTCAAGTGGAATAAATAATGCGAGCACGCGTTCATGGGGATCACTTTCATATCCTGAAAAATAAGCAATGTGTCCAGGATCGCTGATATAAGCTAAATCCACTTGTTTTTGAGCCATCCATTGACGTAATTCGTTTATTTTTACGTTATTCATATTGGCGTCCTTCTTTCTGATTTTATTGAATTATTAAATAATTGTACCATTTAATAATTAAAAGACCAATGTTTCTAAAGTGAAAAATATAATTATTTTCATGAAAGCGGTAGTAAAACGGTTGCAATTTCGAGTAGAATTTGATATCCTATTTTAGAAATGTAAAGCGTATTTTCAGAAAACATATAAAGAGTGGATAGGAGATCAACAATGGAAAAGCAAACAATTACTATTTATGATGTAGCGAGAGAAGCAAATGTTTCGATGGCTACTGTTTCACGTGTCGTTAACGGCAACCCCAATGTCAAACCTGCAACAAGAAAAAAAGTGTTAGAGGTCATTGATCGTCTGGATTATCGTCCGAATGCCGTTGCACGCGGATTGGCTAGTAAGAAAACAACGACAGTCGGTGTGATTATCCCAGATGTTAGCAATATGTTCTTTGCTTCTTTGGCTCGTGGGATTGATGATGTTGCTACAATGTACAAATACAATATTATTTTAGCTAATTCTGATAGCAATGATCAAAAAGAAGTAAATGTATTAAATAATCTTTTAGCAAAACAAGTAGATGGCGTAATCTTTATGGGTCATCACATTACGGATGAAATTCGTGGAGAATTTTCTCGTTCGAAAACGCCGGTTGTTTTAGCTGGTTCCATTGATCCTGATGAACAAGTGGGTAGTGTAAATATTGATTACACATCCGCGACAAAAGATGCAGTAAACTTATTAGCTAAAAATGGCAATAAAAAAATTGCTTTCGTCAGTGGTGCATTAATTGATCCAATCAATGGACAAAATCGTTTGAAAGGGTATAAAGAAGCTCTACAAGAAAATAACTTACCATACAGTGAAGGCCTAATTTTTGAAGCAGCCTATAACTTTAAAGACGGTTTGTCATTAGTAGAACGCATCCACAATAGCGGAGCAACAGCTGTGTATGTTTCAGATGATGAGTTGGCTATTGGTATCTTAGATGGACTTTTAGACAAAGGCGTGAAAGTACCGGAAGAGTTTGAAGTCATTACAAGCAATAATTCTCTACTTACAGAAGTTGCTCGTCCACGTTTAACAAGTATCACACAACCATTATATGATCTTGGAGCAGTTTCTATGCGTTTGTTAACCAAAATGATGAACAAAGAAGAAGTAGAAGAAAAAACAATTGTGTTACCATACGGAATTGAAGAAAAAGGTTCAACGAAATAAAGAATCAAATCAATCAGTAAAGTGACTAAAAAAACAAGAGTAAGGTGTTTGTCCTTCTCAAAAAAAAACAAGTCTAAATTTGATGAACATACTCAAATTTAGACTTGTTTTTTTTTATCTTATGCTTTAGTTGAATAGTGAAGAGCCAAGAAATGAAAAAAAGAAACGCTCAAAGAATATCTTTTTTATTTTTTACGATACATCTCGTATTTGCCTATTTGTTCATGTTATACTGAGTTGTTTAGAGACACTGTAACTAAATTTCTGATTTGCATCAACATCAAATCATACAATGGATTCATGCGTTTACATTGTTTCTATATGTTTCCAGTGTTTTTTGGATGTGTCGTTAAGTCGTCTCGTCAGTTAATTTATGCTTTCTTTTTATGGTTATGGCTGATGAATAAAAAATTAAATACAGAGAGAAAGGTCCTTAAAAATGCCTATTTTGACAGATAACTTTGTGAATTTTGTAATAATAGCTGGTTTCATTATTATCCATTTGAGTTCTAGCTTTTTCTTAACCAGAAAATTAAATGTTCAAAAGATGTCTTCTTTTGCTGCAGGGGTTGGCATCTCTTATGCCATTGTTCATTTATTACCACATTTGGCTTATTTTCAAACGGTATTAATTGATAAGTTTGCGTGGGAGGCAGGAATTTTTTATACACATACCATCTATGCGATTGTTTTGGTAGGATTAGTCGGAAGCTATGTGGTATATAAAATAGATGAAAGAACATTTATGGTGTTAGAAAAAAAAGACATGGCTCAAGCGAATCATGTGTATTTTTGGTCGGATATCTCTTTTCATATGGTTTATAATGTAATGATTGGTTACTTAGTAATTGTAAATACATTATCCGAACAATTTTACATCTTGACTTATTTTATTGCTTTTGGCTTACATTTTTTGATGAGTGATTGGACGTTATACCATCATCACGGGGAATTATATAATAAATTTGGAAGATTTTTACTTTCCTTTAGTATTTTTGCAGGGGCGTTTATCTCGGTTATTGTCACATTACCTTATTATTTAGTCGTTTGTATTGAAGCACTCATTACAGGAGCATTACTTATGGATATTATTAAATTTGAATTACCAAACGGTAGTGAAGGCAGTATAAGGTATTTTTTAATTGGTACGGTCTTTTCAGGTATATTGTTTGTGTTTATATAAGCGTATACATCATTGACAGATGAACAAGTGTGGATAGCTAGGAAAAATGTCACGATAGAAATTGCAGAAAAACAAGCCTGAATTTGACAATAATATACAAATTCTGGCTTGTTTTCTTTTTTGAAAAAATGGTTGCTTCACTCACATGATTGAATCAATCTTTTTTCTTGTCGTCTTTTGTTTCTGGATTTGCTCTTGCAAAAGCAGAGGCAGTGTTCCAGTAATCTTTATAATTTTCATCTGTTCCACCGATACCAAATTTAAAGGTGGCATTTTTCGGACCATTTTTTGCCCAAAGTGATTCTACTGTTTTCTTTGGTGTTTCGATGGTTTTCTTATCAACCGTTACTTTCCCAGTTTTTTGTCCAGTAAAAGCAGCCACTTTTTTCTTAGAGACATCCGCTGATAGTTCAAACTTCTCATTTGTACCAAAAATGGTTGGATTTACTTGATAGATTTGGTTGATTAAATTTGCTAAATAGCGAGAAGATCGTTTCCGTGCTTCTGAATCCATCCCAGTATTATCATCATGACCTGCCCAACTGCTGATAGTAATCGAAGGGGTAGAAACGATTAACCAAGAATCTCGGTATTCATTTGTTGATCCGGTTTTACCAATCCAATCGGCTTTTCCTAATTCACTATTTAAACTAGTGATATTATCTTTGAAGGGAGTAGTAATTTTTTCAGTAATGACACTGCGCATCATGTCATTCATAATGGATGCCGCAGCTTCTGAATACACTCTTACCGGTTTTTCTTCGTGTTGATAAATGACTTTTCCAGAATTATCGGTAATCGAATCAATCACGTATCCTTCTTGGTATATTCCGCCATTTGCTAGGGCTTGGAAACCGTTTGTTTGTTGTAAGGTGGTGACATCTATCGTTCCTAAGGGTGCGGATTCAACACCCCAGTTTGAGTTCATTGGGTAATTCATTTTTGCTAAATAATTGTCATAGGCATATTGTTTCGAGCCACCATGATCAAGAACGCTTTGATATAAGTGATACGCAGGAATATTGTTAGACCATTCCAACGATTCACGAACAGTTTGGAAAGTATTGGAACCTTCATTTGTTGCATTGACAATTTTTTCCCCAGCGTTGCTTCCTTCTTGCCAAGTTGTTGCATAATCAGAAACGCGCGATTCTGAACCGACTATCCCCATATCAATTGCCGGACCATATACCAATACTGGTTTAATGGAAGAGCCAGCTTGTCTTTGTGTATCGAAGGCGTGATTATTTTGGCTTTGCAAATAATCTCGACCACCTACAAAACCATAGATCCGACCAGTTTTGTTATCCATTAAAACATTCCCAACTTCTACCGGTGTTGCTTTTCCATCATCAAGAAGAGAACCATAATTTTTAGCAGCTTCTTGCATAGCGGCATAAATGTTTTTGTCAATTGTTGAATGGATGGTGTAGCCTTTGTTTTGAATCGTTTGTTGTGCTTTTTGATAATAAGCTTCATACACTTTAGAATCTGTTAAATCAGCACTGTCTTTTTCAGCTAATTGTTTGGTGATGATCTCAGTCGCTGCATTCATGACTGTGTAGTATAAATATTCACGATCACTTTGTTCTGCAATTTGTTGTGGCAAGAAATCTTTCGTTAAATCATACGCTTTTGCTTCTTCATATTGTTCTTTTGTAATTTTATTTTCACGATACATACTAAAAAGAACGACATCTTTTCGTTTTAAGCCTGCGGAAAGATCTTCTTTTAATGCACCTGTGTTGGTATAAGGACTATACGTGATCGGGCTTTGTGGTAAACCAGCGATAAATGCAGCTTGAGGTAAGTTAACGTCTTTGGCATTGACACCAAAAATTCCTTTAGCAGCTTCTTGAACACCAGCAATATTTTGTCCTTTATTGTTTCTTCCAAATGGTGAAACATTCAAATACATAGAAATAATCTCATTTTTTGAAAAATACTTTTCGACTTGTGCAGCTAGCAATATTTCATTGGCTTTTCGCTTGAAAGTCGTTTCGTCAGTCAAAATTTGTTGTTTGACCAATTGTTGAGTCAGTGTTGACCCTCCAGACGAACCGATTCCAGTTGCTTCAGAAAACAAAGCACGTAATACAGCCTTAGGAACATAGCCGTTATGTCGTTCAAAATACTCATCTTCTGTACTAATAATAGCTGTTTTCAACAAAGGTGAAATTTGATCAGAAGGGAGGGCTGTCCGCATTAAATCAGTTTGAATCTTTGATATTTCAGAGTTGTCGGCATAAACGAGTTTTGATGTTTCTGTAATGTTACCAAGTTCTGATTGCAGGGCTTCTTTGGTTGGTATTTCGGTATCTTCAACAAGATAGGCAAAATAGCCAGCTCCAATACCCACTCCAAGGGCTGCGAGTAGCAGAAGAAGGACAATCATAAAAACAGTCAATGATTGAAAGACCCCAAAAGCAATATTTGCGCCCATCCATTTTTGCTTTTTTCTTCGTTTTTGCTTTTTCCGAATATCTTTACGTGGCAAAAGGGTTCACCTCAACTAATAGTTTTATTTCGCTAATTATAGCAAATAATGGAACAAAAAAACAGATAAGGTGATTTTTGTGTCATTATTTATACTTTTCTTTTCTTCCATATGAAAAAATCTTGTTCTGCTAAAGGGTAATTCTAGCAGTGTATTTCTCATAAAAATAATTTTTCCTGCAAAATAAAGACAGCTGAGTACAGGTAGTAGGTAGTAAACTTTCTTTTGCCCCATATTTCAGTTAAGATAGAAGGGATGTAAACTTATCTAGTACCTTTATTAATGAATGAAAGTGGCAAAAAGATTGGGCGAACGAGTCAATAATTGCCTTTAGGAGGAAGATTTTTATGTTATTAGGTTCACACGTGAGTATGAGTGGCAAAAATATGCTCTTAGGTGCAGCGCAAGAAGCTGCAAGTTATGGCGCATCTACTTTTATGATTTATACTGGTGCTCCACAAAATACGAGGAGAAAAGCCATTGAAGAGATGAACATTGAAGCAGGAAAAGAATTTATGCAAACGCATGGTTTATCCGATATAGTTGTTCATGCACCCTATATCATCAATTTGGGAAATACCATAAAGCCAGAGATGTTTCCATTTGCGGTTCAATTTTTAAGAGAAGAAATTGTTCGAGCAGAAGCTTTGGGAGCTAAGCAAATTACTTTGCATCCGGGAGCACATGTAGGGGCAGGTGCAGAAGCTGGCATCGCAAAAATCATTGAAGGATTGAATGAAGTGCTAACGAAAGAACAAACTGCCCAAATTGCGCTGGAAACGATGGCAGGAAAAGGCACTGAAATTGGGCGTACTTTTGAAGAATTGGCTCAAATCATTGATGGTGTGACGTTAAATGAAAAATTATCGGTCACATTTGACACTTGTCATACAAACGATGCTGGCTATGATGTGCGAAATGATTTTTCAGGAGTAATGACAACCTTTGACAAAGTGATTGGCTTAGATCGTTTAAAAGTGTTGCATATTAATGATTCAAAAAATCCACAGGGGTCTCATAAAGACCGTCATGCAAACATTGGCTTTGGGACGATTGGGTTTGAGGCATTAAATAAAATTGTTCATGATCCGATGTTTGAGAAAATTTCTAAGATTTTAGAAACTCCATATGTAGGAAAAGAGAAAAAAATGGCTTATGCTCCTTATGGAAAAGAGATCAGTATGCTAAAAGAGCAGAGGTTTGACTCAGAAATATTCCCAGAGCTATTAGTAGAAGTAAATGGATAAACTATTCGAAGCTTAATGTTCCTTGTCCATTAAAAGAGACAAAATCAATGATGCTTTCCCAAAATTAGGTGAAAAGCACTGATTTTGTCTCTTTTTCTTCGTTTTAAGTTGATTGTTCCTTGTTGTTTACTTTTGATTGACTATGCTCATGATTGCTTATTATCGATAGAAGCTTCTTGCAATTTTTTTTCATACTTTTTATTTCCTTTATATAAATCAACAATCGTCCAACACAATAAAGCTAAAACAACAAAAATGATGAGATAGGCAAGTGTATCTGCCCACATTAATTCACGTGTGGTTGCTTGATCTCCAAAGAAACTTTCTATTTGTCCAGGTAGACCACGTAGATTTAAAAAGGTAAGACTAATGACTGAAATCCATCCTACGATTTTAACAAGGAGATTGTTTTTAAATTGTTTGCCCATTTCTGCTTCACTATTTGTCATCATCAACAATGGAATCATTGAAAAAGGAAGCGCAAAAGCAAGAAATACTTGTGACTCATTCATTAAATGATTTAAAGCAGTATGTTCTTCGATTGTCCCTTTTGTACTAGTAAACAAGACACAAAGTAAAACGGGGACAACCGACAGTAAACGAGTCACCAGACGCCTTAACCAAATAGGCATGCGCATATGAATAAATCCTTCCATAATTACTTGTCCAGTCAAAGTTCCTGTAATGGTTGAATTTTGTCCAGATGCCAAAAGGGCAACAGCAAACAAAGTGGATAAAATCCCTGATTTTGCTACAGTAATCAATACGCCGTTACTCATTGCAGAAGGATCGGATAAGGCTTCATACAGACCAAAAAAAGAAGGATCTTGAACGGAGCCATTTTTAAAGACAGCGACACCCATGATTAACAATAAAGCATTAACTAAAAAGGCTAATGTGAGTTGAATATTTGAATCCCAAGTCGTAAAGCGTACAGCTCTTGCCACATCTGTTGGATCCTTTCGATCAATTTTTCGAGTTTGAGAAACGGCAGAATGTAAGTAGAGATTATGTGGCATGACAGTAGCTCCGATAATTCCTAGTGCACCTGTCAAAGGAGTTTCGCCACCAATGGTTGGTGAACTAGCAAAAGTTTTGCTGTTAGGGATAAATCCAGCAAATAAACTTCTCCAATCAGGATCAGAAAGAGCCACTTGATAAACAAAGACAAATAAAATGACAAAGATTAAACAAACAACAATTGCTTCGATTTTACGAAAACCGATTTTTGTTAACAGCAACAAGATAAAAACATCAAAAACAGTAATAAATACAGCAAAGACTAACGGAATATCAAAAAGTAGATAAAGGGCGATAGCTGCACCAATCACTTCCGCAATATCGGTTGCCATAATTGCTAATTCAGTTAATACCCATAAAATCACGCCCAGAAGCTTACTTGTTCGAGCACGGATGGCTTGTGCAAGGTCCATCTGACTAACGATGCCTAATTTTGCCGCCATGTATTGTAAGAGCATGGCAATCAAACTAGACATCAAAATCACAGACATCAATAAATATTGGAAATTTTGCCCGCCCGTAATTGAAGTAGACCAATTACCTGGATCCATATAACCTACCGCAACTAATGCGCCAGGCCCAGAATAGGCAAGTAGAGTTTTAAAAAAGCTTTTCCCTTTAGGTACATCTACCGTTCCGTTAACTTCAGCTAAGGATAAGCCGTTGGTATGTTCAATTAATTTTTGTTTATGCGCTTGATTATTCAAGAAAAATCACCTCTTGTTTCTTTCACAAATTCCATTCTACACCTGAATAAAAAATATTAAAAGGAATTTATTCGGTTTGCCTAAAAAAAATATATGGTGTCGTTTTTCATCAGCGTCCTTAATCTCTAACATGAAAACAAACTTTTTAGGTAATTCTAAAGGAAACGCCTTTCTTTTTCTAACAAACTTTAGTAAAATAAATCACTGAGAGCAATTCGGAAACAGAAAGGAGAGATTTACATGGTATCAACAGGAATAGTCGTACTTATCGCAGTTATTGCTTTATTAGTCGGCGCAATCGGTGGATTCTTTTTTGCGCGTAAATATATGAAAGATTATTTAGAAAAAAATCCTCCCGTTAATGAGGACATGTTACGATCAATGATGATGTCAATGGGGCAAAAACCATCTGAAAAGAAAATTCGTCAGATGATGCAACAGATGAAAAACCAAGGGAAAAAATAGGTTCTTCATTAGACACTTCAAAACGGGCTGATTCAATCAGCTCGTTTTTTTTTTAAACTTTTTGAAAACGATTCATAAAAGGAGTTGATTGATCGTTTATATGATAATACCTAAGGAAAATAATCATTTGAAATGAATGAAAAACAAAAAAGTGGGATGATTTCCAATTAAAGGAGGAAAAGAATGTCGATTTTTAGGAAATTAGGTTGGTTTTTCAAGCAAGAAAAGAAGCATTACATCATAGGTGTCTTTTCTTTACTATGTGTTGCCATCGTGCAGCTGGTTCCCCCAAAAGTAATTGGGATTATTATTGATGAAATTGCTGATAATCATCTTTCCATGCGGATCATGTTGTTTTGGATCGCCGTATTGATCGTAGCAGCAATTTTACAATATCTTTTTCGCTATGTTTGGCGGGTAAATATTTGGGGAAGTGCTGCAAGATTGGAAAAAGAACTACGTCAGCGTTTGTTTACACATTTTACTCGTATGGATAGTTTATTTTATCAGAAGTATCGTACGGGTGATTTGATGGCTCACGCAACCAATGATTTAAACGCGATTCAAAATGTGGCAGGAGCTGGTATATTGACGTTTGCTGATTCCATCATTAGTGGCGGAATGACCATTGTTGCGATGGTATTGTTTGTTGATTGGCGTTTGACTTTGCTTGCTTTGATTCCATTGCCTTTATTGGCAGTTGTTTCAAGAGTATTGGGTACAAAACTCCATGATGCCTTTCGTGAATCACAAGAAGCATTTTCTAGTATTAATGACAAAACACAAGAAAGCATTACAGGGATCAAAGTGATCAAAACATTTGGACAAGAAAAAGAAGATCTTGAAGACTTTGAAGAAAAAATCGAACAAGCGATTGTCAAAAATAAACGAGTGAATTTTTTAGACGCATTATTTGATCCTTTCATCACGTTAATTATGGGTTTATCTTATGTATTAACGATTATTTTAGGTGGAAAATATGTGTTAGATGGAACAATTACGATTGGGCAAATGGTCTCGTTCATCAGTTATATCGGTATGCTTGTTTGGCCAATGTTTGCTATCGGACGTTTGTTCAATGTCCTAGAAAGAGGAAATGCTTCTTATGATCGAGTGAACGAATTGTTGCATGAGAAAACACATATCGTAGAACAACTTGGCGCAATAAAAACACCAGCAAAAGGAGAATTGAATGTTGATATCTCAGCATTTTATTATCCAAAGGAAGAATTACCAGCACTTAAACAAATCAAATTTGCTATCAATGAAGGAGGCACACTCGGCATTGTTGGCAAAACGGGAGCGGGTAAAACGACCATCATGAAATTATTGATGCGTGAATACGATGATTATAAAGGACAAATTAAATTAGGAAATTATTCTCTCAAAGAATATTCATTAGATGCACTGCTACATTCTATCGGTTATGTGCCCCAAGATCACTTTTTATTTTCAATGACGATTCAAGAAAATATCCGATTTTCCAATCCTAAATTATCTGTTGAAAAAGTAGAAGAAGCTGCTTCTTTGGCTTCGATTAATCAAGAAATTAAGGAATTACCCAATGGCTATGAAACGCTAGTAGGAGAACGTGGCGTCTCACTTTCTGGCGGGCAAAAGCAACGTATTTCGATTGCTCGAGCGTTGATTCAAAATCCAGAGTTGTTGATCCTTGATGATGCTTTATCAGCTGTGGATGCCAAAACAGAAGAAGCAATTTTAAAAAACTTAAAAGAAGTACGAAAAAATAAAACAACCATTATTGCAGCTCACCGATTAAGTAGTGTTATGCATGCCGATGAAATTATCGTTATTGACCAAGGTCAAATTGTTGAACGTGGTACCCATAAAGAATTATTGTTCTTAGGTGGTTGGTATAAGCAGATGTGGGAGAAACAACAATTAGAAGTGAAGATTGAAAAGGGGGAACGTTGATGGAAGATAATTATCAATCCGAGTGGACAAAATCCATTTCCTTAAAAGAACAAAAGAACATCATTAAACGTTTGATCCATTTTGCGAAACCATTTAAAACAACGTTTATTATTGCTATTTTATTTGCTTTTACTTTATCTATCATTAATGTTTTATTGCCACGTATTATTCAAATATTTATGGATGAATATTTAGCCAAGCAATCGGCAACAACACAAATCATTTTCTTCTTTGCGGGACTTTATTTATTTGGAATTATCGTCAAAAGTATCATTTGGTTTTTCCAATGGTATTTGTATTCCACGGCTTCACTTAAAACGTATCAATATATTCGCGTAAAACTATTTGAAAAACTACATACATTAGGTATGAGATATTTTGATCAAACGCCAGCAGGATCAATTGTGTCTAGAGTAACCAATGATACAGAAACACTTTTTGAATTTTGGTATGTTTTTCTTATGGTATTGACTGGTCTTTTTGCAGTTATTTCATCATTTATCGCTATGTTTCAGATCAATGGGAAAATTGCGTTATGGATGTTAGTATTTTTACCTATTTTAGGTATCGTCATTTGGTATTATCAAAAATTTAGTTCCCGTATCTACCGAAACATGAGGGAGAAATTAAGCCAGTTAAACACTAAATTAAATGAATCAATTTCTGGCATGCGCATCATTCAACAATTCCGTCAAGAAACGCGTTTAGCAAATGAATTTGAAGCAGTGAATCAGGACTATTTAGCGACACGGTATGCCATGATCAAAACAAATTCTTTGTTGTTAAGTCCCATCATCAGCTTTTTATATGCTTTAGCAATTGCTTGGGCATTGACTCTTTTTGGGATCGATGCATTAAATTCCCCAGTGGAAGTAGGGTTAATTTATGCTTTTACTACGTATGTCCAAGGTTTTTTTAATCCCATGTCTCAAATGATGGATTTTCTAAGCGTATTTACCGATGGGATCGTAGCAGGTAGTAGAATCTTAAAAATTATGGATACAAAAGAATATGCACCACAACAGCATGTTGATGCAAATAAAAAGATAACCGCTGGGAAAATTGAATTTCGAAATGTCAGTTTTTCTTATGATGGAAAAAACAATGTATTAAACAATATTTCATTTGTCGCACATCCAGGAGAAACGGTCGCATTAGTCGGTCATACTGGCAGTGGTAAAAGTTCAATCATTAATGTACTGATGCGATTTTATGAGTTTTATGAAGGACAAATTTTAATTGATGACCAAGATATTCGTGACTATCCAATGAACGAACTTCGTAAGAAAATGGGATTAGTTTTACAAGATGCTTTCTTATTCTATGGTGATATTGCTGGGAACATTCGCATGATGGATCCAGAAATTACAGATCAGCAAATTCGTGAAGCAGCGGAGTTTGTCCAAGCAGATCGTTTTATCAATGAACTACCAAAAGGATACCACTCAAAAGTAATTGAGCGGGGTGCAAGTTATTCCAGCGGGCAACGACAATTAATTACGTTTGCTCGAACAATTGTGACAGATCCTAAAATCTTGGTTTTAGATGAAGCAACTGCAAATATCGACACAGAAACGGAAAGGTTAATTCAAGAAGGCTTGTCTAAAATGCGTCAAGGTCGTACGACAATTGCCATTGCTCATCGACTATCAACGATCAAAGATGCCGAACTTATTCTGGTTCTAGACAAAGGAAACATTGTAGAAAGAGGAAACCATGAAGCGTTACTAGCACAAAAAGGCCTATATGCCGATATGTACCGCTTGCAGAGTGAATGATAGAAGAATAAGAAAATAGCATGGTAAGAAAATGGTTTTCTTGCCATGTTTTTTTCTATTTTAGAAAACAGCTGGACAAGAGAAAAAATGGTTGAATTTGTTTTCTATTTTTTAGTAAGTCAGGAACGCATGAACAAAACAATCCCAAAAACCTTTTTAAGAAAGCGTTGACAAAAACGGTTGTTTTGGCTAATATAAAGGAAACAAAATAACTTGGATAGTGATTGCATCAAGCAAGCTAAACCTAATGAGTCACCATAATTTCTGTGGTCGGCTTTTTAGGTTTTTCTTTTTGCTCTAAACAACTTAAAAATGTAGATCATAGAAAGGAGAAGCTATGCGGATTGAAAAAATATTGAACAATAATGTCGTGATTACAAGAAATGAACTGAACCAAGAGATGATTGTCATGGGCAAAGGTTTAGCATTTAAGCGAAAGGTTGGGGATTTAATTGCCGAAACGAGTATCGATAAAAAATTTCAAGTAGCTGATGACCGTCTTTCGAGACATTTTCAAAAGTTAGTACAAGATATCCCATTACAGAACTTCTGAACGAGCAAGCCTCCGGTTTTAATCGTGGGATGACAGTGAAATAGGTAGGAGGGTTCTCTACTAAGAACTCGAAAACTCTATCCTTTCTCGTTTATTGTTGTACACAACTGTATATTTTATCAATGAATATACG
>NZ_BJWF01000045.1 GCF_007990225.1 Enterococcus villorum | reverse complement strand
CATAAACTAGATATTTGTTTGAATAAAAAATATCCGATAGAATAGATTTGTAAGCGAATTTACTAAATGCATGAATACTATTAATAGGAGGGATTTACATGAAAGAACGAGATCTAACAGTTATTGGTAGTTACAGCACGAGGGAAGAAGCTTTATCAGTGATCGAACAATTGCGCGATGAAGGGTATAATCGAGAGGATATTATTATTTACACGACAAAAGAAGCTGCTCAGAGATTTGGTTTTTCTGGATTATCAGGAATTGATGTAGAAACAGATATCAATGAGATAGAAGATGTTCATGAAGATCGGTCTTTATGGGAACGCATTAAAGATGCGTTTTCTACTAATACTTATGAGTATGCTTCTAATGAAGAAGAGGCTGAACGTTCCGTTGAGAATGATCCATTGTATCAATACCGCGACGATATCGCAGAGGGAAAAATTGTCATTACAGTGAAGAATTATCGTGGGGCAACGATGTCCGCGTCTGAAATAAATACGGATAAAAATGCAGAAGTTTCAACGAATAACATTGATTATGGAACTGATGATGATACCATTCAACTGAAAGAAGAACAGCTAGACGTCAACACGCATGATGTAACAACAGGAGAAGTGGATATTCATAAACATGTTGTAAATGATACAAAAACCATAGAAGTACCTGTTAAACGAGAAGAAATTGTGATTGAAAGAAAACCGGTTAATAGTGAAACAAGTCATAACATTTCAGATGATACTTTGAAAGATGAAACAATTACCATTCCAATCAAAGAAGAACAAATTGACGTTAATAAACATACTGTTGTACGTGAAGAGGTAGGAATCCACAAAAAAGAACATGAAGATATCAAACAAGTAACGGAAGATGTCAGTCGGGAAGAGTTGGATGTGGATACAAAAGGCGATGTTCAAGTAGAGGATACGGGAGAAAAAACTCGAAACCCTGAACATCCTTAATAAACGTTTAACCAAAAGAAAGTTATAATCAATAAAATAAAGACATTTCATCTTATCAAATGGATAAGAGAAATGTCTTTATTTAGTCGTTAAAATTTATTGGATACTATTATATTGAATTTTTGATTCATCAAGAACAAATTGTTGATCGTTCTCTAATTGTTTTAGGTGTTTCATTGAACGTACATAGGAATAAAGTAAAACAGCGACAGAACCTGCCCATGCAAGTGGTGAAGCAGCAGCGGCACCCGTATAACCTAATAACCCAGTTAAAATGATCGCTGCAAAAGAACGCATGATTAATTCCATCATTCCAGCAAGTGTAGGAATCTTACTTTGACCAAGGCCTTGTAATGTATAGCGAAGAATGAATAGAATCGCTAGGATCCAATACAATGAACCATTGATGTTGAAGTAAGTTTGTGCTAATTCAAAGACACGTGTTTCAGTGGAAGAAACAAACAGTTGCATCAGTGAATGACCAAAGAAAATCATAATCGCACCAGCTACTAGACTAAAACCAATGCTCATCATAAGTGTTTGTTTGACACCTTTTAGGATGCGTCCGTATTCTTTTGCTCCATAATTTTGAGCAGTGAAGGTAGCTATAGCAATCCCAAATGACATCATTGGTTGATTGGCAAATTGGTCAATCCGACTTGCTGCAGCTTGGGCAGCGACCACATCTGTTCCTAAGCTGTTCAAAGCTGCTTGAAGAACGATGGCACCTACTGCGATAATAGAAGATTGAAAAGCCATTGGCAAAGCAGCGTTTAAATGGACTTTTATTTCTTCTTTATCAAATTTAAAGTCTTTTTTGCGTAATTGTAATAACGGAATTTTTTTCTTGATATAGACAAGACATAATAAACTAGAACAAACTTGTGCGATCACCGTAGCAATCGCTGCACCTTCTACGCCCATACCAAAGTTTATGATAAAAATTAAATCAAGAACAATATTGACAATGACAGCAATGATCAAGAAGAACAGTGGTGTTCTACTATCGCCCAATGCGCGAATCACATTAGAAAGCAAGTTAAAACTCATTGATGCGAAAATCCCAAGCAAAATGATTGAAATGAACGTTTGTGCCTGATCCATAATTTCAACTGGCGTTTGCATCAATTGAAGCATCGGACGAATAAAGACTAAGCTAAGGACAGTTAAAACAAGAGTGACAATCAAACTAATCACGACACTTGCAGCAAAACTTCTCTTAAGACCACGATAATCTTTAGCACCATAGCGTTGGGCTGTGATAATCGCTAAACCAGCAGTTAACCCTTGAGCAAAACCAATAATCAAGAAAGTTAAACTTCCTGTAGCACCAACAGCAGCTAGTGCATTTTTACCTAAAGTTTGACCGACAATAATCATATCAACCATGTTATAAAACTGTTGAAAGACATTACCGATAAGTAAAGGTAAGGTGAACATTAAAATTAGTTTAGCTGGGCTTCCTTTTGTTAAATCGCGCATTTTTTAAACTCCTTATTATCTGTAAAATTTAGTTAGTAGTATATAGTGTTTATCCTGAGATTACTAGTTAAGAAATAAAAGAATTTCATTAAATTTTACGTATGAATAACTTATTTTCATGAAAATTTTCAATAGCGTGCACCATAAAACAAGCCAAGAAGTGGGTCGTCGAATCAATTCAAAGAAAAATATCAAAGAATAAATTCAAAGGATCAACTGCTTGGCTTTAGGCTACAAATCAAAATAAACAACGCATGGTTGTGAATCTTACGACTGTCTTATCTCACTAGGTAATAAAATGGTTTCTTTTGTTCCATCATCATACGCATAGACTTGGCTAGGAAATTGTGAGGAATAACGAAACGGTAAATCAATTCCCATTTCGACATCACTACCTGCTTGTGAAAAATGCATGGTTACTTTTCCATTATTATCCATTAAATCAAAGGCTAAAATATTGTCCAAGGGAATAACTCCCTTAAGGTCTAGGTCAATAATAAACCAGATACTATCAATCAACTCATCTGGCAAACTCGATACAACACCTACAGAGGCATACCGGTTGCGACTACTGTCAAAACTTTCAAACATCTGTTTAACCTCCTTCGTTTTATCGAATAGACGTGTGTTTTTTTCGTTTCGGATAAACGATTTATACTTACTGTAACGATGGTTCATTCTAATAAAGTTTTTCAAAAAATGCAACAAAAATCGCATACTTTTTTTCAAAGTATAAGTTTTCTTTAAGGAGTGTAAAAAACGTGTCAAAAGCGAAGTTTACCAACGCTTTTGACACGAACAAGTTACTTGTTATTCTTCCGTTGAACCAATGACTTCTGGTTCGTTTTCTTCATCAGTCGTTTCAGCTTCTTCTGTTGGAGCCACGACTGCTGCAATTTGTTCTTCTTTGTCAGAAACGACTTTATAATCGTTTGTTTCTGGTAAATCAGCTACTGTGATCGCATCGCCTAGATTTAAGTTAGTCACATCGACTTCAATGCGTTCAGGCAAGTTGTTTGGAGTAGCAGAGACAATCACCGTGTAAAGGTTTTGAGCTAAGACACCACCTGATTTCACACCGACAGATTCACCGACAAGGACAACTTCTGTTTCCACTTCTGTTTCTTCTGACATGTTTACGGATAAAAATTCCACATGTTCAAACTGGTTGGTAAAGGTATTTGTTTGGACTTTATGAACCAACGTATTGACTTTATTTCCGTCGATATCCATGGTAATAACTGTATTAGCGCCATTTTCACGCAACACTTTACTGAATATTCGTCCATCCACTGAAATAGGGGTACTTTCAACATTGTATCCATAAATGATAGCTGGTACTTTTCCTTCATGGCGCAACTTGTTTCTCAACGAACGGGGACGTACTTCTCTTTTACTTACTTCTAATGATACTGACATAACCAAAATTCCTCCTTAAAATGTGACTGCCTGAAACAAAAACAGACAGGTTTTATTTAAGTGAACTTTCAACGGCTATTCTCTTGCACATTATTGGCTAGGGCGCATAAAAAGCGCAAAAGGACAGATGCGCGCATCTGCCCTTAGAAAGTCAGGATTCAACTTTTCTCCACCAGGTCATTACGCTGTGTATGAGAAATCCAATTCACTTTACTATTTAACCGTAGCGCGAATTTAAAATTAAGTCAAGGGATAACGATGGTTTTCTTATTTTGCATCTCTTTATTTTCAGGTTATAATGCTTGTTAGTGTAAGAAAGGAAAGATCCATGCGTTTAGATAAATTAATGGAAGAATCATTGCAGACGACACGTAAAGAGATGAAACGATTATTTGCAGCCAAACAAGTAAAAATAGATGGACACATCGAGTTTTGTCAAAATCGCAACGTGGATAGTCTTCTTCATGAGATTGAAGTTTCAGGTAAGCGTTTAACCACAAATGAAGTCTACTATATACTGAATAAACCAAACGGCGCAGTAACAGCCGTCAAAGACAAGTCCAAAAAAACCGTTGTCGATTTGATTGCACCAGAAGATCGTACCAAGCCGTTATACCCAGTTGGACGACTTGATCGAGATACCACTGGTTTACTTTTGCTCACTTCAAATGGACAATTAGGTTATGAGATGCTTTTACCGGACAAGAAAGTATGGAAAACATATGAAGCAACGGTCAATGAACCGGTAACGTCTTTAGATGTGCAAGCTTTTCAAGAAGGGATTATGTTTGATGGAGGCTATCGTTGCTTGCCGGCACGATTAGAGATCATAGAAACAGATAAGAAAAGTAGTAGAGTAAAAGTAACGATCCAAGAAGGCAAGTTCCATCAAGTAAAAAAAATGTTCCTTGCTCGTGGGAAAAAAGTCACTAGATTAAAGCGACTCAGTATGGGACCTTTACAATTAGATGAGCAACTATTAGAAGGTGAATATCGTTCACTGACAGTAGATGAATTAAAGCAATTAAAAAAATACTTTAAATAGGAGAAAAGAAAGATGAAATATAAAACACTATTGTTTGATGTCGACGATACCTTGCTTGATTTTCAATTGACAGAAGCAAAAGCCTTAAACGAATTATTTGCTGAACAAGGTATTGAATTGACACCAGAAGTAAAAACCAGTTACAAAGCATTGAATCACCATTTATGGCGTGAATTTGAAAAAGGAAATATGACTAGAGAAGAAGTGACAGGTAGCCGCTTTGGTCTATTATTTCAGCAATTTGGGAAAGCAGTCGATAGCTTGGCCATGGAAAAGCGTTATCGTCATTATTTGAATCAAGGGCATGATCTCATTGAAGGGAGCCACGAATTACTTCAATCTTTAACTAATCAGGCGGATTTGTATATTGTGACAAATGGGGTATCAAAAACTCAGTATCAACGTTTGACGGATGCGAATATGCTAGGTTATTTCAAAAAAATATTTGTTTCAGAAGATGTCGGTGCCCAAAAGCCAATGAAAGCTTTTTTTGATCATGTTTTTTCTAATATTCCGACATTAGAAAAAGAAACAACGGTCATTATAGGTGATTCATTAACCTCTGATATTAAGGGTGGCAACCTAGCTGGAATTGATACGATTTGGTTTAATAAAAACCAATTACCAGAAATTCCTGAGATCACGCCTACTTATCGTGTGGATTCATTGTCAGAACTTTATCCTCTTTTGGAAATCAAGGCGCATTAATTTTCAGAAAAATATGGCATTTTCGTGTATTTTCGCTATAATAGATAAGAATGCAAAATCGGATATGAAAGAGGTTTTAGTCAATGACAAAAAGCAAGCCAATTATCATTGGTGTGACGGGTGGATCAGGAAGCGGAAAAACGAGCGTTAGCCGTGCCATTTTCAACCATTTTCCAGACCATTCCATCATGATGCTTGAACAGGATTCTTATTATAAAGATCAAAGCCATTTAAGCTTTGAAGAACGATTGAATACGAATTATGATCATCCCTTTGCCTTTGATAATGATCTGCTGATTCAGCACGTGAAAGAACTACTGAACTATAACGCCATTGAAAAACCAGTATATGATTACGTTGCACACACGAGAAGCCAAGCAACAATCATTCAAGAACCAAAAGAAGTCATTATATTGGAAGGTATCTTGATTTTAGATGATGAACAGTTACGTGATTTAATGGATATTAAAGTATATGTAGATACTGATGATGATATACGGATCATCCGCCGTATCAAACGAGACATGGAAGAACGTGGTAGAACATTGGATTCAGTCATTGAACAATATTTGACAGTGGTGAAACCAATGTATCATCAATTTATTGAACCAACTAAACGTTATGCAGACATCATTGTACCAGAAGGCGGAGAAAATCATGTAGCGATTGATTTGATCACGACAAAAGTGGCTAGTTTTTTAGATCATAAATAAAAAAGATGAATGATTTTGATAAGTCGAAGAATCACGAAGATAGAAGTAAATATTTTCGTTTCTTCGACTTATTTCTCAAAATAGGGCATATATCCATTGTTTAACCCATAAAAAGCTAGCAAGAAATTTAAAAAATGGAGAAACCGATTATGGAAAAGAAAAATAATGTGCATAAATACCTACGGATCATCCCAATTGTTGGTGTGTTGTTCTTTTTAGGGTTAGTTATTTATGCTTATCGGCACGGTATCTTTCAGTCTACAGATTCTTTGCAACGATTCATTCAACAATTTGGAGACTATGCTGTTGTCATTTTCGTTTTGTTACAGATTGTTCAAGTGATTATCCCTATATTACCTGGAGGTATTTCTTCGGTGGCGGGGATGCTGATGTTTGGGAATGGCTTTGGTTTATTTTACAGTTGCCTCGGTTTAATCATTGGGGAAGCTATTGGTTTTTTACTTGTGCGCTATTATGGTGTAAGTTTTGTCCAGCTGATTCTTTCACCAAAAAAGTATCAAAAATTTGATCAATTACTGACACAAAAAACCAAAGATATCAAAAAGGTATTATGTTTAACCTTATTAATTCCCTTTGCTCCAGATGACTTGATTTGTCTTGTGGCGGGTCTGACAAAGCTATCTTTTAAAGAATTTATGCAAATCGTTATTCTTTTAAAGCCATGGTCGGTGGGAATTTATAGCATGATTATGTTGTTTTTGTTCCATAAAGCACAAGGGAATCTCTAAGCTATAGGAAGGGAAGAAAAAGCATGTTGGAAAAAGTCAAAGTCACCACAAAGGAAATAGACGAGCTAGTGGCAATAATCAAAGAAGTGTGGCCGGAAGCGTTTGTGCCAATTATTGGACAAGAACAGGTGGACTATATGCTAGCTACTTATCAATCCAAGGAACAAATCGAAAAAGAAATAGCCGAAGGGGTTCAGTACTTTTTGTTAAAAAAACAAGGTCAGACAGTAGGCTATACCGCTTATGAAATCATTGATTCAAAAATTTATCTAAGTAAGCTCTATCTATTACATCAAGTGCGTGGACAAGGATTAACGACTGCGATTTTTCACTGGTACGAGCAATTAGCCAAAGAACAGGGAATCACAGAGATTTATTTGCGAGTGAACCAAGGAAACACCCAAGCCATCGCAGTATATAAGCATCAAGGATTTGAACTGGTGGGTGAATTGGTCTCAGATATTGGTCAAGGATTTCAAATGGTCGATTATAAAATGAAAAAAATCCTCGCATAAAGAAGTCAGATGTGTTAAAGTAACTTCATGAGACGGGTCGAGAAGGCCTCTGGTTTACAGATGCGCCTAATTGATTTTGGAGACACAAGATAATTTATTATCACCTGCCGGAATGTAGGGGTGTCGGGCAAGACTTTTGTGGAGAAGGGCTTGTCTGCTTGAAAAAATTTTTCAAGTACCAGGAATAAAATAAAAGTTGATTCACTCAATAAAAATAAGCAAGAATGTTTGAAATAGTGATGTTTTGATTCATTCTCACTTGTTTTGAGGAATCGGCTTTTATTTTTTTAGTATAAACTATGAATAACTGCTCTTTACATAATCCCCACGTAATAATTTTTCTTTTAAAATCATCCATTTATGCTTAAAGAATGTTTGTGTATTCTCCATTACTGAAACCCACGGAAAATTTAGTGTTAAGCTTTCTAATCAAAACCTATTTCTTCTTTTATATTTTTCTGCTGCCTGTCGTTTTAAACGGCGGGCTCTTTTTTTCTTAATTGAACCTCTTAAAGCCTAATCATGGGTTTCGTTCGTCCTTCAACTTTTTTTCATTTACCCAATTAATGCTCATGTATTTTCAAAAAATACTTATTTCAGACAAAAACAAGTTGTGGAATGAAGGTTTTTGATTTTTTTAACCACATGAAAGTTTGTAGTATAAAGACAAATCGAAAAAAGGAGATGATACAAAATGTATTTACAAATAAAACGTTTACTGGATCTATTGGCGAGTATGTTGCTATTGATTATAGTTACGCCATTTTTGGTGGTGATTGCTGTTACTCTGTATTTTTGTAATGGAAAACAAGTTTTATTCAAACAACCTCGTGTAGGGAAAAATGAAAAGATTTTTTTAATTTATAAGTTCAAGACAATGAACGATCAGAAAGATGAAGAAGGTAACTTATTACCAGATGTTCAACGATTAACGAAATTTGGAGCATTTTTAAGAAAAACCAGTTTAGATGAACTACCACAATTATGGAATATTTTCAAAGGAGACATGAGTTTTGTCGGTCCGAGACCGTTACTCATTGAATACTTGCCTTTATATACGAAAGAACAAGCAAGAAGACATTTAGTGATTCCAGGCTTGACTGGACTTGCTCAAGTGAATGGAAGAAACGCTCTGACTTGGGAAGAAAAATTTCAATATGATGTTACATACGTCGATCAAGCAAGCTTGAAAACAGATAGTTTCATTTTAGTAAAAACAGTCTTGATTGTACTCAAACGAAAAGGTGTCAATAGTGGAAAACAAGAAACTATGGAACGATTTATGGGCGTGTCCAAGTAAAAAATTAGGAGGTTCTAATGAGAGAACAAGAAAAAGAGCTTCGTTCTTATTTTCTATCGAGTTCAGATGCTCTTGCGTACTTAAATATTACGCGACAACATTTAAATTCATTGGCAAAGCGTGAAAAAATCACCCGAGTAAAAAAAGTGGTGTGACATTATATTACAGAGAAGAAATCAGCGAACGAAAAAAGCACAAGAACAGCTAAGAAAAAAATATCGTCCCTATGATTATTCCTGGAAAAGAAAGGAGCAAAGATGAAACAATTTTTTAAAGTAATCGGCATAGTCATTGGTGTGATGACTGTGACTTTGCTGTTTTTTTTAGGCAAAATTTATTATGACCTTTCTACAAGTGTCAATAAGATGTACGCCAATGCAATGACTGAATCGGGAGAAATAGCCACGAAATTTGTCAATTTAGAGCAAAAACAACCGTTTAGTCTTTTATTACTAGGGATCGATAGTGAAGATTTAACGACTGAATATGGACGTTCAGACAGTCTCTCCCTGCTAACCATCAATCCTGGGAAAAAACAAACCAAATTGCTAAGTATTCCTCGAGATGCTTACGTCGAGATTGATGGACGAGAAGGAAAAGACAAAATCAATCACGCGTATGCTTATGGTGGGGCTTCAATGGCGATTAAAACGGTAGAAGGTGTCTTCGATCTTCCTATCAATCATTACGTCACTTTAGATATGGTAGGTTTGAAAAAATTAGTGGATATTGTGGGTGGTATAGCGGTAGAAAGTCCTTTTGATTTTACTTATCAGGGCAAGAAATTTACTAAAGGTATTAATTTTTTAAATGGCGAAGAAGCATTAAAGTATTCACGGATGCGAAAAGACGACCCTCTAGGAGACTACGGACGACAAGAGCGCCAAAGACAAGTGATTGAAAGCATTGGGAAAAAATTATTCAATCTAAAGATGCTCCCGCACTACCAAGAAGTATTGTCAACCTTAGAAAATAATATGCGAACAGACTTTACTTTTTTGGACATGAAAAGCATTGCTTTGAATTACGGCGATGTATTGAGTAATATTGATAGTCTTCAGTTAGAAGGTGAAAATTACGAAGAAAACGGGATTTCCTATCAAAAAATCACGGATGAACAATTGAAAATGAAACAGAATCTATTAAAAGAAAATCTAGAATAATCGAAATGATGTATTTCATACCATTAAAAATGATTATTTTTTTTGTTAAAAATCCGCATAATTATGTCTACGAGCTGTTTCTATTTTATCTAAACAACCAAACCGCTAAATATGGGGGGAGAAAAATGAAAGAAATCGTTATCGTTGGAGCGGGTGGTTTTGGCAAAGAAATTGGATTTTTAGTGAACCAGTTATCGGACTACCATTTGCTTGGCTATGTTGATGATCGAAAGCGAAAAGGAGAAAAAGTAGGTCACGCCACTGTTTTGGGAACCATTGAATGGCTAGCATATTATTCGAAACCAGTGAATGTTGCGATTGGTGTTGCAGCGCCAGAAATAAAAAAGAGGATCTATCAAAAATTGCAGGTAAACCCCTATTTAAAATTTCCTAACTTGATCTCACCATTTGCCTTAATTGATGAAGAGGTCCAGTTTGGTCAAGGAAATATCATTATGCCCTTTGCAACTCTGCTGACTGATATCCAAATAGGAGATTTTAATATGGTCAATCTTCGTACAAGCATTGGTCATGATACAACGATAGGTTCTTATAACTCACTTTTTCCAAATGTTACGGTTTCAGGAAATACCACGATCAATGATCAAACAAGTTTTGGTGTCAGTAGCACCCTTATTCAAAACATAATGATTGGCTCTCATAGCACGATTGGTGCTGGAGCAGTGGTCATCAAGGACATTCCAAGTCATGTAACAGCTGTGGGATGTCCAGCACATATTATAAAAAAAAGAATGGAGAAATAACATGAAAAAATTACTTATTAGTGTAGCAATATTAACAGGATTATCTATGGCATTAGCAGGATGTAGCAATTCAAAAAAAACAACCAATACAACTCAAGAAAGTTCAGAAATCTTGAATATTCAATCAGAAATCGGTGAAACAAAGAAAACAGAAAATCTAGAAATAACAGTGGAAGCTGCAAAAATTGTCGATAATCCTTTAAATACAGATTTAGGAAAAACAACATTAGAAGTAAAAGTCAAGGCTAAAAATATTTCAGAAGAAGAACAAGATATCGGCACACCTGACTTCAAAATTTTAGATGCAAAAGGAAATGAATATAAATTTACAAGTAGCGAAGATAATTTTGGTGACGTAATCGAACCTGGAAAAACGTTAGAAGGAGCAGGTTATTATTCGATTCCTAATGATATGACCTCTGGAGTCATCGTCTATAATCCTTTCCAAACAGCGCTTCAACTAAAATGGGAAGCCGAATTTGAAGGTGCGAGAAAAACAGCCAAGCAAGATTCAAAAGAAAAAATGAGTAAAGAAGCGAAACATGAAGAAAATAAATCCAGTCAAGCTTCAACAGAAAATACGAAAAAATAATGGAAAAAATTATGATGTACAGTTCTGTGCATTCTTGGAAAGACGCTCGCATCTTTTTCAAGGAAGCGCAGAGCTTATCAAAAAAATATCAGGTAGATTTTTATGCAGTAACCGATGATACAGCATCAGAAAGTTTTGAAAATAGCCATTTAAACATTCATTTGTTAGACAAAGCCAAACGACATAACCGATATAAGATTTGGCGTCAGCTTTATAAAGAAATTCTAGCGAGTGATGCAACGTACTATCATTTTCATGATCCAGAATTATTACTGCTTCTGCCTTTTCTAAAAAGGAAAAAGAAAACAGGAAAATTTATTTATGATATGCATGAAAATTTCCCTAAAGCAATTCAATCTAAATCTTGGATTCCCAAGTATTTACGTAAACGATTAGCGAAAATCGTTCCGATTATTGAGAAAAAATTATTGAATCAAACCGATGGAATATTATTTGCAGAGGAAAGCTATAAACATGACTACCAAGCACTATCATCTAAAGTACTGACTGAAGATATTTATAATTATCCTAAAATCCAAAATCGAACTTCAGTTGTACCAAGAGCTAAGCAAGAACCAATTACTTTTGTCTATGTAGGACGAATAGCAGAAATTAGAGGAATATGGGAAATGTTAGATATGATCAGGAGTTTAACAAATGATCAGAAGAATGTACGCTTAAAATTAGTAGGATCATGTGAAAACAATCTATTAGAAAAAGTAAAACAATATATCCATCGCTATTCTTTAGAAAATGTTGTCGAATACCAATCATTTGTAGCATACGACCAATTAGCTTCCATTTATGCACAATGTGATATTGGTTTGTGTTTGTTACATCCTGTGGGGAATTATACGGAATCGATTGCAACAAAAATGTTTGAGTATATGGCCCATGGCTTACCAATGATTGTTTCCAATTTTCCTTTATGGAGAAGTATTATTGAACAAAGTAAAAACGGTTTTGCAGTAGATGTCAGAGATTCAAAAGAAATAGTATATGCTGCTAACCAATTAGTTTCTTCTTCACTTTTACGTGAGGAGCAAAGTAAAAATGGGATGAATTATTTACAGAAGGGATTTAGTTGGTCCTCAGAAGAAGCTAAACTATATGCTTTTTATCAGACCTTAAAGGAAGGAGCAACAGATGAACTTAAATATCAAGACAATTATCAATAAAATCATTCAGCGGTGGTACATATTAGTGATATGTCCTGTTTTATTTGCTGGAATAGCGTATGGCGTACAAAATTTTATTCAAGATAAAATGTATAAATCATCTGTCGAGTTGATCATGCTTCCTAAAGCAAATACAGACCAAGATACAACGAGTGATGCGAATATTCGTTTGAATATCCAATTGATGAATACGTATATGAATGTCATGAAAAGTTCGCCAGTCTTAAGTGAAGTAAGAGAAAAAACAAAAATAGATGATGGCGTGGGTGTTATTAGAAGAAGCATGACGTTAACGAGTGATGAAAATTCATTAAGTTTGTCTTTACGTGTCGTAATGGATTCTCCCTACAAAACACAAGCCGTAGCCAATCAGATTGCAGAATCAACTCAAAAATATTTAGAAACGCTATTTCCTGAAAATAAACTCATTGTACTGAACGCCGCAGAACAAGGAAAAAGGGTCAGAGATAACATGACGATTGTTTTATCGATTGTTATGGGGATTTGGCTTGGTTTAGTAATCATTATTCTAGAAACCTTAAATCAAGGAGTGATTCGTGAAGGGGAGCAACTAGCAACTTTTGGATTCCCAGTCATTGGTACGATTCCTTTAGAATACAAAGCAGAGGCCAAAAAAGCAACAACAGCTAAACTAAAGGGAAAACAATCGTTTCATTCAAGTCACAAAGATCATAAAAGAAGAAGGAGGAGGTAAAATGCAAGAAACAACGAGTTCGTCAATCTCAAAATTAGAAAGTATGGATTATTTAAGTGCCAATGCCTTTAGAGATTTAAAAACGAATTTAGAATTTCAATTAAAAAATCAACAAAAGCATGTGATCGTTGTCACTTCAGCGAATCAAGGAGAAGGGAAAAGCTATACAGCACTTCATGTGGCCAAAGCTTTTGCAGAAGCAAAAAAGAAAGTTCTTTTAGTTGATATGGATTTGCATCGTCCCCAAACCTCCAAAACGTTAGGAATTATCAATCGTCCTGGTATTTCTAATATCTACGAGGATCAGTTAACTAGAAATATTGTGAATGAAGTCAGTGAGAATCTCTTTGCCATTTCTTGTGGTAGAAGCACGTTGAACATCACTGAAATACTTTCTTCTGACATCGTGAACGACTACATTTGGCGACAACTGGAAAAATTCGATATCATCATTATTGATAGTCCCCCTATACGTCTTTCTCCTGATACAAAAGTGATTATTTCCACGTTTAAAAATGTTTTATTTGTTGTGAGAGACAATAAAACAAAAACCAATGAGATTGAAGAAGCACTATCAAGCATTCGGTTAGTCAGTCCCGTTTTGTTAGGGATGGTTTTAAACTATAAGAAAATAACGAAAAAGCAACGCAAGAAGTATGGGTATGGTTATGCGTATGGATATAAATAATCGAACAAAGTATTTGCTATACTTTGTTTTCTTTTTTCTCAGTATCTTAGGTTTGTTTCAGCCAGTGTTTTATGGAGGAATTCTCTTTCTTTCTTTTGTTTTGTTTTTATGGCGATTTGATTTAATCCAACTGAATCAATTATTGTGGTATGGTATTGTACTTTCTATGTTTTTTGGGGCATATCTATCTGTCCCTGGACATGAAAGTTTATATCTTTTTCGCTTTCTATTACCGATATATCTCGTACTTTTTCTGATGATTGGTGAATTTGATTTTTCAGGATTGAAACAATATAAGCTACCTATTTTCTGCTTAAGTATTTTTCTGGCTTTGTCTTGAACCTCTTACTTCTATGCAGATTATTCGAGTGTCGTCTTTCGGGCTTCGTACTTCGCATTTGAGATCCTTTTTATTCTTCTAGTGACCTTTCGAATGCTTAATCAGGAATCATTAAAATGGGTCTTACGAATCATAGTGATTGCATTTGTCAGCAACCTGCTAGTGGGTATTGTAGAAGTTTTGTTTGGCGTACATTTATATCTCTCTTCGGCTAATACTTATGTATCCACAACTATTAAATACCAACCGACAGGCTTTTATTTTAATACGAATGACTATGCGTTATACATTGCTTTGTATTATCCTATCGTCATTTTAGCTATTCAACAAATTCAACAGGTTTGGCGTAAAAACATCGTGTATGTGCTACTTACTGCCATGAGTCTCTTCGTCGTTATCAGTAGTTATTCAAGAATCGGTATGTTATGTATGGGGATAAGTTCATTTACCTTATTTTTTACTTTGTATCGGCAAAAGGCGGTCTTGATAAGTTTGATTTTCGGACCGCCTAGCGCTTTGTTCTTCTCTATGACTTCTTTTGGTCGCAACCTATTAGAAATCATTTCTAATTCTTTCGAAAACAAAACGACTTCTACCTCCGCACGAACAGAACTATATGAACATTTATGGAAAATCAGTCGAGATAGTCATTTTCTTGGCATTGGCGCAGGTGGCGCACCGAAAAAATTGGACAGTCTTTTTTTAGGATTTGAGAATACAGATACCTCAGCGGCTGTGACTGGTCATAATTTCTTTTTAGAGACGTTGGCAAATTTAGGCGCCTTAGGTTTTTTGGGCATGGCAGCCGTATTACTTTATTTGTTTGTTCTCCAAGTAAAACTGTATGGGAATAGTTATATGCGCAAAAATAAGTATCTTATGTTATACCCGATTGTTTCTTTTTTGATGTTGATGACCTTCTTTGGGGCAACGATTGCTTTAAGTACAACCTTGGAAAAACGTTTTTTATGGTTCGGACTGGCATTAGCCTACGTTTTAGTAAATCAAAATTTTATACGTCAAGGTATAAACAATCAAAACTAAATTTTTAATATCTCTTTTTTTGATTATCAGGAAATATGGAAATCGATATGATATTAGAGGAAGAAAGGAGTGAGGGTTTCGAGAAAAAGGTCCTTAACTTAAATAAATAGGAGAGGGTCTGTAAGAAATTTCTTTTTATTTAAGTCGTTAATCATAGTTGGCAAAAAGAATCGTCAAAAAAAGTAAAATACTATCTAGATTTTTGATGATTCTAAGTTGTACATATTTTATATGATTAACAAGGTTGTTGTAACAGCAACAAAAAAATTGATAATTATAAATTGAAAGGAAGCGAATAATGAGTAAGAAAAAATTAACGAGAAAACGTAAAAAACAACTATTAGCCATGTTTATGGCCACTGGGATGATGGCACAGAGCCTGATTTCTACAGGAATGGTTCTAGCAGAGGAAACGACGAATACTCAAGCAGTTGTAGCTACAGACACAAAAGAAACAGAAGCCTGGGATGTGCCTCTCACTGCTATAGGGCAACCCTCGACAGAGAAACCTTCAGCTGCATTGACCAATAGCGTAATATCTAAGGAAATTAAAATGTCATTTGATGGACGTTCAATGACTTTTAAAAATGGTAAGGGGTCTTTTGGTCAAGAGGGATATTCTACTTTACGGTTGTATGTATCAAATAGTATTCCAAATAAAAAAGTTCAAATATATACTAGTTCTGGTGACTATATGGGATACGGTAAAGAAGTTCCTGCTGATGCAGAAAAGATAGACTCTACAGCAATTAGAGATCTTTCTGATAACTCAGCAATTTTTACATTAAATGAAACACAATTGCAAACGATCAATTCATACAAATATATTTATTTAGGTCAGGATAGAGATAATTTCGCTAGTTCTTCCATACCATCTTATCTAGGTCAACAAGCAAATGTGAGTGATCTCTATATCAACGCACCGATGACTCCTGCGCCAGTCTATGTTCATTATTTATCTGATGCTGGTGAATATCTAGAACCTATACAAACATTGGAAGGGAAAATCGGTGAAAGTTACACTACTGAGGCGAAAGAATTTGAGGGCTATACCTTATCCAAAGCACCAGAAAATCCATCAGGAATTTTTTCTGAAACAGAACAGCATATTGTTTATGTATATACTAAAGCAAAAGAAGTCAACTACATTCATGCGGAAGATGGAGAAGTAGAATATGGCAGTGAATGGAACAATGCAGCAGCTTTAAAGGCGGCAAATGTAGTAGCCATTGATGCGAATGGAAATGACGTAACCGATAAGGCTATTTTTATGAACTTGGATAATAATCCAGTTGATACGAAAAAACCTGGGAAGTATCGAATTAAGTTTTTAGTACGGAGTGTGGATAATCTAGTTTCTGAAGATGTGACAATCACGGTAAAAGAACCCGAAATTATTGGTGATGTTACAGTCAACTACGTAGATGAAGAAGGAAATAAAGTAGCGGAATCCGAGGTTCTTAAAGGAGAAAAATACGGTGAGACTTATGAAACAGCTCCTAAAGAAATTGCTGGATATCAAGTAAAAGAAATACCAGAAAATGCAAATGGAACATTTAACGGAGAGCCACAAACAGTCACGTATGTTTATGAAAAAGCAGAAGCCGCACCCGTAACTGTTAAGTATGTGGATAAAGACGGGAAAGAATTAGTTGCTACTGAAACATTAAACGGAACTATTGGCGATAGTTATGAAACGCAAGCAAAAGAAATTGATGGCTATGTATTGAAAGAAACCCCAGAGAATGCAAAAGGTACTTTTGGTACAGATCCGCAAACAGTCA
>NZ_BJWF01000044.1 GCF_007990225.1 Enterococcus villorum | reverse complement strand
TTCTGTAATGCCAATAAAATAAATGATCCAATGATAGATAAAAGCGACATTTTGCTCATCACTTTATTTTTTTACAAAATAAATGCCCTTTCCAAAAAATTAGAAAGAGCATTTATTGACTTGGCGCTTTAACACGATGCAATATAAAGGTGAAATTGAGCTAACTTAAAGAAAGCCAACTGTATGACAGCCCCTTTTTTCCATGAATATCTTTCGATATTTTTAGAAAACAGTTTTTGCATAAGCGCCTCGCTTATTTCAAAGAGAACAATTAAATGAAAATCATCAACGACACTAAAAGTCCAAAAAAGCCAACTACTGGAATCATCCCCCAAGTTACAAAGGTTTTATCCTTAGTAAGCTTAGAGTACCTCTGGTCATTATCCATTTCATTCACCTCATCTTTCTCCTTCTAATAAACCACACTATTTGTTATTTGTCAAAATCTCCTTATCTATTCGTTAACATGCGATGGAATTCTCTTTTACATATCAAAAAAACACCTCACACTTGATGTTACAATCAACTTGAGGTGCTTTGAAAAAAAGTATTTTTGCTTTTATAAAAAACTAAATTTAAATAAAACGAAGAAAATCTATTGTTTACTTCCTGCATTTAATTGTTCTTTTATTGAATTAGGAACGTCTGCTGCTGCAACTTCTGTCGGCGCATTTACTCTTTCATTGCTGATTTCAGCTTTAATGTAACTTCCTGGCTTTAAAGGCTGAGGATTTTCACCACTCACATCGAAAGTTCGCTTTGTCGTTTCCCCATTCTCCTTCACAAAAGTAACATCGTATTCGTAAGTATAACTATTTTCCACTATATCCCCAGACATATCTTTTGTTTTCATCTTTTCTGGAACTATTTCTGGTATTTTCGCATAGGCTGTGGTTGTCTTATACGTATTATTATAATATTGATAACCAAAAAAGCCACCAACACCTAATAAAATGACCGCTAGAGCACCTATAAATTTTCCCATTATCTTCACCTCATTATTAAATATTGTACAATTGACAGTTTATCTTATTTTTTATGGCTTTTTCCATTGATTCAACTAGCGATTTTGTCACATTTATAAAGAGAAACAAATTCATTGATACACCTTTACTCATAAAATAACTTATATTATACTTAGCTTAAGTAAAAAAATTACTCTGTTTTAGGATAGGTCAATCTGTTATTCTCGATGTCCTTTTAATCAACGAGAATAAAGATGTAACCCCTATCTTTATCTCTATTGAGAATATAATAAAAAGTGTTTTTTTACCTTGGCGACTATCACTACCTGCCATTAAGTGGGAGTAACTATTTTAAATTTGATGGAGGAAAAAATGAAAAAAACAGTTGGATTGGGATTAATTTTATTTTCTACTATAATGTTAGGGGCTTGTGGCGATAATGGATCGAAATCAAACGCTTCACAAGAATCAGCTACCTCAACTTCTAAAGTCGCAAACTCAGAAAGTACAAATCAATCAACTACAGCAAGTGAAAAAGCGAGTGATACGACTTTTGAAGATAATTCGGCAAAAATTGTCATAAAAAATACAGAAGAATTAACAAGTCAATATGACGCAAACACAAAAATATTAGCAATAGAAATTGAATATACCAATAAAAGCGATCAGGCACAAAGTCCTTGGATGTCTTTTGAATCATCCATCAAACCAATTCAAGAAACTGATAAAACAGAAGAGTTACTCACTGGAGCAAACGGTTTATTTCCACAGGATTATAAACCAGACCTCGTAAAAATGGGCGATACGGATGTAAAAGCAGGTGAAACGGTTGATGCTGTTGTTGGTCTTAAAATTCTTCATCCAGGTTCACCGATCATCATGAAAGATTTTATGGATAATGGTAGTTTTGAAAAAACAATTGAAACAACCAAATAAACAGTTGTTCTATAAATAAACAGGCAACACAATCATCAAAGAAAATCTGATGACTCTGAAATAAAAAAAGACTGATTTTGATTTTTTATATCATAATCAGTCTTTTTTTTAACGATTATCATCGTCTCTTGTTTATAGGAACTGACAAACGCCGATATTTTTACTCTTCATTGTTTAAAAAATAGTTAAATTATTTAAAAATTTTATTGTCGAGGTATTTATTCTTTGTGAAATAAAACACATTATGTATAATAAGACTATCAGTCTGGGGAGTTCTGAAATACATGAAAGGAGAACTATCCTATGCCCTATTTCATCGCTAGCCAGATGCCAGACGAAAAAGGCCGCCATGAACTGCATGAGACTACTTGTTATCGTCTCCCTGATACGAATAACCAAATTAAAATTGGTCATTATGCGAATTGCACAGATGCCATACGCTCAAACCAAGCGTTATATCCTTCTATGAAATTTGATGGATGTAAATATTGCTGTTCTGGTTGCCATAGAGGTTAAAATAAAGAGGTAGCTTCGGCTATCTCTTTCATCAATATTCTTCTTCATACATTCCTACTGAGCAACTCCTCCTCTCTTCCATTCAATCATCTTAGGTGTTTCATCCAAAGTTTCAAGTCTAGTTATTTCAAATTATCGTTTTAGATTGACACAAAACGCTTGAGCGAGTTAGTTTGCCTAACCCATATTTCCCTCTTAATCATCCAGTATTTTTTATGTTAAAATCTTACTGAAATGACCTCGCTGAATCATTTAAAGAAAATTCTCAAGGAAACATAGAGATAACTCATAGCAGAAATTTACAAAAAGGCGACAAAATTACTTTAGAAGTTGTTACGAATGAGCCTGGTGTTCCCACTGATCAATCAACTGTTATACAAACACTGGCGTCAACAACTTATTAAATTTCAAAAAAACCAACATAACTTAAATGTTGGAGGTAATTCCTCAAGCTTTCCTATAACCATATCTTCCAGTAAAACAAATAAATAAGAAACTGGGACAATATTCAGCTTTTCTCTGATTATTGTCCCAGTTTCATAGTCTGTTCCGTTTAATTCAACTATTTTAAATCCAACTATTTATTTTTTAAAATAACTATTGTAGCAACTAATGTCATCAAAATTCCATATATAGATAATACATTCTTCTTGTCATTTGTTTTAGGTAATTTTTCAAAAGAATTATTATTTGATGAAGCATTGCTATTTGTTACAATTTCACTTGACTCGACTACACTTGGTTTCACCTTGCTCGGTTCCGTTATACTTGGTTCTGTCGTACTTAGTTCGGTTGTACCTGGCTCTGTTGTACTTGGTTCTGTCGTACTCGGCTCCGTCGTACTTGGCTCTATGGATAAAATATTTCTTCACAGTTTAGGTAACCGCATACACAATCACTTATTTTAACTTTCTCATTCCGACACGATCATCATACCGACAAAAACAGTGAAAATCTGCCACCATTTCACCAAATGATTGATAACTCACTGATCATCCTCATTCTACAAATTCAAATGATGTTTTTGCCTATCTTCATTGAATCTATTTTTTTGAATAACTTTACGTTTACTCATCCACTAGTTAAACAATCACAATACTAAAACGCTCCTTTACATCAAATCATCCTGTCAGCTTTAACTTTTTGTTAGTTTAGATTTTTTGATGGTGAATAAAGCACCAACTCACCTGTTCTAGAATATTCTAGGTATATTTATCACAAGCGTATTCAAAAATTTTTACTTAGTTCACAATTATAAATCCACATTTTTTTTGATTTCGATAGTTTCATTTTCACTGATAACAGTGCCATCATAATTATGATAGTATTTTTATCCTATTTCCTCCTTAACATTTTTTCTTGTGCTATATCCTTGATTTCTTTGTATATTAAAATACCTTCTGCTATGCCCATCAAGGCAACAATAATCGTACAAGGAATTAAAAACCACCAGCTCATATCAGTATAGTGTTCGATTTTGAACCATATAGCCAACATACAAACTAAAATTAGCATTTCCCCCACCTCTTATGTAATAATATTCTTTCTGAACATTACAGATGATCAAAAAACGCAATTAGTTATGATAAAATTTGATTTTATGTTTAATTATAAAAATACCAAACTTATTAAATTGGTATGCCCAAAATTACAAAAGCAAACAAAAGTGACGATTAGATTTTCACTTATTTCCTTGCATGCGTAACTACAAACAAAAATGGAAAGGTTCCTTTGTTTCAATGCGAGAAAAGTTTGATGGTTGGCGATAAAGTGATGGCAAGCTTTTTAATTTTAGTTTTACATAAATATCAATTTATTTACTATCCCTCGTAAAATGAGAAGATAGTCAAGAAAGTATAAACCTGAGACTTGATGAAATAGGAAAAGTTATTGTTATCGTTTTAGATATTCTTCAATCTACTAAGCTACTAAGTTTTTATATGTAATGGCATTGTCCAAAAAGCTTCACTATAATTGTATCTACTTGGTTTGACACTTACAGTATTCTTTATAATTCACTGATCTTCTAGTAAACTAAATAATAAAATCATAACTACCCTTTTAGAGGGACAGTTATGATTTTATTACTTCTTTGCGCTTTCTCATTTCTATTCCTTTTTAGAACAATAAGGTACTCTAGACATTTATCACTAAACTATTTAAGGAATATGACCGTTTTACTAATTTTCCAAATACTTCGTTATATTCTTTTAACCAAATAATATTTCGTCGTACCAACCATTGGAACATCTTCTAATTCACCAAAAACCTTATATCCTTTTTTTAAATAAAAACCTAATGCTTGATAAGACTTCGTCGTTAGTGTAATCTTTTTCACCTCGTCTCTTATTGCTTGTTTTTCTATTGCTTGTATTAACGCAGAACCAACACCCGCTTTTTGACAGGTCTCATCTACGCCTAGCAACGAAATATGCAATGTATCATACTGGCGTTTACCAACGATGCCACCTACTAATTCATCATGATTCCATGCACCAAAAGCTAATACTTGGCTCTCTTCTTCTGGTAAATGATCCCTAAATTGTTTTTCATGCTGTTGTTTAAAAATTTGATCTAAAAAAGGTATTAATTCTGCTTTTTCACTCTGTTTAATTTCCATATTTCTCACCTATTTCACCCGTTATTAGCTTGTCCATTCATTTTTCACTCTTTAAATTATATCATTTTTGTATCTATCTAAAACAAAAAAATTTAGACTATAAATTAACTTCATTTTTTTCTTCGTACTCAGCAATCTGTATAAATGATTACAAAGAATTTTTTGATTAGTCACTTTCCAGAAATCAACTTAAATATTTAGAAATAAAGGAGTTAAAAACTAGTTTTATTTCCTAGCGAACCTAAAATAAATCATATTTTGATGTTTCTACCTTTTTATGTAACGAAAATTTTTAGAATTTATAGAGTAAATGGTTTATTTATAAAACAAGTGAAGAATCTTTAATTTTTTTAGGAATTTCTTTAAATAATCGATTTTTTCTATCTGATACTATTTTTCTAGCCTCATTTACAAGCTTAAGAAAATAAGTTTTTTCTTCTATTAATTCATCAAAAACTGCCTTTTTATTCCTATCTTTGTTTATGAAACTATTTGAAGTTTGACTATTTTCCAGATAATCAAGTATTCGCGGTGCTAATTTGTCATGTGACATTCGATAAACTTTTCTCTTAGAAACTCTAAGCGGTATATTGTCTGAAAACTCACGATAGACTTCCCCTGTAGTTCCATCAACTTTAGTTACTAGTTTTTTTATAATATCATGATATTGATATTTCCAATCCTTTCTAACTTCAACACGTCTCAAATCTCTCATTATACAGTTTACGACTTCTTTTCTTACTTCTGATGACATCTCCATCTTTTAGTTCCTCCTTTTTATAATTTTCTGTAGTGTATCACCATTTTTTACCTAACAGAGAACTAGTTTTTCGATATTTCTAAATAATAATACAAACCTAAATGGAATAAATATTGGAAAAACTTGGTACTTCTGTCAACTAAGACCATCTTTATTATTTATTTCAAAGTGTATTAATGTGGAAGCTTGGGAATGTTTCTATCCCTTTATTGCAAATAGCTCTTTGTAATAATAATACGCTGATGTTTCCATCATATGTTTTTCTGTTCTCTTTTATATCACTACAACAAATAACTATAATCCCTTTTTATAAAAAACACATAGAGTATAATCTTCACACCGTCCATTTCTTACTAAAAGGTACCCTCACCTATAATCTTGTTTCTTTGCAAAAAAATATTTTTTTAGTCAAATTTTTCTCTTTCCTTTGAAAATAATGTATCTTTTAAAACAGAGGATGTAACATAACTCTTTTTATCTTTACAAATCTGTTATGTTACATCCATTTTTCACGGCTAAAAATTTTTAAATTCTCATTAAAGAAGCAACATTACGAAATTTTCCCACTATTAGTTTTCTTCTATTGATTTTCTTACTAGTCCTATTCCTGCTATTCCTATTACAATAGTTCCAAGCACTGACTTAATTGTACTTTGATTGTTTTCATGGGTCTTTGGTAACACTTTTGTTGATTCTGCTTCTTTTACTTTTTCTTCCTCACCAAAATTAGCTTTTGTTTGACTATCTCCATCTCCTTTGTCTAAAAGTTTTGCCTTGTTCGCTTCCGTCGGTGTCACTTGTGGTTCTTTCACAACCACTGGAACGTCAGCCACTTTTTTCACTCCATCTGAAAATGTTTCCTTGAATTGAACGGATTTTTTCTCTGCTTCATTGCCTATTACAAAAGCATCTGTTGATTTTTACCATTAACTTTGACAGGCGTTTTTGTTGGCACTTCAATATTCAGCTTGTCTATGTTTTTTGTTTGCGTTTCCCCATTCACTTTATTCGGCGTTTCTATCTGTGTTTCACTCACTTCTTCGTCTAGCGGTTCCTCTTTTGTCTCCACTGATGATTCTACTTATGGTTCAAATTTGTCCGCTTCAGATTCTTTCATGATCACGGGAAGATCTACGGCATTGATTTCCAATGGAACAGTTAATTTTTTATATTTCTGATAGCTTTTAGTTACAGGTTGAACGATTAAACTCGTTGCATATGCTGGAATATGATTGAGATAGCTGTCCTCACTATTGATTCGGGTAATAAATCTTCCCTTTTGATCTGTTACATCGTAGTACAAAATATCTTCTGCCATCGTTGCATGGACAAAAGCTTCTCCACTAGATTTCAAATAGCGATCTACTGTAAAGGCTGGGGATCCAGTAAGATGATTATTTTCCGGTACAATACCTAATTGACCTACTAGAACAGATTTCGTGCCAGTGTTTTCAACAGACATTGAAATCTTACCAATTTCTCGATTTTGGTATTCACTTAAACGAATGGTTGTTTTTCGCCACTGAGTACTATTTTCAATTGGAAATGCTACTGGATTTGTTAAATCATCTTTGAAATAAAGCAAAACTTGTGCTTTTGCGCTTTTTGGTACAATCGCTTGTAAGATTAAATCTTCTTGACCATTTAAAATAGTGTCAACTTTGAATAAATGAACAATCGCTTGTTTCTGTACATTCTTAATTTCTAAAGAACTTCCGCCATTCCAAGCATTTATATAATTGTAGGCAACTTGTGCTTTTCCTTCTTTCCACCATTGCCAAGTTGGTAAAATATCTTGGATGCCAATATTACTCCACTCTCTAGTTGAGACAGATTGTCCATCATTATAAAAACCGATTCCATGTCCCGTATTAAAATTAGTTACAAAAGGAAGCTTTTTTATACTTGTTTTTTCTGCAATAAAATTAGCTACCCCATCCCAATGAGCGGCATTATTGGCATCATTGGGATATCCATGATCAGGATATGGCGAACTATTTTCTTCCGTTGTTCTGCCAGTTTGAGTAGGATCTTGTTTTGGACCAGACCAGTACTTGCGTTCACGCGTATTAATTTCCGCTTGGTTGCCTTTTTCTAAATTATCACCAGGATAACGAGAATAAACAAAATCTGAACCAAATAATGCCCAAGAAGCCAGTGTTTTTTCCTTATTTGTAAAAATTTGACGCGGATCATAAGGAGGATTAAACCCATATTTTTGATTTTCAGTTCCGGCAAACATCACTTCTAATGGATTCAAGCCGATGCTTTTTGCATATTGATTCCCTCTTTCCAAGCGTTCTTTATTCCATGCGTAGTTCATAAAAATACTATCTGCTGCAGAACCATTTTCTGCCTGTACCCAATAGCTATTGGTAGCATCAAAACCATTTACATAATTTAGCTGTCCATCTTTTGTTAGTGAGTCATAGAATTGAATATATAAATCTGGTGCTTGTTGTTTAAAATAAACAAGCATTGCCTGTAATTGATGCGCATCTTCTTTAGAAATAGTCGCTTCTTGATTAATGAAATATCCATCAAAGTTCAAATATCTAGCCAAAGCAATCATCTTGTCTGCAATCGGGAAACTACCATCTGTATTTTGAACAACCCATTTCGAAAAAATTTCTTGACGAGGCCAGAACCAACCACCTAAACTTTTTACACCATTTCGGTGCGCCGCATCAGTATAGGCTGGATTTGGATAGTTCACTACCCCATAGGTTAATTGTTGATTATTTTTGATATCTTCATAGTTGGTACCATCAATGGGCATACCATTCCAAGATGCATAATAGTCAACATATTGCCAGAATTGAAAAACATGGCGCGAATAAGAATCGACAGTTCGGGTAAAGTCAGGGATTCCTTTTTTTGTGCCATACCCCGGATCACCATAATCACTTGATAGTGTTAGTAAGGTCGCATCATTTCTTAATTGTGGTTGTGCCTGTGTCGCTGTAAAAGGTGCGTTTCTTTTTTCCAATGGAGTGTTGGAACGGAAATATTTTGCTGTTTTATCTGTTTCAGGTGACCAATTCAACATTTGTTCAGCATTAAATCCATGAAAATATGGTTGATTTTCACCTTTAACAGAATAATTATCAGCAGCTTGACCAATTTGTGGGATGCCTCCTCCAACAAACAATCCAACAACTATAAAACAAAGCCATACAAAATAACGCTTTTTCATTTATCATTCCTCCTATTTATAAATATTTAATACTCAAAAGTAATGAATGTTTTTTAAGTGTTCACCTCCTATCATTTCTTCACACTTATTACTTCTTATTGATGCAAAATTCGTTCTGACTCAATCCATTTTTTTACAGAATCCGCATACAGATGAATGTAACGTTCATAAACCATATCGAGTTGTATAAGAATTGGAATCTGCGGAGAGATATTCCCTAAAGCTTCTTCTCTTGTTAAGAATGCTGTAAATAAATAGACATCAGCAAAGGGTATCAGTTCAGATTGTTGATTAGAGGTTAATAATAAGATAGATAATGATTTTGCCTTTGCTTCTTGCATCGCATGGCACATTTTTTTATCTTGCCCCCTGAGACTTGAAACAATAATTAACTCATCTGTTTCAGCAAATTTTGAGGCCATCGTAATCGAATTTTCATCAGAACTGATTCGAACATATTTTCCTAAACGAGAAAACTTAAATTGAAAATCTAAAGCAACAAATGAATTAAATCCTTTTCCATAAAAATGAATGATTTTGTGCTGATGGATGTATTCACAAAACTGGTCGATTTTTTTCTCAACATACATTTGCTCGCTTCTTGTCGCTAATGAATGATAGGCAGCGGTTACAACAGAAGAAACCGACCGTTCTTTTTTTGCATTGTCCAATGATAGTTTATAGAGAAAAATTAATTCCTTGTAATTATTCAAAGAAATTTTCTTACAAAAGCGCGTAATGGATGCCTTTGAAACAGATAATCGTTTCGCTAATTTATCAATCATCATTGGTGGGTTTTTCGCTAAAAAATAATCAGCGATTAATTGTTCAACATACGTCATTTCCTTACGATTCGATTCAATCAATAGAAAAACATCTTCTTGCATTTCTTTCACCCTTTGCTAAATAATATGAATGGTTTTTATTTCACCAGGAGCAAATGTGCCTAAATCAATCGGATTCCCGCTTTTTCTTGACGTTGTTGGTATTCCTTTTAAATCCACCTATTCATAAGACACAAGTTGATTAAAGGTTAACTTCCCACCAGAGACCGAGACCTTTTTGGGATTAAATATTCGTAAATCAAAACCTTGTAATGTCGTTGATTTTCTTAACGAACGAAAGACAAGCTCTTGGCTAACTAGTGCCATCTCAAACGTTTGAACTACAGGTTCTTGCAAAGGATTCGAAACAAAATATTTTAATGGATTGGTGAAACGGTTTAACTCCTGAATTTGATAATTCGGAAGTGATACTGCGTAATCTAAATAACTTTTCTCAATTTGTGCTGGTTGAAAATGTTTATCCCACTGCAATGAAAACTTAAACACTAAAGATTTCTGTAATTGACTTTGCGGAGTTGGAATGTATTTAAACTCATTGCCAGAAGCAATTCCTGGTCGTCTTAGCAAATCTGGTCGCCCAAGAAACCCTACCGAGCGAAATAGCGTAAGCGCTATTTGGCGGAATTTCTTTCCAACAAATTGATATTCTTTGATGCCTTTCGTAAAGACCGTCATACTACCTGTTTGATTATGTGCATTGACATAGTGCAACATGGGGAAAATAGTGGTTGGCTCTTCTTTCCAACCTAATTCACGCCAATCTGTCAAATACGGGTCAACTACAGCTCGTTTTATCATTCCAAATGGTGTATCAGCAAAGGAATGTTGATTCGCAAAAGGGGTCTTGATATGCACGCGCATTCGATGATCGATCGCTTGGTTATCAATGATCAATTGACATTCAACTCGTGGTACTGCTTTTTTTAAAGAAAGAGAGAAGGTATACTTAATTGCTTGGGTTGCTTGTTTTTCTTTTCGCTCGTCTAAATTTTTAGCGATTAACCAAACACCTGATAGCTGTAGTTTCTCTTCCAAGTGATTGCGGATCACTTGAAACTTAGCATCCTGAAAATCATGAAAAGTAATAAAATCCTCATAAGGCGGAGAGTAATCGTACGTATCTCCTTCATCCCCGCTATCTTCAAATTGAAAGACATCTTCCAACCATAATTGCCTTTTTTTCAAAAACAATTGAATTTTGCCGTCCGCCAGTTTCACTTGATAGTACTCATTTTCGATTTGTGGGTTTATTTCCTCACGTTGCTCAACTACAGGAATTTCCACTTTTTGTTCTTCAAGTTGATACGTTTTAAAGCTAAAAGCTGGTACGTTGACTTCGACTAACAACGTGTGAATGTAGTAAAAATTCATTTTGTCTTGTTCTTTTTGATTTCGACGAATAGAACCATTGTATTCTTTAACGGTCTTGAGCTGGACCATCGGAATTTTTGTGTTGCCTTCTGTAATGTTAATGCTAGGACTTTTTACGGAAACTTGAACTTTCACTACTTTCTTTATGGGCCAAGGCAATGGATTAAAAACTGTCCATTCATTTTCTTGAACATCTACTCGAGATTCCGCTATTTTTCTAGTGAGATAGTCTATTAAAGATTGAGATAACTGATCTGCTTCAGTATAACGTTCTAAAATAATCTGGTTGGTACGATCACTATTACACCCACCTGCACTATCATGCGCTTGATTTTTTGCCAGTAATTTCCAGATGCGATCTAATGCACCTTTTTTATAGGGGATTCCAACTTTTTCGGCCATGACCATCAATGGTTCAACTTGGTAAATCATACGACGTTCTAGTTGATCATTCATGTATTTATGGTCATAGCGAGACGAGTAGATGGAACGATGGATTTTTGACACTGATCCAGTCATAAATTCACCAGAAACCGTTTGTAACTTCTGCTCATCCAAAGCTTCAAAAAAAGCTTCATACGTGCTTTCTACTAATACATATTCAGATAAATGTTGATTGTACTTAGCTATTCGTTCTCGTAAGTTTCGATCAACATATCGCTGATCTCCTCCTACTGGTAAAACCAATTCTCCACTCGTAGCACCTACTTCAATAGTCGCCATCAACGCTTGATAATGATTTTCTTCAATCAAATTGACGCCAACAAAATAACCATTTTTTATATTAGCAACTTGAACCAATGAACCGTCTTCACTCGCCCAGTTAAATTCTCGATCCGTTAGTTGTTCATTAGCTAAACCACGCCAAAAAACCGCCCGTCGAATACCAAAACCATTATAAATTTTTGGCATATCCTGACTTTGTCCAAATGAGTCAGGTAAATAACCAATCGCCATATAGCCTCCTAAGTCGTTAGCTAATGTTATTCCTAAATGTAAATTACGGATGATCGATTCTCCAGAAACAATCAACTCATCAGTCTGTGTATACCAAGGACCAATTTGTAACCGTCGACTTTGAATCAATTTTTTCAATCGTGTTTTTTGTTCTGGAAAACTCTGCAAATATTCATCGAGAATACTCATTTGTCCATCTAGTAAGTAGTGGTTTATTTGATTTGCTTCTAGTGCATCCATTACTTCATCTAAATGGTAGGCAAATTGTACAAATGATTCATTATTGGTAAAATACCATTCAAGATCCCAATGCGTATGATGAATAACGTGTACCTTTTTTTTCATTGCCAAACCTTCTCTACTATTTTTTCGTTTGCCTCTTTTACCGATCTTTAAAAATCAATTTGATTGATCATTGCATCTAATTTTTCTGGATCAGACTCTGCTAAAATTGCTTCTCTAAATTTTTGATCAATTAATTTCCGAGCAATTAAACTTAGCAATTTTAGATGCTTTGTAGCTCCCTCTTCAGGAATCGCCAAAGCAAAGGCAACTTTGATTGGCTGACCGTCCAAGGACCTCCAAGGAATTTCATGGGAAAATTTAAGTAAAAACATGCCTGGTTTTACTACTGCTGAATTTTTGCTATGAGGAATCGCCAGTTGGTCCTTAAATCCCGTTGTCGCTTCTACTTCACGTTTTTTTAATCCTTCAAAATATGTTTGAACATTATTTACAAATCCCAGTTTATAAGCAAAAGTGGCAATCATTTGAAATGCCTCTTCTTGTGTGGTTGAGGTTTCATCAAATAAAATATGTTGTTGATTAAATACCTCTGCATTCATCATAGTTTCCTCCAATTTTAGCTTAGATTTTTGTTTCAAAAATCTCATTATTTACTCCCTGTGGTCTTTACGCATCACACCAATTAAAATCGCAGTCGTTAAAATTCCAGCTGAAACTGAGAATATCCATGTGATAAAAGGAATGGGTTGCTGTACATAACCAATGAAGGTTCCTAAAGGTGAGCCAATCCCGCCAAAGAACTTACAACCTGTTGCAGCAGCTATCCCACCGGCCACCGCTGAACCGATGACATTGGCAAAAATCATTCGAAACGGATCAGCCGCTACAAATGGGATTGCCCCTTCCGTCACGCCAACGATCCCCATACCAAACGCCGCACTAGCAGCTACTTTTTCATCTTTTGAAAATTTCTTTTTAAATAAAATGGTTGCCAACCAAACACCTAAAGGAGCAACTGAAATCGCTGCTTGGGTAGCTGTTTGAGGAACAAAATTAGTCCCTTCAACTCCATATTTTGCTAATGTGTCTGTAAAAATAGCGGTTCCAAACACCAATGCTGTTTTATTTACCGGACCACCTAAGTCAAAACCAATCATGGCACCACAGATTACTCCAATAATAATTGGCGCACTTGCATAATTATTATTTAATGCTGTCAATCCGTTATACATCATATCCATTCCATTTGCTAATGGTGAACCGATAATGTATAAAACGATTAATGAAATCACAGAAGTTCCAATGAAAGGAATAATCATAATCGGTACAATTGGTTGCAATAATTTGGGCCATTTCACTTGTTTCAAGCCTTTAACCATATAGCCTACTATGAATGCCACAATAATCGCTCCGATAAAACCACCACCTGCATTGGCCCCTAGAAATTCTGGATCGTTGACTAAATAAGCACCAATCATCGCAGGAGCTATTGCTGGCTTATCTGCAATGGAATTGGCAACAAAACCTGCAAACAATGGAATCATCAATTTAAATCCTATTTGGCCGATATAAAAAAGTTTTGACATCAAGAATCCTAATGAAGTATCTGTATCAAACCCCCAATTGACGATATGTCCTAAGTCATCTTTTTGAAAAGCATATAAATTAGCAATTAAGAGAATCAGTCCTGCTGCAACAACCATTGGAATCATATAGGAAATACCACTCATCAGATGGGTAAAGATCGTTGTTTTTTCTTTATCGTTACCAATTTGAATTTTCCCTACTTTGGTTCCTTTTTTACCAAAAAGTTTTGCATTTGAAAAAGCTGTATCAATTAATTTTTCTGCATCTTCAATTGCGGGAGTGGATTTCGTTACGTATAATGGCTTTCCAGAAAAACGAATAGGATCTATCTTAATATCTGAAGCGATAATCACTAAATCAGCTGCTTCAATATCTTCTGCAGTTAAACTATTTTCTACCCCAATTGCACCGTTAGTTTCTACTTTTATCTGATATCCTAATTTTTCAGCGGCTTTTTCTAATGCTTCTGCTGCCATATAAGTATGTGCAATCCCTGTGGCACACGCAGTCACTGCAATAATTTTTTTCATCGTAAACTCCTCCTTTTGTAAAACGCTTACTTAAAATATACTATTTTTATTTGATAAAAATAGGGATCGCTAATAACTAGTTATTAGTTTCATACAAATACTAAGAGATGGTACTTTTCCCAATCAGCTATAGACCGATCACTTAGTAATATGATCTTACATTCTTTTGAGACAAAAATTTTCTTCTATTGTGACGACAATGTTTCACGAAAAGAGTAAACAAATTATTGTAGAATTAGCTAACTTAATAGAGTCTCATACACAAAAAATAAAAAGAACACTTCTAACAGAAAGTTTCAAATAGAACAATACCTTAAAATATAGAGTATTAATCATTTAACTTTAAAATTAGCGTAACCTAGAAAAATTCTCACTTTCTTGGAACCCATTGGTAAAATTTGCGAATCAATCATCTAATTTATTATTCACATTGTGGCTCCCTCCTCTTTAAAACGCTATTAATCAGAATAATTATTACTATATTTATTCCCATAAACGTGAAAAATATCATGAAAGGGGTTAGAATATGTCTTAAATGCTTAAATAATAGGTATGAAATGATAAAATAAAAAGCACCTGTAGAATGACTTTGGACAATCATTCTGCAGATGCTTTCGCTCATTCACATTGTTGTTCTAAACTAGAGATTTTATATACTCTTTTATTTTCTTTGAATGTCGTTTAGAAAACGTAATTTCTTTCTCCTCAAAAAATCGAATAGTTCGCTTAGAAAAATCTACTTCTTGGATATTTTTCATATTTGCTAAATAACTTCGACTAATTCGAAAAAGATTTGAATAATTTTTTTCCAGTTCATTTAATTTCCCATAAAATTCATACTGTCCATCTATCGTATGGAGAACTAACCTGTGCGCAATGACAGAAGGTTCGATATATAAAACTTCATCCATATGGACGTTATATACTTGTTTTCCTATAAAAAAAGAAAAATTTATTTTCATTTTGTCTCTTGAATCAACAATTCTGTCTCTAGCTACTTCAAGTAATTCCATGATTTCATCTCGAAAGTTCTCAGATGTTTGATCTTTTGTAACAAACCCTAATGCTTCTACTTTTCTTTTTAGAGTTACTGGAGCCAGTTCATCGTGAGTTGTCACAAATATTATTTTCCCTAAAGGATCACTCTTTCGAATCGTCTCTGCTAAGTCAATGCCATTTGTTTTGTTTTTTAAATCTATATCCAAAAAATAAATGCCATTTTGTGGGCTAAACTTCTTCAAATATTCTTTCACAGCTTGGGGACTTTGAGTAAATAATTCAAGTTTAAAGAAGTCATCATGAAATAGAACATAATTTTTGATAATACTCTCTAGTTGGTGCAACTGAACAAAATTATCTTCACAAGCAACAATTGGGTAACTCATTTTTTTCTCTCCTATTCATTAACGATTATTATTTGTGCTATAAATTTATTCTGACTAGACTTGTATTGAATAAATACATTAGAATATTTTTCTTTAATATCTTGTATGCTACTTAGTCCGAGTCCATCGTGCCCAATCTTTGTTGAATATCCACACTTTTTTATTTTTGAAATATCTATTTTCTTAGTTCTAGTGGAATTTTCAATAATAAATTCAATCTGGGGTTTTGTTTGAAAAATAGTTATATAAACTTCAGAATCGTTCACCTGACTTGCTTCTTCTATGGCATTATCTATTGAAATGCCAAGAATACGTACCAAATCAAAAATTTTTATTGACAGAGTATCTACCTTAGCCAAACACTCAAAATGACAATGTACATTTTCATTTTCCATCCTATGAAATTTGCTAATTAATAGACTTTTTAAGTATTCATTTTTAACATTTTTTATGTCACTATAATGAAAACTGTTCGATTTAAAACAATTTTCAGAGTAGTCTGATAGTAAATCAATTTGTTCTATCACTAGATCAGCTCTATTATTCAAAGCTGCTTCTCTCAAACTAAATAAAAGATTTTTATAGTCATGTTTAAATCTCCGTAATTTTTCTTGATTCTTCTCTAAGTAGCCTGCATACAGTTTAAGATGTTCTAGTTGTTCCCTTAAAAATTTTTCTTCAAATATTTTTTTCTGCTTTTTCATTTCTCGAACAAACAAAAGAAACAAAAGGAAAAACTGCGCGAACAATAAGCACAGTGTTCCTAAAATAAGTTGTTCATACAATTGGAAATATTCAGTTAAGTTGAGATAAAGTTGTATCAAGCAAAAATTTAAAGATAATAGTAAAAACGAAAACTTAGAACTGTAGGTAATTAATAAACTACTAAATTGAATCACTTTCAAAAAATAAATAAAACCGACTAATAAACATATTTCAATCAATAGTTCTAAAATAACATAATAAAGATCAGAATAATTATCTAAGAATGGCGTGGTAAGAATAAAGCCTGAAATAACAGTTGAAATCAGATACGGAATAGTGGCACTAAAAACTAAGGCACTCAATAAAATATTTTTATTTACTGTATTCTTTTTTAAAAAAAGATAATAGACAGTCACGCCTAAAACTTCTGCCATACCTTCCACGTATATTTGTCCTAAAAAAGAAAACGGTATGGCTAAAAACATCACCCCTAATTGATTCTTCATAGAACCTATACGATAAATAAACATAAAAACAGCGTGAAAAAAGAATAATTCAACAAACATTCTTAAAAGATATTCAGATAATCCCAACTCCACAAAACTCATTTGCTTTCCCCATTCTTCTCCTATATTAGAATTAAAGCCAATAAAACGTTTCTAAAATAAGACCTACTGCATAAAAACACTTGTATATGAAACACAACCAAACGAATGTGTAACTGGATTTCTGCGTGCTTTTAAGCCCCCAAACAAATCAATAACAGCTCCTTAAGATGAGTAGACCCATTTCTAATTTTTTTCAAAAATATTCGCAAATTTATATATCTATTTTTGAAATATCTTGAATGAATTAGTATATAAATATATCATAATTTATTTGATTGTGTTAGTTATATTTTCATTGTCAATTTTTTTCATAAAAATCCTTTTCTATTCCTCAATTATTTATCATTCATTTTCTTAGCTACCCTACTTACTTTATAGTACTTTAGTATAAAATTCGGTTTTCCAATTTCATTTAACTATTCGGAAAACCTCATCATCATAAATCCTTATCCAAACTAAAAAAGATCACTCAATGAGCAACCACAATTGATTTTATTTTTCTTCATGCTATAATAAATATAGAAAAAGGACGTGCTTCCAACACGTCCATTGTAGAACCGTTAAAAAGACGGTGACTTTGAATTAAATGTTTTTTCTCAAACCATCTACTCTCGTCAAAGTGTTAGATGGTTATTTTTTGTTCTTCTGGTCTGTAATAAGCAAGA
>NZ_BJWF01000043.1 GCF_007990225.1 Enterococcus villorum | reverse complement strand
CACCTTATAAAAATCTTTGACAAATCTATTCGAAGGATCAAATTTAAACCATAATTGTATTTTTCCTTCCATAAGCATAAAAGTTCACCTCAAAAAGAGTATACGAACGAATGTTCTTTTTGTAAAGGTGGAATATCATTGATAATATGGATGGAACATATATATTAAAAAGTGTTCTTTTTGAATGCCATTTTCATTCGTTTAACGAAAATCTGCGAAAATAAAAAATGCTCAAACCCTTATGAAATAAGGATTTAAGCATTTAGTGAAATCTACCGAAATCTCACAATGGAGACGGCGGGAGTCGAACCCGCGTCCAAACACATCGCCACTTAAAAATCTACGTTCATAGTCAACTCATTTATAGATTCGCTTTATAGCTTGCCGAGTGACAGGCATTCTATATCGCTAGTCTGATAATCTCTTTATCAACTTACAGACGGAAAGTTGATACGTATCCCACTAAATTTGAGACCCTTACTCGAGCACATGGGCGATGCCGAGAGGATCTACGCTAACTGTTTTTAGGCAGCTAAAGCGTAAGAGTTGTTTTCGTTTTTAGCAGTTATATTTAACTGTAACGTTTTAACGTAGACGTAACCTACGAAACGCAATTCAAGCTCAAACTGTGCCTGTCGAATCCGTAACGTCCCCGTATTAAAACAAGGGTTACGTGTAATTTTCATACGAATTTTATTATAGCACAAAAGTGAATTTTTTCAATGGTAATTGCTTCAAGAATATAGATCTGTAAAAATAAGAGCGCAGAACAAAAAGAAAAGAACACTTTTGTCTCACGTTGCAAATACGAAACAACGGTTTTCAAAACCTATCCACGGTTTTCAAAGCCTTGCATCTGCGACAATAAGTCCAAACAGAGGAAAAATATGAGGAGCTATTTTTCTCTGTTCGCTCTTATTGCTTGAAGCAGTCCAGCCTTTTCACGACCTTATCCACGGTGTTCAAGTAGCAACTCCTCAACAATAAGCTCTAAATTTCTAAAATATGAGGAGCTATTTTAAAAATTTATCTCTTATTTGTTCGGAGCTGACCGCTACTTTCACAACCTCTTTTTACAGTCTCTTTATTTTATTAAAAAAAATAAGAATAAAAATAAACAGTGGTTCTACTTATTTCTTATTTATATTCACCTTTAAATCAAATCAAAATGTTTTAATGCGTGTACGATGCCACCGTCTGTATTTTTCTTAGTAATAAAAGTGGAGAGTTCTTTAAGATCATCGTAAGCATTTCCCATAGCTATTTTATTGTCGCAAGCCTCTAGCAAAGCAAAATCATTAGGTCCATCACCAAAGCCAAAGGTAGGCACATTGCTAAGATTCATTTCTTGTTTTAGGCGTTTGACTCCAGCTCCTTTAGAGATCCCTTTTTTTACAGTATCAATCGAGTAAGGACCATTTCGATAAAAAGTCAAGTCTGGAAAGCGTTCATGATAATACTCATCGCCTGATTCAGATAGAATAAGTAACATGTTGATTGGATGGTTCAAAAAAGCTTGTGGATTGATTTCTGGTACATCTGAATGAATGTACTTATAAGCATCAATCATCGTTTGTGTATGGGCAGTGCACCAAATATGTTGATGGTTATAAAATGAAAGTTGGTGTCCTTGGTGTTTGACATGTTCCACCATTTTTTGGCATTCGTCAACAGCAATTTTTTCTGAATGGATTTCTTTTCCATCTACACTAATGTAAGAACCATTCATTGTCACGGCAGAAGTGATACCTGCATCCGACATAATGTGTTTGATTTCTGCTTCTGTTCGTCCAGTTGCAATAACAGGTAAAACATTATTTTCCTTCAGTGCTTTCATAGCTTGAGCAACTTCTGGTGTAATTTTTGACTGAGCATCTAGTAAAGTACCGTCAAGATCAAAAAAGGTAATCGCACGATAATTTGACACAAAAAAAACTCCCTTTTTTTATTAGAATACTCTTATCTTAACAAAGAATGAACAAAAGAAAAACCTTTCATGAAGATTTTTTTGATTATATTGGTTCAAACACACTTTTAGAGTATACTAGAAGAAGAGATTTAGGAGGGATTGGATGGTTTTTTTGACTATCGGAATCGTATTGTCTATCATTGGTAGTTTGTTTATAATCGTACCTTCTAAAGGTAATTTCCCTTTTTACGGTTATCATTCACCTCGTGCAGCACATTCAGATGAACATTGGAGATTAGCGCAAAAAACAAGTGGGAAATACTTTTTGATCTTTGGTTTATTGATGACTTTTATCGGGTATTTGCTAAAACTAACAGGACATACAAATTATTTTATGATTGAGCTGTTGGTTTTGGTTTTTCCAATCATGCCGATTTTTATACTAACAGAAAAGAAATTACAAAATCTTGATGATAAAGTAGGAGGAAGTAATAATGAATATTTTAATGATTGAAGATAATCAATCCGTATCTGAAATGATGCAGATGTTTTTTTTAAATGAAGGTTGGGAAGCAACTTTTAAATATGATGGTAAAGAAGGATTAGATGCATTTTTAGAACAACCAAATCATTGGGACATGGTCACTTTGGATCTGAATTTACCAACAATGGATGGCATGCTTGTAGGAAGGGAGATCCGAAAAGTATCCAGTACGGTACCAATCATTATGCTAACCGCTAGAGATTCAGAAAGTGACCAAGTGATTGGATTAGAAATGGGCGCTGATGATTATGTGACAAAACCATTTAGCCCATTAACTTTAATTGCTCGAATGAAAGCTTTGCATCGTCGAAGTGAATTAGTAGAGATAAAAGAAGAAATTACCAATTCAGACGAGTATTTTGACATCCAAACAGGACATTTTAAAATGAATACAAAAACGCGAGAAGCTTATTTAAATGAAGTATTGATTGCAGGATTGACACCAAAAGAATTTGATTTGTTATTCACTTTAGCTAAAAAGCCACGACAAGTTTTTTCTCGTGAACAATTACTTGAATTAGTATGGGATTACCAATATTTTGGAGATGAACGAACAGTGGATGCACATATTAAAAAGTTAAGACAAAAAATTGAAAAAGTAGGTCCACAAGTCATTCAAACCGTCTGGGGTGTTGGCTATAAATTTGATGATTCAGGTGTTGCCTAATGCGGTATCTTTACCAACAATTACTTGCTTTTTGTGGCATGATTGCGATGATTATTTTGATTGTAGGCATCTCATTTACTCAATTGACAAAGCAAACGATTGAAGAAAATAATTACCAACAACTTTTTGGCTATGCAGAATCTGTCGAAAAAACAACGCAACTTTTTACGGATCAATACCCTACACCAAATCAAGATCAAGCGTTTCAAAGGGCCCTGTCGCTAACTGAACAAGTTTTGTTAGAACAAAATGTTAACTTTATTTTTATTGACAAGAATGGACGGGTCATTTATCCAACCGATGATACGTCATTAGATTTTTCGATCAGTGTTGATCAATGGGAAAATTTGCGGAACGGGCGACAAGTTAGATTTACCTCTAATAAGGACATTCAAGGAAACAAACAGGCAACTTCATATGCGCTAGTACCATTTAATTTAAATCATGAATTTTATGGGGGATTAGTCATAAGTCAACCAGCTAAAAATATTGATAACAGTGTTCGCTCAGTGACTATCAATTTATTTAAAGGATTTATTTTTTCAAGTATTGTGGCTATTTTAGCAAGCTATGCTTTTGCTTCTTTTCAAGTAAAAAGAATTAATCGTTTGCGAAACGCCACAAAAGAAGTGACTAATGGGAACTTTGATGTTCAATTACCCGTTCACGATAAGGATGAATTTGATGAATTAGCAGATGACTTCAATAAAATGACGAACTCATTAAAAGAATCCCAAGCCGAGATTGAAGAACAAGAAAATCGTAGAAGACAGTTTATGGCAGATGCTTCACATGAAATGCGTACGCCACTAACTACTATCAATGGATTGCTTGAAGGATTGGAATATAATGCTATTCCTGAAGGCCAACGAGAAAATGCCATTAAACTAATGAAAAATGAGACAGAACGTTTAATCCGATTAGTCAATGAAAATCTTGATTATGAAAAAATTAGAACGAATCAGATCAGTATGGTGATTAAAAAATTCAATGGAACAGAAACATTAAAAAATATCCTTGCTCAGTTAGAAGCAAAAGCAGAAGCTGCAGGAGATCAATTAGTGTTAGAAGCAGAAGAAGATATTGAAATTTATGCCGATTATGATCGATTCGTGCAAGTTATGGTAAATATTATTCAAAATGCTATACAATTTACTGAAAATGGAACAATTACGGTTTCTTTAGAAAAAGGCTATTTAGAAACCATTATTCGAATAAAAGATACAGGTATTGGGATGACGGAACAACAAATGAAAAGTATTTGGGATCGATATTATAAAGTTGATCCATCAAGGAAAAATACGAAATACGGTGAGTCGGGACTAGGATTACCAATCGTTCAGCAATTGGTACGTCTCCATAAAGGGAAATTAGAAGTAGAAAGTGAATTGGGTAAAGGAACAACATTTACTGTTAAATTCCCAGATACCGAAATCGAATAGATGGAAACGAAAAAGAGAACCATAAAGTATGTCAAACTTTATGGTTCTCTTTTTAATTTTCCACACGCAAATGATTTACGTAAGGACTATAAGCAATAGATTCTTCATGTGTCAGTAGCAAAACAGCAATTTTATGCTTTTTAACTAAGTCAGCTAATAAATAAAGCAACTCTTGTTTTTCACTTATACTGAGCAGATCAAGAAAATCTTCAATGATGATTTTTTCTTTCTTGGCTAGTAAAGCATGTAACAATTGAAGCTTAATTTTATCAAAAAGAATAAGTTGTTCTGAGTCTTTGTTCAGCAAAAGGGGATCTATTTTTAGCTTTTCTTGGTAAAGAGAAAGTTCTTCTTTATTTTCTGATAAATTAAGTAATACTTGGTCTTTCACTTTTAAATAAGGAAATGGAGGCCATTTTTTTTGAAGGATCATTAATTTTTTTTGAGTAATAAAAAGTGCTTGGTCTTTTAAGCACTTTAATAGTGATTCTTGTTTATTTTTTTTGCATAAAACAACAGAGAATCCTTCAAAATCTATCGGATGGTTACACGTGTTCATAAAAGATCACCTTTCTTTTTTTTAAACGTCGATAGAAAATCGAAAACTGAAAAACGCTAAGTAATAGACTGAGAGTAGCCAATATGCTTACCGTTTGAAAGAAGCCCTTAATCGTATTTATGAAGAAAGTGTCATCTACAAAATTAATTTTAAAAAAGGTTTGTTGATCCATTGGTATAAATAATTGACTGGATGTTGAAAACAAGGCATACGTATCAGGTAATTCAAATAATTTTAAACTCCACAAATTAGCGGATTGTAACATATTTTGGTATAAATTTTGGAATAATACAGTCCATATTAATAAGAAAACGCAACAAATGACTAAAGGCAAGATGATTTGCCATACGATCAAAAGAAAAATTTTTCCATTAGATAGTCCAGCTAAACGCCAGTCGATGACCTCTCGACGTTCTTGATTTAACGTTCGTTGGAAAAAAAATAGAAACGTTACAACGAATATAAAAAGTAAAAAGAGAAGCAACGTTACATAAAACTGCTTGACTGATAAGAAAGACGAAAAGTGTTCTTTTATGGTAGCTATACTTAAGAAACTAAGACGTTCTTCCACTTGCGTGTACAAAGTAGCTTGTAAATAATATAAGTTACAGACAAACATCAGCAAAAAAGCAATCGTACTTAAAAATAGGCAGTAAAAGATTGTTTGTTTTTTGTAAAAAATTAAACGTGCGATTGAATAGCGGAACATTTTCATCTCTTTCACCTCATTATAAATTATAAAAAATGAATATGAATAAAGTATGAAATTCATATAGTGAAAAAAGGAAAACATTTTAGAACTAAGCGAAAAAGAACCGTAAAAAGATTGATTGAATAATAAGATTAAAAAAGCCGGAGTTTCACAAAAATCAAGGAACAATTTTTGTGAAATTCCAGCATGTTTAACGATCGATTCGGTCTTTTAAACCATTATTATTTCGTTGAATTTGAAGATGTAGAAGAGTCAGTCGTTGTTGTTCCGTGTAATTGTTGGTACGTTTTTGTTTCATACAAATCTTTTGTTGATTGATTGTTATTTTGACTAAAGATACTAGTGGATTTATCCCCTAATTCTTTTTCTTTTTCTAGTAGTTGTTCTAGACCGTTCTTATAATCAAAATCGGTTGAATCGATTGGTTTTAATCCAGTATCTGTAGAAAAACGTAACAAGTCACCGTTATTGATTTTATCCGACACAGCTAACTGTTTATCCACTTTTTGTTTTAGTGTATCAATTTCATTTTGTACTTCTGGTGTAGGTTCTGTGATCGCTTGACCTGTCTTACTGTCATAGGTAGTGCCACTGTAATACGTATATTTCGGAGTAACAAAGTCACCATCACGGAAAGAAACAAGTTGGTCATGTTGTTTAGAAAATAGATCCTGACCCAACTGGTTATAGTTTTTGGTGTCTATCCCTAAAAGGTGGAGTAAGGTTGGCAAAGCATCTATCTGACCACCATACGTATGATTAATTCCGCCATTTGTTTGTCCAGGAAGATGAATCATGTATGGGACACGTTGCATTTGGGCATTATCAAAGTTCGTCCAAGTGTCACTGGTTTTTCCAACTAATTCTGCCAATGATTTATTTCTAGAGTTAGAAATACCATAATGGTCACCATAAAGAACGATCACGGAATTATCATAAAGACCACTTGCTTTTAAGTAGTTGAAAAACTCTTCTACTGCCGTGTCAAGATAATTAGCTGTTGCAAAATAGCCATTGATTGTTTCATCATTTGTTGAAGCAAGTGGAAAACCTGCTTCATCATTCGTAAATTTAGAGTAAGGATAATGATTAGATACTGCGATAAATTTAGAATAAAATGGTTGTTGCAAATGTTCCAAGTATTGCACAGATTGCTGGAAGAACGGTTTGTCATGTAACCCATACTGGAATGAGTTTTCATCGTTGACATCGTAATATGAAGCATCAAAGAAATAATTATATCCTAACTTCTTATAAGTTTCATTTCGATTCCAGAAAGTTCCAGCGTTCCCATGAAAAGCAGCACTAGTATAACCTTGTGTCTGACCTAAAATATCAGGAGCTGCTTGGAACGTATTTTTTCCACCTAATTGAGTAAATAAGGATCCTTGATTCAATCCAAATAAAGAGTTTTCGAACAATGTTTCTGCATCACTGGTTTTTCCAGCTTTTACTTGGTGAAAGAAATTATCAAAGCTAAAGGTACTATTGCTATGATATAAACTATTAAGAAAAGGCGTTACTTCATGTTCTACACCATTCTCATCTTTTAGCTTATAGTCAATTAAGAACTGTTGGAAACTTTCCAAATGAATATAAATGACATTTTTTCCTTTAGCAATACCAAATGTTTCATCGTTTGGTTCAGCATAGTGCTCTTTAATATAACTTTCGACTTCTTTCATGTCATTTGGACTTGCTTCTGCTCGTACTTGGTTTGTTTGGTAAGTTTGGATACCATCGTAAACGGTGAAAGCATTCAGCCCTAAATATTTAACTAAATAGTCTCTTGAAAAAGTACGGGTCAACAATTCTGGACGATCCGCTTCTGCTAAGAATAAATTTCCAGAAAAAATCATGACAGCTAACGTAGAAATGGCAAAAGCCATCCGAGCACGAATAGGCTGAGAATCCATTTTAATTTTCTTTGTCACTAATAATACAGCTAGAATAACAAAATCAATCCAATAAAGAAGATCATAAGGTCTAAACAAACGTATGGCACTTTCGCCAAGTCCACTTGCGACTTTACCTGCGCCTAATATCGTATTAACTGTAATAAAATCAGTGAATTCACGATAGTAGGTTACATTAGAAAAAAGAAGCAAGGTCAAAAGAAAATAAATGACCATCATCGTAATGTAAGAAGCCTTTGTACGTCTTACATATAGAGCTACCCCCATCAGCAATAAGGTAGTAGCAATAGGATTAATAAATAAGATAAAATATTGAATCCCACTTTCGATACCTAAATTAAAATCAAATAAATAGGCAAAAATTGTTTTTAGCCAAAGTAAAACAGCTAGTAAAGAAAAAAATCCGAGCCTTTTATTTAAAAAGGCAGGTGTTTTTATTCGTTTCAATGTGATCTTCCTTTCCCCACTCTTCTATAGAGTGTTATGAAGTTGTGATTTATCCAAACTACATACTCTCCATTATTTTACTAGTACACAAAAAGGGTGTCAATCGAAACCAAGCGCTTACAACGGTGATTAAGGATTTCTTTACGTTTTTTGTGAACGGTAGCACTAAGACATCCAGCTTATTTTTTGTTATACTAAAGAGTGAAAAAGTTAAAGTAGGTGAGTTGAATGAAAGTATACGTTAAGAAAAAAGCAGAAAATCGAATAAAGAATGGTTATCCATTGATTCAAAAAGAAGATTTAGTCGATTCACAAATAGAAACCACTCAATGGGTTGAGTTAGTTGATCAACAAGGAAAATTTCTAGGAAAAGGTTATTTAGGTAAACAAAATAAAGGCATTGGTTGGGTGCTCAGTCAAAAAAATGAACCTTTTGACCAAGGATTTTTTGAGAAAAAATTCTCTGAAGCAAAAGAAAAGCGCCACACGTTTTTTACCGATGAACAAACCACAGCCTTTCGTCTGTTTAATGGCGAAGGAGATGGAATTGGTGGTCTGATCGTTGATTATTATGAGCACTATGCTGTATTTTCTTGGTATAATGAAACACTTTATACGTATCGTCATTTGTTTTTTTCAGCATTTCAACAAGTATATCCTGAGATCAAAGGCACCTATGAAAAAATCCGCTTTGAGACTAGTGAAATTCCAGAAAGCCAATATGTTTATGGGGATACAGCACCTGAGCCTTTGATTATAAAAGAAAATGGGATTTCTTATGCTACGTATTTAAATGAAGGACTGATGACTGGAATCTTTTTGGATCAAAGAGAAGTAAGAGGTTCATTGATTGATGGCTTAGGATTAGGGAAAAAGGTCTTAAATATGTTTAGTTATACAGGTGCTTTTTCTGTAGCTGCTGCAATGGGTGGAGCGATAGAGACAACGAGTGTTGATTTAGCTAAACGTAGTTTGAAAAAAACACAAGAACAGTTTGAGATGAATAACCTAGATGTAACTGCACAAAAAATCATAGTGATGGATGTTTTTGAATATTTTAAATATGCGAAACGAAAACAATTAACCTATGATCTCATTATACTTGATCCACCAAGCTTTGCTAGAAATAAAAAGAAAGTTTTTCGAGTATCCAAAAATTATGGAGAATTAGTGAAAGACAGCTTATCAATTTTATCGTCAGAAGGAACGATAATTGCTTCCACGAATGCTGCAAATGTAAGTATCGAACAATTTAAAAATATGATTGAAACAGAATTTGTTGCCGCAAATGTTGCGTTTAAAGAACGAACACATTATCGCTTACCACAAGATTTTCAAACGAATGAATTTTTTCCAGAGGGGAATTATTTAAAAGTGTTTATCTATCAAATTAAAAAATAAGGAGGTGACCAGATGGTACAATTACAAGGAATTCACTTAGGCGAAGGACGTCCTAAAATTTGTGCTCCTATGATTGGGGAAACTCGTGAAGAACTTTTAAGGGAAGCAGTTCTTGCCAAAGAAGCTGGGGCAGATTTAGTTGAGTGGCGTGTGGATTATTACGAAAATGTTTTTCAACATGAAACGGTTATAGAAACTTTGATCCTCCTTCGTGAAATGTTGGATGGAACACCCTTGATTTTTACTTTTAGAACATTAGCAGAAGGTGGTCATCAAGATATCTCAATCCGCAATTATCATAAGTTGTATCAACGAATCGCTCAAACGGGATTGATAGATATGGTTGACTTAGAACTATTCAAGATCGAAAGTTTTGAAAAAGAATTGCTAGCAGAAATCAAACAGTTGAAGATACCAATCATTATAAGTAGTCACAATTTCAAAGAAACACCTGCTGATCCTGTTTTACTGTATCAACTAAATATGATGGAACATTTTGGTGCAGATATCGGAAAGCTTGCTGTGACTCCACATAATGAACGGGATGTATTGCGTTTGATGGAGTTGACAAGACGTGCAAAAGCTTTTGTTTCCATGCCCTTAATCACTATGTCTATGGGGGAATTAGGAATGATCTCACGGTTATCAGGGAATTTGACAGGTTCTGTATTGACATTTGGGTCTTTAACGTCAGAAAAAGCTTCTGCACCAGGACAGATAACTGTCAAAGAACTCAAACAGATTATCCTATTATTGAATGGAAACAATAAGATTTGAAGGTGAAAATGTGGCAAAGAAGAAACAAGTCAAAACAAATGCGATCCGCTTAGTTGAACAAAAGAAGATCGCCTATAAAGAGTATGAATACACTTGGGATGAAGACCATTTAAGCGCTTCATCAGTGGCTGAACAACTCTCTGAAAATGAGCACCGCATTTACAAAACACTGGTGGCCGTCGGAAATAAAACAGGAACAATCGTTGCAGTCATTCCTGGGAATAGGGAATTAGATTTGAAAAAACTAGCAAAGGTATCGGGAAATAAAAAAGTAGAAATGCTTCACTTAAAAGATTTAGAAGCAACTACTGGTTATATTCGTGGTGGCTGTTCACCCGTAGGTATGAAAAAATTATTTCCCACCTATTTAGAACAAACGGCTAAATTACAAGAAACAATTATTGTTTCAGCAGGCAAACGCGGACTTCAAATGGAGTTAGCTCCCCAAGCGCTTTGTGATTTAACAAAAGGAACTTTTGCTGATCTGATGTTGTGATCAAGAAATGTTTGTCATGGAATAAATAGAGACAGGAAAGCTTTTCTGTAAGTCTTTTTTATGTAGGTGCTTGTCAAAGTTGTTCGTTTATGTAAAGATAAATGATCATGGGTACGATTGTGAAATCAATGATGAGATACAGATACATGTCAAAAGAATTGGCGATAACCATACATGTATATTTGAATGAAAAAAATCGAGTGATCAAACGGATATTTTGGGGATTTTACCCAAATATCCGTTTTTTTTTTGTCCTATTTTTCTTAATTTAATGTCATAACTTCCGTATATACCAAAAGTCGCAACAAATAAAAAAGGAAAAATAAGACAATAGAGAAGACTTTTTCTGTCACAACTACTAAAAATCTTTGACATATCTAAATGATTCGAATCAAAAAAAATTTAGGAGTGAAGAAAATGAAAACAAATAATACGCTAATAAATATAGATCCGTGGGTATTGGAAGTTCAACAATGGTTAAATGAAACATATGGTAATGTTCCTGGTTTTGGTTCAGTTCCAGAAGATGGAATGACCGGTTGGGACACAATCTATGGGTTGATACGAGCGGTCCAACATGAGTTAGAAATTAAAGATTTAGTCAATAATTTTGGCGAAACTACTTCCGCTTTATGGGATCAGCAAGTGACACCTAAGCTTATCAATCAATATGATAGTCCTATCGTGAAGTTAATTGATGGTGCTTTTCGTTGTAAAGGCATGGGAAATGGAAAGTTTAGTACGATTTATACATTAGACAATGACGAGGCAACTAAAGAATTAAAAAAAAATGCCGGCTTCGAAAATCCTACAAGCACCTTAGATTCAACATGGGCCAAAGCGTTGTTTGATATGAGTGCTTTTGTATTGGTTAGTGGAGGGAATGAACGCACACGTCAAATGCAACAAACTTTAAATAATAAATATTCACAATGGACAGGAATCTTACCTTGTGATGGAATTTATCAACGCGCCACAAATACTGCTTTGATTTATGGCATGCAAGTGGAACTGGGATTATCTGCTGTAGCCAATGGAAATTTTGGACCAGCTACACAAGAGGCTTATGGTGCCTTAGCAGCAAATCATCAAATTGGCAACAATAACGGGCTGGTTTTATTACTTCAATATGCATTATATCAGAATTTAATCAACGTTGGTCCAAATACCGTGCCATTCACTGGTGAATTAGATACTGAAACCACTTCAGCGCTATTGTTATTCCAGTTTTTTTTAAACCTGACAGAGGTAACTGAATCAGGCTATCCCGATCTCACGACAGCAATGTCTTTGATGCTTTCATCAGGAGATCCCAATCGAAAATTTTATGCGGTTGATACTTCAGAGCAATTAACAACAACACAAATCACTACACTGAAAAATGCTGGAATAAAATATATAGGACGCTACTTAACGGGAACAGTAGGAAATGATTTTATTCCTAAATATTTAACGGTCAACGAAGCAAACAACCTTATTGATGCTGGCATGGCAATTATTCCTATTTATCAGGACAACAATCCAATGATTAGCTATTATACGTACGAGCAAGGCGTATCTGATGCCAATGCAGCTTTTGCGGCTGCAGATTCTCTAGGGTTTAACAAAGGAACAGTGATCTATTTTGCGGTGGATGTGGATGCCTTAGATTCAGATATTACGACGAATATATTGCCTTATTTTAACGGGGTTCACAATGTCGCAACGAAAAATGGTGTACGGTTCAACGTTGGAGTGTATGGTACTCGAAATGTGTGTCTACGTGTTTCTAGCGCAGGTTATACCGTTGCAAGCTATGTATCTAATATGTCAACAGGCTGGTCGGGGAACTTAGGATTTTCTCAACCAACGGATTGGGCGTTTGATCAATTTAATGAGCCAGAGGGAGGGATCGGCACAGGTGCTGGATTAGTCATGATTGATAAAGTGAATGTATCTGGAATTGATAAAGGAGTGACTTCTGTCAATGAGGTAAATCCAGCCATTGGGATTTTAAGAAATTTAGGATTTAAATTAATTGACGAAGCACTTGATAATGCACAATTCGAATTAGGTGTAGAGATGGTTATCTATGCTGCTGGTCCGCTTACGATTACACAAACATTAGCAAGTTCAGCACAATCCACAAATCCCAATGATCAAACCATTAATTTTAGTATCATAAATGGAAAAATCGATCCATCATTCTCAAGTGAAATTTCTAATATATTTGGCAATGACATTAGTGAAAAACTCGAAATAAGTATGGAAGGGATCACCGCATCCATTGAAACTGGTGATGTAGAATTTAGTGGTAACTATGAAGATGGCAAAATTAGTGGTACAGTCGTTTTCAATATGCAACGAACCACGGTAAAAGGCGAAGAAATAACTGTTTCTGTGAAGTATGAGATTGAAATTGATTTAAATAAGATTGGTGGATTCTTCAAAAAATTATTTGAAACAGTATTGGATGTAGTGAAAGAAAATCTGGTTTTATTTATATTATTAATTGCCATTCCAGCAGTTGCGGTACTTATCATTGGTGGAGGTGTAGAATTAGCAGCTGTAGGAGCAACAGCTTTAATTATTGGTATTCTTACTGAATTTACTAAAAACATGATTTGATGAATAATCTGTTGAAAATCAATGGAAGAAATGCTTCTAAGTAATTAGAATAAAATAATTTTCCTTAACTTTTACAAAAAAATAGTGACTTTTTCCAGATAAACATATTTTTAAATTTTATCTGGAAAAAGTCACTTGATTCGTTTTATTTTATATTTACGAATGTTCATTTCTATTTCTTAATGAAGAAATAGGATTAGAAGACTAGAGAGTATCTGTAGAATACCTGTAAAAAAAGAAAAACGACTTATTTTACGTTGAAGGGTATAGTATTTTGTTGCAAAATCTTTTGAATAAGGAAGAAGTTTTAACTCATTGGTAGGATGCTCTTTCAAGTAAACGTCTAAAAGAAGATCATTTTTTTGATTGATTTGAATAGAAGTATATGTCATAGAAGCAATGAGTAACAAGGCAATCCCAATATAAATAAAAGTCTTACAAAAAAGCATAACAACTCTACTGCTATAGGCAAAATCTCCCGAAGCTAAAAGAGGCATAAAATTGATAATAAGTAATAGAATCAAAAGGTAAATTAAAACACGCATAGTAAAAATGAATTTCTCAAATTTTACATTTTTTGGTTCAACTGATTTCAAATAGCAACTCATTTCTTTTTTCTTTGATTAAAAGCTATTTTAGACTTTAATTCTGGAAAAACTGTGTGAAGTATTTTTTTTCGACCAGCTAGTAATTTTTTTGAGACAAGGAACAAAAAGAGTAAGTAATAGACTAAAATCACATAAATAAATAAAAGGAAAGTTATAATGGACAACAAAAGAAGTTCCTCCGTAAAATAAGTTTTCTTGATTATACCAAAAGAGAATAAAAGAAACGACAAAATTAATGAAACGCCCTGATTTTTAACATTAAAAAAAGCGGAAATCGCTTCCCTAATTACGTGAATAGGCCAGTACGTCACTCATTTATGGCTACTCAATAAGCGGAGTAAAGAATAGGATATCTAAACATCGTTTGTTTAGTATGTATGGGTTATTTTTGTTTTATAGCGTACTATTATGTTAAAGTTAAAGAAAAGTAAATGAGGTGAATTAGTATGGAAGAATCAGTGTTTTTTAATTTAGGCAATGCACTTGCTTCTAGCAAAGATACCAAAGAACTCATGCGAACCATGCAAATTGAACAAGATAAGAGAGAAAAAAGAGGTCGTTTTGTGATTGTAGAAGATGAAAAAAACAACGAAAAATTGCTTTTTGAATTGCCAGAAACACTACCTTCAACAAAAGGGAAGGAATTTAAAGTAAAAGAATTTTTTGAATAAGCATTTTTTTGTAGTCTGTGTCACGATCTCTAATAACAAATAGTTAAGAAAAACGATGTATTTTAAAAGTAAAATAGATGCTGGTAAACAGTTTCTTTACAATTAAAAGTCAGAACGGTAGAAGAAATAAATCGAATCATTCAAAAATGAAAAGCTCTAAGGAAAAAACTATGACACGCCATTTAATCATGTTATGGGCTTATTTTTGAACGATTCGGTTTATTTGTATAGCCATCTCTTTTAGGATAAGTGAAAAGGGGAGTTTGTGTATTTTATCCGAACATTTTCTGAGTTTGTTATTTCGAGGTTCAGACTGTAGCACCTAGCTCCAACAAAAATCATGGATATTAGTTTAAAATTGCCGCATTCATGCCTGCTACGTGTCCAGTTGCAAAAGCTGCGGTGATATTAAAACCACCCGTATAGCCATTAACATCCAGTAATTCACCAGCAAAAAATAATCCTTCTATCAATTTACTCTCCAATGTTTTAGGATTGACTTCTTTTAAAGAAATTCCTCCACCAGTGACAAATGATTTTTCAATCGGAAAAGTTTTTGCTATTTTAAATGCAAAAGATTTACAAAGCTGAACAAATGCTTGGATTTCTTTTTCCGTCGTTTGAATCCCTATTTTTTCCATTAAACCATTTTTTTCAAGGAAAAAGAGCAAAAGACGTTCTGGCAAGAAACCATGCCAAGCGTTGGGCAATGTTTTTTTTGAGTTCTTACTTTTTTCAGTTAATTCATTCACCAATTCTTGGGCTGATTTATTTGGGAAACAGTCTAGTAAAACAGTCACTGGTTCACCAGACTGTTTCAATTCTTGATTGATAAAGCTTGAGCATCGCAACGCAGCAGGACCTGAAATACCAAAGTGAGTGAAAAGTAAATCCATGACATGTTCTGTGATCACTTTCCCTTGTTTGTTTTGTACACTTAAAGAAATATCTTGTAAAGATAATCCTTGTAAGGTCTTGTTCTCAATAAAGGGTTCTTCAGAAATTAGAGGAGATTCCGTCGCATATAATGGAGTAATGGAATGTCCAACCTTTTTGGCCATTTTATATCCATCTCCAGTTGAGCCAGTCGATGGATACGTCCGTCCGCCAGTTGTCAAGACGACAGCATTTGCTTGAAATTCTTCTATTTCTGTCCGTACACCATAGATTTTCCCCTCATTGTGTACAAGTTTTTCTACTCGGGTACCAAATAAAGTGGTCACATTTAACTCTTTTAAGCGATGGATCAATGCTTCAATAATTGTTTTCGATTTGTTTGTCACAGGAAACATTCTGCCATGATCCTCTTCTTTTAAATGAACCCCTTGCGATTCAAAAAATGTCATGATATCAAAATTATTCCATTGTGAAAATGTACTATATAAAAATTTGCCGTTTCCAGGGATATGGGCAATCAAATCCTCAACGGGGCGATTATTCGTCACATTACATCTGCCACCACCTGTCATTAATAGTTTTTTTCCAGCTTTTTTATTTTTTTCAATTAAAAGAACTTTTGCTCCATATTCAGCAGCACTGATAGCAGCCATCATACCGCTAGTACCAGCACCAACAACGATTACATCGTAGGTCCTTTCCATTTTCTCACCTCAAAGAAAGTGTAGCATATTTACAAAAAGAAAACAGGAAATGTTTTGAGCATCCGCTAAAAATAAGCTAAAATGAAAGAAGATTATAAAAGGAGCGTGAAACAATGACAAATGCAACAGAATACGTCCAACTGATCCAAGAAAAAATTCATCAAAAAGACACAGAACAACTTGAGTTTTTGCAAGCAATTGATGAATTTATGCCATCAGCTATCCCATTTTTAGAAAAACATCCTGAATATATCAAACGAAATATTTTAGGAATATTGACTGAACCTGAAAGAATCATCCAATTTCGAGTACCTTGGCAAGACGATGAAGGAAATTGGCAAGTAAATCGTGGCTATCGTATCCAATATAATTCAGCAATCGGACCTTATAAGGGAGGATTAAGATTTCATCCAAGTGTCAATTTAAGTATTCTTAAATTTCTTGCTTTTGAACAAATCTTCAAAAATAGTCTAACTGGAATGCCAATTGGAGGCGGAAAAGGTGGTAGTGACTTCGATCCAAAAGGAAAATCAGATGATGAAATCATGCGTTTTTGTCAAAGTTTCATGCTTGAACTAGCAAAACACATCGGACCATCACTTGATGTTCCTGCTGGTGATATTGGTGTAGGAGCCAGAGAAATCGGTTATTTATTTGGTGAGTATAAACGTTTGAAACAATATGATGCAGGTGTCCTTACTGGAAAACCCTTGGACTTTTGGGGTAGCAAGATTCGAACAGAAGCAACGGGTTACGGACTAGTTTATTACGTCAAACATCTTTTGAAAGAAGAAGAAGACTCATTCGAAGGAAAGACTGTCTTTGTCTCTGGTAGTGGGAACGTCGCAATTTATGCAATTGAAAAAGTGCATGAATTAGGTGGGAAAGTTGTGACCTGTTCTGATTCAAACGGATATATTTATGACCCAGAAGGAATTGATTTACCTTTATTAAAAGAAATCAAAGAAGAAAAACGTCAACGATTAACAGAATATGCTAAACAACGTCCTTTGGCGGTCTATCATGCTAGTGAATCTGTTTGGACTTTGAAAGAAAGTGCAGATATTGCTTTACCGTGTGCGACTCAAAATGAAATTAACGAAAAAACAGCTGAAATTTTGGTTGAAAACGGGGTGAAAATTGTCGCAGAAGGAGCAAACATGCCCTGTACTTTTGAAGCTGTATCGGTCTTTACGAAAGCAGACGTATGGTATTGCCCTGGGAAAGCAGCGAATGCAGGCGGTGTAGCCGTTTCTGCGCTAGAAATGAGTCAAAATTCACAACGTTTATCCTGGGAAAACGAGCAAGTCAATCAGCAATTAGATGATATCATGAAAAATATTTATGACACTTGTCGAAAAACAGCCTCTAAATATGGGAACGAAAAAAATCTATTATTAGGTGCCAATGTTGCTGGATTTGAAAAAGTAGCAAAAGTGATGTATGCTCAAGGTTTAGTTTAGTGATTGAAATTTTCTTGTAAATATTACCTTCAATTCATTTATTTGCTTGAAAAATTGTAAAAAAAAACGTAAAGTATAACCTGTATATTGATCTTTTTAAGGAGGAATAAAAAATGGCACATATTCATTTTGATTATTCGAAAGTTGCACCATTTGTCAATGAACATGAGTTAGATTACATGCAAAGCCAAGTATCAATGGCAGACAAAGTATTACGTGAAGGTACAGGCGCAGGAAGTGACTTCCGTGGTTGGATCGACTTACCTACAAATTATGATAAAGAAGAGTTTGCTCGTATTAAGGAAGCAGCCAAAAAAATCCAATCTGATTCTGAAGTTTTAGTCGTTATCGGAATCGGAGGATCTTATTTAGGAGCTCGTGCAGCAATCGATTTCTTAAACCATACATTCTATAACTTACTAGATGGTGACAAACGCAAAGCGCCACAAATTTTCTTTGCAGGAAACTCAATCAGTTCAACTTATATTGCTGATTTGATCGAAGTAATCGGTGATCGTGATTTTTCAGTAAATGTTATTTCTAAATCAGGGACAACTACTGAACCTGCCATTGCATTCCGTGTATTTAAAGAATTACTTGTGAAAAAATACGGACAAGAAGAAGCAAACAAACGTATTTACGCAACAACGGATAAAGCAAAAGGCGCAGTAAAAGTAGAAGCTGATGCAGAAGGCTGGGAAACATTTGTTATTCCAGATGATATTGGCGGACGTTTTTCTGTTTTAACAGCAGTCGGTCTTTTACCAATTGCCGTTAGTGGAGCAGATATTGATGGATTAATGCAAGGTGCAGCAGATGCAAGCAAAGCATATTCAAGCGATAAATTATCAGAAAATGAAGCTTATCAATATGCAGCTATGCGTAATATTCTTTATCGTAAAGGTAAAGTAACAGAATTGTTGATCAACTATGAACCAGGAATGCAATATTTTTCAGAATGGTGGAAACAATTATACGGTGAATCAGAAGGAAAAGACCAAAAAGGGATTTATCCTTCAAGTGCGAACTTCTCCACTGACTTACACTCACTAGGTCAATATATCCAAGAAGGACGTCGCAATATTTTTGAAACAATCGTTAAAGTAGAAAAACCACGTAAATCCATTACGATTCCTGAACAAGCAGAAGACTTAGATGGATTAGGTTATCTACAAGGCAAAGAAGTAGACTTTGTTAATACAAAAGCCTTTGAAGGAACTTTATTAGCTCATACAGATGGTGATGTACCAAACTTATTAGTGAAAATTCCAGAAATGGATGCTTATACCTTAGGCTACACCATGTATTTCTTTGAAATTGCTGTTGGCATCTCAGGTTACTTAAATGGCATCAATCCATTTGACCAACCTGGTGTGGAAGCATATAAGAAAAACATGTTCGCACTTCTAGGCAAACCAGGCTTTGAAGACCTAGCAAAAGAATTGAACGAACGTCTGTAATATAAGGTTTTTAGCCAGATTTAAAAAATTAGTGATAGAAACATGTTCGCTTGAAAATAAAACTAGTGATAGTTTTAGTGATAGTGAAAGTAAAAAAGCGCTCAATTCGAGTGCTTTTTTATTTGCTCTTCTATATAGTTTTCTAGTTGGTTCATTGATCTTTTTTTCACTTCGGGAGAAATATGGGCGTAGACTTGTGTAGTAAAAACATCCTTGTATCCCAATAAATCCTTTATATCTTCTAGAGGAACACCAGCTTGATGCAAATATACAGCATAAGTGTGATTTCACAAAAGGACAAAAGACTTGACGTGAAGAAAGCAGGTAGTGATGCTCTAGCAATAGACATCACTGTCAATCTAGTGTGGGTGAAAAAAGCAAGAAAATGGCTGTCGTTTTACGTCTTTGTAATCAAACACATGATGCAGAATCAGTCAATGATGTTCTTATCTTGAGTACCTATTTTACCCTATAATTAAGTTAACAAACTACTTTGTCAATAAATATAACAAAGTTGTGACAGAAACTAAATGTTTACGGTAAGATACAAGTGATGTACTTTTCTTTTGAACTAAGATAAATTTAGGAGTAGGATAAATATGAACAAACTGATATTTAGGAGGAATAATCTATGTGTACGTCTATTACTTATGTCACAGGTGATCATTATTTTGGAAGAAATTTTGATTATGAAATATCTTACGATGAAGTAGTCACAATTACTCCAAGAAATTATAAGTTAGTTTTTCGAAAGGTAAATAATTTGGATACGCATTATGCAATGATTGGCATTGCTGCTGGTATAGCTGACTATCCTCTTTATTATGATGCGACAAATGAAAAAGGATTAA
>NZ_BJWF01000042.1 GCF_007990225.1 Enterococcus villorum | reverse complement strand
CGTCCCTGAATCTACCTTGATATAAAGCATATCATGTTGATTTCTTGGTAATCCTGCAAAACCATAAGCATCCGTATCATTAAAGTTCGTGATTTCACTTAACCACGTTCCACCGAGTACCCGCAAACAATAATGAACGTTTGTCGTAAATGATGGGAGAGTTGGCTGAATAGATTGGATGTTATCAGTGGGATAGTTTGAGGTGTCAGAAGGTCTCCAAACCTCATAATAATTAAATCCATCTTCGGCTAAATAATTGGCATCTAATCTTAAATCCTGAATAGCTGTATTGTCTGCACCTTTCGTATAGTAACATGTGGATGTAATATACTTTCCACCGCCACTAACGACACCTGTATGCCCGCCGTCGTTTCCAGAAACCGCCATCGAATTTCCTTTAGACAAAAGGATAATATCTTCATCTTGAATCTGGTTCAACGTAGCTCCGCTGGCATTCCCTACTAAAACAAGTTGATAGCCACATCTTGCAAGATACCCCCCTAAGGTAACTGTACTATAAAGATAATCATAAGGAATACCTGTTGCTTCACTGACTGCTACAGTAATACTTCCCGAACAATCGGCTGTACCATCTGCACCATTTCGAGAGCCATACATATTATAAGTAAGGTGATTTCTATGTTTAGTGAACCAATCAATGACTTTTCCCCTCGAAGTAGGATTTATAGTTAGATTACTCAGTTCATTGTACCAGTATCTTGCCTGTTGAGCTCTGGCTGGTTGATTAAGATTTTCTGGAATCTCATAATATCGAAGAAATAGATTGGCTAGTTCTTCAGGTGTTTGATTACTCGTTTTGAATTGTTGAAAAGTCATAGATGGACATATAAATTGTTGGTTATTTGCTACTTCCCATTCTATTCGTTTACACTGGGAAATAACCTCTTTATAGTCTAACCCTTTTGTGTTTGCCCAATCAATATATTTAGTTGCTGGCGTCCACTGAACTAATCCATATCCTCCAGTCATATTTCCTACAATATCATTTTGCCATCTATCCGCAATAATACTACTTTCGGATTGCATATTACCTAACAAAGCTGCAACTGCATTTTTCGACCAACCTTGACCGACTAAATAATTCCAAATTGTTTTTGCTGTTTCAAGTTGTCCCATATTCTTTATTTCCTCCTGTTAATTATTTTTTTAAGACTAATTGTTTTCTATGATTGCGAACGCTTCCTTTTAATGTTATCTACAATTATTCATCTCCACTTTTTCTCATAAAAATTTCTTTTCAGCTTTTAATTCGAATCACTTAGATATGTCGGAGTTTTTCATCATTTGTGACAGGAAAAAGAAAAAAATTTTCGCTTTCCAAATATATTTTGAATTTTCGTTTCATTCGCTCGATTTTTTTCCGCATACGTGCATTGTATTCTTCAAAAAATAAATAGCTAACAGCTTCGGCACAAGAATAACCTTCTATTATCAAAGAAAAAAACTGGGCATCGTCAGGCGCTATCCTTTGATATTTAGTTAATATATCCTTGATTATTAGTGTGCCTTCATCCAAAAAAGTGGGATTAAAAAGATGATTGAACTCATCAATTGTTTGCCAGCGGCCACTAGCATAAGTGACTCCGTTTTTATCTGTGGTTTTGCCTGATTTTTTCTTATATAAACGCCAAACATTTTTCTCTGCAATAAACAGACAGTATAAAAATATATTTTTGAAATTTAAGTCTGCTTGATCAGCCTTTCGAGAATCTTCAATCGCTTGCCAAGATGAAAACAAGTAGGCGCTATAAAAATCTTCAAATGGAATGTGGATACCTGCATTCTTAGCTAAATAGTGCGAATATTCTGCCATTTTTTTCAAATAAGGAATAAAGTTCAATAAAATAGTTTCTAAATCTTCTTCATTTTGATTTTCTACGTAAACTTTTACTTCACTGATTCGTTCTGTCCAAAAATCCATATTACCCACTCCAGTCATTCTTTTGGAAGATTATGTCGTAAAATAAATAACATTTGTGACAAGGAAAAGAAGATTTTTTTCATTTCTTTTCGTTATTTAATTATCTAGAGTGGTTTTCTCATTTTTTCTTCAATCATTTTTAATACTGATCGAAAATAATCGGTAACTTCTGTTTCTGCAATATTTTCAAGAATACTTCCAATCTCGGTAAAAATTAGACAAGTCGTAAACACTTTGACCAATGTAAACTCCAAATGAATCCCATTTTGTCTCAGAACAAAATCAACGATTCCTGTAAGAATCAACAATACAAAATGGCTAAGTTTTTTCCAAAGTCCACGCCAGCTTAATGCGTAATACCAAGTATGATTCGCCTTTGCTTTGAGCCAACCGGTCATAAGATCTAAAAGAACCAATAGAAAGAAGCTATGAACCAATGCTTGATCGGTGGCAAATACTTTTGTCAAAGCAGTCATTTCTCCCCACCTCCTTTTTCTTCATCATCGCCTGTTCTATCATTGCTTTTCCTCCTTTCTTTAAAGTTTTGTCGCAGCTTTTCGTATACACCTAGATATGTCGGTCATTTATTTTATTTGTGACAAAAAAACGAGTATATGAAGTAAATCACTCTACATACTCGCTTAATTTTTAATTTTCGTGTCATTCTTTTCATATTTAAATAACTTCATAACAAAATTAGCTTTCCTTCTTTATTAGGCAGAGGTATAATTAATCAAAAAAATTTGTTCCTTTATTTTTTAATCATTGGAGGTTAATTTCATGAAAAAAAGTATACTCTTTTTGCTCCCTCTCGTATTTTTGATTGCTGGTTGCGAACAAAAAAGTACAAGCCAGTCAACATCTGAATCAACCGTTACTAAAACTACCACTTCTCATGAAACCACAACAGACAGTAAAGAAAATAGTAAATCAACTGATTCTACAAAGAAAAACAGTGAAACTACTTCTCAAAATAGTAACTCTTCCACCTTTTCATCCACTGCTCTGTCGTCAACTATGCTCTCAACTATCAGTAATGAAAATTCTACTTCTGTAAGTGTGTCGTCAAGTCCACAAATGAGCGAATCAACAGATAACTCAACTAATTTATTAAGCAATTATTCTGATCTGCAAATCGAATATGCGAGAGTTTGGTTAGCTGTGATGGGAACACATTATAAACAATGGCTAGCTGATCCAAGTACAGGTTTTGAGTTGCATGTCTCAAAATCTCCAGCGGGTACACCTGTTGATACTTATGATCCAGGAAGTGTCGTATTTCCTACTGAAACGGTGACACTTAGCGGAGGTGTTGGTTTTCAAGGTTTAGTCGTCTATTCTAGCAATCATAACGGAACAATAACCCAATATCAGGTTCCTTCACACTGGCAACATGATGAAACTTCCGATCATCCTGAACTAGTTAAAGAAAAAACTCAAAAGATACTAGATGAAGCTTCTACAATTAGTATTCCTACCAACAATCCAGAAGATATCAAACAACTTATTGATGTAATGTTAATCGATAATTAAATAATAAAAAAAGAAAGAGCTAAATTCCTTGATTCTTATTAGTGAATTGCTCCTTCTTTAAATAGGAAAACACTTTACTATTTGTTGATAAAAAACAGTAAATGCCATTATTGGGTTCATTTCTAAATTTTGTAAAGTTCATTCTATTTCTTTTCCCAAAAATGGTTAACCATAATAAAACATCTCATAACTTGGATATAATCCAGATTATGAGATGTTTTCTATTTTACTCTATTTACAATCATTACCTTGAAAGAATCATTTGATCATTCTCTACATGAATGTTGACAGCATCTAATAACTTGCCGTCTTTCGATAAAACAGCAATGTTTATTCCTGTCGTGTTTCTGCCAGCATTGACTTCACCAACTTTTATTTTTGCGAATTGCTGCTCTTCATAAGGAGTGAAACTAGAAACCACTGAAATGTTTTTTCCATTAATTACTTGAGTGAACAAGTTATAGTTTTCATTTTGTGCGAATTGTGTTTCTTTCCCTACTATACGGATTCCAACAAAATTCCAATCTTGAGAAAGTTGATCGGTCTTAAATGTTGGGAAAAGCTCCTTGATCTTTTCAGCTAACAGTTGATTCATTTGTCTATTACTACCTGCTCCTGAAAGAAGGATGGTTTGGTTTGCTTGTCTTAGTTTTTCAAAATAAGTGGATACATCCCAAGTATTCATTAATTCGGCATCACCGTGTTGATAAATATTTTTCCAAGTGTCTTTTGGCACAGAACGAATCGACTCTAAACCAAAATATTTCGCGTTCGCTCGATTTACTTGAGCTGATGCATCCACTCGAACATGAGAAAGTCCGCTGGAATAAGCTGTGTGCCCCGTACTGTTATAGATCGTAAAGTCAGCTATCACAGGATTTACATTCCCTTGTTTTTTCTGCTCTTTCACATATTGATATTGCTGATGAATGTCTCGATAAGAAAGAATCATATCATTCATCCCCAAAGCAAAAGTAAATAAAAATTGAGTGATAAGTACAGCACTAATCACACCGTAAAAAACACCTGAAAAAGATTTTATCACTTGATCAGGCCACTCAAACGCCATAGCTATAATAATAAATAAAACCCCACCAAAAAATGAACGTCCCCAATCAAGTCCGGCTGGTGAAAGAGACAGAACATAAATTGTCGCAATACCTGCAAAAAGATAAATATACGATAGCTTTAACCATTCTTTGTGTCGCTGTAAAAATAGACTCAATACAATGAGGATCGCCATTAATATGAAAAGAGACAAACTATGTTCATATAATGTTTTTGTGATCGAAAAAACACCGGAATACAATTTACGTGGCAATGACCATTGGCTACGAGCAAAATAAGCCGCTCGTTGTGCATTCCCAGGGGCTGTTACCATCATCCATAAGCCAAAAACTGCTCCCAGTATCCCAGTAAACATCCATGGTTTAAACGGCTTTTTCTTTTGATAGTAAAAATAGAGATAGCCTAAGACAATCAGAATCATCCCGCCTGATGTGTTTTCATTACACCAACCAGCCAAAATTCCCAAAAGAGTAACCAATATACTATTTATGACCGGATGAAAAGGCAACTCTTTCTCATTTTCATAATAGCGATGGTAAATAAATAGAAAACTCGTAACAATTATACCACCCCATAAATAATTAGCCGCTCCCGTTTCCCATAAAATGGTTTGACCAAATGCTGGCAAGAATAACCATAAAAATAGGTTAATCAAAAAATATTTAAATGTATAAAAAATAGTATCATCTTTCGTAGTCATCTTATAAATCAATAAAGCCAATAATACATAAATCAATGGATTGACTAGGTTAAACACTGTTTTTGGCATTAGTAAAAAGAGACGTGCAATGATATGAACCACTGATCTTCCCGTCCATGTCATATATTGTGTGTATTCATCATGCAGAATAGTTGAAAAACTAGTGGTTTTATACATGTATTCAATGTCATCTGCAATGAGGGGCGTTAAAAAATTCAACACAACCATAACAAGATACGTAGCTAAAATCGCCAATATTTTTTTGTTTCTAATCACGCTTTCTTTTATTTGTTTCACTTCACTCCTACTTTCTTTTCAGCTTGATACAAAAAAGCATATTGTTATTTACAAAAGAAATTATATCATTTTTTTAAATAAACGCCATTTTTGCCAACTAATCAACTTACTAAAAAGAACACCACTGAATTGATGGGGTTCTTTTTTGGTGAACATGTATTTGAGTTATAAAACTAACTGGCTGAATAGAACCATCGGGTAAAACTATGTGCTTTTTCACTAACTAAAAATTAGACACTGGTTGGATGATTGCTTTGCTTCTTTCAACCAATCAATGTCTATTACAGTGAAAAATTAAAAATAGAATGGTCAAATGGTTCTAGTTGTCCCAACATACGGTGCATAAAATTATAACAACCTGTATGCCATTCGCACCAAGCAGGCATACAAGTTTACTCTCTTATAAAATTGACCAAATGCTGTCGTTTTTCTCCTCAACCTTTGAAATTTGGATGTTTTCATCTAGTCGTTTTCATAAATTGCCATAATTAGATAAATAAGCTCACGAAAAATATCAATCATTATCGCACGCATCCTTTCATAATAACTAATACATGGTCTTTGACGTTTCCCATCACATCTAAATATTTTTTTGTATTTGACACAACAATTGGTGTATCAATCGAATAACCTGCTGCTTGAATCGCTTTTTCGTCAAATTCTAGTAATAGTTGACCTTTCTTGATGATATCTTTTTGCTTCACTTTTGGTTCAAAGTATTTCCCTTCTAAATTAACTGTTTCTATTCCAATATGGATCAATAACTCAATACCATCTACTGATTTCAATTCAATGGCATGATTTGTTGGGAATAATGTTTCAACGGTGCCATCAAACGGAGCATACACTCTCCCTAAATTAGGTTGAACAGCTAACCCTTTTCCTAATATTCCAGTAGAAAACACGGTATCATTGACAGCTGATAAGGGAATAACTTTACCGATAATTGGTAGTGGAATGACTATTTCTGTTAATAAACCAGCTTTTTTAGATTCTGCTTTTTTCTTTTCATGGTCTTTTTTTTCTTGTTCTTTTCGGTCTTCTTTTGGATCATATAAGAAGGTGAACGTTAAGCAAAAGGACAAAATAAATGCGGTTACGATCGCAAAAATATATCCATAAAATCCCTGACTAATCCCTGTGTCAGGGCTAATATAATTTGGTAAACTAAAAATACCTATACCCCCAATGGTGAACATCTTTGTTCTAAAAGCACCTAAAATTGCTCCACCAATAGAAGCTGATATCAACGTAGCAATAAATGGTTTCTTTCGTGGCAAAGTAATTCCGTATAACGATGGTTCAGAAATACCAACTAGACTAGAAATAAAAGCTGGGATGCCAATTGCTCGAACAGACGTGTTACGAGATTTTATGATTACCGCCAGCACAGCTCCAGCAGTAGCAAATGGAGTTGCTAATCCTAAAACCATCACAGGATCGTAACCTAACACGCTAATGTTATTAATGGCAATCGGAATAATTCCCCAATGTAAGCTACACATTACTAAAACTTGCCAACAAGCTCCTATGACAAAGCCTGCAACAATTGAATTAAAATGATAAATTGTCAAAATACCTGTTCCTAACAATTTACCTGTCCAAGTAGCTATAGGTCCAATTACAATAAAAGTTAAGGGAATCATGACTAATATTGTCAAAAAAGGAATAAAAAAATTTTTTAATAACCTAGGAATCCCTCGGTCTAAAGCTTTTTCCAATTTACTACCAAAATAAGTTGCAATGACGATTGGGATAATGCTTGCTTCATAATTCATCAAGATAACTGGCATTCCTAAAAAAGTAAGATAGACAGGAGATTCTAAAATTGTGCCAGAAAACAATGTATATAAAGGCTTTGTGTTCGCTGTCATCCCAGCAATTGTGGGATAAACTAATGCTGCTCCCAAGGCCATGCCGACAAATGGATTTAATTTGAATTTCTTTGCTGCTGTATAGCCTAAAAAGATAGGGAAAAAATAAAAGAAACAATCACCTGCCGCTTGCAAAATAACGTAAGTCCCTGAAGTATTGGTCATCCACCCTAACGATACAAATAAAATATTCAGCCCTTTAATCATTCCTGTTGCAACTAATAATCCTATCACTGGAGTAAAAATACCAGAAATAATATCAATAAAATTATTTAATAATCCTTTCTTTTTTAACACCTCTAATTCTTTGGATAATCCCACCAATTCAATGAATTCCTTATATACGTCTGGTACATGATTACCGATAATCACTTGGTACTGTCCCCCACTTTGAACAACAGCCACCACGTCAGGTAATCCCTTTAATTTTGCTATATTTATTTTTCCTTCATCTTTTAAAGTGAAACGTAAACGAGTAAGACAATGAGTTAAGCCCAGGATGTTCCTTTTCCCTCCAACCCCATTTAAAATTTCTTTTACTAATTTTTCGTAGGTCATTTTTTTCTTCCTTTCTATTTTTTCAATAAAAAAAAGCAAGACAAACAAAAACTTTCAATACTAAAAGTTTCTGTCAGTCTTGCCTGCATTACCAGTAACAACCCTAATCGTTCGCTATTAATTTTTGAATATGCAAAGTTAAGTACAGTTGTTCATCCTCATCTAAAGTCAAATTAAGATATTCTTCCACTAATCGCATAGTCTGAAATGCTTGTTGATATTGGTCTTTTACATAAATTAACAGTGGATTTGGTTTTGCGTTAATTTCCCAACGATTTAAACGCTGAAAGAAAAAACGCAGATGCGTAACGAATCGATCATAAGCTAACGAGTCTTCATTGATCATTCGCTTATTTGACAAGCGTATAATAGCAATAATATCACGAATTTTTTTAACCACATTTCTTGCATCAATTGTTTGTATCCCGTCTTCATTGATCTGTGCATTGATGAGATGCAACGCAATATTACCAGCTTCTTCGTCATCTAATGTAACATTCATTTTTTTGTCAATTAATGGCAATACTTGTTTTCCTATTTCAAACTCTTTCAGATAACTTTTTTTAATTTCCCATGACAAGCGGTTATGTATACATATTCCTTTTCTATAAAGTCTCATTAAATGAAAGAGGTGATCTGTCAAAGACATATAAAGCATTTCACTTAACTTATAATCCAATTTCTCTTGTGCTAATCGGATGATATCATCTGTTAACGAAAAATAATTCATTGGTATAGAAGTTATTAATCTTTCAAATCGCTGATGCGACGATTTTTCTTTTAATACAAAAATTTTTTCAATTTTACTTTCATCTGCTACTAAGCCAGGCTTCATTTTAAAACCTAAACCAGTGCCAATCCATATAAAATCTTGTCCATTTTTTCCGACTAAAACAGCATTGTTGTTAAGTATCTTTTTAATCTTCAAGCCTAGTCACCTCCTCGAATCTTAGAAAAACAGGCATACTTAACTACAAGCATCAAAAACACACTTGCTGTTAGGTATAGCCTGCTCTCCCAGTAACTACCCATTTAATTTGATGCAAGTATAAATGATATCAAATCACATGGCAAGTGTTGTTCTTTTGATACTATTTATTTTAGCAAAAAACAAAAGATTTTTTTATTTTTTTCCGAAAATAAGATTTTTTTGAAAAAAACAAGAGAGAATAAAAATTACAATTAAAAAGCCGTGTAATAGCCTGTCTTCGTCTCATTAACGAGAGTATTAACAAATATATTTTAACAAAAAAAAGAATGATTAAAAATGAAAAATTCATATTTTGACGGAGGTTTGACCACTTATATCGGAACTTTTATTTTAGCAACTTTAATTGCAGTTTGTACACTAGGTATCTGTACTCCGTGGGGGATTTGTTTGTTATACAACTGGAAAGTAAAACATACCGTTATAAATGGAAAAAGATTATATTTTGATGGAACTGCAATGCAATTATTCGGAAATTGGATAAAATGGTTCTTTCTAACTATTATAACTATTGGAATATATGGTTTTTGGCTAAACATTAAATTAGAACAATGGAAAGTGAAACATACTCACATACTAGCATAATAAAAAACTAGTCTCCACAGCTAGTTAAAAAGGCGCAGTTAAGTTGGTGAAACAACATTTTTTTGATTAGTTAGCAGTTCAGCTACTCTACAGATTCCATAGAATTTTATACAGATCATTAAACAATGATAAATACGTATTTACACTTAAAATATTCTATATAAGTTAATCAAGTTTATATACTTTCTGGATCAGTTACCGGTGAAAAGATAAAACGATCAATCGAAATTTCTGAGTAAAAAAATTCGGCTAATGAGGCACTTACTTGTACATGGTTTACACTAAAGCTACAGACCTTTGCACAAACAATTCAACACGCAAATAAATATAAGAAAAGGACAACTCATCTATTAGAGTTACCTTTTCTTATATATCTCTCACCGATAACCAATTTCAATAATCAATATTGTAATCGTGTGGTTATTTATATCAGCAATCAATCGATAATCACCAACTCTCGCCATTGGCCACTTTTATTTCCAAATTACCCTTTACTATGAACCCTTAGATTATTCGTCCCTTCTAAGTGCTTAGATATCCACACTAAAATCAATCTAGCTCGCTGATTATCCATTTTCTTCAAAGCCTTTTGAGCCTTTTTTCCGTACCGAACTATGTACCTTGTTTCTATCATGCTCCCAGCTCTCGTAACATCTCTTGATGAGAACTACTTTCATCTTGTTTTTTGCGTGTTTCCATAGCTTTTTCGCATAAATTCATGTCAATTTGATCTTCTAAACTTTCAAGCAACTTTGTCCTTGCTAATTTAGAAAGAGATAACCCGTTTAAATCTGTCCTGCTTTGAATAAAAGCTTTTATGCATCAGTCACTCTAAAAGTTACTGTACTCACCTTCATACTCTCCTTAAGTGTACATTTGTTCCATGAATTACATTCTTTTATTTTTGAGTAGAATAATAAACACTGATATAACATCATCTATTATAATTCACCTTGTTTTATTTCTATTTTTCAAAATAAAAAAGCTTACTAGAAATTAACAGGAACAAATCTCTAGTAAACTTTTTTATATTATGCCATAACGCCTAATTCACAAAATTTCTTTTGCTCCTTAGTACGCAGTGTCTATGGGCTATAACCGACACCTTTCCTTTGTATATTTATCATAGCATAAGGAAATGACTTTGGGAAGAATTTTAGATGATGTTTAATGATTTAGATAAAAACAAAAAAATGTTTTTCATTTTATTATGTTTTGAATAATGCTTTTTATTCAATTTTGCACGATAAATAAAGCTTTTAATCTCTTTTCTTCTGGCAAAAATCATTTTTTCACTTTCAATGTATTCTTTATATAAAATAATCAGGCAAAAAATATCGTGAATTTTAGTGTGTTCAAGCAAATTATTGTATAGTGAAATTTCTTTCCTGCTAACGTTCTTATTAATTTGATATTTTGTAAGAAATCCTTTTATATTGGAAGAAACAACGAGACCACCTGAGTGACTTTTATTCGCAATATTCATTAATATCGGGCGATTATGGGAAGAAGCGTTTCGGATACGTTTTATCATTATCAGTAATTCCTCAGCTGTTTTATAATAAGCATAATTGTTTTTCTGTGTATCAACATAAAACTCTATAAAATCTATCAATTGTCCAAAATTCAGCTTTTCTATTAAGACCCATACCGGAACAGAAGTACTATTAAAATATTTCTGTGATATTTGATAATCATAATCATTAGGGTCAGATACATTATAAATTGTTCTTTTTAAAATTGACTTATAATTAACATTTCTGTAATTTTGTCCATAAAGTTGTCTCATTTGTTGTTGTTTTAAATTAAATTTAGCTCTCCCAAAGGAATCAAATTCATTGACGATAGCATATCCATCTTCAGTACTATTTGTTATATCTTTAATTAAGTTCTTTTTTAAACTGTGTTCTATATCTAAACACAATTTATTAAATAGATGCCTCATCCTCATATCTATTATCGATAAATCATATAAATGAAAAAAATCTACATCAATATACTTATCGTTGTTATCTTTTCTAAAGTTTCTCTTATAACAAGTAATTTTATAATAGAAATTTGTATTTTCAAGTATATTCTGTGCTTCAGTAACTGATAAAATATCACAGCTAATATTTTTATCAGCTATTAAATATGTGAGTTAGTCAGATAAATTTAATTTCATAATTTTCCCCAATCAATATTATTATCAAGAAAATTATACATTATCCTTTGAAAACCCACAATTAAATATCTTTATAACTCATGGTTGCCCTATATGCTTTCTCTTAATTTCCAGTGCCTATCCATTTAAAATCTGCAAATCGTTAAAATCTGCAATTTTTCATCAATAAGTGTACTTCCTGTATCCAAGGTTTTTGTCACAACAAAATAAGACCATCATATCAACCTGAAAATTGTTGATACAACTTTTATGTAAGTTTTTTTGTTTATCGGTAAAAAATCTTAATTTAAATCAGTAAGAAGAATTTTCAAATTTTTTTACTAAAAAGGAACAAAACCCTAATTCACCTACCGAAAACACAGGTTGGTTTTAGAAAAATAAGTTTAGACAATACCAAATGAGAAGCTCTAAAATATGGCGTGAAAAACATGCAATAAAATTTGATTTATCTAAAATAAGCCCTCATCAGATTATTTTTTCTAATTATAAGAATACGTATCTCGAATCAGGTATAACCAAAGTATGATTTTTAGCATTTCAGTGGCTATATAGGAAAAAACTGGTAAAGAAATCCAAATGTACGTTTTTAGACATACACATGCAAGTCTATTATACAAAGCAAATATCCCAATTAAAGAAACTCAAGAAAGAATTGGTCACTCTAACGTGAAAACGACACTGAACATTTACACTTACTTATCCAAAGACCAAAGAGATAAAACTGCTAATCATTTTGCTGAGTTTATGAATGAAATATAACAAAATGAAAAATAAAAAACCCACTAGCTAGAGTGGGTTCGGGGTATTCAAAAGTTACCTATTACTTGTTTTCTAGGGCTTTTGAGGCTTGGTCAGCTAATGCAGTAAATGCTGCTGCATCGTTTACAGCCAAGTCAGCTAACATTTTACGGTTGATGTCGATTTCAGCTAATTTCAAACCGTGCATTAATTTTGAGTAGCTTAAGCCATTCATACGAGCCGCTGCATTGATACGAGCGATCCACAATTTGCGGAAGTCGCGTTTCTTTTGACGACGATCGCGATATGCGTAGTTGTATGAATTCATTACTTGTTCTTTTGCTGTTTTAAATAAAGTGTGTTTTGAGCCGTAATAACCTTTTGCTAATTTAAGCACTTTTTTACGACGTTTACGAGTGACTGTTCCACCTTTAACACGTGCCATGTTTAATTCCTCCTAAATAAATCTTCTTCTTGAAATTATTATTTGCGTTGTTTATTTCATTCCTGCTAGTTGTTGACGAATACGTTTGAAATCGCCACTAGAAACCATGCTTGCTTTACGCAATTGACGGCGTTGTTTTTTTGTTTTACCGTGGAAACGGTGACTTGTAAACGCACGGAAACGTTTTAATCCGCCTTTACCAGTACGTTTGAAACGTTTTGCTGATCCGCGGTGTGTTTTTTGTTTTGGCATGACTATATTTCCTCCTCAAAATCTTTCGTTATCCGACTATCGACTGTCCAACAGCCAGTTAGTCATTCAAATTACTTACTGTCGTTTTTCGGTGCCAGCGTCAAGAACATGCTGCGTCCGTCCATTTTCGCTTTTTGTTCCACTGTGGCAATATCCGCAGTTTCTTCGGCTAAGCGATCTAAGACTTTTTGACCAATTTCTTTGTGGGTAATGGCACGGCCTTTGAAGCGGATAGAAGCTTTTACTTTATCGCCCTTCTCTAAGAACTTACGTGCATTACGAAGTTTTGTATTGAAGTCATTTACGTCAATCGTTGGACTTAAACGAACTTCTTTTACATTGATCACTTTTTGTTTTTTACGCGCCTCGCGGTCTTTCTTTTGTTGCTCGAAACGGTATTTTCCGTAGTCCATGATTCGCGCAACTGGTGGTTTCGCACTTGAGGCAACTAACACAAGGTCTAAGTTTGCTTGTTCTGCAATTCTTAATGCTTCTACTTTTGTTTTTACTCCTAATTGCTCACCGTCTGAACCGATCAATCGTAACTCACGTGCACGAATGCCGTCGTTAACCATCATATCCTTTGCTATGGTCATTCACCTCCAAATATTATGAGAGAAAGAAAAGCGTGCCGAATATTCGACAATAAAAAAAACGAGTTCTCTTACAGAACCCGCACGTCATTCACCTAATGACAATAGATGAAAACTATCTAGCCCAGTGACTGCATCAACTAAGGCGAGAAGCGGGTGCTTCTGCTTTTATTTCTCAACTTAGAAATTATAGCAAATCACTATCTATTTGTCAACCATTTATTTAAGTCGACTTTCCTCTTGCTTATTCATATTATTTAATAATTTACATAAAAGTTATTTTTAAAATAAAAAAACAAAAATTACCTAATGCTAGGTATTTATTGGTTAGCAAGAAAGTCGATTTTCTTGTTATGCTATATACAGATAATAATTATTACAACTTATGAATCATTACATCTTGTGAATCATTATAAACATCGATAATCGTTATCTAAAAAAACATTCGGAGGAATAAGATGAAAAAACAATTATTAACAACTTTGTTATGTTCTACTGCTATTTTTAGTACTTTAATGATCAATCAAACAAATGCTTCAGCTCACGGGTTTGTTGAATCACCCCCTAGCCGAGGCTATCAAGGTAGACTTGATCGGGATACTATTGGTTATGACGCAGCATTTGCAAAATATGGTAACGTCATCACAAATCAGCAATCTCTTGAAGCTAGAAAAGGGTTTCCACAAGCAGGACCTGCCGACGGAAGAATCGCTTCTGCTGAAGGAGGGTTAGGTCAAATTAATGATTTCGTCTTAGATAATCAAACAAGTAGTCGCTGGACTAAACAAGAAGTTACCCAAGGTCCTATGAATATTGTGTGGAACTATACCGCACCTCATTCAACGGCTAAATGGCACTACTATATTACGAAAGCAGATTGGAATCCAGATGCTCCATTGGCACGCGATAGTTTTGAATTAATCAGTACAATCGATCACGATGCCTCACCAGCAACAAATAATCCTAACCAACTTATTAATATCCCAAATGACCGACTAGGCTACCATGTGGTTTTAGCTGTCTGGGACATTGCAGATACACCAAATGCTTTTTATAACGTAATCGATGTCAATGTTAAAGGTTCAACTGGTCTACCAGTAGCGCCAACTGCTCCACAAAATGTTCGCACGACAAATGTAACTGCGTCTTCCGTTTCACTTGCTTGGAATGGCCAAGCCAACACAGCTTCTTATAATATCTACCGTGACGGTGTACTTGTAGGAAACTCAGTGAATGCTTCTTTTGAAGACAAAAACCTAAATGAAGAAACAACCTATCGTTATGAAATTGAAGCAGTCGGTCAAGGTGGATTAACTTCAAATAAAACAGCGATTTCTGTTACTACCACTGCGCAAGCTAGTGAAGAAAAACCAACAGCTCCTCAAAATTTGCATTCTATGGGAACAACAAGTAGTAGCGTATCATTAATGTGGGGACGTTCTTCACACACACAAGGAATTAAACAATACGATATTTATCGTGATGGCAAAAAAATCGCTTCAACTTCAAATGCTACTTACAACGATACAAACTTTTCAGCAAATACAACATATAGCTATACGGTTAAAGCAATCAGCAACTCAAATGAAGTATCTGATTTTAGTAACACTTTAAGAATCACAACCGCTGAAAAATCAGAAGGCGAAACAGAAGTAGAGGGCAGACAATGGCAATTAGGAAGCTTCTTTGCACCTCAAACATACACAGAAAATGAAGTAGTCGTTCATCAAGGAAAACGCTACACTACATTACAAACTCACGTGAACTATGGAGATAGTACTTGGGCTCCAGACCAAGCAGCAAGCTTATTCCGTGTAATTAAATAAAAAATGATAAAAAACTAGTTTACCTTAAAAAAGGTGAGCTAGTTTTTTAGCGAATCCTGCGCCATAATGCAACTAACATCCAAATAGACAAAACTAAGCTGATAATTAAAGCAATCCCCCATCCAAATACAGAATGAGTAAATGGTAATTGTAAATTCATGCCAAAGAATCCTGTCACAATCGTTGGTACAGTAAGAATCAATGACCATACAGTTAAAAATTTCATGGTGTCATTCAGATTGTTATTCAATAAGTTATTGTATGTTCCTGATAATTGATCCAAAATTTGCGAAGCAAGATTAGTCATCTCGACTGCTTGTTTTGCTTCAATCAGCGCATCATCTAACTGTTCTTTTTCTTTTTCCGTTAATTTACGATAAACGGCTAATGCTTTCATTTGCTCTAATAAAACGACATTTTGTTTTGTTCCTGTAACGAGGTAAACTAAGCCCACTTCTAAATCTGATAAAGCTAGTAAATTTTTATTGGTCGTCTTCTCTCTTAGTCGAACATTGAGGCGTTGCCTCTCACTATTGACTTCTTCAATAAGTGGGAAAAAAGAATCTGAAATCAAGAATAATGTTCGAAACAGCAAGCTATAAACTGAAATAGTTGGCTCTCTTTCTAGTAATGAATGAACCAAACGAACCGCATATTCTGTATGTTCCGTTGTAAATGTAAATAAACCATCATTTTTTAAAATAAACGCTACTGGACTCGTTTCATAATGATTTTCAGTTTTTTGCTGATGTGGAACATTCGTGACTAACAATAACGCTTCCTCTAAGTTATCATATTCCACGCGCGCTCGTTCGTTTTTATCAAGTGAATAAGTTAGCATCTCATCACTTATCCCATACTCTTCTTTTAAATTTTTTATCGCTATCATATCATTGCTTGGTACATTCATCCAAAAATTTTGTTCGTCATTAAAAAAATACTTCTCTCTCATCTCTATCTCCTCTCCTTTAGGTAGATCTAAGCATAAAAAAATGAACAGAAAATTCTTCCTGTCCATTCTATCATCTTCAACAAAGATTTATTAAACAATTACTTCTTGTCTGATTTCTGCTAATTTTTTTTCGATGATTTTTAGTACGGCCTCTTTTGCCTTGGCATCTTCGACAAAATTAAAGCGATCCCCATCGATTTGAATTTTAGGACTTTCGTTGTATTCCTCATACCATTGATCGTAGCGAAGATTTAATTCTTTATAATAATCATATAGCGATGGGTCAAAAGATAATTGTTCATAAGAACGTCCTCTTTTTTCAATTCGTTCAAGCATTGTATCAAATGAAACTCGAATGTGAACTAATAGATCAGGATGTTTTTTGTACGCAGCATGCGGAAGTTCTTCCATCATATTTGCCAGCAATTCGTCATACACGCGTACCTCAGTTTCAGTGGCTCTTCCTAGATCTGCATTCAAATGAAAAAGTAAGGAATCTTCATAAATAGAACGATCCAATACATTATTGTCCTCTTTCATTGCCTGTTTGATGCTTTCGAAACGTTTATTCAAAAAATAAATTTGCAATAAAAACGCATATTGTTCTGGATTGGCATAAAATAATGGGAGTACTTCATTGTCCTCAATTGACTCATAAAAGGCTTGACCTCCAAGGTGTTTTGCCATCATTTCCGTTAAACTTGATTTTCCCGCCCCAATGGTACCTGCTAAAACGATCACACTCATTAACCTCCAACTCACTTCATCACTAAATATTGTACCTATTTCCAATTCTTTTTTAATATACCCCCAATATCTGGTGGTGTCAAATAGAAATGAACCCAGAAATTTACAAATAAAAAATCAAAAAAATCTTAAGAAAAAAGTGTTTTTTCTCTAGAAAACGTATTCTTTATTTTACTTCTTGAACGGTTTTAGTAAAATAAAGATGAATTGTTTTTTTGAACTGACATGTTAAAAATTCTGTTCGTTAGCGCAAAGGATCCAGAGCGCTTTATTTTTTGCTCAAATGTTATGGGAATAAAAGAAGGAGTTAGATTATGGCAAATTATGGCCAAGGGGAATCAAATGGTAAAATTATTTTGATGGGTGAACACGCAGTAGTTTATGGAGAACCAGCGATTGCTTTTCCCTTTCATGCAGCAAAGGTAGTAGCTTCACTGAAAGAGTTACCTTCTTCATCCACGGACCAGCTTATTTCTTCCTACTATATAGGAAAATTAAGCCACGCCCCTCATGCGTTAAAAAATATCAAGCAGTTAGTGATCAAGTTAAAAAAAGAACATCAAATAAACGAAGCGATCCAATTGACGATCAACAGTACGATTCCTGCTGAGCGAGGAATGGGCTCAAGCGCAGCAGTCGCAACAGCTATCACTCGCGCATTTTACGATTATCTTAATCAACCACTTTCTCGAGAGCAACTCTTGACAAATGTTCAAGTTTCAGAAAAAATTGCCCATGGTAATCCTAGTGGCATCGATGCGGCTGCAACAAGCAGTTTAGAACCGATCTACTTTGTAAAAGGGCATCCTTTTGATTATTTTTCTTTAAATATTGACGCTTTTTTAATTGTTGCTGATACCGGCATTAAAGGACAAACAAGAGCAGCTGTCAAAGATGTCGATCATTTATTTGAAAAAAATCAGCAAAAAGTTGGACAAAAAATCCAACAACTAGGATACTTAACAAGACAATCAAAAAAAGCGATCATCGAAAATAACCCGCATTCTTTAGCTCAAGCAATGAATGAAGCCCAACAAACGTTGAGTGCCTTGACGATCAGTAATGATCTTTTAGATGAATTAATTGAAACAGCTAAAAACAATGGTGCTTTGGGTGCAAAACTCACTGGCGGAGGACGAGGTGGTTGCATGATTGCTCTGGCTCAAACAAAAACAATAGCCCAAGCAGTTAGCGATGCTCTTTTACAAGCAGGCGCCGCTGCGACTTGGATTCAAGGATTAGGAGTACATACCTATGTTTAAAGGTAAAGCACGCGCATACACAAACATTGCCCTTATCAAGTATTGGGGTAAACAAAATGAAACATTGATTCTTCCTATGAATAACAGTTTGTCATTGACACTGGACGCATTTTACACAGAGACTGAAGTGATATTTTCTGACACATTCAATGAAGATCAATTTTATTTAGATAATCAATTACAAGACAAAAAAGCCACAGCAAAAATTAGTGCGTTTTTAGATATTGCGAGAAAAAAAGCTAAGACAACGCAAAAAGCCAAAGTCATCAGTCATAATTTCGTTCCCACTGCTGCTGGTCTGGCTTCTTCTGCAAGTGGTTTAGCCGCTTTAGCAGGAGCTTGTAATCAAGCATTAAATTTAGAATTAGATGACCGAAGTTTATCCAGACTCGCACGTAGAGGATCTGGTTCGGCTTGTCGTAGTATTTTTGGCGGTTTCGTTGAATGGGAAAAAGGACAAGACGATGAGACCTCTTTTGCCAAACAGGTTCCTTCCGATGGTTTTGAAGAAAATTTAGCGATGGTTTTTTTGCTGTTAAATGAACAAAAAAAGGATGTTTCAAGCCGCGATGGTATGCGTAGAACAGTTGAAACTTCAAGCTTCTATCAAGGATGGCTAGATTCTGTAGAAGCAGACCTCACTCAATTAAAACGAGCCATCAAAACTAAAAACTTTCAACTTCTAGGCGAAACCATGGAACAAAACGGGTTAAAAATGCACGGAACAACATTAGCTGCTCATCCACCATTTACTTATTGGTCACCTGATAGTTTAAAAGCCATGCAAGCTGTTCGTGAGTTAAGAAACAATGGTGTGCCTTGTTACTTCACGATGGATGCTGGTCCTAATGTAAAAGTGCTGGTTCAAAAAGAACATCTGGCAACGGTACAACAAACCTTTGGTGACTTATTTAGTAGCCAACAAGTCATTTCCGCCTTTGCAGGACCAGGAATGACGATTATTGAATAAAGGGAGATTTTTATGATTGAAGTATCTGCACCAGGAAAACTTTATATTGCTGGGGAATACGCAGTTGTTGAAACCGGTCATCCGGCTGTTATCGTAGCCATTGATCAATTTGTCACAGTGACCGTGGAATCTGCACGAAAAGTAGGCAGCATCCAATCTGCTCAATATAGCGGTATGCCTATTCGCTGGACTCGTCGTAATGGAGAGCTAGTCTTTGATGTCCGAGAAAATCCATTTCATTATATTCTTGCAGCCATCCACTTAACTGAAAAATATGCCCAAGAAAAAAATATTTTACTTTCATTTTATGATTTAAAAGTAACGAGTGAATTGGATAGTTCCAATGGACGTAAATATGGACTAGGATCAAGTGGTGCAGTAACGGTAGCCACTGTTAAAGCCTTAAATATTTTTTATGCCTTGAATTTAACACAAATTGAGATTTTTAAAATTGCAGCGTTAGCCAATCTAGCTGTGCAAGATAATGGTTCTTGTGGGGATATCGCAGCCAGTTGTTACGGTGGATGGATTGCTTTTTCAACCTTTGATCATCATTGGTTGCAAGATCAAGAAAAACAGCATTCAATCGCCGAATTATTAAAAATGGACTGGCCAGGATTATCTATTGAATCCCTTCCAACACCAAAAGATCTTCGTTTACTCATTGGCTGGACCGGTAGCCCCGCCTCCACTTCTGATTTAGTCGATCAGGTTCATCGTTCACGAACAGAAAAGATGACTGCTTATCAGAAGTTCTTACAAGACAGTACCGTCTGTGTTCGTGAAATGATCAAAGGCTTTAAAGAAAATAATGTCAGTCTGATTCAATCAATGATCAGACAGAATCGAAAATTATTGCATGAGTTATCCGCTATCACCGGTGTATTGATTGAAACGCCGGCTTTAAATAAACTATGTAGTCTAGCAGAAGAATACGAAGGAGCCGCAAAATCTTCTGGAGCAGGTGGCGGTGACTGTGGTATCGTTATTGTGGATCAAAAATCAGGCATTTTGCCTTTAATGAGCGCTTGGGAGCAAGCAGAAATTACACCTTTACCATTGCACGTATACAGTAACCAACGAAAGGAAAAAGGATGAATCGAAAAGATGAACATGTCTCATTAGCCAAAGCATTTCATAACAAACAAAAAAATGAATTCGACACGATTCGAATCGTGCATACTCCTCTTCCACAAATGTCTGTCTCAGAGGTCACTCTTCAAACAACTGTGGCTGGCTTAAACTTAGCCTATCCCTTCTACATCAATGCGATGACTGGTGGAAGTGAAAAAACAAAAAAAATCAATCGTGATTTAGCGCTGATTGCTAAAGAAACGAATTTGATGATTGCAACAGGCTCGGTTAGTGCTGCATTAAAAGATCCTTCTTTAGCTGACACGTATACGATTATGCGTGAAGTCTACCCTGAAGGAAAAATACTTGCCAACATCGGTGCTGGCACATCTTTAGAACGAGCAAAAGAAGCCATTATGCTTTTTCATGCAGATGCACTACAAATCCATCTCAATGCACCGCAAGAACTAGTCATGCCAGAGGGTGATCGTGATTTTTCAAACTGGAAAGAATTAATCAAAACCATTAACAAAGAAATCCCTGTTCCTTTGATTGTAAAAGAAGTCGGATTCGGTATGACAAGAGAAACCATTGATACATTAGCAGAATTAGGCGTCCAAACAGTGGATATCAGTGGACGAAGCGGAACAAGCTTCACACAGATTGAAAACGCCCGTCGCACTAAAAGAGAACTGAATTATCTTTCAGATTGGGGACAATCCACCGTTACGTCTCTGTTAGAGGCAAATGAAGCCCAATACCAAGTAGAAATACTTGCTTCTGGGGGAATTCGCCATGCTTTTGATATTTTCAAAGCCCTTTGTCTTGGTGCAAAAGCAGTTGGCATTTCAGGAACAATTTTGACTTATCTGATGGATCATGGTGTAGAAGAAACCGTCCTATTAATCAAGCAATGGCAAGCTGAACTTCAACTGCTTTTTACCATGGTCGGAGCAAAAAACATTCAAGATTTACACCATCAATCATTAATCATTTCTGGTACAACCAAAGATTGGTGTGAAGCAAGAGGCATTTCTTTAACCAAATATGGAAACCGAAAGAATTGACCTTTTCATACAACGAAATGATAAAGAAAACCTTCAAAAA
>NZ_BJWF01000041.1 GCF_007990225.1 Enterococcus villorum | reverse complement strand
TTTTGTAACACCGTGAAAAAGGTTGTGAAAAGAGTGCTTTGATCTAATCACTAAGGAAGAAAATCTTGAAACAGCTTTTTATGTTTTGAGATTTATTGACTTAGTGTCGAAGATCAACCCTTTTGAACACCATGAATAGATGGTGACAGAAGCGATCTGCCCCTAGCAAACAAAAGATAAATTTTTAAATTAGTTTTTATAAAATAAAAAAAGAGCGACAATTCTAATAACTTAGGACTGTGGCTTTTTACTTCACAAAAGACTTCTAAGAAGGGACAAAGCTCTTCTTAACTCGTAAAATCATTCACTCATCACCATTATCGTATACTTGTACTTAAAGAACGTAACGATCATGTGATAGTTTAAGTTTTATATAAATTGTGTTGCTGAACTGTTATTTATCTATTGTATTTATTATCCTTGAACTGTAAATAACTTTAGTTTATAGGAGTGAAATAAATGAAAAAAGTGTATATTCTTTTATTGGGTGTGTTATTGTTATCGGCTTGTTCTAGTGCGAATGTTAAAAGCCCATCATCAGATTCTTCTAATAGTGAGCTGAAGTCTTCTCAAGCAATACATAATTCTACTACAGAAGAGGAAACGTCCAGTGCTGAAAAGACCTCTATTCAGAAAAATACTGAAAACAGTATAGTGAATGAGACTGGTACGCAAGAAACAGCAAACACATCAGTAGATACAGGAACAACTACCAGTGATGAAGTAAAGGAAGAGAAATATTACCGTTTGATCAAGAAAGCTTGGCAAGAACAAAAAGATTATGTTGATTCAATTACGGATGCTAAGGTGAAACAATCCGTTCAAACACCATTTGCAGCAGCAAATGCGAAAGCAAACCAATTAGAAATGGAAAATTCAGCTGATACTGAGTTAATCACTACTAGCTTAAATAAAGTGTTAAATGGTCAGTAACTAAACTAAAGCGAGAGGCTAAATTTTTGGCCTCTCGCTTTAGTTTATATTTAAGGAAAACCTAATAAAAAATTAAGCAGAAATCAATCCTTTTTGAATGGCTAACTGGACAATCACAACCAATGTATTCATACCAACATGGGTAATCATGGATGTCCAAATTCTTCCAGTAGTTTTATATTGTAGACTAAAGAAAAATCCTAAGAAAAAGTAAATCAACAAGTGTCCATCGTTGTGTGCGAAAGCAAACAATAAAGAACTAATTACAGCTCCAACCCAAAAATTCGTGTATTTTTCAACAATCCCTAAAATACTACGACGAAAAACAAATTCTTCCATAATCGGTCCAGCAATCGTTGTCGCTAAAATAAAGGCTGGAGCCTTGAGAATCATTTGGATAATGTCTTGGGTGTTTTCAGAAGGACCACTATTTCCAAATAAAAAGGTTTCTAAGGCAACAGCAATAGCTTGGATGATCAGAGCAATAAAAATTCCAACTAAACCATATAAAATAATTCGTAACAACGATGCTTTTGGGATGATTGCTTCAATTGATAGCGGTTCATTTTGCTTGAAGTAAAAGAAAGCTAAAACAATAGCTCCAATGACATACATGATCGCAGTGGCGGTAATCACTCCAGAGATATTATGAACAATTCCAATATATGGAAAAATCAAAGGAGAGAGAAAAACGAGACCATAACAAAAGATACTAGCAAAACTATATTTTTTTAGTGACATAAAATTCCTCCTTGAAAATAGGCAGAAAGAGTAGTCTGCAAGGATAGGTATTAATTATAACATAGAACGATTAGAGGTTAACTTGTGAACCTCTAATTGTTGATAATAAAATTAATGAACTTCATTTAAAAAGCTTGCAAAAAAATCAAAGAATGAGTATTATTAAAAATGTAAGTTAGCACTCGGTATATAAGAGTGCTAACAAATCCAAAAAAAGAGTTATCGGAGGGATTTATCGTGTTAAAACCATTAGGTGATCGCGTCATTATCGAAGTCGCACAAGAAGAAGAAACAACTGTTGGAGGGATCGTTTTAGCTTCATCAGCTAAAGAAAAACCACAAACAGGAACAGTTGTCGCAGTTGGTGAAGGCCGTTTATTGGAAAACGGAGAAAAAATTCCAGCTGATGTAAAAACAGGCGACCAGGTGATGTTTGAAAAATATGCCGGTACAGAAGTGAAATTTGAAGGAAAAGAATATTTGATCGTTGCAGGCAAAGATATCATGGCGATCGTTGAGTAAATAAAAAAGATCTAAAAAATTTTGATGAGGTGAATAGACATGGCAAAAGAATTGAAATTTGCAGAAGATGCTCGTGCAGCAATGCTACGTGGGGTAGATAAATTAGCAGATATAGTAAAAGTAACATTAGGGCCAAAAGGTCGAAATGTGGTATTAGAAAAATCATACGGTTCACCATTGATTACAAATGATGGGGTAACGATTGCAAAAGAAATTGAGTTAGAAGATCATTTTGAAAATATGGGAGCAAAATTAGTTTCTGAAGTTGCTTCAAAAACAAATGATATTGCTGGTGATGGAACAACAACTGCGACTGTTTTAACACAAGCAATTGTTCGTGAAGGATTGAAAAATGTCACGGCAGGAGCTAACCCATTAGGCATTCGTCGTGGGATTGAATTGGCAACAAAAACAGCTGTTGAAGAATTGCATAATATTTCAACAGTTGTAGATTCTAAAGAAGCAATTGCCCAAGTAGCTGCTGTTTCTTCTGGATCAGAAAAAGTAGGGCAATTGATTGCTGATGCAATGGAAAAAGTTGGCAATGACGGTGTGATTACTATTGAAGAATCAAAAGGGATCGAAACAGAGCTTGATGTGGTCGAAGGAATGCAATTTGACCGCGGTTATTTGTCACAATACATGGTCACTGACAATGACAAAATGGAAGCTGTTTTAGAAAATCCGTATCTTTTGATTACAGATAAAAAAATCTCTAACATTCAAGATATCTTGCCATTGTTAGAGCAAATTTTACAACAATCTCGTCCATTGTTGATTATCGCTGATGATGTAGATGGCGAAGCTCTACCAACATTAGTATTGAATAAAATCCGTGGAACATTTAACGTTGTAGCAGTTAAAGCACCTGGATTTGGGGATCGTCGTAAAGCAATGCTTGAAGATATTGCTATTTTAACTGGTGGTACAGTTATTACAGATGATTTAGGGCTTGAATTGAAAGATGCAACAATCGAAAATCTAGGAAATGCTTCAAAAGTTGTCGTAGATAAAGACAACACAACAATTGTTGAAGGATCTGGTGAGAAAACAGCTATTGAAGCTCGTGTTCAATTGATTAAAAATCAAATCAGTGAAACAACATCCGATTTTGATCGTGAAAAATTACAAGAACGCTTAGCAAAACTTGCTGGCGGTGTCGCAGTTGTTAAAGTCGGTGCAGCAACTGAAACTGAATTAAAAGAATTGAAATTACGTATTGAAGACGCATTGAACGCTACACGTGCAGCCGTTGAAGAAGGAATGGTTTCAGGTGGCGGTACAGCATTAGTCAATGTCATTAATAAAGTTTCTGCTGTAGAAGCACAAGGCGATGTTGCAACAGGTGTGAAAATCGTCGTTCGTGCGCTAGAAGAACCAATTCGTCAAATTGCAGAAAATGCTGGTTACGAAGGTTCAGTTATTGTTGATAAATTGAAAAATGTTGAATTGGGTACAGGATTTAATGCGGCGACAGGTGAATGGGTAAATATGGTCGAAGCAGGTATCGTTGATCCAACGAAAGTGACTCGTTCAGCACTACAAAATGCTGCATCTGTTTCAGCATTACTATTAACAACGGAAGCAGTCGTTGCAGATAAACCAGAACCAGCGGCACCAGCAGCACCAGCGATGGATCCATCAATGATGGGCGGTATGATGTAATAAATTAAGAGAGAATCTTTTTATAATGGGATTCTCTCTTCTTTTTTGTTTTATTTTAAATGAAAGAGGGACAAAAAAGGGGCAGGAATATCAAAGACTATTTAGTTTATCAATAACTTATTGTTAGTTGATTATCTTGTAAAACTATTTTTAGTTGAAAAGATAAATTTATCTGAACGCGTTGAGTTCGTCAATTTGTCTATTTTCTTTTGCGATTTTTTTAGTAAGTGATCAAATTTTTCTTGCTCTCTGCGTAACAAAATATTTTCTTTTTTTTGTTTTTTCGATGGTCTATTTTTATCTATTAGACAGTTTTCTTTGATTTCTACTAGATTCTCCACATTTACATTTTTTCGCTGATTTTTTTTCCTTATTTCTTCAGCTGTTCTTTTCTGCCGCCTCATTCGTGCTAGATATATTCGTTGTAGTATACTTCTTATTTTTTTCTTTATTCCTCTTTTTCTGCCTATTTTTTGTGCTTGTTTAAACATTAGACTAAACTCCTTTCAATTATTTATTTCAATATTTATGGTAGCAGAATTCTACTTAAGAGATTGAACTACTTTTTCTAGATAGTTAAAATGAAAGTCTTATTGAGTGTCAAAAGATATAGGTAATATATCTTTTATTATTTGTTACTGATTTGATGAGACAAAACAAAGGACTTGCTATGAGACGCGTTTCATAAGTTATACTCATTTTATCAAAAAGGAGGAATTTAGAATGAATACCTACATCAAAGTGACCAACGGAGCAATGACTGATTATTTTTATGCATTTGTGGAATTTAAAGAATCTATGCTTGAATTGTCTACGTCTCAAGGGTTAAATAAGAAGATGGTGAAAAAAATTCCTTTAGAACAAATTAGTGAGTTGACAAAAGATACTTATTTAGGTGGACAACGTATAAGTTTTGAATACAATGGGACATTCTATCAATTTTTCGAATGCGGGCATGCTGTGGTAGACTATTTACAAGAAAATCTTTTTGTATAGGTGGTCTAAGTGAAACATGACAAACATCAGAGATATTGCAAAGTTGACGGGATATTCTGTTTCTACTGTTTCCCGAGTGATCAACAATCACCCTTATGTTGATGAAACAAAACGAGCTGAAATTTTGTCTGTAATAAAAGAATTAGAGTATGTACCTAATGCGAGTGCGAGGCAACTAAGTTACGGGAGAACAAAAAATATAGGAGTTATTTTACCCTATACTGATCATCCCTATTTTGATCAATTGGTTAGCGGAATTATTGAGTCTGCTTTTAATGAGGATTACAAAGTAACCTTGCTACCAACAAACTATCAAGTGGAAAGGGAACGAATGTATCTAGAAGAATTTGCAGGAAAAAGATTTGATGGTTTGATTGTCACATCTCGTGCCAATCCGTTAGCTGTCTTGCTTTCTTATCAAAAATATGGACCGATTATTTTCTGTGAAGAAATAAAAGAAACAAAAGCTAGCTGTGTCTTTATTAATCGGGAAGAATCACTAAAAGAGGCACTTAACTACTTAAAAACACAAGGCGTTGAAAATTTAGGAGTGACTTTAGGAAGAAGTGGTCGTCTAAGCTATAACTCTAAAATCACATTAGAAATTTGTAAAAAAATATTCCCCAATTTTGACTTACAGAATATTTTTTGGAACTGTATTGACTATGAACAAGGTGTGAAAGCAGCAAAGTATTTCAAACAAAAGAAGATTGACGGTATTTTGTCAAATACCGATGCTGTTGCTGCAGCTATTTTACAAAACGGCCTATTAGAAAGTAAAAAACGTGTGATAGGAAGAGACAATCTACTAATTAGTAAACTATTGGCATTTTCAACGATTGATCATGGTTTGAGAGAATGTGGTGAAACGGCCTTCATACTTTTCATTGAAGAAAAAATGGAACAAATAAAGATACCTTATCGATTTATTCAACGATAATCAGTAGCTGTGTGCCATTCACATAAAAAAGACCTAACGCCCATCACAGGGATTAGGTCTTTTTTCATGATTGAATAAGGGGAAGGGGTGAGCGATTGAAAAAAATTTTTAGGAAGAAGTATGTGTTTGGATAATCGAATGAAGTGCTTTTGCTGCACCTTTTGCGCAACGATCATCGTAATAGGAAGTAAATCTCTCATCTGCTACATACATTTGCCCTAATCCACGGTGAGCTTCTGAACTATAAGTGGGCCAAGTGAAAGAAAGCCATTTTTTATGTGTTTCAAATATTCGGTCGGCTAGTTTTTGGTCGGTTTGGTTGTTTAGATAAGTGGATAAATCAATCAAGAGTTGTTTTTCCGTCGCTTGCATTTCTTTAAATGTAGATTCTTCCATATTTTGCCATTTTTTATTTGATTCATCAATGGTATGATTTCCATATTTTGTGCGTATTTCTTGTCCATAATTTTTTTCGTTTTCTGTTATTTTTTGTTTTTTTAGTCCTTCAAATTTTTCGTGATCTTGCATGGGTTTTCCTCCTTTGGAACTGTTTAATGTTTGCTGAATCGTTGTCAACAATGTATCAATTTGCTCTCTTTTTTCTAGTAACATTTTTTGATGTTCAATCAAAGCTTTTTGATGATCGAATGTTGGATTATCTAAAATTTCTTTTATTTTTTCCAATTTAAATTCAAGCGAACGGTAAAATAGTATGTGTTGCAAACGATCGACTTCATGGCTGCTGTAGATGCGATAACCAGACGAAGTGATTCTTGCTGGTTTCAATAAATTAATTTCATCATAAAAACGCAGGGTTCTAGGACTGACACCAGAAATTTCAGCCATTTTTTTAATTGTATATTCCATTGTAGGCCTCCTTGTGTATTTATCTTATTCCTTGACGTAACTAGAAGGTCAAGAAAATTTGTATATTTTTTTGCATTTGTTTTTATGTTATAATAAATACTATAGAAAAACGAATTTTTTTGAGTTTAACACGTACGTTTGAAAGCGATTCCCTTAGTTGGACGCTTGTTATAAAAAATGAAAGAAAAGAGGAATGAGATGAGATTAATAGAAACCCCTGTTACAAATAATTTAAATATTAAGACTTTTTATCCTAAAGTAGTTGATTTTTTCTTTGGTAGTACCGCTATTAAATATTACAAATTTTATTCGCTTGATCGTACGCAAATCCTATTTTTGGATACGTATGAAAAGACACAACTATTGATGGTTAATACCAAAAAAAAGATTACAAAACAAGAAATTGATTTTGTGATTCGACGTATTTTAAAAACTGAACGTGAAGACGTTAAGGTGCATATTGGTGTAAAACAGGATTTAGAACAAGCTGGGATTCAATTTAAACGACCAAACAAGGACATTGTGATCATTGAACAAAAAGCAACTCCTTCAATAGTGTAAACAAAACCTTTTATAAATCAAGAGAATGACTTGATTTGTAAAAGGCTTTTATTTGTCCTTTTTCAGAAAATAATCAAGATTTCTTCTACTAATTCAATTTTTTGTTATAATGGATAAGAAATGAAAACTTGCCAAGAGGAGTAATAATAAGATGAATAAAATTTACCCAGATGACAGTTTGACGTTGCATACCGATTTATACCAGATCAATATGATGCAAACATACTGGGAACTAGGACGAGCTGATCTACATGCTGTTTTTGAATGCTATTTTCGTGAAATGCCATTTAATCATGGTTATGCGGTATTTGCTGGTTTAGAACGATTAGTCGAATATTTAGAAAACTTGACATTCACTGAAACAGACCTAGATTATTTACGGAAGATGGATGTATATCCTGAAGGTTTTTTAACCTATTTAAAAGAATTTAAATTTAAAGCAACTGTACGTTCTGCTCGTGAAGGTGAATTAGTCTTTGCAAATGAACCATTAATTCAAGTAGAAGGTCCTTTGGCACATTGCCAATTAGTCGAAACAGCTCTTTTGAATATGGTCAATTTTCAAACATTGATTGCAACAAAGGCTGCAAGAATCAAATCAGTGATCGGTGATGATCCTTTATTAGAATTTGGGACAAGAAGAGCTCAAGAACTGGATGCAGCTGTTTGGGGCACTCGTGCTGCTTACATTGGCGGGGCAGATGCGACAAGCAATGTAAGAGCTGGGAAAATATTTGGTATCCCTGCGAGCGGGACACACGCCCATTCTCTTGTGCAATCTTATGGAAATGATTATGCAGCATTTATGGCATATGCCAAGACACATAAAGACTGTGTTTTTTTGGTAGATACGTATGATACATTAAAATCAGGAGTACCAAGTGCGATACGAGTGGCGAAAGAACTAGGAAATAAAATTAATTTTCAAGGTGTTCGTATTGATAGTGGAGACATGGCGTATATTTCGAAACGAGTACGTGAGCAATTAGATGCAGCTGGTTTTACTGAAGCTAAAATCTATGCCTCAAATGATTTAGACGAAGCAACAATTCTGAATTTAAAAATGCAAAAAGCAAAAATTGATGTCTGGGGTGTGGGTACAAAATTAATCACAGCCTATGATCAGCCAGCATTAGGAGCGGTTTTTAAACTGGTTTCAATTGAAGATGAAAATGGTGAGATGATTGATACCATTAAGCTTTCTAGCAATGCAGAAAAAGTTACGACTCCTGGTAAGAAACAAGTTTGGCGGATTACGCGTAACTTTGACGGAAAATCAGAGGGCGATTATGTGACGCTTTGGGAAGAAGATCCCAGAAAAGAAGAGGAAATTTTTATGTTCCATCCTGTTCATACATTTATTAATAAGACGGTTCGTGATTTTACTGCACGTCCGATTCTACAAGATATTTTTGTGGAAGGGCAATGTGTGTATGATTTGCCTTCTTTAAATGAAATAAAAGAGTATACTCGTAATAATCTAGATTCACTTTGGGAAGAATACAAACGTGACTTAAACCCTCAAAAGTATCCTGTTGATTTATCGACAGATTGCTGGAATCATAAGATGGCAATTATGGAGCGCATGAAGAAAAATGTCGCGAATTTGCATAATGAAGATTAAGGAGGAAAAAACAATGAGCTTACAAGAAGAAATTATCCAAGAATTAGGTGTCAAACCAACGATTGACCCTAAAAATGAGATACGAGTGAGTATTGATTTCATGAAGGCTTATTTAAAAAAATACCCTTTCTTAAAAAAATTTGTTTTAGGGATTAGTGGAGGACAAGATTCTACATTAGCTGGACGTTTGGCGCAATTAGCGATAGAAGAAATGCGTAAAGAAACAAAGGATGAGCGTTATCAATTTATCGCAGTCCGTTTACCTTATGGCGAACAAGCAGATGAAGAAGATGCCAAAGAAGCATTAGAATTTATCCAACCAGATGTACGTTTACGAGTAAACATTAAACCAGCTGTTGATGCCCAAGTAGCCGCATTAGAGGAAGCAGGCATAGCAATCAGCGATTTTAACAAGGGAAATATCAAAGCGCGTCAACGAATGATCACGCAGTATGCTATCGCTGGCGAACGAGAAGGGGCGGTACTGGGAACGGATCATGCCGCTGAAAATATTACTGGGTTCTTTACAAAATTTGGTGATGGTGGGGCAGACATCTTGCCATTGTTCCGCTTGAATAAGCGTCAAGGAAAACAATTGCTCCAAGAACTAGGTGCACCAGAAAAACTTTATACCAAAATACCGACAGCTGATTTAGAAGATGGGAAACCCTTGATTGCAGATGAGGTTGCTTTGGGTGTAACTTATACTGAAATTGATGATTATTTAGAAGGAAAAGAAGTACCCGTCGATGCCCAACAAAAAATTGAAGCTTGGTGGAATAAAACACAACATAAACGCCATTTGCCAATCACTGTATTGGATGACTTTTGGAAATAAAGGAGAAATTCTTGTTTTAGAAATAAGATGATTCCTTTTAACAGAGAAATGGGTTTATAAAAAAAGGAACAAGTACGCATCAATGTACTTGTTCCTTTTTTATGGAAGGAAAAATTGTTATGTTTTTTTTACAATTCTTTACTTGCTAATCGTAAACTACTAAAATAAAGAAAGGGATACCAAGGAGTATACAAATGAAACCAAAGGAGCATCCATTTGAAAAATCGCATAAATTATTATTTTAATCAACTATCTTTGAAACAAAAGAATAGTTTAAAAGTTATATTACTCGTTATGAGTACGATATTGATCGTTGTAGGGAGTAACTTATATTTACAATGGTGTCAAAATGATCGATCGCTTGATTTAGCGTTAAAATTTGCTTTTTCATGGCATACTGAAAAGTTTTTATTAGCTTGTCTGGTGCTGGGAACTGTTTTTCTTTTTTTAGTTTCATTATTGGGTTCTTTTCTTTTTGGAACCTTCTTTTACTTGATAAGTCTTGGGATTTTGGGCTATGCAGACTACTTAAAGATGAGTTACCGTCAAGAACCAATTTATCCTGATGATTTAAAAATGTTAACCGAATTTGGTTTATTAAAAGATATGACAGGAGATGTTTTGTTTTATCTATTACTAGGGTTGATCATGCTTGGCGTAGTAGCTAGTATTTGGTCATTTTATCGTAGTTTGAAAAGAGGACGGAATTTTCAAGCAATCAGAATCATTACTTTTATTACCACAATTTTTGCGCTTTTTTACATTAGCAATTTTAATAATCCTAATAATTTGCTTCGAAAAGCATATAATAAAACGGCCCTATGGATACCTTACAGTCAAAAAATGAATTACTATAATACTGGATTTATTGGTGGTTTTTTATACAATTTGAAAATCGATCCAATGGAAGAACCTAGTGGGTATTCAGAAGAAAAGATAAATGAGATTACTACCCAATACCAAAAATTAGCCAATGAAAAAAATAAAACCGCTTCTGATGAAAAACCAAATATTATTTATGTCATGAGTGAAAGTTTCTCAGATCCAAGTCGCTTAAACGGCGTAGACGTATCAGGAGAACCTTTAGCAGATTATTATGCCGTAGCTAATCAGACGTTTAGTGGAACTATGCTTTCACAAAACTATGGTGGTGGAACAGCCAATATTGAATTTGAAGCACTTACTGGTTTTTCGATGGCATTATTTAATGCACAGATGACCACCCCATATACAATGCTAGTCCCTAAAATGACGAAACTACCTTCTATTGTGTCGACATTGAATGAGCAAAATTACCATACAACGGCTATCCATCCTTATAATACATCGATGTATAAACGTAAAGATGTTTACAATATTTTAGGCTTTGATAATTTTATTAGTGAAAGCACAATGACTCACACCGAGACAATTGAGAGCAATCCTTATATTTCTGATGCCTCAGCTTATAAAGAAGTGCTTGATCTTTTAAAAAATGGACAGATACCACAGTTTATCCATTTAGTGACGATGCAGACGCATATGCCATATGGTGGAAAGTATACTGATTTAGATTATTCAGTTAAAACAGATGATGATAGTAGTACAAGTAGTTTAGAAAATTATGTACAAGACATTGCTTATAGTAGTCAAGCATTAAAGGAATTTACGGAAGCTTTGAAGGCATTGCCGAGAAGAACGTTAGTAGTTTTTTGGGGGGATCACTTGCCTGGTATTTATTCTGAGGAAATCCAAAACAAGAATGATAAGCAAACGTTACATGAAACTCAATTTCTAATGTTTGATAATCAAGGGAAATTAACGAAAAAAGAAGACCAAAATGCAGTCATTAGTCCATTTTATTTTGCAGCTAGCTTACTAGACCAAACAAACCAGGCGACGACGGGTTTTTATCAACTATTATTATCTCTTGAACAAGAATTACCCGCCTTTGAAAGAGAATTATACTATCAAAATGGACAATGGCATAAAGAAGCTCAATTAAATAAGAAACAAAAAGAACTATATGAAGCTTATCAAATGATTCAATATGACATTGTTTCGGGGGAAAAATATAGTTTGAAAAATCATTTTTTTGAAAAATAATGTTTTTCCTTCTTTTAATAAAGGAGAAAGCCTATTCATTCTTATAAAAAACAGGTAAAATAAAAAAGAAATAAAATGGAAAGTAGGAAGAAAAAATGTTACCGAATATTGGTTATTATGTGCAATCAGTGGATCGAATGGTGAAAGAAACAGAAGAAATTGGTGAACAAATGCATCCAAAATATCAAATCATCAGAGAAGCTATTGATCAGAAAAAAACAGTAGAACTAACAGCCGAAGAATTAGCTGAAACTATTCATTTATTTGAAGAAGGAACAACAAAATATCGGTTGATCTTGAAAAAAATTAGCCAACTTCGACCACCTGCAAAAGTTATGGGGATTCATAAAAATTTTGAAAAAGCTTATATGGCTTATGTAGCTGGTTGTGAAGAAATGATTCAAAGTCTCCAAACAAAAACCGGCATTGATCCTTATTTGTTTGATGCCGCTGAAGAAAAGCAAGATGAAGCGACAGAAAAAATTTCTGCAACGATTCAAAAAATGACCAATCTATTAATAAAAAAATAAATCAAATTGAAAGTTCATTCAAAAATAGAGTTATTTAATTTAACTATCATATAATTTTTATGTTCATTCATGTTAAATCGTTTATCATAGTAAAGTAACCTATAACCAACAACAATTTTTTGAATTACTCTATTGGGTAATTCGCCTTTACCGTCGAGCCTAACCAACTCGACGGTTTTTTTGTGGAAATTATTCCAGCGATTTTAAACGCCCAGTAGACCTTATTTTTATTCCTTGGTTCAAGTTAGATCATCTGTTGCTCTAATTGTTGTATACAGGGGAACAGACACAAAACATTTTTAAATTTTAATTTATCACAAAAATGAAGTAAAAAATCGAAAATTCATTAGTTGTTTTTAATAGTATAATTATAATTAAACTTATTTTCCTTTTATAGTTCAATTTATTCTTACAATAAAAAATTAATGAATAAGGGTGTTAAAATGAATGATTTTGAAAAAAAATTTGATGACAGATGTTTGAAATTAAAATGGCACTTTAAACAAATGAATGATAATGATACGTATTATTATGTAAAAAACTTGGAAAAACAAGTCTCACAATTAGTAAATGAACACAACAATCAAGATTTTTGGGATATTTTTCCTAAAATATTATCCATTGATTCTAAACTTTCCATTCTGGAAGATTTTGTAAAGTTGGATATAGAGCATTTTTTTGAGGGGGAAGAATTGATTCAAATGGCTGAGAAAGACTATCGAACCTATAATAAAGAAAATTTTGGATATAAGAGGGATGAGCCATGTTCTAATTCGATTATTTTCTATACCGAATAACTAAGAAAAAAGGAGGGAATTAATTTAGTTTTCCACATGAGTGGGAACTATAATTAATTTCCTCCTTTTTTCAAGTGCTTAATGAATGATAGAAATTAGTTGATTTTCAAAAATGTTGTTCCTATTTGACTTTATATACAAATTAGAAAAAACTGATTTTCAAACAAAGCATTCTGTTTTTCGATTTATACATCAAAAGAGCCACTTTGTTTAGAAATAATTGTTTGAAAAATGGATTCGTTCAACAGGGTTGTTTACTTCTCAATGAATGTCAGATTCGTTTATTCAGTGAAGATTCCTTTTTTGAAGGATAGATTTTTAATGATAATAAAAAACTGTAGAGCAAAGAAGTTTTTTTTCTTTGTCTACAGAATAAAAATGTCAAAATCAAAGCTTTGATTTGAGTTTTTGTTGGAAAAATGTAAATGGTTATCTTTTAGTTCTCGACATTTCTGACATAGTCGTCAAAATAGTTGATCAGGTCATTTTTTATTTTTTGATAGTCTTCTTCACTATACTCTTTATCTTCCAGTTTTCCTTGGAAAAAAGGGATTTCTAAATCTTCTCTTAATCGATCTAATACATCATCTTTCTTCATTTTTCTATACTCCTATCAAAATAGACACAGACACATTCTGGTGCGTAAATATCTTTTTGTCGTAATTCCAGTAAACCAGTGTTTTCATGGCGATAGTAGAGGGTAAGGTTATCGGAATTTTGATTAGCACATACAATATAATTGTTATCAGGACTCAAAGCAAAATCACGTGGGAAATCACCTTCTGTGGCAATGATTTGGATACATTCCAAAGTTTGGTCCTTTTCAGAAACAGCAAAGACAGCAATTGAATTATGACCGCGGTTTGAGGCATAGACGAAACGTCCATCTTTGGAAACGCGAATCGCAGCGCCACCATTTTCTTCATTGAAGTTTTCTGGTAATGTGCTGATTTTTTGTTTTTCTTCAAATGTTCCTTGTTCTTTATTGTAAGTTAACACACGTACAGTACTGTCTAGCTCCCCAAATAAGTAGGCGATTGTTTTATTTATCGGATGAAAGACCAGATGACGAGGACCTGTTCCAGGATCTACCACAAATTCAGAGATAAGTGATAACTTTCCTTCATTAGATACATCATACGTATAGACACGATCGGTACCTAAGTCACAAACGACTAAACGGTTATCTGGAGTTAAATCGGTATAATGAACGTGGGCATGGTCTTGGTTTTTGTGAGGTCCGGTTTCTTCTTGATGAAAAACGGCATCAGTTGCTTCTAAACCACCATTGTCCAAAATGCGATATACATTGACTTCGCCTTTATGATAATTTGCTCCATAGACGAGTTGACGTACTTCATCTACAGCAACATAACATAATGGGGCACCAGATTCTGTTACCGCATTCAAAAAATGAAAGTTAGGATCGTAAGCGCCAATTCCGCCTAATCCATCAATACTTGTTACGTTATATAGATAGCCAGCTTCACTTTTGGCTAAGTAAGTGGGGCTATTTTCTTTTGTTGCCAGTTTTAACCCCGTAAGTTCTTCTTTTTCAGTATCTAATTCAATGGTATAGATCCCTTCACTCACACGTCTTGTGTACGTTCCTAAAATGATTTTTTCTACCATTTTTATCCCTCCTAAAATGTCTGAAATAGGTTTCGTTACTATTTTAGCACATATCAATTCATGACGGTTAAACAAAGAGAATATGTTATACTTATTATATACTTGAAGAAAGATTATTGTAGGGAAGGAGCGGATAAGATGATTCATGCAACTATAAAAGAAATAGGAGAACAAGCTGTAAGTGAGCAAGAACCAATCTTGATTTTATTTGATCAAACAGCGACTTCAACTTTACGTAACTATTCAGTGATTCAAGAAATTACTTCAAAAGAAACATTTTCTCTTAAAAAAGAAGATGTCATCTCTTTTGATCAGCAAGAATATACGATTGAACATGTCGGACCAATGGCAAATGAAAATTTAAGCACTGTTGGACATGTGACCTTGATTTTTGATCATTATTCTGTAGAAAATAGTATCGCTAATGGCATTTATTTAACACCACATCAGTTACCAGAGATTAATATTGGCACACAAATTGAGTATAAGTAGGTGGGATTATGGAGGAAAAGAATAAAAGAACAAGACCAATCTCTTGGTTTTGGCGCTGGTTTTTAAATAATCAAGTGGTTACTGCTTTATTAGTGGTGCTCTTGATTTTATTGATCGTTTTTTTATTTACAAAAGTATCCTATTTGTTTGCGCCAATCTGGCAATTTTTAGCAGTTGTAGGTTTGCCAATTATTTTAGCAGGTATTTTGTATTATTTGATGAATCCGATAGTGGACTATTTGGAAAAACAGAAAATTCCAAGATTATATAGTATTATCGGTTTATTTGTAACAGTTGTTGCGTTGATTGTTTGGGGATCGGTAGTGATTATCCCCAAAATACAAGAACAAACTATAAGTTTTATTGACAATTTTCCTCAATATGTCAAAACGATTGATCAGAAATTGACGGAAATATTAAGTGATCCATTGTTTAATCAATTTAGAGAACAATTAGAATCTGCTGGAGACAAATTTATGAGCTCAGCAGGAGACATGCTTCAAGATATCTCAAAAAGTACAGTTCAAAGTTTAGGAAGTTTTGTTGGGACGATCGCCACAATTTTTGTAGCGATAATCACTATGCCATTTATTCTTTTCTATTTATTGAAAGATGGAAAAAGATTAGCACCTTACTTCGTTAATTTTTTACCGACACGTATGCGAAAACCAACATTGAAAGTTTTAAGTGAAATGAATGCACAGGTTTCTTCTTATATTCGAGGACAGTTAACAGTGGCATTTACCGTCGCCATCATGTTTATGATTGGCTTTGCACTCATTGGCTTAGATTACGCAGTGACTTTAGGGATTATCGCTGGATTTTTAAATTTAATTCCTTATTTAGGTTCATTTTTAGCAATTATCCCCGCTATATTTTTGGGCATTGTAGCAGGACCTGCTATGTTGATTAAAGTGTTGATTGTTGCAGCTTTAGAGCAAACGATTGAAGGACGCTTGATTTCTCCATTAGTTCTAGGAAACCAATTAGCAATTCATCCTGTGACGATTTTATTAGTTTTATTAACTTCTGGAAAATTGTTTGGGATTGTCGGTGTCATTTTGGGTATTCCGGTATATGCAGCAGCAAAAGTAATAATCACGCATATATTTGAATGGTATACAACAATATCAAGTTTATATGAGGAAAAAAATAAGGACGGAATAGAAATTTCCAACTCTGAGAATTAATATATACAAAGTAAGTAGTGAAGAAACAATAAGTAAGGCAAAAATTGTAACGAACCATAAAAAATAATCCGATAAAATTTGAAAAAAGAAAAGCTATTTTCAGATTTAACGGATTATTTTTTATGGATTTTTTAAGCTCCTGTTTAACTAGATGTTCATTCAGTTGAACATCTCTTCTATCTGTTTGGTGAGAAGGAGAAGCTTTATTGTACTTTTTTGTAGTTTTTTATCTTATATAGCAGAGACAATTAGAAAGTTTTTCCAAAGTCAGCCGCTTTATCTAATGCTGATTGCATTAGTTCTTCCGCACGATCAGGGGTATAGTCGATCCCTTCAATAAATAATTGATCTACTTGATCAACACCCACAAAGTTTAAAATCCCTTTTACATATTGTGAAGCAAAGTCTTGTCCATTGTAGATGCCACCATTAGATTGGATGTGCAAGGCTTTCTTACCTGACACTAATCCTTCTGGACCATTTTCTGTATAACGAAATGTTTTTCCGGCTACGTTAACAGTATCAAACCATGCTTTTAATTTTGTTGGGATATTTAAATTCCATAAGGCATTAGCAATAACGATTTTATCTGAAGCAAGAAATTGATCAGTCAATTCATTAAAACGAGCAATTTTTTGTTGTTGACTTTCAGATAATGTGGTGAATTCAGCACCTGCACGAAGCGCTTCCCATCCTGAAAGTAATTCCTCATCGATCTCTGGAATATCATCATGATAAAGGTCTAAAACAGTCACCTCATCTTCAGGATGATTTTCTTTATAACTATTTAAAAACGTGGTTAGCGCTTGAACTGAACGTGATTCCTGTTCAGTCAATGGGTGACCTTTTACTACTAAAACTGATGCCATAATACTCTCTCCTCTATCCGTTTTTGTTAGGTGACTAACATAGCTAGTTTACTTGAAAGTGAAAAGGCTATCAAGTTTTTTAAGAATGAAATTTTTTGTTTTTTTATGAAAAAATATGAAAATAATTTGCAAAACATTTTTTTGATGTTATAATGACAAGGTGTCATATGACGTTGTGTCATTTAAGGCAGAAAGGAGGATAAATATGCCCACACAAACTTTTTTTCATTTACCAGAAGAAAAAAAGAAACGATTGCTAGAAGCTGCAAGAGTTGAATTTTCAAGGGTGTCATTAAAAGATGCTTCGATTGCTAATATTGTAAAAATTGCCGAGATTCCTAGAGGGAGTTTTTATCAATATTTTGAAGATAAAGAAGATCTTTATTATTATTATTTTGAAACAGTGAGACGCGATAGTTCAAGAGATATGATCCAGCTGATGAAAGAGGTGGATGGGGACTTATTTAAAGGCTTCGAGCTTTATTTTACTAAAATGATTCGTGAAATTTTAGTAGGAGAAAATGCCTTGTTTTATCGAAATCTATTTATGAATATGGATTATCGAGCTTCTCGTAAAGTTGTTCCCCATACAAAGGATCCGCATGAAAAACATAAACAAGAAGCAAAAGAACTAATTGAACTAATTGATCAATCAACACTCAAAGTGAAAAATGACCATGAGATGGAACTATTAATTCAATTAGTGATGAATGCAGTGTTTACTACCATTGCTCATGCTTATAAATCATTTTCAAAATCGAAAGAGTACTCGATTGATCATGCGATCGAAGAATTTCAATTAAAATTAACTTGGTTGAAAAATGGTGCTTATAAATAGAAAGAGGGGAATTATATGCTAAAAATCGTCAAACGGATTTCGTTGACCTCAGCTATTGCAGCTGCCTTGTTCATGGTTGTCCAGGTTTTCGCAGATCTTTATTTGCCGACACTTACCTCAAATATCATTGACAAAGGGGTCGCACAAGGAGATGTTGATTATATCTGGCATACTGGATTTATCATGATCGGTTTTTCTTTGATTAGTATTTTTGCGGCGATTGCAAATACTTTTTTTGCTACACGTGAATCACAAAAGTTAGGAAAACAATTACGTACGGATGTTTATAAAAAATCTGAGAGTTTAACAAAAGATGCATTTGATAAATATGGGACTGCTTCGTTAATTACACGTACGACAAATGATGTGACCCAAATTCAAATGGTTACACAAATGTTTTTAAGAATGATGATCAATGCACCAATTACATTGATTGGAGCAAGTTTTTTAGCTTATCAAAAAGATCATGAACTAACAAAAATTTTCTTAGTTGTTATTCCGATTATGCTAGTACTTATTGGTGGTATTATGTACTTTGCTGTTCCATTATTCAAGAGTATGCAAAAGAAAACAGACCGATTAAATTTAGTGTTTCGGGAAGGATTAACTGGAGTAAGAGTGATTCGTGCATTTGATAAAACACGTTTTGAAGAGAATCGCTTTGACTTAGCCAATAAAGATTATACAAATACAGCCATTAAGGTGAATACGATCGTCGCATTAATGATGCCGATGATGACATTGATTATGAGTGGAACAAACGTCGCAATTACTTGGTTTGGTGGACACTACATAGCTGATATGACACTAGAAGTTGGAAATTTAATTGCCTTTATGACTTATGCTATGCAGATTTTGATTAGCTTTATGATGCTTTCAGCTATTTTCATCATGGTTCCTCGAGCACAAGCTTCTGCAGACCGAATTAATGAAGTGTTAGATGAAAAAGTTGGCATCAAAGATCCTGAAAATCCAAAAGAAGTGAAACAAGCAGGAAAAGAGGCTACTATTTCTTTTGAACATGTCAACTACCGTTACCATGGCGCAGAAAAATTAGCCTTAGAAGATATTGATTTTTCAGCGAAATCTGGGGAAATGGTCGCAATTATTGGCGGAACAGGTTCTGGTAAATCAACTTTAGTGAATCTTATTCCACGCTTATATGATATAGAATCTGGCACGATCAAAATCAATGGTGTAAGTATCACGGATATGACACAATATAATTTACGTGAGTTGATGGGATTCGTACCGCAAAAAGCGATGTTGTTTTCTGGTACGATCAGAGAAAACATGCAATATGGGAAAGCGGATGCGTCCGATGAGATGATTTGGAAAGCACTAGAAATTGCGCAGGTAAAAGATTTCGTTTCAGAAATGGAAAATGGATTAGATAGCCACGTCGAGCAAGGCGGTGGAAATTTTTCTGGCGGACAAAGACAACGTTTAGCTATTGCGCGTGCTTTAGTAAAACCAGCTGATGTTTACGTATTTGATGATTCTTTTTCTGCTTTGGACTTTAAAACAGATGCGAAGCTACGTCAAGCATTGAAACAAAACATGAAGGAAAGTATTACTGTGCTCGTTGCTCAACGTGTAAGTACCGTCATGGATGCGGATACGATCCTTGTACTTGATGAAGGAAAATTAGTTGGCAAAGGTACACACGAAGAACTGCTTAAAACGAATGAAACGTATCAAGAAATTGTTCATTCACAATTAAGAGAGGAGGATTTAGCATGAGTAAAGCAACCACACAACCTCCTCAACGGCCAATGGGAGCTGGTCATGGTCCAGGTCGAAATATTGGTGCAAAAGGAGAAAAACCAAAGAATTTTTGGGGGACAGTGAAACGACTATTTGGCTATATGTCAAAACGCATGGTAGCGATTATTGCTGTATTTATACTAGCGATTGCAGCGGTTATTTTCCAAATCCAAACGCCAAAAGTTTTAGGGAAAGCAACAACTGAGATTTTTAATGGGGTGATGGCTGGAGCCAAACAAATGCAAGCAGGACAACAAATTTCTAAGTTTCCAATTAATTTTGATAAAATTGCCCAAATTATTGCAACAGTTATTGTCATGTATTTGATTTCTGCAGTATTTAACTTCTTGCAACAATTTATCATGACAAGAGTATCCCAACGTACTGTTTATGAATTACGCCATGATTTGGAAGCAAAAATGAATCGTGTACCAATTTCCTATTATGATACACATACCAATGGGGATATTATGTCACGTGCAATCAATGATATGGATAATATTGCTAGTACACTTCAACAAAACTTGACACAATTTGTTACGAGTGCTGTGACATTAATCGGTGTGATTGTTATGATGCTTTCGATCAGCTGGCAATTGACACTTGTGGCTTTGTTGATGATTCCTTTGAGTTTAGTTGTTGTCATGATCATCGCACCAAAATCCCAAGTATTCTTTGCTGATCAGCAAAAAAGTTTAGGACTGTTAAATAATCAAGTGGAAGAAACGTATGGTGGTCATACAATTGTTAAAACGTTCAATCATACAGAAAAAGACCAAGAAGTTTTTGAAGAAGAAAATCAAAAGTTATATGCAGCTGGTTGGAAAGCACAGTTTATTTCGGCCATCATCATGCCTTTGATGAACTTTGTTAAAAACTTGGGTTATGTATTTGTTGCTGTGTTAGGTGGAGTTAAAGTAGCAAATGGGAATATGACACTTGGGGATGTACAGGCATTCTTGCAGTATACAACACAATTTTCACAACCAATTACACAATTAGCAAGTTTGATGAATACGATTCAATCAACGGTTGCTTCAGCTGAACGTGTTTTTGAGGTATTAGATGAAGAAGAAATGACTGATAATAAATCTGGATTGCCAGTTGAAGAGAACACACCATACAAAGTCCGTTTTGAAAATGTCCAATTTGGTTACACAGAAGATAATCTTTTGATGACAGATTTCAATTTGGATGTCAAACCCGGAGAAATGGTGGCTATCGTGGGACCAACGGGTGCAGGGAAAACGACGTTGATCAATCTTTTAGAACGTTTCTACGACGTTTCTGGCGGTAGTATTCGCTATGATGGCGTAGATACCCGAGATCTTTCTCGTGATGATTTACGGGCACAATTCTCGATGGTTCTGCAAGACACATGGTTATTCACTGGAAGCATCTATGATAATATAAAATATGGCAATGATGATGCAACTGAAGAACAAGTGATAGAAGCTGCAAAAGCTGCTCACGTAGACGATTTTGTTCGCAAATTACCTGATGGGTACAATACTGTATTGAATGAAGATGCGAGCAATATTTCTCAAGGTCAGCGACAACTGATTACAATTGCACGGGCGTTCTTAGTAAATCCAGATGTATTGATTCTTGACGAAGCAACTTCTAGTGTAGATACTCGAACAGAGATATTGATTCAAAAAGCGATGAATCGTTTATTAGAAAACCGAACTAGTTTTGTAGTTGCTCACCGATTATCAACGATCAGAGATGCTGATAATATTATTGTCATGAATCATGGTTCTATTGTTGAAACAGGTAACCACGATGCATTAATGGAAAAAGATGGTTTCTATGCTGACTTATACAACAGTCAATTTTCTGAGGAAGCTGCTTCTTAATTGCAACTAACAATAAAAACGCATGGAATAAGTAGAATATTCTGTGCGTTTTTATTTCTTATAACCTTTGTTATTTATACATAGCTGACAAATTTCTTCAAAAATGCGAAAAATCTCACATTTTTTTAATAAAAACTCATTTATTGCTTGAAAGAAATGAGAAGCATCGTTAAAATAAAGTTTGATAGAGGGGGAGCAAGAATATGAGAGATTTTAAGTTGGGGTCTGATACATACTTAAAAAGCGTAGCAATCCGTGTTAAAGATAGAGATAAAATGATTGACTTTTACAAAAACACAATTGGTTTTGATTTGAAACGTGAAGAAAATGAATTAGCTATTCTAGGAACACAAGAGCAAGATAGTGAAATGCTTTTATTAGAAGAAAGCCCTAGAGCAAATGATCATTTTGGTGAGATCAAAAAACTGAATCGTTTTTCACTTGTTATTCCAACTGTGGAAGAACTAGCAGATATTCTTTCTCGCATTCGTAAAAAGAACTATCCTATCGAATGTGCATTAGAAGATGATGGACGTATCGGCATTTTACTGAAAGATCCTGAAGAAAATCAATTAGAAATTTATCACAGAGATTCAGAGATAAAAGTGGGGGATAATCCTGAAGAACTGGACCAAGAATCACTATTACGTCAATCGGATGAAACATATAAAAAGCTATCAGCTGATTCTTATTTTGAAACGATCCATTTAAATGTTTTGGATGTGGCAAAACAACGACATTTTTTAAGTAATTTGCTTGGACTGAAAGTTCATGAAGAAAAAAATGGACTGTATGTTTTAAATGAAGGTGATTTCCAAGTGGGAATAACAGAAGCGACTAGTGAAGCGATTGCTTTACCCACTCATGAAATTCTTGGCTTGGATTTCTTAAAATTTGTGGTTGATCAAGAAAGTATGGAAAATTTGATTCATCACTTGAAAGAACAAGCGGTTGATTTTTTCCTTGATCAAAAGCAGAATGTACTAACGATCTATGATACAGTTGGTATCGAATGGTGGTTTGTACTAGACATGAAGAAGACAAAACAACAATAAATCTTATCATTGAATAATTAGTAAAAAGCTCCTAACGATTTTTATGTTTAGGAGTTTTTTTATGATTTGTCTTTAAGTTTAGAACAGAGGTTTATTTTTTATCTAACATAAAATAAATAAAATGCTCATTCGTTCTTAATTTTTGAAGTAGATGATTTATCCACGGTGTTCAAAGGCTTGCACCTACGGCAATAAGC
>NZ_BJWF01000040.1 GCF_007990225.1 Enterococcus villorum | reverse complement strand
ACTACTCAGAGCTGAACGGCTCTGTCACAACCTTATCCACGGTGTTCAAAAGCTAGCCTCTTCGGCATTAAAGAAAAATTCAACAAAACAGCTTTCCATGTTTTGTTGAATTTTTCTTTAATGCTTGAGGCTAAACAGCTTTTTCACAACCTCTTCATTATACCATGTTTCGTAGCGGAAAGGATGAGAGTGAGAAGGGATTTATTGTGATAGAAGACGAAAAAATGATCGCAGTTTTTTTGTTTTATGGTATACTAGCAAGGAAACGAATTCGCATGATGCGATAAAGGAGGAAGAGCCCCATGGCAGAAAAGGAGACTTTTTATATTACGACGCCAATCTATTATCCAAGTGGCAAACTGCATATTGGTAATTCGTATACAACGATTGCCTGTGATGCAGTCGCACGTTATAAGCGATTGATGGGCTTTGATGTGTTTTATCTAACTGGGGTGGATGAACACGGTCAAAAGATAGAAAAAAAAGCAGAAGAATTAGGTGTGGAACCACAAGCTTATGTGGATAAAATGGCTGCAGACGTTAAAAAATTGTGGAAAACGCTTGATATCAGTTACGATAAATTTATCCGCACAACAGATGATTACCATAAAGCAGCTGTTCAAAAAATCTTTGATCGCTTAGTTGAACAAGGCGACATTTATTTAGGTGAATATGAAGGCTGGTATTCTGTTTCTGATGAAGAGTTTTTTACTGAAACACAATTAGCAGAAGTTTATAAAGATGAAGAAGGCAATGTTATTGGTGGGAAAGCACCAAGCGGACACGAAGTTGAACTGGTGAAAGAAGAATCTTATTTCTTCCGTATGAGTAAATACGCAGATCGTCTGCTAGAATACTATAAAGAACATCCTGAGTTTATCCAACCAGAATCTCGTAAAAATGAAATGATCAATAATTTCATCAAACCAGGTTTAGAAGACCTTGCAGTATCAAGAACCACCTTTAGTTGGGGAATCCCAGTGAAAGATGATCCTAAACATGTTGTCTATGTATGGATTGACGCGTTATCTAACTACATCACCGCACTAGGCTATGGTTCAGATGACGAAACATTATTCCAAAAATATTGGCCAGCAGATGTTCATATGGTAGGAAAAGAAATCGTTCGTTTCCATACGATTTATTGGCCGATCATGTTAATGGCTTTAGATTTACCGTTACCTAAAAAAGTATTTGGTCATGGCTGGTTATTGATGAAAGACGGGAAAATGTCTAAATCAAAAGGAAATGTCGTTTATCCAGAAATGTTAGTGGAACGTTATGGGTTAGATGCGTTGCGCTATTATTTGTTACGTGCTGTACCATTTGGTTCGGATGGCGTATTTACGCCAGAAGATTTTGTTTCTCGTGTAAACTATGACTTGGCAAATGACCTTGGGAATTTATTGAATCGGACAATTGCGATGATTAATAAATATTGCGATGGGCTCGTTCCTGACTATGCTTCTTTAGTTACACCTTTTGATAGTGAATTATCAACAACGGCTGCTAACGTAGTGGGATGTTATCATGATGCCATGGAGAAGATGGAGTTCAATACAGCATTAGCTGAGATTTGGGTCTTGATTTCTCGTGCAAACAAATACATTGATGAAACAGAACCATGGGTATTAGCAAAAGAAGAAGAAAAGAAAAAAGAATTGGATAGCGTCATGATTCATTTAGCGGAATCATTGCGTATCACAGCCATTTTACTGCAACCAATCATGACAGAAACACCAACTAAAATCTTTACTCAGCTCGGATTAGATCCCGAATTAATGAATCTGGAAGGCTTGCATTTTGGTGAATTTCCTTCTGGTACAAAAGTTGTATCAAAAGGAACACCTATTTTTCCACGTTTAGACATGGAAGAAGAGATCAGCTACATTCAAGAAAAAATGTCTGAAGGAACGCAAACAAACGAAGAGTCAGTAAAATGGGATCCAGAAGAAACAGAGCTTGTTTCTAGCAAAGACAAACAAATCAAATTTGATGTGTTTGAAAAAGTGGAGTTAAAAGTAGCAGAAGTGATCAATTGTCAAAAAGTGGAAGGAGCAGACAAGTTACTGCAGTTCCGTTTAGATGCCGGAGACAGTCAAGACCGTCAGATTTTATCTGGAATTGCTGAATTTTATCCTGATCCAAGTGAATTGATCGGTAAAAAACTAGTGATTGTAGCGAATTTGAAACCTCGTAAGATGCGTGGTCAAATCAGCCAAGGCATGATTCTTTCGGCAGAAGCACCTGATGGTTCATTACAAGTTGTAGAAGCACCTAAAACCATGCCAAATGGCTCAGAAATTGCTTAGTAGCGATAAAATAGTTGTTTATATTAAGAATAGGAACAAAAAAGAAGAGCATAAAGCGCTCTTCTTTTTTTCGTTTATAAAGATAAGGCAAGTGTTGAGGGTAGAAGACATGGCTAATCCATCTTCTTAAAAGAACTAAGAATGAAAAAACACATCCTTTTTTTAGAAAAAGTTGAAGTAGATAAATGGGAACGAATGTGATGATTCTAAATGGTGCCAAGGCTCATTATTCGTTATAAAAAGCCTATTTTATCTTAGGGAATCTTTTCCTTTTTAAACGACTTGGAAGCAGTGCGGTCACTACTGTAAATGGTATGGCAAAAATATACCAAAAGACAGTTCGACCAATTCCGTATCCTGTATAAAGTTTTTTCAACATCAAATGGAACAAAATAAGGCCTACTAACAAGCTTCCGGTAACAAAATAATCATTGTTCAAATCACCAAAAGATTTTAACAGTTGGATAATGAGGGGATAGACATAAAAAAAGCCAGCAACTAACGAGAGACACCAATTTTTAGTCAAAGTTCCGATATTCACTAAGAAGAATAACACAGATAAAAGGATACCGATGGGAGGAAATAAACTGATGAAGAAAGTATAGATCATTCCCCACAGGATCATCACAGGTCCTTTGATTAAGGCAACGATCAATGTAAAAACAAAGAGTAAGAACAGTTGTTGCGGAAAATTAGCAATGGTTAATAGACCAAATAAACTCAAGGTAAACCAATGCCAAAAAGACTGCTGTTGATCCTTTCTATTGCTGATTGAATGTTTACTTAAAAATGTAGCTAATCTTGGATAGGAGCGCTTAAAATCCATGGATCAATCTCCTTTATCATCATACGAATAGTGTAACGTTTGTTTAACTAAACAACATCCGTCTAAAGAGGTATCTTTCAATAAAATTTACTGAAAAAAATGATAGCAAAATAAAATGTTCTCAGTTATACTGAATGTTATATTAAAATTCAATCGGAATAGGGGATGCGAATGAAAGGCAAGTTAAAACGTGAGATTAATTTATTTGGTGCATTAGCTACAGTAATGGGAACAGTTATTGGCGCAGGTGTTTTTTTTAAAACTGCTGCTGTAACGGCGAGTACACAATCTACCAGTTTGACACTATTGGCATGGTTATTGGGTGGTTTTTTGACAATTTGTGCTGGATTAACAGTGGCAGAACTTGCTACCGCTATTCCAGAAACTGGTGGCGCTGTAAAGTATATTGAAGCCGCATATGGAAAACTTCCTAGTTTTTTACTTGGTTGGTCCCAAAGTTTGATTTATTTCCCAGCAAATATTGCGGCGTTATCGATTATCTTTGCGACACAATTAATTAATTTACTACAGCTATCTACTGATTATTTATTGGTTATCGCTATTATTACAGCTATTTCAATTACTGGGTTAAATTTATTAGGGACTAAGGTGGGAACCACCGTTCAGTCCGCCACTTTAGTGATTAAATTAATTCCGCTCGCTGTGATTGTTATATGGGGCTTGTTGACGCCAGGTAATGGGACAGTTCAATTGTTGCCGATTGAAGCAGGAAAAGATGTTTCTTTTGCACAAGGATTAAGTAGTGCTTTATTAGCAACTTTATTTGCATATGATGGTTGGCTTGGAGTTGGTGCGATGGCTGGTGAAATGAAACGACCAGAAAAGGATTTACCAAAAGCAATTATTCTAGGACTAAGTTTTGTCACAATTGTTTACTTATTGATTAATTTTGTCTTCTTAAAAACATTGCCAATTGATCAAATTGCGGGCAATCTAAATGCTGCCTCAGATGCCTCAGGTGTTATTTTTGGTCGGATTGGTGGAAAAATTGTCACCATTGGTATTTTAATTTCTGTTTATGGTGCGTTGAATGGATACACTTTAACAGGAATACGTATTCCTTATGCGATGGCTTTAGAGAATGAACTGCCATTTAGTAACCAACTAACGAAACTTTCAAAAAAATTCACTGTGCCATATACACCAGCGATCTTTCAGTTAGTGATTGCGTGTATTATGATGAGTTTAGGTTCCTTTGACTTTTTGACAGATATGTTGATATTTGTGATGTGGTTATTTAGTTTATTGATCTTTATTGGCGTATTTATCTTAAGAAAAAAACGTCCAGAACTTCCTCGTCCTTACAAAGTACCTTTATATCCAGTGATTCCTTTAATTGCAATTTTTGGAGCAATCTTTATTTTAGGTATGACTTTGTTTACTCAGACGGTTCTGGCGATGATCGGAATTGTAGTTACTTTACTGGGAATACCAGTTTATTATTACAAAAATAGAAATAAATAAGTGCATCGTTGTGGCATAAATAGTGGAACCTGTGAAGAAAAATTTTTACAGGTTCTTTGTTTTTTTAGTAGGAAAAAACAGTTTCTCTAAAAATAATCTTTGATTTTCGTTTTTAATACTTCTGCCAAAGCGGCTTATATGCTAAAGTAATGAAGAAAAGGAGCGATGGCAGATGATATTTGATTCTCATACCCATTTAAATGCAGAACAATTCAATGAGGATATTCCAGAAACGATTGAACGAGCAAAAGAATTGGGCGTGACTAAGATGGCCGTTGTGGGATTTGATACACCCACAATAGAGAAATCTTTACAACTTAGTCATGATTATCCAAACATCTACAGTATTATTGGCTGGCATCCAACTGAGGCAGGAAGCTATACCAAAGAAATTGAAACAAAATTACAAGAACAATTGACGATGCCAAAAGTGGTGGCATTAGGAGAAATCGGCTTAGACTATTACTGGATGGAAGACCCTAAAGAAACACAAGCCACAGTTTTTCGTAGACAAATAGCAATCGCTAAAGAAATGAATTTACCGATCAGTATCCATACGAGAGAAGCCTTGGAAGATACCTATAATATTTTAAAAGAAGAAGATATTCGTGATATTGGTGGGATTATGCATAGTTTTAGTGGTGATTTTGAATGGGCTAAGCGATTTCTTGATTTAGGCATGCATATTTCGTTTAGTGGTGTCGTTACCTTTAAAAAAGCGATTGATGTACAAGAAGCGGCGATAAACGTTCCTCTTGATCGAATGTTAGTGGAAACTGATGCCCCATATTTAGCGCCAGTGCCTTATCGTGGCAAACGAAATGAACCTGGTTATACACGCTATACTGTAGAAAAAATTGCAGAATTACGTAATTTATCAGTAGAAGAAGTGGCGTTACAAACTTGGGAAAATGCGCATCGATTATTTCGGTTAAGTGAAAATGACTAAACTGAAAATTCAAGAAATCATAGTCGTTGAAGGAAAAGACGATACCAGAAGATTGCAAGAAGTAGTAGATGCCGACACGATCGAAACGATTGGTTCAGCTATCAATGAAGATATTTTGATGCAAATTGAGCATGCCCAAGAAACACGGGGCGTCATTGTATTTACTGACCCAGATTTTTCTGGGGAAAAGATTCGAAAGACGATTATGGAAGTTGTCCCTCAAGCCAAACATGCTTTTTTACCAAGAAAAAAAGCGCAACCGAAAAAACAGGGAAGCCTTGGTGTCGAACATGCAAGTGATGAGGCAATTTTAGAAGCTTTAAAGAAAGTTGTGACACCGGCTTTAGAAGAAGAAACTTCTGAGATTACTAGACAGATACTTGTAGCACATGGTTTAATAGCTGGAGCACAAGCAAAAGAAAAGCGTGAAAAATTAGGCGACGAATTGAGAATCGGGTATACCAATGGGAAACAGTTGGAAAAACGGTTAAAAATGTTTCGAATTACACCAGAAGAATTTGTACAAGCAATGAGAAAAGTGGAGGAACAAAATGAGTGAACATCGTGATATTGCGACACCCTCTAGAACAAAAGAAATTTTAGTGAAACATGGTTTTTCTTTTAAAAAAAGTTTAGGACAAAATTTTTTGACTGAACCGAACATTTTAAGAAAAATTGTTGAAACTGGTCAAATCAATGAACAGACCAATGTCATTGAAGTCGGACCAGGAATCGGTGCTTTAACGGAACAATTAGCGCGAAATGCTAATCAAGTCGTGGCTTTTGAAATTGATGATCGATTGATTCCCGTATTAAAAGATACTTTAGCCCCTTATAAAAATGTGACCGTGATTAACCAAGACATTCTAAAAACAAATTTAAATCAAGAAGCAGCGACTTATTTTGAAAAAGACTTGCCGATTAAAGTAGTTGCCAATCTACCTTATTACATTACTACGCCAATTATGATGCATTTTTTAGAATCTGAATTAGTAGTGGAGGAAATGGTTGTCATGATGCAAAAAGAAGTGGCTGATCGCATTTCTGCCAAACCTGGTACTAAAGCATATGGTTCGTTGTCCATTGCTGTTCAGTATTATATGGAAGCAACCGTGGCTTTTATTGTTCCTAAAACAGTGTTTGTTCCTCAGCCAAATGTTGATTCGGCAATTTTAAAATTAACTAGAAGAAAAAAACCAGCTATGGAAGTAAACGATGAAAAAGCCTTTTTCCGTTTAACTAAAGCAGCATTCCAACAACGAAGAAAAACATTATGGAACAACTTGCTGTCAACCTATGGAAAAGATGAAGAGACGAAATTTTGGTTGAGTCAAAGTTTAGCACAAGCCAACATTGATCCTAAACGCCGTGGTGAAACTCTTTCATTAGAAGAATTTGCTGCTTTAAGTAACGCAATGGCAAATAAATAAGATAAAAAAACGTGACCAGTCAAGTCAACCTTGACAGGTCACGTTTTTTGTTGCTTATGTGTCTTGACACTTCTGCCACTTAAAGTTAAAATAAGACGACATAAAGGTGTCAAGACAGATAAGGAGAGAAAAAAATGAAAAAAAATTCAGTTCGTTCCCTGACAATTTCTGCACTGCTGATCGGGATGGGTGTGATTATTCCAATGGTTATGCCTAAAATCATGATTCCACCAGCATCTTTTACTTTAGCTTCTCATGTACCTATATTTATTGCGATGTTTTTTTCACCCGGTATGGCGATCACGGTGGCTTTAGGAACTACTTTTGGTTTCTTTTTGACCACACCTGTCATTATTGCGCTGCGTGCATTATCACATTTGGTATTTGCCGTAATTGGAGCATTGTATCTACAAAAAAAACCAGGTATTGTGTTAAAAAATGGACAGTTTACTTTAGCAAATTGGCGATTCCAAGGATTTAACTTACTGATAGCGCTGATTCATTCGGTCGTTGAAATGCTAGTGGTTAGTGCATTCTTCTTCTTAGGAAATATGCCAGAAACTTATTATTCCCAAGGCTATTTTTATACAGTATTTATTTTAATGGGGATCGGTGGCATTATTCATAGTTTAGTTGATTACAATATTGCGTATTTTATCGCTGGAACGTTAAGTAAATATTTTGATATCCCAGTTTTTACAAAAGCAAGAAAAGCAAGCCAAACAGAGACTTCAACAAATAGAATAAAAAAAGTTGCTTAAATAATTCCTAACATAAAGGCCACTATTGATTAGGAACAATTATTGTTGTTTAGAAAAGAAAAAATAGAAGCACTCTCAGTATACAAATCTTGAGAAGGCTTCTATTTTTTCTTTTATTCAGTTCAAATGAAGTTTTTAAGAAATTTAAGGTAAACCAATGACTTCTTCTGTCTCTTTATCGAAGAAATGTCCTTTGCTGATATTGAAGGCTAAATCGACCATTTCGCCTGGTTTGTGGAAGTCACGAGCATCCACTTTAGAGATAAATTCAGTCGAACCTGTTTTTGTGTAAAGCATTGTTTCCGCACCTAATAGTTCAGAGACAACAACTTCAGAATGAACGACAGCTTCTGGTTGAGCATCCAGGACGACTTGTTCACTGTGAATATCTTCAGGACGAATACCGAAAACGACTGCTTTTCCTTCGTAACCTTTTTCGACTAAGACTTTGTTTTTACCTTCTGGGATTTTTAATTTCAGTCCATGTCCATCTGAAATCACTCCGTTGTTTAATGTAACTTGGAAAAAGTTCATCGCTGGTGAACCGATAAAACCGGCCACAAACATATTAACAGGCGTATCATATACTTCTTTAGGTGTACCGATTTGTTGAATGAAACCATCTTTCATGATGACAATACGATCAGCCATTGTCATTGCTTCTGTTTGGTCATGTGTCACATAAATAGTGGTGGTTTCTAAACGTTGATGAAGTTTAGCGATTTCAGCTCGCATTGCGACACGTAATTTTGCATCTAAGTTTGATAAAGGTTCATCCATTAAGAAAACTTTTGCATCACGCACAATTGCTCGACCTAGCGCCACACGTTGACGTTGTCCACCAGATAAAGCAGCTGGTTTACGCTTTAAATATTCCGTTAATCCTAAGATTTCAGCTGCATTTTCCACACGTTTTTTAATGTCTGCTTTGTCATACTTTCTTAACTTCAAACCAAAAGCCATATTATCAAAAACAGTCATATGAGGGTATAGTGCATAGTTCTGGAAAACCATTGCGATATCACGGTCTTTTGGAGCGACGTCATTCATGACTTTACCGCCAATACTTAATTCTCCCTCTGAAATATCTTCTAGTCCTGCAATCATGCGAAGCGTCGTTGATTTTCCACATCCAGAAGGTCCAACAAAAACGATGAACTCACGATCATCAATTGCTAGATTAAAATCTGTTACAGAATAGTTTTCTGCATTGTCATATTGTTTATATACATGTTTTAGGGCCATTTCTACCATCTTGTCATTTCCCACTCTCGCTTTGTTTTTATTTATGAACACAGTATAATTGAAAGCGTTATCTTGTTGCAATGGCAACTTGAACAAGAATTGTCTTATTTTTTGGTCAAGTTGCTAGTTAATAAGGTAGAATAAGTCTAAGAAACTTTTTTTTGAAGAGGGAAGGGAATGGTAAAGATGAAAATTGCATTAATTGCTCACGATCGTAAAAAGCCGTTAATGATCAAACTAACAACAGCCTATAAAGAGATATTAGAAAAACACGAATTATTTGCTACGGGAACGACAGGTGGGAAAATTACGGAAGCAACTGGTTTAAACGTTCATCGATTTAAGTCTGGTCCTTTAGGTGGGGATCAACAAATTGGTGCGATGATTTCAGAAGACCAACTGGATTTGGTCATTTTTCTTCGCGATCCGTTAGCGGCGCAACCCCATGAACCAGATGTGACTGCTTTGATTCGCTTGTCAGATGTCTATGAAATTCCTTTGGCTACGAATATTGGTACGGCAGAAGTTTTATTAAGAGGCTTAGAAGCAGGATTTTTAGATTTTCGTAAAGTGATTCATGAGAAAGAAAATCAGCCATTGATTGACGAATAAATTTCGTTTTTTAAAGGTGAATGACGAACGTTTTTTAGAAATGTGCAGCTATTCACGAACAAGAGGTTTGGTTTGTTTGGTAATATATGTTTTTTTATTTACAGATGAATAGCATCTATGCTATAGTTTTGCTGGGATGAGTTTCCCAAAAATAAAACAGAGTAGAAAATAAAGCGTTAAGTGCTGAGAGGATGGGATGTTGCCTCTTTGACGAAGAACTGGTTGTTCGCGGTTTTATTTTCGCATTCGCTGCATATATGATGTAGCAGCTCTTAAAGGAGATGCTAAGAAATGAAGAAAAATCGATTAGACGCACGCATGATTGCTATCATGGGGTTATTGATTGCCTTAATGGTGACGTTATCCCGATTGGTATCAATCGAAACCCCTTTTGTCAAAATCAGTGTTACATTTATTCCACAGATGATTATGGGGATTTTATTTGGTCCTTTTTGGTCTGGAATAGGAGGAGTATTAGCTGATTTAGTCGGAATGGCCTTATTTTCAAAAACAGCTTTCTTTATCGGATTTACTTTAAATGCTTTTATTGAAGGCGCGATTTATGGTTTCTTTTTTTACCGAAAGGAAATTACTTGGAAAAATACGTTATTTGCCACGTTAACAGTTACGCTAGTGATTAATTTGATCTTAACACCTCTGTGGCTAGCAATGATGTATCATGTGCCATTATTTAGCTGGATTGTCTGGGCGCCAAGGTTATTAAAAACAGTTGTTTGGATACCGATTCAAACGATTGCGATGTATTATGTTGGGCGCAGCATACCCTATAAAAAAATATTAAGAAGTTTAGCACTTCACACAAAATAAACAAAAAAAACAGCCTTCCCATCCCAGAAGGCTGTTTTTTTATATTGTCAAAAATTCAGGAGATACAAAGAGAAAATCATTTTCTCTTTGTAGTGGCAAAATCGAATGAATACCTATAACTTAAAATTTTTTTCTTATTTCAATAGGTCATGAAAGTGATTCGCTTAAATGCCCATTCTCTTAGGATAGTAAGAAGAGTGAACAAAGTTTTTTTTATATAGTTAAAGAAGACTTGCAGTCATTTGTTCAAGCAATAGTTCACGGAATTTATTTATAAATGATAACTTTAGAAAATCAAGTTCAATTAAAATAGAAATTTTTATAATTTTTGGACCAAAAATCATATTTTACTCATTGTAAAATAATATTAGGAAGAGGTCTAGAATGATGGCATCTATCATGGAAATTTCTGAGACGTCTACAATGTAAGTAAATGGGGACGGATAGTGTCTTTCTCAAGATTTAACGAGTAAAAATAGGGATAGTAGTGATAAGAAGAGAGCGTTTTTAGTTTGCATGTTAATATTTTATTTTATAAAACTACTTATATGTACAAGGATACCATCAACAGATAAAGATAAGAGAACAAAAGAACGCGATGAAATATAAGAGGAGGATAATATAAAAAAGGAATGAGTTATGGAGGTGAATAAAGTAAATATTCCTTTTAAATAGATATTTTGTATCATGTATTTAACATCCGAACAATAGTTAGAAGGTATTTAAATAATTAAATCAAGGAGATGTTTAAACAATGAAAACAAAAAATATTTTTTCAAATATGGTACTTACAGGAGCTATTCTTTTAGGTGTATCTTTAGGTACTGCTTCACCAGCGATAGCTGCGAGCAACTCATCTATAAATCAATCTATGGAAATAAATAAAATGAATAACGTAGCTTCTGAAACAGAAAATTTAATTATAAATGGCGATTTCTCAAAAGGATTCGATGGTTGGGAATTAGCTGGAGAAAAAATTGAAATAGCAAAATTTGAACACGGGAACTACGCAAAGATGACCATAGAGGGAAATTACGGCGCACTGAACCAATCTGTTGACATTGATCCTAATGCAACTTATAGACTATTATTTTTGGGGTACAGCACTTCAACCTCTGGGAATAGTATGCTTCAGATTGATAAATGGACAGCAGCAGGAGGGGTCAGTGATGTAGAAATCGTTCCTGTTAACCATGATGGTTTATGGAAAATATATACTACTACAATAAATAATCATGATGAAAAATACAATAAAGTGAAATTGCAATTCATCAGCCGATACCCTGGTTCTTTTGGTATCACAGCTGTTTCGCTTAATAAAATAGGATGAATTTTATTAAATGGATGTTAGATATATGTAAATAAAGTAGTGAAAGTAATTTGTAGAACAATCGTTTTTCTCAAAAAGAAAACAAGTTTGGCTTTGATGTATGATGTCAAAACCAAACTTGTTTTTTGTAGGATCCTTTTTGTTTCTTAGGTATTCTTTTGCTTTTTTAGGTATTTATTCTTGTCATCTTATAAAAAATAGGTGAAGTAATTAAGAATCACTATTTTCTCAAAAGCAAGGCAGAGCCTTTTGAGAAACATTTAAAAATAGCCATTAACATGCACGTTTACATTAACTATTTTTAGTAAACTGTGCTTGATAAAGTTGATGGTAATAACCATCTTTTTGTAACAATTCATCATGTGTTCCCATTTCGACAATTGAACCTTGGTCCATCACAAGAATTTGATCGGCATTTTTGATTGTGGACAAGCGATGGGCGATTACAAAACTGGTTTTGCCTTTCATCATTGTTAAAAAGGCATCTTGGATTTTCTTTTCAGTTAAGGTATCGACAGAACTTGTTGCTTCGTCTAGGATCAACATCGGTGGGTTACTGATCATCGTGCGAGCGATTGTCAATAATTGTCTTTGACCGTCGGATATTTTAAGTCCTTGACCTCCAATTTTCGTCTCTAGCTTTTCAGGTAATCGTTCCACAAATTCATACATATACGAAGCTTTCAATGCTCGATTAATTTCTTCATCTGTCGCTTCGGGATTCCCATATTGAAGATTTTCTCTTAAAGTACTGTCAAATAACCAAGTATCTTGTAAGACCATTCCAAAACTTTTTCGCAAAGTATCTCTTTGAATATCTCGGATATCATAACCGTCAATGGTAATAGACCCGCAAGTAGTATCGTAAAAACGCATCAATAAATTGACTAAGGTTGATTTACCGGCACCTGTTTTTCCTACGATAGCGATTGTTTGTCCAGGTTTTGCGGTAAAATTGAAATTTTCAATCAAACGTTGATTGGGTTCATAAGAAAAAGACACATGATAGAATGTCACTTCTCCTTTAATTGTGGCTGGATTTAGTGCATAAGCATTTGGCTCATCAGGAGTTTCTTCTGGTTGGTCCATTAATTCAAAGGCCCGTTCTAAACCAGAAAAAGCAGTCTGAATTTGTGTCGTAATCCCAGATAATTCAATAAAAGGTTTTGAAAATTGACTCGAGTAAATCGTAAAACTTGAGATAACCCCAACTGTAATGGCAGAACCACTTCTTAAAGCAAGCAAGCCACCTACTAGACCAATGGAAAGGTAAGCGAGGTGATCAACAAAGCGAGAAGAAGGGTTGGTTAAAGAAGAAGAAAACTGTGCTCGTTGGCCTTTTTTATATAGATCTGTATTTAAGGCTTGAAACTGCTGTTGATTCATTTCTTCTTGTTGAAACGCTTTGACGATTTTTTGGTTCCCAATGCGTTCCGTCACAAAACCAGAAATATTTCCGATGATTTTTTGCTGATTGTCAAAGTCGTTTTGTGAGGCACGTGCGACTATCCAACTGACAAGAAAAATAATCGGTGTGGAGCATATGACAACTAAGGTTAACAATGGGCTAAGTCGTAACATGAAGATAAAAGACAAAACGATGATTGCCACACCAGCAAATAATTGGTTAAAGGCAGCTGAAATGGCGATAGAAATATTGTCCATATCATTGGTAAAACGACTAACGATATTTCCATGAGAATTTTGATCGTAATAACGAAGTGGTAACTTATTTAGACGAGTAAAAGCATCTTTTCGCAGTTTGGCAACTGATAAATAAGCTAAACGATTACTTAACACCTGAATCAACCACTGGCTGACGACATTAATCAACACGATTCCACCAAACAGGAATAAGAGATGGAATAATTGGGTAAAGTTTACTTGTCCTTTTCCAATCATTTGATCAATACTTTGACCAATTTGTAAGGTCATCACCACTGTTGCCACACCATTAACGATTCCTAGAAAAATCGCTATCCAAATATCTTTAGAATAAGCAGTGAGGTAAGGAGTGAATCGTTTGAGTGTTTGCCAAGATAATTTTTTTGTTTTCATTTTATTCTTCCTCCTGTGACGCGACGATTTCACGATACTCATTGGAAACTTTTAGTAGCTCCTCGTGCTTGCCTTGTGCCACAATTTGACCTTGATCCATCACAAGAATTGAATGTGCTTCTTGAATCGAACGAATACGTTGAGAAATAATAATCACTGTACTGTTCAATGAAGTTTGAAGTGCTTTTCTTAGATTCAGATCGGTTTGATAATCTAATGCACTTAAAGAGTCATCTAAAATCAATAATTCTGGTTTAGCAATCAATGCACGAGCAATCGTTAACCGTTGCTTTTGTCCACCAGAGAAATTTTTTCCGTTTTCCATCACTTTTGTTTCTAATCCTTTTGGTAATTGACGAACGAAATCTTCCACTTGGGCAATTCTTAATGCTTCCCAACATTCTTCATCTGTTGCGTCTTTTTTCCCCCATTGGAGATTCTCGCGGATCGTCCCAGTGAATAAAACAGCTGTTTGCGGTACTTGAGCAATTTGGCTTCTTAGAGAATCAAGCTTCCATGAACGAACATCCACTTCATCAAAAGAAATGGAGCCAGTGCTCACATCATAAAAACGTGGTATCAATTGCGTTAAGGTTGTTTTTCCACTACCTGTCGGACCAATGATCCCTAAAACGGTATTTCGTTTTAATGAAAAAGTAATGTCTTGTAAAGATAACCCAGATTTTTCTGTATAACGAAAATCCACGTGGTCAAATTGAACGATATTTTCTGAACGGAAATTTGGTGTCAGTGGATCAGTGGCATCTTTAATGGTATTTTCAGTTGCTAATACTTCTTTTACCCGATTACCAGAAGCTTCAGCACGAGTGAAAATGACAACCAAATTGGAAACAACAATTAAGGCTAATAACATTTGGTTCATGTAATTGATTAAAGCTAGTACTTCTCCTTGTTGTAAGTGACCAATATTTACTTTTAAGCCACCAACTGTTAATAAACAAATGATGCCGATGTTCATGATTAATGTAGTCGCTGGAGACAAAAGAGCAGAAATATTTGAAACACGCAAATAGTTTTTAGCTAATTCATCCGTATCTTGATCGAATCCTTTAATTTCCGTTTTAGTACGAGAGAAAGCACGAATAACACGGACACCGCTTAGATTTTGACTGACGGTTTCATTCAAACGATCCAGTTTTTCTTGTACTTTTTGATAAAGAGGAATGGTTTTTTTGATAATGAAAAATAGGATAATCGAAAAAATTGGCAGTAAAGCTAAGAAAAATAATCCAGCTTCCCAATCGATCACGAAGGCCATGACAACTGAACCAATACTTAAAAACGGCGCACGGATAAGTAAACGAATGACCATGGCAAGTGCTAATTGTAACTGATTGATGTCATTAGTCATGCGAGTGATTAATGTATCTGTACCAAAATGGTTTAATTCACTGTGTGAAAGGGAATTGATCTTTTTGATCAGTTGATTTCTAAGTTCAGTACCAAATCCTTGAGAAGCGATTGAGGCATAATATTGACAAATAATGGCACAAATTAAACCAATTACTGACATCGCAATCATCCATAGCCCCATTTTAATAATCACTTCGCGATTGTTCATTTTTAGACCATTGTCAATTAATGAAGCCATTAGTAGTGGCAAAATTAATTCAAAAACTGCTTCCAAGAATTTAAAAACTGGTCCTAGAATGATCTGTTTACGGTAATCTTTTGCATAACGCAATAACTGAATCATATGATTCCTCCTAAAATATATTGACCATCAGCTAAGAAGAGTTTGATTGAGAAAGAGATCAAAAAATAATTTCTGACAAGATTGAATCCTTATGGCTAAAATAGTGCGTATGATGCAGAACAAAGAATAATTAATTTTGAAAATTTTCTGCCTATTTTTTGTAAAAATTCATCTTAAAACATTGTTTACTAGTCGTTAGATTTTTCCTCAATCTAGTTCTTTCCTATGTATAAGTAGGTACTCTCACATTGTAGCTTATGAAATTTAGAATGAAAAGTGAATAAGCCTTTTCATAAATGAAACTTTGAGGTGAATGAGCAAAAAATTTTTTTATGCGTCTTTTTTCATGTGCTAATTTTTTGTTTTAAAAGAAAAATAGTGATTGACAAAATGAATGCGTTTCCTATGATTGAGGAGAGGTGAGAAAATGTTAAAGAAAGAAATCCAACACTATTTAGAAAATCAAACGGCGTTTATTGATTTGACACAGCTTAGTGAAGTATTTACAGCGCAATACCTAGCACAATATTTCAAAGTAAAACGTAATACAGTGAGTCATTACCTTAATCAATTAAATGAAGAAGGAATTTTAGTTAAAATTAATTCACGTCCTGTTTATTACTTTCATAAGAGCGCTTTTGAACAACAATTTTTTTCTTTAAGAAAAAAATATTATACCTCTCCCAAAGAAATCATAGCGGAACAACCGATTTTTGCTCGAAATAAGGATCTGTTTTCTTTAGTGATCGGTCATGATGCTAGTCTCAAAGAGAGTATCGAACAGATAAAGACGGCTCTTTTTTATCCAGACGGTGGGTTGCCTGTTTTACTGACTGGAGAAAGTGGAACGGGCAAAAGTTTTCTTGTGAATATGATTTATCAATATTGTCTAGCCTATGATTTACTACCAGAAAATGCTCCGTTTGTTACATTGAATTGTGCACAGTATGCCAACAATCCAGAACTGTTGACAAGTAATTTGTTTGGTCACGTTAATGGTGCTTACACAGGTGCCACACAAGATAAAATTGGTGCCTTTGAAGCGGCCGACGGAGGGATGCTGTTTTTAGATGAAGTCCATCGACTAAGCCCAGAAGGCCAAGAAAAGTTATTTACTTATTTGGATCAAGGAATCATCTATCGTATGGGCGAGACAAATAAGGGAAGAAAGCTAAACGTACGTCTTTTTTTTGCTACTACTGAAGAAGTTACCAATTATTTTTTGCCTACTTTTATGCGCAGAATCCCTTTTAAAATTGATCTGCCTTCTTTGAAAGCCCGTAGTAAAGAGGAACGGTTAGAATTGATTTATTCTTTTTTTCTAAATGAACAAAGAAAAATCAATCGACCGATGAAAGTGAGTGGTCAAGTGTTATCTTTATTGACACATCAAAGTTTTTCAGGAAACATTGGTGAGTTGAAAAATAGTGTGAAAGTTGCTGTTGCTAAAGCATTTGCTGAACAAAAAGAAGAAAATAATCTATCAATCAAGTTACAGCATCTCCAACGGCATCTTCTGAAAGTTCCCCACCAAGATCCTTCTTCACAAGCATCTGTATGGATCACTGATAAAAAAGAATTGCATCATTTAATCGAAAAATGGCACCCTGAACAAGAACGAATCATTCGTTGCTTCGAAACATTATTATTAACCTTTAAAAAAAATGGATCGAAGTTAGGCGACTGTGAAGAAAAACTAAAGGAAGAAGTCGTATACTTATTTGATTTTTTATTGTTTGAAACGAGTCGCCAAAAAAAGCATGAATTACTTGTTTATTGGTTACACTCGATTCGTGAAACGTTAAAACAAATGGAAAGTGCCTACCAAATTCGATTTGATGGTAATACGGTGTACGCACTAAGTTATTATCTTTATCAAAGAAGTACGGTAAAGTGGCTACCAGAAGACCAAACAATTGTACAATTGATGATGGAATTAAACCGACAGTTGGAAAACATGTATCCGGCAAATTACCATTATGCGCATCGATTGCTTGAATTGACACAAGCAAAGTTAGATTTAGAAACGACTTTATTGGATCATATCTTATTGACGATTTATTTAAGACGAACAAAATGGACAAAAGGACAAAGTCTTCCCAAAGCGATTATTGCGGCACATGGTTATGCAACAGCTAGTAGTATGGCAAACGTAGCCAATCGTTTGTTAGGTCAAGATTTATTTGAATCGTTTGATATGCCTTTAGATGTGACACCGCAACAAATTGCCGATGAGATCATTGATTACAGTAATCATCACGATCTATCTAATGGATTGATCATTTTAGTTGATATGGGTTCATTGAAAGAAATATACCAATTATTCAAAGATCAAGTGTTTGCGCCAATCGTCATTTTGAATAATGTAACGACACCCTTAGTCATAAATATTGGAGAAAAAATGCAAGAGACCACAGATCTAGAAGAACTTGTACAAGCAGCAGTAGCCTCTACAAAAGCGGAATGGAAAATGATCTATCCACAAAAAAATAAGCCAAAAGCCTTACTTATTACTTGTGTGACCGGGATTGGTACAGCAGTTCATATGAGCGAATTACTGGAAAAAAGCTTGCCGGTAAACGGATTACTAAAAATTATTCCCTATGAATATCAAGTATTGACACAAAAAAAGGCATCAGAATCTGTTTTTTCAATGTATGATGTGATCGGAATTATTGGAACGACTAATCCTAAAATTGATGCCATTCCATATCTTTCATTAGAATCGTTGATTTCAGGAGAAAAAATGGATAAGCTTGTTCAATGGTTGACGCCCATTTTTTCAATCAAAGAAAAAGAAGCATTTGGTCAGCAATTTGTTCGCCATTTTTCATTAGAAAAAGTGTTAGAGTCTGTCACGATACTTGATACAGAAAAAGTGATGACGGAGATTGAATTATTTATGCAGGAGTTAGAAATTCGTTTAGATAAACGGATAAACATGCCACAAAAAATTGCGCTTTATGTCCATGTTAGTTGTCTGATCGAACGTTTAATCAGACAAATACCGATTGAAACTTATGATGGTCAAGAACAGTTGGTGCAGTGTCAAAAAGAAACCTTAGCTCAAATTAAAGAAGCGTTTAGTGTCATAGAGGAACATTATAGTGTCATCATCCCTCTTTCAGAAGTGGCCTACATTTATGATATTCTCGTCAATGTGGACGAAAAAATTGGTAAAGAAGAAGAATTTTAAAATAAAGCAAGGTGCAGCCACTATCTTGGCACGCATCTTGCTTTATTTTTAGTGAACGTAAGAAAGAGGTGGAAAGATGGAGAGAAAAATTATTTTAGCTTCCCATGGACATTTTGCTTCTGGGATCCTAGATTCATTAGAGTTAATTTTTGGGACAAACCATTCAATTTTTGCCCTAGATTGTTATAGCACGGAAACTTTTGACTTAGCGAAAACAGTCAAGCAATTAATGGCTAAATACCAAGGACAAGAACTAATTATCATTACTGATTTGTTTGGAGGAAGTGTCAATAATGAATTTTTACAATATATTCAGCAACCAAACATTTATTTGATTGCTGGTTTAAATTTACCCTTATTGATTGAACTTGCGACAAAGATTGAAACCGCTGATTCAATCGCAACCTTGATTCATCAAGCATTGAATGATTCAAAAGCGATGCTTCAGTTTTGTAATGAAAGTATCGAAAAGAAAATAGAAGAAGAGGAATTTTAGGAGGAAGAGGAAATGATTATTTTAACAAGAGTGGATCATCGTTTACTACATGGACAGGTGGCTTTTTCTTGGACACAGTCCATCGGCGCCGACTGCATTTTGATTGCAAATGATGATGTACCAAACAATGAGATACGTAAAACAACGATCAAATTAGCAAAACCACAAGGAGTGAAGCTAGTCATCAAGTCTATTGAAGATTCAATCGTTGCTTTACAAAGCGGTGTCACCGATAAATACAAATTATTTATTGTCGTTGAATCGATCAAAGATGCGTATCAATTAGCCAAGGCATGTCCACAGATAAAACAAATTAATTTAGGTGGAATCAAAGCGAAAGAAGGCACTAGAAATTTAGGCAAAGCAGTCAATGTTTTACCTGAAGAAGAAGAGTTATTAAAACAGTTGATTATCGAGGGAGTAGAGGTAGAAATCCGCCAAGTACCAGCAGATAAAAAAATAGAAGCAAAAGAAATTTTATAAGAAAGGAAGACGAGCAGATGATCTTACAAGCCGTTCTTTTAGGGCTAGTTGCTTTTATTGCGCAATCAGAATATGCGTTAGGAACTTCCCTGCTTTCTCGTCCAATTGTGACGGGATTGTTTACAGGTATCGTTTTAGGAGATGTCAAAACTGGCATTATTATGGGTGCGACATTAGAGCTTGCCTTTATTGGTTCATTTTCAGTTGGTGCATCCATTCCACCAGATGTAGTAACGGGTGGAATTTTAGGAACAGCTTTTGCCATTACGGCAGGGGCTGGAACAGAAACAGCTTTATTATTAGGTTTGCCAATTGCAACTTTAACGCTTATTTTAAAAAATGTTTACTTAGGTTTATTGATTCCACTTATGAACCACAAAGCCGACCGTTACGCAGATGATGGGAATTACAAAGGTGTCGAACATATGCATTTACTCGCAGGATTTGGCTTATCATTGATGCTTGGATTAGTGGTTATGATTTCCTATTTGGTTGGCAGTCAAACCATTGGGAACCTTTTAGCTAAAATACCGGATTTTGTTCAAAATGGTTTAACTGTTGCGACAGGGTTAATTCCGGCACTAGGATTTGCGATGTTAGCACGATTATTAATAAATAAACAAGTTGCTCCTTACTTCTTTTTAGGTTTTGCCGTTGCTTCTTACTTGGATGTTCCAGTGACTGGTGTGGCTATTTTTGGGGCGATTTTAGCAGTAGTGGTGGTTAATATCATGAACGTCAAACAAGTGAACATTCAGACTTCAGCAGGGGAGGTAGAAGACGATGAAGACTTCTAAACAAGAAGAACATCGAATTACAAAAAAAGAATTGAATCATGTCTTTTGGCGATCGTTTCAAATGGAATTTTCATGGAACTATGAAAGACAGATGAATATGGCATATGTCTATGCAATTATTCCGATATTAAAAAAACTTTACCATACAAAAGAAGAAATGGCGGCAGCTCTTAAACGTCATTTAGAGTTCTTTAACACGACCCCTCACATTGTTACATTAATTTTAGGAATTAATGCGGCCATGGAGGAAGAAAATAAAAATGATCCAGCGTTTGATGTAACCACTATTGATAGCATTAAAACCTCATTAATGGGACCTTTAGCTGGAATTGGTGATTCCTTTTTTTGGGGCACTTTACGATTAATTGCTACCGGAGTAGGGACTTCTTTGGCCATGCAAGGCAATATTTTAGGACCGATTCTCTTTCTTTTAATTTTCAATATTCCTCATCTCTTATTTCGCTATTTGGCTACGACTTGGGGGTATCGTTTAGGAACAGGATTTCTAAAAAAAATTCAAGAAAATGGCATGATGGAAAGTTTGACATTAGGGGCATCGATTATTGGATTAATGGTTGTAGGTGCTATGACAGCGACAATGATTGATATTAATATCCCTTTAAAAATCGGGACAGGGGAAAATGCAGTGACCATCCAAAGTATCTTTGACGATATTGTTCCCAATATCTTAAGCCTAGGTGCTTTTGGTGCAGTCTTTTATTTATTGAAAAAGGAAGTCAAACCATTAATGATCTTGATTGGCTTAGCTATTTTTGGAATTGTTGGCTCTTGGATCGGAATCTTTTAGAAAAGAGGAAATCATATGTTCACCATGTTAGATTATATTCATGAAGAAAAAGAGGTTTTGTCATCAATTATGGAGACAAAGGATCAGCTAACCGATCCCTCTTATAGAAAAATGAATCATCTTTTGATTCTTGCGACAGGTTCTTCTTACAATGCTTGTCTATCTGCCAAACCTGCATTAGAAAGTTATGGCGATTTGACGATCGATATTCAAGAACCTTACCATTTTAATCATTATGGAAAACTATCGTCACAAGTTGACACAGTTATTGCTGTTTCGCAAAGTGGGAAAAGCGCTTCAACAATAGATGCGATTCGCCAAGTTCGCACTTCAAAAAAACAGACGATTGCTTTAACTGGCGATTTAAAAAGTCCAATTACAAAAGAAGTCGATCAAGTGATTGACTTAAATATGGGGATTGAAAAAGTAGGTTTTGTGACAAAAGGATATTGTGCAACCGTTCTTCAACTGATTCTTTTAGGTCTAAGAATCGGTGTGAGTAAAGGGAAACTTACAGAAAAGCAAAAAGAGGAGAAGATTCTCCAATTAAAAAAAATGATCAACCAAATTCCTCAAATTATTGAGCAAACGGAAAACTTTTTTGAAACAAATCAAGCCTTATTCCGTGTGTCAAAACGGTTTATTGCGATTGGTTATGGACCAAACTGGGGGACGGCTAAGGAATTTGAAACAAAATTTACAGAAACGGTTCGGGAGCCTTCCCAAGGATTTGAGTTAGAAGCCTACATGCATGGTCCGTATTTAGAGGCAAATCCTACCCATCTTTTGTTTTTTTTAGAAACCAGTAGCAAAAATCGTTTACGGTCCCAACGATTGGCACAATATATGGAGAACTACGTAGGGCAGACTTTTGTTTTGACAACAGATGGAGAAAACAGGAAAAATCAACTAAATCTTGATTTAACGTGTGATGAATTGATTTCTTGCTTGGCATTAGTTGTGCCAATTCAAGTTTTAGCTTATAAAATTGCAACAGCAAAAGGAATCGATTTAGGAAAAAAAATTTTTGATGACTTTGATGATGTATTAAAAAGTAAAATTTAAGAGGTGGATAATATGCTAAAATTTAACGAACAAAAACAAATCAACGATATTAATGGTGCATTAGGCTTACGCCCACAAGTGGAACAAATTATTGACGGACTCGAAGAAAATTTTGATGCTATTTACTATTTAGGTATCGGTGGTACCTATGCTTCAGCCATGCAAGCTGTTACTTATATAAATGGAAAAAGCAAGTTACCAGTCTATGTCCAACATGCGGCAGAATACTATACGACAGGAAATCAACGATTAACAGAGAAATCGATTGTGATTTTGTCTTCTGTTACAGGAACAACGCAAGAAGTCGTTCAAGCAGTGAAAGAAATCAAAAAAGTCGGCGCAACACTTATTGGCTTTATTGATACGAAAGAAAGCCCACTTGCACAATTATGCGATCATACGATTACTTACCCTTCACCAGGAACGGAACAAATCAAGTTTTTCATGGTCGCAGATCGCTTGATGCACAATAACGGGGAGTTTGAAGATTATGAAACGTATTACCAACAATTAGAAGCACACTTAGCTGTTGGATTAGTAGAAGCAGAAAAGAAAGCAGATGCGTTTGGTTTAGCATTCGCTGAAAAACATCGCCGTGATGCCATGCATTACTTTATCGGCGCAGGAAATCAGTGGGGAGCAGTTTACTCTTATGCCATGTGCTATTGGGAGGAACAAAGTTGGTTGCCTTCTAAATCGATTCATGCGGCAGAGTTTTTACATGGCACATTGGAAGTGATTGAGGAGACGACGCCAGTTACTCTATTTTTAGGAGAAGACGAACAACGAGTGTTAGCTGAACGAGTGGCAAATCTTTTACCTAGAATTTGTGCGAATTATACATTGATTGATACGAAGGAATACCCAGTGGAAGGAATTGAAGAAAAATATCGAGGCCGAGTACTTTCTTATTTACTCATGCACGCTGTGACTCAAAGAATCGATGCTCATATTGAACAATTGAATTGTCATCCATTAGAAATTAGAAGATACTATCGACAATTTGAGTATTGATAAGAGGTTGTGAGAAGGCTGTTCTGCATCAAGCAATAAGAACGAACAGAGAAAAACAGCTTCTCATGTTTTTCCTCTGTTTGGGCTTATTGTCGTAGATGCAAGCCTTCGAACACCGTGGATAAGGTT
>NZ_BJWF01000039.1 GCF_007990225.1 Enterococcus villorum | reverse complement strand
AAATAATAAACGAGTATATGAAAGATACTTTTGATGAACGTGTTGAATCATACCCTATTGATACTATTTGAGTAAAATCATACTATAGTGATTCGTCTATTTGATGTCATCTATACCAAAAAATGAAAAGTGCTCCTGTTAATTGATCCATTATGAAAGAATCCTTGAATGACAAGGATTTTTTTTATGGAGTGAGCTAATTTTAGTGAACACTAAGAAAAAGACAAGTGAACAATTAAAATATATAAGTCTTCATAAAATAAATGTTCTTATTTTTAATTAAATATACTGGAGAATGAACTTCATGTTATATAATACATGGATTGATGAATCACTATTCTTTTCATAACTAATTAGGAGGTGTAATTATGAATACCAATAAAAAACAAGTGGAACAACTTGAAAAACTAGTGGCAAATATACAATTAGATAGACTGATCATGTACAAGCAGGGAGGGCAAGATTATTCTGATGACTCTTTTTCAGTTGTAGAATTGTTAGTGGTTTTATATGGTAAACAGATGAAAATCGATCCAAAACGTCCTGAATGGGAAGAAAGAGATCGACTCGTTTTAGCCAAAAGTCAGGCATCATTAGGTCTGTATAGTGTTCTCGCAAATGTTGGATATTTTGATAAAGAATGGTTGTTCACAATGGCTCAAAGCTTTGAGCTGTGTCAACGTTTAAAGATTCCAGGAATAGATGTTAAATTGGATTCTTTGAAAAATGGTCCTGCTGTAGCAACAGGAATGGCGCTAGGTTTAAAGTTAGCAGGTAAAGAAAATAAGACCTATTTGATTATGGGAAACAAAGAATTAATGGATGAACAAAGTTGGGAAGTTTTTTGGACGATCGCACAATTTAAGTTGAACCATTGCCGAGTTATTATTGCTAACGAAGAAAAGCGTGAAGCTGTCTCGTTAAAAGAAAATATAAGTTCTCTCAATTTAAAAAGAGAAATGGAAAGGATTGGTTTTTACACCTTGATGGTAGATGGAACGAATGTTCAAGCCATTGATGAATCGCTTGAAGAATTTAAAAAGGTAAAAAAACAAGCAGTCTGTTTGATTTTAGTAAGAACCAAAGAACAAAATTCCTTATCCTATGCGCAACTGTTTGACAAGCATCTAGTGAATCCTACTCCCAATGAAAGCGAACAAGTGATTGAAAAAGCCATACTAAATTTACAAAAAAGACTTGAAAGGATGAGTTAAATGATTCATTTAAGTAAGTCGTTATCTGTTGGAGAAGAACTAAGCACTTATATAATAGATGTATTTGATGAATTAATGTATCAAAATAAAAAAATTGTTGTTGTAAAAAATGACTCCAAATCGCCAAAAAAATGGGAGAATCTAAGGAAAGAAAATCTAGAGCAATTGTTTCATCTAGAAGTTAGTGAAGAAAATCTGATTGGGATTGCTGCTGGATTAAACTTGGTTGAATATACTCCGTTTGTTCATATTTCTCATCCTATTGATATTCGGAAGATGTTTGATCAACTATTTATTTCTGATTGGTACGTTGAGAAAACACTTAACATTCTTGGTCTTCATTCTCGTTCGATTGCTAAGCAAGATGAAAAAAATTATACCGCAGAAGAAGATATTGCTCTAATGGCAATGATCCCACATTCCATTGTTTGTGAGGCAGCTGATCACATACAAATGGCGTGGATTATGAAAGAATTTAGCCAATATCCTGGCGTTCATTATGTACGTGGGAATAATAAAAGAGGGGCCAATGTATATGCCAAAGGTTCTATTTTTCAGTTAGGGAAAGGAAATATTTTATGTAACGGTACAGATATTTTAATGATTGTCGCTGGACAGTTCGTCTTCGAAGCCCTCAGTGTAGCTAATCATTTAAAAGCTTATAAGATTAGTTGTGAAGTGATTGACATGTTTACGATTAAACCCATTGATCACCAGCTGATCCTTGATGAAAGTAGTGGAAAAAAGCAAGTCATTACTATGGAAAATTATGTGGTCATCGGCGGTTTAAGTAGCGCTGTCGAGTGTGTTCTTGCGGAATACCAAATTTCTGTTTCATTAAAAAAAATAGCAGTAGTGAAACTTCTGGAACAAATGTCACCTTCTCAGCAAGAAGCTGGTTTAGCTATTCAATCAATTGCTCAAATAATTTTAGAAAGTTATAGGAAATGATAAGAAATAAAAAGAGAAGAAATATCAGGAAATAGTCGAGTAAAAATGAAGATTAATGGAACCTAAGTAATGGATCAACAATAATAATCCTGAAAATGCGAAATCATAGAAAATGTTTTCGTATGGTTGTATTAACTTTTTGAAACAATTTTGGATTTCATGTATTTAACTTTGAAAATCAATCTATTCTTTGGAGTTCATTCCATTTCAAAAAATGGATAAAGTAACTGCGATAAAAATACAAAGAACTTGAATAAACTTTTTTATTGTTATTCAGGTTCTTTGTTCTTTTTTATCAACATAATCGATTATGTTGGTAAAGATTAATGGTCCATTATTTTGACGTATTTTTCAAATTCTTCTCTTTGGCTATCGGTTATAGCGCAATCAGTAATCAAATAATCAATTTCATTGAGGGAATAAAAACCATAAAAATCTTTTTTATCAAGTTTATGATGATCGGCTACGAGGTATTTTATTTCGGCACTGTTTAAAGCGTAACGTTGCGTTAATCCTTCGTCTTCATTAGAGGTAAAAGCAGTGGTTGTGTCTAGTCCATTCACACCAATAAAGCTTTTTTTTACATAAATATTTGAAATAAAATCGTTGGCAATCGTACCCACAAATGCTCCTGTCTTATTACGGTAAGCACCGCCGATCAAAATAATTTCAAATCGAGCATCATTCTTAAATTTATTAAAAACATGAATCGAATTTGTAATAATTTTTGCTTGTTCAATCGTCAAAAAATCATAAGCTAGTTCAATTGTAGTTCCTGGTCCTAAGAAAACGGTATCCCCTTCTTCGATGCTAGTCGCAATTATTTTTGCAATTTTGATTTTTTCCGATAAATGAATATTCTTTTTTTCTCTATGGCTTAGTTCTACTAAAGGAATAGTAGTATCAACAAGTTTTGCCCCACCATGAATACGTATGATCAAACCTTTATTTTCCAATTCTTGTAAATCTCTACGGATGGTCATGTCAGCAACTTTTAACTCTTGTATAATTTCGGTTACCTTTACAATTCCGTTTTTTTTCAATTGATCTAACAAGTATTTTTGTCTTTCTTCTTTTAACATTTAGCAAACTCCCCGATATTTTTCCTTTTTAATTTTGACAATGTTTGAAATAAACATAAAACATTAATGATTTGTTGTCAAATAGATATTGTATTGTTAGTGAAAAATAGAGAATAAAATGGATTGACACATAAAAAAATTTCAGCTATGGTTTGTTCGTAAAGGACAAAAACAAACATAAATAAACATTTTTGTTCTTGAATAAGATTGGAGGAGAAGTAATGGATAAAGAAGCAGTAGCGATGATTGGATTTGAAGTAGTAGCATTTGCAGGTGAGGCGAGATCTAAATTGATTGAAGCAATGTCCAAAGCAGAAAAAGGTGAATTTGATCAAGCCAATCAATTAGTCGAGGAGGCAAACGAAAGTTTAAAAGAAGCGCATCATTCTCAAACAAAAATGCTTGCTGCTGAAGCAAGGGGGGAAACGATCGAACTGGGTTTTATCATGGTCCATGCACAAGATCATTTAATGACAACCTTATTATTAAAAGATGTGATTCGGCACCTATTTAATATCTACAAAAAAGCATAGAGGAGCTTTGATATGAATACGATGATCAAGCGTATAGAAAAAATGAAACCATTTTTCGAAAAAATTTCTAATAATTCTTATCTAAGAGCGATTAGAGATGGATTTATAAGCCTTATTCCAGTGATACTTTTTTCAAGTTTTTTCTTACTCGTTGCCTATGTTCCTAATGCCTTTGGTTTTCATTGGGGAGAAGAAATAGAAACAATTTTAATGAAAGCGTATAACGGTTCCATGGGAATCTTAGGGGTTTTGATGGCTGCTACGGTAACTAAGAGTCTAACGGAGAATTTTAATTCCAAATTACCTAAAATGACTCAAATCAATAATACTTCTACCATGATTGCAGCATTTATTGGCTTTGTCATTGTAGGTGTGGATCCGTTAGAAGGAGGCTTTTCTTCTGACTACATGGGAACGAAAGGACTGATGACAGCGTTTATTGTCGGTTTCGTGGTTCCTAATATCTATCGTTTTTGTGTGAAAAAGAATCTTACAGTGAAAATGCCGGAAGAAGTGCCTGGAAACATCTCCCAAACATTTAAAGACTTAATTCCGATTACATTGTCTACGATCTTTTTCTGGGGCTTTGATCTAGGGTTTCGGCATGTTAGTGGTAGTGGTTTTTCAGAAATGTTGATTGAGTTATTCCAACCGATTTTTTCAGCAGCTGATGGCTATCTAGGACTTGCAATTATTTTTGGTGCCATGGCATTTTTCTGGTTTGTAGGTATCCATGGTCCTTCAATTGTTGAACCTGCTGTTGCAGCTATTTACATATCAAATGTGGAAATGAATTTCCAATTGTATCAAAACGGGGAGCACGCTCCCAGAATCTTGTCTCAAGGGCTACAATATTTTGTTGCAACCTTAGGTGGTACAGGAGCCACCCTTGTCATTACACTGATGTTTGCCTTTTTAGCAAAATCCAAACAATTAAAAACCATGGGGCGTGCTTCGGCTATTCCAGTTTTATTTGGAGTTAATGAGCCAATGCTGTTTGGTGCGCCGATCGTATTAAATCCAATCTTTTTTATACCTTTTATTTTAGCGCCGATTGCCAATGTATGGATCTTTAAATTTTTTGTTGAAGTACTGGCGATGGATGGATTTATCTATAATTTACCATGGACAACACCAGGGCCAGTTGGTTTGATTTTGGGGACAGGCTTTGCTGGACTAGCCATTGTTTTAATGGCTGCTTTATTAATCGTAGACTTTGCGATCTATTTTCCATTTTTCAAGGCTTATGATAATGAATTATTAATTAAGGAAAAAAATGTAAGCAGTGAAGAACAAGCAGAAAATAAAATCAAAAAAACGGAAATCAATCGATTAGAAATACCGAGACGAAAAAATACTCAGACTAATGTTCTCGTACTTTGTGCAAATGGTGCGACAAGTTCAATGCTAGCAAATGCAATTAAAAAAGGAGCGCAAGAATTAGAGATGGATATTGATGCGGTTGCAATGGCTTACGGTCAGCACAAGGAACAGATCGGTGAGTTTGACTTAATTATCTTAGCACCACAAATGGCTTTAATGCTGGAAGAATTAAGAGAAAGTGCTAAAGATCATAAGACGCAAACGACTTCTACGACAGGAATCGAGTACATAAAACTTGCAAAAGCACCGATAGAAGCAATTCATTTTGTTTTTGAAAATCTAGCATAGATGGAGGAAGGTATGGATACATTTCCAGAACAGTTTATTTTTGGAGCAGCAACGGCTGCTTACCAAGCAGAAGGAGCAGTGACCATCGGCAAACGTGGAAAGAATTGTTGGGACGATTATCTTCAGAAATCGGGAGAATTTGATCCGAGACAAGCCAGCGACTTTTATAACCGCTATGAAGAAGATTTGCGGTTGAGTCATGAATTTGGGATTAATGGGTTGCGCCTATCTATTGCTTGGTCAAGAATTTTTCCTAATGGCAAAGGAGAGGTCGATCCAGCAGGTGTCGAATTTTATCATCAATTGATTGACTCTTGTAACAAAATGGGTGTTACACCTTTTGTGACTTTGCATCATTTCGATACGCCAGAAAAACAATTTAAAGAAGGCGATTGGCTTTCTTTAAAAATGGTGGATGCTTATGTTGACTTTGCCACTTTTTGTTTTCAAGAATACGGCGATAAAGTAAGTTATTGGATAACAATCAATGAACCGTGGTCAGTTGTGGCAGGACAATATATTATTGGGCACTTTCCACCAAATAATCACTATCAGATAGGAAAAGCAATTCAATCCATGCATAACATGATGGTGGCCCATGCTCGTGTAGTCAATACATATAAAGAATCAAATCAAAAAGGTGAAATTGGTATTGTCCATATTTTAGAATCGAAATATAGTATTTCAGAAAAAGAAGAAGACAGAAAAGCTGCGCAAAAAGAGCATATTTTGGCCAATCAATTTCTCTTAGATGCCACATTTAATGGTGAATATTCACCAGAAACGATCCATGCGATCAATGAAATTTTATCAGTCAATGATTCCCAATTTATGACATTGGAAGAAGATTTCTTACATTTAAAAGAAGCAGCTGAAAATATTGACTTTTTAGGTTTGAATTACTATGGTAGTCACTTTTTAAAGCACTATACAGGAACATCTAAGATCCATCATAATGGCAGTGGAAAAAAGGGGAGCAGTATTTTTGCATTAAAAGGTGTAGGAGAACGGGTAACAAATTCTGCCATTCCAACAACTGATTGGGACTGGCCAATCTATCCTCAAGGTTTAGAAGATATGCTTCTATTTATAAAAAAACGCTATCCAAATTATAAAAAAATATATATAACAGAAAATGGATTAGGAAGCAAAGATCAATTTAAAGATGGTCAGATTATCGATGACGAGCGAATCGATTATGCACGACTACATCTAGCGGCCATTTTGCGAGCAAGAAAGCAAGGGATAAAAGTTGAAGGGTATTTCATGTGGTCTTTGATGGATATGTTCTCTTGGACTAACGGATATAACAAGCGCTATGGTCTGTTTTATGTCGATTTTGAAACGCAACAAAGATTTCCAAAGAAGAGTGCCTATTGGTATAAAAAAATCAGCGAAACAAAAAAATTAGATCAAGCATGATAAGAAAATGGCAAATAAAAAGGAGGAAGAGGGCTATGCGTGTAGTGATAGGTGCAGATAATGAAGGAATGGAACTAAAAGAATGGCTAAAAGGGAAACTGCTCCAAAAAGGATTTACTGTGGAAGACAAGAGTATCCAACCTTCCGAAAACTTTATTGCCTCTACATTAGCGATTACAAAAGATTTGAAGAAACATCCAGAAAGTCTTGGCATCGCAATCGATAAGTATGGCGCAGGCAGTTTCATTGTCGCTACGAAGGTGAAAGGAATGATTGCAGCTACGGTCTCTGATGAAAGAAGTGCATATATGACTAGAGAACACAACAATTCCCAAATGATTACTCTAGGATCTGCAATTGTTGGGAAAGAATTAGCGCTAAATATCACGATTGCTTTTTTGGGTGCTACATATAGCGGTGGACGGCATCAAATAAGAGTGGATATGTTAAATAAAATGGGCTAAGAGGAGACTATTATGAGAATAGCAATTGGTTGTGATCACATCGTTACTGACACAAAAATAGCTGTGACGGATTTTTTAAAAGCAAAGGGATATGAAGTGCTGGATGTGGGAACTTATGATTTTACACGTACGCATTACCCTATTTATGGAAAAAAAGTTGGAGAAGCAATCATGCAAAATCAAGCGGATCTTGGAGTATGTTTATGTGGTACAGGAGTAGGAATTACCAATGCAGTGAATAAAGTACCAGGTATTAGAGGCGTATTAGTGCGAGATATGACAAGTGCTATTTATGCACGTGAACAACTAGACGCCAATGTGATTGGTTTTGGCGCTAAAATTACAGGAGAGTTTTTGATCTGTGATGTACTTGAGGCATTTATTCAAGCAGAATATAAAGAAACTAAAAGAAACTAAAAGAAACAAACAATTAATTGAAAAAATCAACCAATGTGAAAATAAGCAGACTCAGCAAATGAACTCGGATTTTTTTGAAGAATTTCTTGTGAAATGGAAAATGGGCAAATACAAAGATTAGAAGGAGTGTGGCATGCGTTCAATGAGTAATAAAAAAGATCATCTGAAAAAATTATGGAATGAAGATAAAATATTTGCTGCTTTAGCGATTGATCAGCGAGGGGCTTTACAAAAAATGCTTACGAAATTTAAAGGAGAAGAAGCCAACAAAAAAGAACTTGAGGAATTTAAATGGATTGTTTCTTCTCAACTAACGCAAGATGCTTCAGCTATTTTGTTAGACCCAGAATACAGACTACCTGCAGCAAGTGCCAAAAATAAAAATACTGGGTTACTATTTGCTTATGAAAAAACGGGGTACGATCAAACTGTAGCAGGCAGGTTACCTGACCTTTTACCGAGATGTTCCGTTAAGAATTTAAAAGAAGCAGGAGCGAATGCTTGTAAATTTTTACTTTATTACGATATTGACGAAAGGGAAGAAATCAATGGACAAAAACATGCATTTATTGAACGGATCGGTTCAGAGTGTCTAGCAGAAGGACTACCCTTCTTTTTAGAATTGATCTCCTATGATCATACACTGATTGAGAGTGATGCAAAAGATTATGCAACAAAAAAACCTCGCAAAGTCATAAAAATGATGGGAAAGTTTTCTGAGAATCGTTTTAACGTGGATGTATTAAAAGTAGAAGTCCCAGTAAATATGAATTATGTTGAAGGATATGGAGAAGAATATTTTGTTCATACCAAAGAAGAAGCATCAAAATTCTTCCTAGAACAAGCAAAAGCGACCCATTTGCCTTATATCTTTTTAAGTGCAGGCGTAGAGGCAAATTTATTTTATGATACTTTACGTTTTGCAAAAGCAGCTGGATCAACATTTAATGGGGTTCTTTGTGGACGAGCGACTTGGAGCCAAGGTGTGGAGATATTTGTGAAAAAAGGAAAGGCAGCTACGATTGCTTGGATGAATAATGAAGGAAGAAAGAAGATTCAACAATTAAATAAAGTGCTAAAAGAGACAGCTTCTCCTGTAAAGATATAAATCAATTCTAGAGTGAATGATTTCACTCTAGTTTTTTTTAGACAGGTACATTTCATGAATGCTAGACGTGCTTTTTTAGGATACTCAGACTGTTTTTAAATAATACTGGTAAATTTCTACAGAAAAACAACTTTAGCGAAATATGCTCAAATAATTGGGTTAACCGCACTCTCGCAAGAAACAGTTCAGTCTCTTCGATCTGGTCTGGTGAGAAGATTGCCACAGAAACAAACTACTGAAGACTGGTTATTCGATTTGAAAGTTTTGAAATAGAATTAGAAGCACATGCTATTCTTTAATGATCAGTCCTAATAAAGATGAAAACTGTAAGGCTTGATAGGTAGAAACTTGGCAACCTTTCACTTCCTCAATGGATATGGATAAAGTTTCAAATTTAGACGTGCTTAAATCCACACCTTTTAAAGACGTTTGATGAAAAGTCGCTTCATTCAATTCACATTGATCAAATGAAACGCCTTTGAATTTACAATGATAAAAATCTGCATTTTCTAACAAGCAATGAACAAACTGCACATTTTCTAGTTTAGCATCGCCTAAAGAAGCTAAATTCAAGAGTGAATCTTTAAATGAGACGTTTTTGATAGTTGCTTCTGGAAATGCCGTTCCGAGAAGTTTGCAATTGATAAATTCTGTGCGATGAATAGCTGCTTTTGTCATATCTACATTTGCTAAGTCACAGTTTTTAAACCTGACATCTACCATTTCAATCTGGCTAAAATCGCTATTTGTAAAATGACAATGGTCAAATTCCGTATTATAAAAACGCGGACGATCGAGAAAAGAATCAGTGTATTCATCTCCTGATATTTGACACATCTCTAAAATCGGGTCTTCTTCATGAAAAATAGTTGAAAAATCTTTATTCATTAACTTTGGCGAAATTTTAGGAGGAATAATCTTCATTTATTGGCCTACTTTCTTTTGTATCAGATTCATTCGAAATAAAACGTTGAGTGAAGGAGTTATTTTCTAATTATAACACGAAAGGAAATCTCTCTCTTTGCTAAAAAATGCAAAATATTGCAAAATAACTTATCATATAGTAAAATAACTGAAAAGGAGGGGCTTGAATGTTAATGGAAGTTCGTTTAAAAAAAATAAAACAAATCATAAATGAACAACAACATGCGACAATGGATGAACTCGCAGAACAATTAAATGTATCTAAAGATACCATTCGACGTGATTTAATCAAATTAGAAGAACAGCATATCATTCGTAGAACCCATGGTGGCGCTGTTTTAGTTGAAAAAGAGGCATCTATCTTTGATTATGACCAACGTTCAACAAAATTGCATCAAGTCAAAACACAGTTAGGTAAAATTGCTGAATCAAAAATTAAAACGAATTCTTCTGTCATTTTTGATTCTTCAACCACGGTGGAAAAGGTCATACAATATTTATTTAATAAAAGAATAACAGCTATTACAAATTCCTTGATCCATGCGACGTTACTAGCAAAAATGAAAGAGGTAACAATTTCTGTGTTGCCAGGCAAATTGCACAAAACCCAACTTTTTCTTCACGGAGCTGATACGATTGAAAAACTAAAGCAATACCATGTAGACTATACACTATTGGGAGTTTTTGCATTGTCAAATGAAGGGGTGTTTATTCATACAGAAGAAGAAGGACTTGTCAAACGTCAAATGATAAAACAAGCCAACACAGTAATTGCTATAGCTGATCATACAAAAATGGGGAAAACAGGTTTTTTTAAAATTTGTGATTTAAGTGAAATTGATTTATTAATTACAGATTTAATGCCCAATCCTTCGTTGAAGCAAGCACTTATCGAAAACCACGTGGCATGTCTTATTTTAGATAAAATAAAGGAGTAAAGATGGAAAAGAAAACAATTATTTTAGATTCTCTAGTGGAACCACAACTATTTCCAGACATTTCCCCTGTTTTTTTGACAGAGGAAACAATGAAGAAACGAAAAAAAGAATTGTTACAACGAATGAAAGAAGAAAAAATAGATGTAGTGATTATTTATGCCGATCGTGAACACGGAAGTAATTTTGAATATTTTACCGGATTTATTCCACGTTTTGAAGAAGGCTTATTAATGATTGAAGACAGTGGAAAGAGTACTTTAATACTAGGTAATGAAAATTTAAAACTTCGTGAACATGCTCGCATTCAAGCAGAATTAATCCACTATCCTCCATTTTCATTACCTAATCAGCCAATGGACGATGAACAAACATTAGAGGAAATTTTTAAATCATTAAACTTGCAAGACAAGAAAAATATAGGGGCTATCGGCTGGAAAATGTTTACAACAAGAAAAGCAGAAGCTGCTAAGTTATTTGATCTACCTTATTTCATTATCGAAGCGATTAAAAAGGTAAAGAACCATGAGGCGACGCTTATCAATGCTAGTTATGTGTTGATTGGAGAAAATGGCATACGAAGAATAAACAATGCAAATGAAATTGCTCATTATGAATACGGGGCAAACTTAGCTTCTTGTTGCATGTTACGAGCTTTAAATAAAATTGATGTGGGGATCAAAGAAACGGAAATAGGTGCGCAGCTAAGTGGAAATGGTCAACCCAATACGGTGGTAACGATCGCAGCTACTGGAAAACGGTTTGAATACGCCAACCTTTACCCAACCGATAAAAAAATTCAACTTGGCGATACGTTGTCTTTAACTACAGGGTTCAAAGGTGGTTTATCAAGCCGAACTGGTTTTGTCATTGCAAACGAGAAACAGCTGCCTAAGGGGCAATCTGATTATTTAGATAGCGTAGCTAAACCCTATTTTCAAACAGTTGTTTGTTGGCTAGAAACAATCAAAATAGGGATGGAAGGAAATGATATCTATCAAATGGTTAATGCCGTTTTACCAAAAAAAGACTACCATTGGCACTTAAATCCCGGACATCTAACGGCTGATGAGGAATGGATGGCTTCCCCTATTTATGAAGGGTCAACTGAAAAATTAGAAAGTGGTATGATTTTTCAACTAGATATTATTCCTTCTGTTCCAGGATATACTGGTGTGAGTGCAGAAGAGTGCATTGCTTTAGCAGATGAAAAGCTCATAGAGGTCATTCAAAAAGTCTATCCAGAATTGTGGCAACGAATAACAAATCGTAAAAATTACTTGCAAAAAGTATTAAATATTGATTTAAGTAAAGACGTCTTGCCGCTTTCTAATACCGTTGCTTATCTACGTCCCTTTTATTTAGCAAAAGACCAAGCATTAAGAGTACAAGTATAGTGCAAAATAATGAGTGGAAAAAACACTTAGAAAGAACAGCTACTTTCTGCAAAAGCGACTAAGTTTTAAACTAAATTCATGAATAAGTTGTATGACCAATTGGTTTTCTTGAAATAGAAGATAAAAGACGAAAAAATAGGATGTAAGTCCGTGTTTTTCCCGACCTATCTACGTATCTACGGCATTTAAGTAGCAAGTTCTCAACATAAGCCTTGTTTTTGAAGTGTACCTCCAGAGCTTATTTATGCAACATAAAAATAACGAAAATGTTTTTTGTTTTATTAACACTTTTTTTGATAAAAAATTATTAAAAATTTCCACGGTTGTTATGATTTAAAAATAACTGCAGTTTTTGTTTTTTGTCTTATTTATATGAGGTTTTTAAGGGTAATAAGAACAAAAATTTTATTGACTATACTAAGAAATTATGATGAAATTTTATTGTAATTATTTTTATTTAATAAAAAATTATCAGGAACAAAAAAGTGAATAATCATAAACTGCATATGAAAGTTATCATGTATGTAAGAGGTTTCATATTTGTTTCAGGCCAACTACCCGTTGACCCAACAACCGGAGAAATTTGTTCTGACGATATCAACGCACAGATGAGTCCAATCATGATCAATATTTCACAATAGCTGGGAGAACGGGAGTTAACGATGGACGATGCCGTAAAAACCACCTGCTTTTTAACAGATATGAACAATTATGAATCGTTTAATCAAGTGTACGCTCTATATTTTAGCGATCGCTTTCCAGCAAGATCGGCTTTTCAATTAGTGGCTCTACTAAAAGGGGAATTAGTGGAAATTGAATGGATATTCGCAAAAAAATAAGAAAAGAGGAATAGAATGAAAATTGTAATTATTGGGGGTGTCGCAGCTGGAATGAGCGCTGCTGCTAAGGCAAAACGAGTCAATCCAGATGCAGAGATCACAGTGATTGAGCGAGAAGATTACATTTCTTTTGGTGCTTGTGGTCTCCCATACTATTTAGGAGAAGAATTTACCGATGAGAAAGAAATGTTTGCTCGGACGCCTGATCAAATTGAACGTTTAGGAATTAAGTTAATGTTGCAACATCAAGTGGAATCGGTAGATGTTTTGAATAAGTCACTAAACGTAAAAAATTTAACAACAAATGAGTTATTCCAACAAGAATATGATCGTCTAATGATCGCCACAGGAGCCAAACCTTATATTCCAAAGATTGCTGGAATGGATTCTGATGATGTATACACAATAACGAAATTGGCAGAAGTAGAAAGGTTACAAAGTAAATTACATGAATATCAAAACTTGGTCATTATTGGTGGCGGATTCATTGGCGTTGAAGTAGCAGATCAATTAACAAAACGAGGGAAAAATATTCAAATTATTGAGATGGCTACCAAACTAATGAATCGTACCTTTGATTCAGAATTTGCTGACAAAATTGAGGAAGCCATTAAAGAAGAGCAGGTTAGTGTTGCTTTAGAGGAGTCAGTAACACAAATTGAAACCGTTAATGGACGAATCACTACTGTGCATACTACTAAAGGAAACTATAAAGCTGATGCGGTCATCATTGCTACAGGTTTTATACCTAATACAGCGTTTTTAGACGGACAATTGGATAGGCTGGGAAATGGTGCAATCAAAATTGATACATATGGAAGAACCTCGCAAAAAGATATCTTTGCCGCAGGTGATTGCGCTTCTATTCCTCATCGACTATTAGGAGATGTTTATTTGCCTTTAGCAACAACTGCGAATAAGATGGGACGAATAGTTGGTATAAATATCGGTGGGACACAAACTCAAGAATATGTCGGAACACTAGGAAGCAGTGCCATTAAGGTTGGTGGCTACGAAGCGGCAGCCACAGGAATAACAGAGAAGATTGCTGTAGAAAAAGGGCTTGATGTGAAAACAACTTGTATTGAAGTACCCAACCACTCTAATTACTATGGCATGCAAGAAAAAATAATGATCAAACTTGTTTATGACCGTAAAACAAAAGTCTTGTATGGTGCACAATTGTTTGGAAAGAATGAAACGGTACTTCGTGCGACAGGACTAGCTGTAGCAATTCATGCAAAAATGACGACACAGGAATTAGGCTTCGTTGATTTTGCTTATGCACCACCATTTTCTTCCACTTGGGAAGCACTAAATGTCGTGGCGAATACTGCCAAATAAAGGAGATGAAAGAATTGATTGATGCACCTTTTTTTACCCAGTTTTTGAAAGTGAGTAACTTTTATACAATGGGAGCCATTGCTTTGTTACTACTTTCGTTAGGACTTATGAAATATCTGAAAGACAAACGAATTAGTTTTTCAAAAAGAATGATTTATGCACTTATACTTGGTCTACTTTTAGGCATTGTCATTGATCTTGTTGGAGCGGATCACGAGATCTATACGGAATTTGCTCGAACAGAAATTAATGCATGGTATGCATTAGTTGGCTCAGGATTTCTAAAAATGATTCAGCTATTAGCTATTCCGGTTGTGTTTTTATCGATTATAAAAGTGGTGATTGATGTTAAAGGAGAACGACTGAAATATTTAACAGGGAAAACTTTTGCTACTTTGCTTGGAACGACTGCTATTTCAGCTTCATTAGGAATCTTGGTTGTGAAATTATTTCAACTCAATGGCGCTGATTTTGCAGGTGATCTTACAGCCGATAAAGCAGAGAGCATCAGTAATATTGCTTCACAAAGCTTTCCTGAATTTTTCTTGAACCTCGTTCCTAACAATATCATCAACGTTATGGGAGATAATGGGAGCATTGTCTCCGTTGTCATTATCGCTGCGATGTTTGCGGGTGCAATTCGCTTTTTACAAGTGAAAAAACCAGATCAAGTTGCGCCATTTGTGACGTTGCTTGACTCGTTAAAAGTGACAGTAATTTCAGTTCTAACTAATGTCATTAAACTCATGCCTTATGGGGTTGTCGCTTTGGTTAGTAATACAATCATTTCTAGAGGAATCCAAACCATTATGGGAATGATCGGGTTTATTGCTGCTTTATATACTGGCGTATTCTTAATGTTATTGGTTTATGTGGTTTTATTACTGTTTTTAGGGGTAAATCCAATTGTTTTTTACAAAAAAGCATTTACTACCTTGCTGTTTGCTTTTTCTTCTCGTTCAAGTGTAGGCACATTGCCTTATACACTTAAGAATTTAGAAGACGATTTAGGCGTATCACAAGAAACAGCCAATTTTGTAGCTACTTTAGGAACTTCTATTGGGATGAATGGTTGTGCAGGTGTCTTTCCGGCTATGCTAGGTATTTTAATGGGGTCGGCTGTAGGAGCAGAAATGAATTTATCCTTTTACTTCTTAGTTGTAGTTGTTGTAACCGTGGGGTCCATTGGGATTGCTGGTGTGCCAGGAACAGCTACTGTTGCTGCGACAGTCACATTAAATGGGCTTGGATTTGGGCATACGATAACAAGTATTGGGGCAATTTTTGGAATTGACCCGATTGTAGATATGGGGCGTACGATGTTGAATGTAGCTGGTTCAATGGTATCGGCGATTATGGTCGATAAGTGGGAAGGAACGTTTGATAAAGAAGCGTTTTTAGCTCCTACGACTAAAAATTCAAGCGAAGAATAATTTTAAAAAGAAAAAAAGAGAAGATGGTTCTTTCATGAGGAACGACCTTCTTTTTTCGCTATTTTGATCCATCTGCCATTTTCAGATAACGATAGACGCTTGGATCAGATATATTAAGTACCTTGGCAACTTGAGAAACAGCGCCTTTAATTTGAAAAATACCTTTTTCATTTAGTTGACGGATAATTTCCACTTTTAAATCTTTATTTAGTGTGATTTGCTGATTTAGAAGATCAGGAGAAACAACTGAATAAATAATCCCTTCAATTGTTTCTTCCAAAATTTCAACACTTTCTGGAACATGTAGCGTATCAATGGCAGGGGAACTTGGTGTTTCCGATGTTAAACCTACGAGACTTAAGATTTCTTTTGATAAGGCTTGGTATTTGCTAATGTCTTGATTAATACAGAGCAAACCAACTAGTTCATTTTGATGATTACGAATAAAGAAAGTTGCACCTTTTAATTTTTTTCCATTGCTCGTTTGGGCATCATAGTTTACTACATAATCTTGTTTAAGGTATTTTTTTGAGCGAATCATTTCTAGCGCAAATCCTGTGACTGGAGAGTCGATATCTCGCCCACTAATATGATTGTTTTCAATTGCAGCTATATGAAAATGTCCTTTTTCTAAATGATGAAGAACCACTTCATAATTTTCACCTAAGGCTTGACCTAGAAATTTTACTAGTGAAATATATAATGTTAATTGATTTTTGTCCATTCTCTCACCTTGATAATTTTTTATTAATTTATCATACCATGTTTATTCCCATCTTTCACTATAAATAGTAAATAGGGGACCCTTTCATTTAAAAAATTATTTTCGTCCTTTGTTTTACATAATAACTGAATGACATTTCTTATAAGAAATGATTGTTTGTTTTATTTGAGGAAGATGTAGTCTACGCTAGCTAAAAATGTCTATTACCATTTAAGGGCATTCTCACAGAAGTACCCATTGCTAGAGTGAGGTAACAGTTGATGGAAGTATTTTCTTGTTCAGAAAACATGAACTGATATAATAAAGAGAAAAAAGGTGTATGATTTTATGTTCAATTATTTTATTGCTTCCAAAGAAGATTTACCGCAGATTGTTGCTATTTATAACCAATCAATTTTCACTAGGCAATCAACTGCCGACTTAGTACCGATAACCGTTGAATCCAAAAAGGAATGGTTTGCAGCACATGATCCAAATAAACGACCATTATGGATCATTAAAGAAAGTGAAGCCACCATTGGATGGATTAGTTTAAGCGACTTTTACGGTAGACCAGCTTATGATCAAACAGTGGAAATCAGCATCTATGTTGATCGTGCTCATCAAAATCGTGGAATCGGGCAGTTGGCTTTGCATTTTGCTGAACAACAACTGGCTCAGCTAAAGATTGAAACAGTGCTAGCATTTATTTTTGATGTTAATCAAGCCAGTCAGCGTTTATTTAGAAAAAATGGTTATGAAAAATGGGGGCATCTTCCAAATGTTGCGAATATTGATGGTTCGTTGGTTGGACTAGATATTTTAGGAAAAAGGTATGAGTAGAATTTTGAGTAAAAAAGTAGCATCTTCAGAAAGTTTTTTGAAATTGCTACTTTTTTTGCGAATGACTACACAAAAGAGAGGAATCATGCTAGACTAGTTTTTGAAACAGGGTTTAAATCTGTATTAATAAAATTATTTTTTATAGATTTTAAAGATTAGAAAGAGAGTAAATAAAGATGAGTTCAGAAGTGAAACAAGGTTCGATATCTGTAATAGAAAGTTTGATAAATCATCAAGTGAAATATGTTTTTGGTATTCCAGGAGCAAAAATTGATGGTGTATTTAATGAATTGGAAGATCAAGGACCAGAATTAATTGTGACAAGACATGAGCAAAATGCGGCTTTCATGGCACAAGCAATTGGACGAATGACTGGAGAACCTGGTGTAGTGATTGCGACTAGTGGTCCAGGTGCAAGTAATTTGGCGACAGGCTTAGTGACAGCTACAGCTGAAGGAGATCCAGTACTTGCCATTGCTGGGCAGGTAAAACGTAGTGATTTGTTAAAACTGACGCACCAAAGTATGGATAATGCGGCATTATTTCAACCAATTACTAAATATAGTGCGGAAATTCAAGACCCAGAAACGATTTCTGAAGTCATTGCAAATGCTTATCGAATGGCGAAAAGCTCTAAGAAAGGGGCAAGCTTTATTAGTATTCCCCAAGACGTGGTAGATGCACCAGTCAAAAATGAAGTGATCAAACCTCTGAACGATCCTCAATTAGGTTCTGCATCTGCTAAAGACATTGACTATTTGGTTGAACGTGTACGTGAAGCAAAACTTCCAGTTTTATTAGTAGGAATGCGTGGTTCAAGTAAAAAAGAAACAGCAGCTATTCGTCATTTAGTAGAAAAAACTGGCTTGCCAGTGGTAGAAACCTTCCAAGCAGCAGGAGTCATTTCTAGAAAATTAGAAAAATATTTCTTTGGAAGAGTTGGCTTATTTAGAAATCAGCCTGGTGATATGCTATTGAAACGTAGCGATTTAGTTATTGCGATAGGTTATGATCCTATTGAATATGAAGCCAGAAATTGGAATGCTGAAAAAGATGCACGAGTGATCGTTATTGATGAGACGCCAGCGGAAATTGATTCGTATATGCAACCAGAAAGAGAACTGATTGGTAATATTTCTGCTACTTTAGAGTTATTAACTGACTCTTTAGAACCTCATCAAGTATCAGTTGATTCGAAGGAATACTTAGTATCTTTACAAAAGAAACTAACAGCACGGGATAGCGTATCGAGTAAAAGTAGCCAAGGAATTTTGCATCCCTTAGAAGTGATTAATACCTTACAATCAAAAGTAACAGATGAGATGACTGTAACCGTAGATGTTGGAAGCCATTATATTTGGATGGCACGTCATTTCAGAAGTTATGAAGCACGCCATTTGTTGTTTAGTAACGGAATGCAAACTTTAGGGGTGGCTTTACCTTGGGCAATTGCAGCAGCACTTGTACGTCCGCATACTCAGATTGTTTCAGTCTCAGGGGATGGTGGTTTCTTATTTTCTGCGCAAGATCTTGAAACAGCTGTGCGTAAAAAATTAAACATTGTTCATTTGATTTGGAATGACGGACGCTATAATATGGTAGAATTTCAAGAAATTATGAAGTATCAACGTGCTTCAGGTGTCGATTTTGGTCCAGTTGATTTTGTAAAATATGCGGAAGCCTTTGGTGCAAAAGGACTTCGTGTAACAGATGTATCTGAATTAGAGCAAGCTTTAGAGGAAGGATTTAAAACACAAGGACCTGTCATCATCGATATTCCCATTGATTATCGAGACAACGAAAAATTAGGAGAAACAATCTTACCTGATCAATTCTATTAAGGAGATGTTAAGATGAGTGAAAAAAAACTTTATCAACACGGCACATTAGGAGCATTAATGGCGGGCTTAATGGATGGCACCGAAACGATTGAACATATCTTAGAATACGGAACTTTAGGATTAGGAACATTGCATGGTTTAGATGGTGAAGTTATCTTTTTAGATGGCAAGGCATATCAAGGTCGTTCAGATGGTAAAGTTGTTCAATTAAGCGGAGAAGAGACCACTCCATATGCTGCAATTACAAATTTCATCCCTGAAACCACGTTTGATGTAAAAGAGACAAGCACGATCGAATGGCTGAAAAAAGAAATCTTGAAAAAAGTAGGTGGACAAAACTTATTTTTAGCTGTAAAGATTACTGGCACTTTTAAAACCATTCACATACGTGTCATGCCAAAACAAGAAAAACCATATCTAAGATTAGCGAAAATTTCCGAGTCACAACCTGAATTTCACGAGACAATGATTTGCGGAACTTTAGTTGGTTTTTATACACCTGCACTATTTCAAGGGGTGGCAGCAGCTGGGTTCCATTTACATTTTATTGATGATAAGAAGCAATTTGGTGGTCACGTCATTGATTTTGAATTAGCAAATGGTACCGTAGAATTAAGCAAAATGGAAAGTTTAAACCAGCACTTTCCAATAAATGATCCTACTTTTGTTGAAACTGAAATTGATTACGCAAACTTAGAAAAAGAAATACAACAAGCTGAATAAAATTCTTGTGTATTCTTATCTCTTTTATGATAAGTAAAAACAATTTGTTCAGTATCTTTATCACTTTGCTTTATTTTTTGACTTAGTTTTTTCTTAACCTTACAATTTTTCAAAGGATGAACTAGTCATAAAATCATTTCTAAGCTATAATTTTTTCATAAAAGGAGTGGTAAGATGTTGTGGACAGAAAAGCAAAAAAAAGATGCTTATCAGATTTTATTATTGCAACAAGAAGGATTACTAGAAGCAGAAGATCATTGGTTAGCGAATTTAGCTAATTCATCAGCTTTATTAAATGAAACATTACCAGAAACAGTTTTTGCTGGCTATTATCTTTTTAATGGAGAAGAATTGATTTTAGGCCCTTTTCAAGGTCGTGTTTCATGTACGCGAATTAAAATGGGAAAAGGTGTCTGTGGTGAATCAGCCCAAAAACAAATTACTTTGATTGTTGATGATGTAAAGAAACATGAAAATTATATTTCTTGTGATTCAGCTGCGCAATCTGAAATTGTTGTTCCTATGGTAAAAGAAAATCAATTGATTGGTGTTTTGGATATTGATTGCGGTGTAACAGGTGGATATGATGACATAGATCAAGAAAATTTAGAAAAATATGTGGAGTTATTAGTTAAAAAAATTCCTAAAAATGTTATTTCTTAATAAAAATAAAATAAAACGAGCAAATGAAATCAGAAGAAACAGTTTATTCATGTTTCTTTTGATTTTTTTTAAAATTATAATAGTTTTTAGTTTTCATAATCTTATTTTAATGTTATTATCATTTTAATAAAATGTTAAAATGATTAAAGGTGGATGAGATATGAATATTGAAGATATTGTTTTAGGAAAAAAATACGCATGTAAACCGATTGGATTAAAGCATACAGTTATAGGAGAAGTGATCAATAAATTAGAAAATTGTATTGTACTATGTGTGGAAAAATATCAAGAGTGCGATCATGAAGAAATATTAGAAAAATGTGGGAAAGTAGTAGCAAAATATTCAGAGGTTTATTGTTTGGAAGAAATAGAAGCTGTTTTTGGAACTTCTTCAAAAATTTATGAACCTGCATATGTTTCGTAAAAAAGAGAGATGAGAATCTCTTTTTTTTGTTATTCTTGAATTTTTTACTTTACAAGTATAAATGAAATGTTTATATTATTGATAAGTCAATAATTGATTAGTCAATTGAACAAGGAGGGATGAAGATGGATTTGAGAAAACTTAGTCGACTGCTTTATCAAATCAAGATTATCAGTCAAGAAGGCACTGCTTTGTTTGAAAAAGAAACAGGGTTTAGTTTAACAAGATATGAAATGCTGATGTTTTTATGGGAAAAGGGTGAATGCCTACAAAATCAAATTCAAACAGAGCTAAAAATCGATAATGCAGCTATTTCTAGACATTTAAAAATATTAGAAGAAAAAGAGTATGTTTCACGTAAAAGAAATCCAGCAAACAATCGTGAAGTATTCGTTTTGCTATCTGATAAAGCAAAGCAAGAATTGGCTCAGTGTGAAAAAAATCATCAAAAATCCGCTAGTTCTTTATGTATTTCTTTAACAGACGAAGAAATAAGTGAACTAATAAAATTATTGAACAAATTTTATTAATGATTTAATAGAGAAAGAAGAGAGTAAAAAGATGAGTAAAGAATTAGTAAACAATGATTTTTCTAGTGTGATGTTTGGAAGAAAATCTGTGCGTGTATATGACGAAACAGTCAAAATTTCTCATGAAGAAATGTTAGAAATGATCAAAGAAGCAACAACAGCACCATCTTCTGTCAATATGCAACCTTGGCGATTTGTGGTGGTAGAAAGTGAAGAAGCAAAGGCGAAATTAAAGCCATTAATACGTTTTAACACACGTCAAAATGATACTTCATCTGCAATGGTTATGATCTTTGGTGATATGAATTGTTATGAATATGGTGAAGAAATCTACGGACAAGCAGTAGCAGAAGGAAAAATGCCAGCAGAAGTTCGTGACCAACAACTTGCAGCAATCTTACCATATTATCAAAATTTTACGCGTCAACAAATGAATGATGTGGTGAAAATTGATGCTAGTTTAGCTGCCATGCAATTCATGCTAGTTGCTCGTAGCCATGGTTATGAAACAAATCCAATTGGTGGTTTTGAAGCAGATCAATTAGCGGAAAGTGTTGGTCTTGACAAAGAACGCTATGTACCTGTCATGATTTTATCTATTGGAAAAGCATTAGAAGAAGGGTACGAATCGGTGCGTTTAGCTCCAGAAAAAATCACAACTTTTAAATAAGGCGAGTGGACATAAATATGATCGTTATCAATGCAAAGTTTACAATCAAACCAGAAAAGAGAAATGAATTTCTTGAAGAAGTAAAACAACTTGTTGAAAGTACCAAAAAAGAAGAAGGCTGCTTAGGCTATCAATTATATGAATCCATTGATTTTGAAAATGAATTTATGATGATTGAAAATTGGCGTGATCTCCAAGCGATAGAAGGACACAATCAAAATCCGTTGCTACAAAAATTATTTAAAAATATGAGCCAATACGGTAATAAAAAAACAGAAATAAATATTTCAAAGACATTAGAAGAATAAAAATATACAAGAAAGTGCATGACTTGTTTCACTTATTACTGAGAAAAAAGAAAAAAGACAGAGATTGCTGAAAAGATTTTTCAGTAATCTCTGTCTTTTTTTGGTATTAATGAAAAATAGAATAGGAATGTTAAATAACAAATTATTTTTCATTGTCATAGATAACATAGTCATAGTACTCTCTTTTTTTATGTTGTTGATAAGTAATAATAAATTCCTTATACATGATATCTTTTAAGATATTTTTATATTATGGAATGTTATTATTTTGCTTAATAAAAAACATAGATGAAACTTAATGTTTGATTATAAAATAATGATAAATTATACTAGCGGTAAATGAATAAAGTTGAGGAGGATTTGGTATGTTTTTAAAGGTTGCTCGTCTTTTTACTGTTTTTTTCTTCTTGTTTCCTTTTTTTGGGAGTATACGTAATGCTTCAGCAGAAGTTGATATTGGTCCAAACTTAATCACGAATGTTTCTATTTTAAATAATCAAAATGAACCAGTAACTACAATAAAAAAAGATGAATCTTTTAAATTAGATCTGCAGTGGAGCTTAGAAAATATAGATGATTTAAAAGCCGGAGATAAAGCAACGATCACTTTGCCAATAGAAATTGAAGGAATCAACAATACGTATGAAATTTATGATGAGAACAATCAATTGGTGGCAAATGTCACTCAGGTAGGAAATACATTAACGTTTGTCTTTACAGATTTTGTTGAGCAAAATGAAAATATACATGGCGACTTTTATTTCTGGTCAAAGTTTAGTGAAAATGTCCAAGAAAATCAAACGAACAATATTCGTTTTGAAACGGCGAATGGTATTCAAACAATCCCTATATTTATTCAACCTGGCGATGACAATAATACGGGGGAAGGCGCTCTAATCACTAAACAAGGATTGTATTTAGGCACACAAAACCCAAAACGAGTAATTGATTGGCGTATTTACATCAATTCTTATGACACGAATAAAGTCACTATTACAGATGGAAAGTTAATCGATACATTAGGTGCTCATCAAACATTAATCAGTACAAGTGCAAGAGTGGTCTACGGTGAAAGTGTAAGTAATCCTTCATTTGTTGAACAAGTCCCCATTTCCTTAAATTCAGACGGTTCCTTTGAAATTCCATTAAGAGAGACAAATGAACGGATCTATATCACCTATAAAACGCAAACAGATGGTAGCTTAGAACAGTACACGAATAAAGCCACGCTACAAGGCCTCATAAATGGAGTTTCAACCACACGGACAGTAACCGGTTACACGACGAAATATGGTGGAGGTGGGAGTGGTACAGGAGACCCTACTGGATCAGGCTCCAGCAGTGAAAGTACAACAGAACCAAGTAGCGAAACTAGCAGTGAAAGTACAACAGAATCAAGTAGTGATACCAGCAGTGAAAGCACAACGGAATCAAGTAGTGATACCAGT
>NZ_BJWF01000038.1 GCF_007990225.1 Enterococcus villorum | reverse complement strand
TTTCATTGGGGTATAGCCAAGCGGTAAGGCAAGGGACTTTGACTCCCTCATGCGTTGGTTCGAATCCAGCTACCCCAGTCTTTATAGAGTGATCATGGATGATCACTCTTTTTTTGTACAAAAAGAACCTTGTTTCTTGAAGATTCTGGTCGTTTAAGCTAGAGTAAGTAATATAGAGGTTACTAAAGGAGGACGAGAACATGAAGTGGAAAGAAAAAGTCGATGAAACAGCAGAAAAAATTTACGACTTAATTAAATCGGAAAAGTATCAGGTAGAGGTTCATTTTCCAAAAAAATCAGATAAAGCAGTACAAATTAAATCAAAACGCGCAACCAATCATACGAAAAAATGGCTCTCAAAAAATCGTTAATAATAACAAAACCTCTAAATTACAGATAAATGTCTGTTTTTGGAGGTTTTGTTATTTTAGAGATTTTTACGGATAAAATTTTTTTGAACAAAGGCGAAGAACAAAGGAAAAAATTTTACCTCATGTTCTGAGCATATGTAAATAGTGTTCAAAGGCTTGCATCTGCGGCAATAAACCCAAACAGAGGAAAAACATGTGAAGCTGTTTTTCTCTGTTCGTTCTTGTTTCTTGAAGCAGACCATGCTGTTCTCAACCTCTTCTTAAACGGCGTTCATACGGAATTAAGCCCAAAAATGTAAAAATATGAGGAGCTATTTTCACATTTTCGTTCTTAAGTCTTGAAGCAGACCATGCTGTTCACAGCCTCTTTGTTCTCTTTTCAGTTGTGAATCAGGTATATACCAGTTATAATAAAAGAAATGAAAGGACGGGTATACGTTATGTCGAATCAATTACCAGTATATATACAAATTCATGACCAGATAAAAAGTGAAATCGAACAAGGTATTTGGAAAATCGGTGATCGCCTTCCTTCCGAAAGAGAATTGGCTGTGAGATTCAATGTTAGTCGAATGACTTTGCGTCAAGCCATTCAAAATTTATCTGATGAAGGGATTTTGGAAAGAAAAATTGGATCCGGTACATACGTAGCAAGAGAAAAGGTCCAAGAAAAAATGTCAGGCGCAACAAGTTTTACTGAGATTATGGAATCGCAAAATCGCGTACCATCTAGTCGGACGATTTCTTACTTTTTGACATCACCTAGTTCAAGTGAAATGGAAAAACTAAAGTTGGAGAAAGAAGAAACTATCCTTCGTATGGAGCGGATTCGCTATGCAGATAATGTACCAATTTGTTTCGAAGTGGCAAGCATCCCACAAAAAATCATTGAGGGGTATAGTAAATCTGAAATTACTGATTCTCTTTACCGGACACTTGAAGAAAAAAGTGGCAATAAGATTGGGACAGCTAATCAGACGATCACAGCAATTTTGGCTTCAGAAAAAATTGCCGAGTACTTAGAAGTGAAACGAGGCGATGCCGTGTTACGTTTACGGCAGACCTCTTATTTTGAAGATGGTACACCATTTGAATACGTTCGTACTCAATATGTAGGGAATCGATTTGAATTTTATTTAGAAAAATAAGCAAACTGATTAAAATCATTCCACATTTTTTACGTAACAAAAAGCAACAATACTTCTTATTCATCGTAGAAGTTCTGTTGCTTTTTTTAGTCTGATATTCAAGTATTGAACTAAAAAAGTTAATCTGCTAATTCAATCAGCTGTTCATGATAAGAAACTGACTCTTTTGTTAGGGTCACTTGTCCATTCAATAATTCGACCACTAAGTCTGTGAAAGAATCTACTTCATTTTCATTAACAAAACAATGAACCGTTACTTTATCCGTGTAATTCGTTTCTTTGATAGGAATTTGCTGGAGTAAAAGGAAGTTTTCCAATTTACCTAATTGCGGATAAGTAATATGAATCGCCATTTCTTGTTGAAGCGTTCCTTTTACAATACCAATTTCATGGAGCGTGTGAGAAACGGCATGGGCATAAGCTCGAATTAATCCTCCTGTTCCAAGTTTTGTGCCACCAAAATAACGGGTCACTACAGCAACGACATTGATCAATTCATTTTTTTGAAGTACTTCTAACATAGGAATGCCAGCTGTGCCACTAGGTTCGCCATCATCGCTGCTGCGTTTTATTTCACTTTTTTGACCGATAACAAAAGCACTGCAATTATGATTGGCTTTCCAATGTTCTTTTTTCATCTTCTGTATGAATGATTTGGCTTCTTCTTCTGTTTCAACGCGTTTCAGGGAGCAAATAAAACGGGATTTTTTGACCTCTATTTCCCCTTGTCCGTCTTCTTTAATGGTTTTATAGTTATTAAGCGTCGTGACAATCACCTCTTTTAAGTACTTGCTAATATTAAAAGTATAATGAATTATTTTAGTTGTTTCAACACTTATAACGCTTGCGAAATCAAGAGAGTATGGGATAATAAAAGAAAGAAAGGTGAGGTAGGGATGAAAGAACGTGTGAAAAAATATGATGCGATCACCCAATACTTAAAAAATAATGGTGGTTCTCAGGTTACCTTAACGTTTACTCAAATTGATGAGTTACTTTTTCCAAGTTACGGGCTCCCTAAATCAGCTAGATACAGTACTGATTGGTGGGCAAATGATTATAAGCATCCAGAAAAAGGTGCTTATGGCTGGATCAATGCAGGGTATGAAGTCGTAGTAATCAATTTAAAAAAAGAATATGTCGTTTTTAATCAATTAGTGAAATCTAGTTGGCTGTTTGATTAATTAAAAGAAACCGTTGACATCATTTATTATTTTTGTATAATAAGCACACAGACAAAAAAAGTAATCGTTTACAAAACGATAGGAAATGGAGAGAAAAAAATGGCTAAGAAAACAATTATGCTCGTATGTTCTGCTGGGATGAGTACCAGTTTACTTGTAACAAAAATGCAAAAAGCTGCGGAGGAACAAGGGGTCGACGCCGATATTTTTGCGGTATCAGCTTCTGATGCGGACAATAATTTAGCGTCTAAAGAAGTAGATGTCTTATTGTTAGGACCGCAAGTCCGATTTATGAAAGCTGATTTTGAAAAACGCTTGGAGCCAAAGGGGATCCCATTAGATATAATTAATATGGCAGATTATGGTTTGATGAATGGCGAAAAAGTTCTTCAACAAGCGATTCATTTAATTGATAACAAATAACTATCAAAAAACTATGTTGATGAATGATCAACATAGTTTTTTTTGAAGAAAATCGGTTTATTTGACATATATACTTTTAGGGGAGGAAATGGAGAAAAATTTTTTATATGGTAGACGTTTACTTACAAGGGATCTAAAAGAGATACCACCAGAGATTATCGAACAAAATAAGTATAAAAAAACTGAAGCAGTCCTTTTAAAAGGTAGTTGGCTCTATTGCCAGCGTTGTTATACCAGAACAAAAATCAGCCAAGTAGAGAAGAAAAACTGTTTTTATTATTGTTCTCATTGTATTTTTTTTGGGCGCTGTGACAGTCGCCAACAATTGTTTCAATTTGAACAACCAACCATGCTGCCAAGAGAAATCATTTTCACTTGGAAAGGACAATTAACACCTCTACAAAAAGAAATAGCTATAAAGTTAATGCTTGATTTTCCAAAAAAGCATCACTTGATTTGGGCCGTAACAGGAGCAGGTAAAACTGAAATGCTTTATGAGATCGTACTAAAAACATTACAAGATGGCAAAAGAGTTGCATTGGTTTCCCCTAGAGTGGATGTCTGTAATGAATTGTATCTTCGTTTTTCGGCAGTTTTTCCAAAAGAAATGATTGTACTACTGCATGGTAAGAACGAGGCGATTTATCAGTTCAGCTTATTTGTGATTGCCACCACACATCAATTGTATCGCTTCTATCAAGCTTTTGATCTACTGGTAGTGGATGAAGTCGATGCCTTTCCTTATGCCGGAGATCAAGGGTTAGTTTCTGCCGTAGAAACAGCAATCAAACCTACAGGCAAGTTTATTTATTTAAGTGCGACACCTGACGAGAAATTGCTGAAAAAAATCAGTTCAGATTTTGAGATCCATCGTTTACCACTTCGCTTTCACCAACGATTATTACCAGAACCCAAACTCATTTTTTGGAACCAATGGGCAAAGAAATGTTTAAAAGAAAAGAAGATTTCTCCGTTAGTCAAGAGACTAACGATGTTGCTTAAGAAAAACAATGTGTTACTTTTTTGCCCTGATATTGCCAGGATGAATCAATTAAAAATAGTCTTAAGAAAGTGTATGCCCAATTATCGAATAACCGATGCTTCTGCAAAAGATCCAAATCGGGCAGTAAAAGTTCAAAAAATGAGAGAACAAAGATACGATGTGTTATTAACGACAATGATTTTAGAACGAGGCGTCACATTTGAGAACATCTCGGTGATTGTTTTAGGGGCAGACCATCGAGTGTTTACAAAGTCTTCTCTCGTCCAAATTGCAGGAAGAGCGGATCGAAAGGGCAATTATACGAATAGCCAAGTCTATTTTTTCTATGAAGAAAAAACAAAAGCCATGAAATTGGCTTGCCGGGAAATAAAAGAAATGAATCGACGAGGAAAACAATATTTATGTCCATAAATCGTTGTAGTTATTGTCAAAAACGTTTAATAAGAAATTTAAAGATCAGTGAAATTCTCTTTTTTACACCAAAAATCCCTCAAATTTGTGCTGAATGTGATTCTTTATTTCGTCTTTTAGACCAAGAAAGAGGCTGTAGGACTTGCCAACAAGTAATGAATACTGTGAATGATCACTGTGACGATTGCTTGGAATGGAAAAAACGATATCCAGAGTATGATTTTTGCCACCATGCCAAGTTCTACTATGATGTTGCTTTTAAAGAGTGGTTGAAACGCTATAAGTTTATGGGGGACATTCGCCTTGCAGGTACGTTTGCTAAATATTGGCAAGAAGCACATGGAATTTTTGCTGATTATCTGATGTGTCCGATTCCGATAACAAAAGAACGTTTAAATGAACGGGGGTTTAATCAAGTCACTGAAATGCTAAAAGTAGCCAAAGTACCTTATCAGCAATTACTTAAACGCCCAAAGAATCACTTGCCACAAGCACAAAAAACAAAGCAAGAACGTTTAGCGAGTCATCAACCTTTTCAATTAATGGTTGATCCATCTATCATTGAAAAGAAAAAAATTTTATTAGTGGACGATGTTTACACGACTGGACAAACACTTTTTCATGCGGCCGATTGCTTATTGCCCTATTTTCCTGGAAAAATCCGTACTTTTTCTTTAGCTAGAACAACAAATTAAAAACGAATGTAATTGTTAGCGATTTAGTTTGCAAATACATTAGAGTCCGCTATAATAGTATTAAGAAGAGGGAAAGAGTGGTCCTTCTCCTTCTTGATTGTGGTAGACGAAAGGGGTAATTTTTATGTTTAGATACAATGTACGCGGTGAAAATATCGAAGTAACGGCAGCGATTCGTGACTACGTTGAGAAAAAAGTAGGAAAATTAGAACGTTATTTCAGTGACACACCCGAAGCTACAGCGCATGTAAATTTAAAAGTTTATACTGAAAAAACAGCAAAAGTGGAAGTAACAATTCCATTACCTTATCTTGTATTACGCGCCGAAGAAACTTCACCAGATCTTTATGCAAGTATCGATTTGGTTGTGGATAAATTGGAACGCCAAATCCGTAAGTTTAAAACAAAAATTAACCGTAAATCTCGCGAAACGGGTGTAAATACAGCAGACGCAGCGGTATTGTTCAATAATGAAGGACAAGAAAACGATAACGAAAATGATTCTGAATTAGATATCGTGCGTACAAAACGTTTATCACTAAAACCAATGGACAGTGAAGAAGCTGTTTTACAAATGAACATGCTTGGCCATAATTTCTTTATTTTCGAAGATGCAGAAACAAATGGTACAAGTATCGTTTATCGTCGGAAAGATGGAAAATACGGTTTAATTGAAACAGATTGATAAATAACAAATAAAAGAATTAAAAAGGAACATATAATGACCTGAATGGGGCGTTATACGTTCCTTTTTTCTTTTTTCTTCTTAAAAAAAGTGTGAATTAATTTTGAAGATATAACTTTAATTGTCTTAAGTTATTTCAATTGTTGTGAACTAATGATAAAATAAGAAGTGGAATCTACATAGGCTGGATAATATATGTAAAAAGGAGATTATACAACGCATGGCCAATTTTATTCGTTCAATTATCGAAAATGATAAAAAAGAACTAAAACGGTTAGACCGCATCGCTAAAAAAGTAGAAGATCATGCTGATGAAATGGCAGCATTAACCGATGAACAATTACAAGCAAAAACAGCTGAGTTTAAAGCTCGCTATCAAAAAGGAGAAACTTTAGATCAATTATTACCTGAAGCTTTTGCTGTCGTTCGTGAAGCAGCAAAACGAGTTTTAGGACTTTATCCTTACCATGTTCAATTAATGGGGGGGATCGTACTTCATGATGGGAACATACCTGAAATGCGTACTGGTGAAGGAAAAACCCTGACAGCAACTATGCCTGTTTATTTAAATGCTTTAACAGGAGAAGGAGTTCACGTTGTAACGGTCAATGAATATTTAGCTACTCGTGACTCTTCTGAAATGGGTGAATTGTACAACTTTTTAGGGTTAACTGTAGGATTAAATATTAATTCAAAATCAGCTGATGAAAAAAGAGAAGCCTATAACTGTGACATTACTTACAGCACTAATAATGAATTAGGTTTTGATTATCTAAGAGACAACATGGTTGTTTACCGTCATCAAATGGTACAACGTCCGTTAAATTATGCGATTGTCGATGAAGTAGACTCTATTTTGATTGATGAAGCAAGAACACCATTGATTATCTCAGGACAAGCAGAAAAATCTACAGCTTTATATACAAGAGCCGATAACTTTGTTAAACGCTTGAAAGAAGAAGAAGACTATAAAATCGATGTTCAATCCAAAACAATTAGTTTAACAGAAGCCGGGATTGAAAAAGCCGAAGAAACATTTGGGTTAGAAAATCTATACGATCTTGAAAATACTGCATTGACGCACCATTTGGATCAAGCATTACGCGCCAATTACATTATGATCTTGGATATTGACTATGTTGTTCAAGAAGGAAAAGTATTGATCGTTGACCAATTTACTGGACGTATTATGGACGGACGTCGTTATTCAGATGGGTTACATCAAGCGATTGAAGCAAAAGAAGGTGTAGAAATTGAAGATGAAACAAAAACAATGGCTACAATTACCTTCCAAAACTATTTCCGTATGTATAAAAAATTATCAGGGATGACAGGTACAGCGAAGACGGAAGAAGAAGAATTTAGAGAAATCTATAACATCCAAGTTTGCCAAATACCAACGAATCGTCCGGTTATTCGTGATGATCGTCCTGACTTATTATACCCAACACTGACAAGCAAATTCCATGCAGTCGTTCAAGACATCAAAGAACGTTATCGTAAAGGACAACCTGTTCTGGTAGGTACAGTGGCTGTTGAAACGTCTGAATTGCTTTCAGATATGTTGAATCGTGAACGTATTCCGCATGAAGTGTTAAATGCCAAAAACCACTTTAAAGAAGCTGAAATTATCATGAATGCCGGTCAAAAAGGAGCAGTAACTATTGCTACAAATATGGCCGGACGTGGTACGGATATTAAATTGGGTCTTGGCGTGCGTGAATTAGGCGGATTAGCTGTTATCGGAACAGAACGACATGAATCACGTCGTATTGATAACCAGTTACGTGGACGTGCGGGACGTCAAGGTGACCCTGGTATGTCGCAATTTTACCTTTCACTGGAAGATGATTTGATGAAACGTTTTGGTTCTGAACGAATCAAAGCATTCTTAGATCGGATGAAAATCGGTGAAGAAGATGCAGTTATTCAAAGTAAGATGCTTTCAAAACAAGTAGAATCTGCTCAAAAACGTGTCGAAGGAAACAACTATGATACTCGTAAAAATGTGTTGCAATATGACGATGTGATGCGTGAACAACGCGAAGTCATCTATAAACAACGTCAAGAAGTTATCATGGAAGAAAAAAGTTTATCTAAACCACTGATGAATATGGTGAAACGTACGATCAGTCGTGTAGTAGATGCTCACACGCAATTAGAAAAAGATAATTGGAATCTTGAAGGTATTGTCGATTTTGCTGGTAGTACGTTGGTTCATGAAGATAGCATCACGATTGATGATATAAAAGGGAAAGATCCACAACAAATCAAAGAATATCTAAACAACCTAGCGCAAGAAGTTTTCAATACGAAAGCAACTCATCTAAATGGTCCTGAACAGCTACTGGAATTTGAAAAAGTAGTTATCTTAAGAGTCGTGGATTCAAAATGGACGGATCATATCGATGCGATGGATCAATTACGTCAATCAATCGGACTTCGTGCTTATGGGCAAAATAATCCATTAGTTGAATACCAAACAGAAGGATACAAGATGTTTGAAGAAATGGTTGGCGCAATCGAATATGAAGTGACTCGTCTCTTCATGAAAGCTGAGATTCGTCAAAATGTTCAACGGGAACAAGTATCAAAAGGAGAAGCCGTTCAACCAACCACTGGTGATGCAAAAGAAAACAGCAACACAAGTGCAAAAAAACAACCTGTTCAGGTGAATAAAGTAGGAAGAAATGATCCTTGTCCTTGCGGCAGTGGTAAAAAATATAAAAACTGTCATGGAAAAGATGAATACTAATTTTTGGCAGTGAATGTAGCAGTAAGATTGGTGAGATTGATTCTTTTTAATTAAGAATCGACTCACCTTCTTTCTGTTAAGCGATGATTCTGGTAAACTAAAGCTATTGAATATAGAAATAATCGTAATAGAAAGAAGGAAAGTTTATGGAAATATCAGAAATCCGTAACTTGTTATCTGAGATGGATGAAAAAGTCACAAGTTTCAGGAGGTCTCTTTGACTTAGATCGGTTAGAAGAAGATATTGCAGAAGCAGAAGCTAAAATGGCAGAGCCAGGATTTTGGGATGATAGTGAAACAGCGCAAAAAGTGATCAATGAAAACAATGCAAATAAAGAAACGTATGATCAATTCAATGAATTAGCAGAAGAATTAGAAGAGTTAGAACTAATGGTAGAAATGTTACAAGAAGAGCCTGATGTACAAATGCAACAAGAAACGGAAGAAAGATTACAAACATTAGATGACAAAATGAAAACTTATGAACTGGCTATGCTTTTAGATGGTCCCTATGATCGAAACAATGCAATCGTTGAATTGCATCCAGGTGCAGGGGGCACAGAATCTCAAGACTGGGGCAGTATGTTGTTACGCATGTATACAAGATGGGCAGAAAAACATGGTTATCAAGTGGAAACTCTTGATTATCAAGCAGGTGATGAAGCTGGTATCAAAAGTGTCACATTATTGATTAAGGGCCATAATGCTTATGGTTATTTAAAATCAGAAAAAGGCGTTCATCGTCTTGTTCGGATTTCTCCGTTTGATTCTGCTAAACGTCGTCATACTTCTTTTTGTTCGGTAGACGTGATGCCAGAACTAGACGAAACAATTGATATCGCCATCAACCCCGATGACTTGAAAATTGATACTTACCGAGCAAGTGGGGCAGGCGGACAGCATATTAATAAAACAGAGTCAGCTGTACGTATCACGCATATCCCAACAGGAACCGTTGTCGCAAGCCAAGCGCAACGCTCGCAATTAAAAAATCGAGAGCAAGCAATGGGAATGTTGAAAGCCAAATTGTATCAACTTGAAGTAGAAAAGAAAGAACAAGAAGCCGCTGCTTTACGTGGTGAACAAAAAGAAATTGGCTGGGGCTCACAAATTCGTTCTTACGTATTCCATCCATATTCAATGGTAAAAGATCATCGAACCAATGTCGAAACTGGAAATGTCCAAGCAGTAATGGACGGTGATTTAGATTTATTCATTGATGGCTATTTAAAAATGCATCTCTAAATAGTTGACTTGATTTGAAATAAAATTGTAAGCTTTTGAAAGCAAGCTGAAATATTGCCATGCTATAATGGTGAAAGACTTAGAAAAGATATGGAGAGAACGCCATGATTGAAATGAAGGATGTAATGAAGAAGTACTCGAATGGTACAACTGCCATCCGAAATCTTTCGGTTGTTATTGATCAGGGAGAATTCGTTTACGTAGTAGGACCATCTGGGGCGGGAAAATCTACATTCATCAAATTGATGTATCGAGAAGAAAAAGCTTCAAAAGGCACGTTAAACGTTGCCGGGCATGATCTTATGAAGATCAAAAACCGTGATGTTCCTTATTTACGAAGAGAAATCGGCGTCGTGTTTCAAGACTACAAATTATTACCCAAAAAAACGGTCTATGAAAATGTCGCTTATGCAATGCAAGTAATTGGTAGAAAGCCACGTGATATCAAAAAACGTGTGATGGAAGTATTGGATTTGGTAGGATTAAAGCATAAGGTACGTGTTTTTCCAAGTGAATTATCTGGTGGTGAACAACAGCGGGTATCAATTGCACGAGCTATTGTCAATACGCCAAAAGTATTGATTGCAGATGAACCAACTGGAAACCTTGACCCAGAAAACTCATGGGAAATCATGAAATTATTGGATCGAATTAATGCGCAAGGAACAACGGTTGTTATGGCTACCCATAATAGTACGATTGTTAATACCATTCGTCATCGAGTAATCGCCATCGAAAATGGGCGTATCATTCGTGACCAAGCGGAAGGAGAATACGGCTACGATGATTAGAACCTTTTTCCGACACTTACTAGAAAGTATCAAAAGTTTAAAACGAAATGGCTGGATGACGGTAGCTTCTGTTAGTGCTGTGACAATTACACTAACTTTAGTTGGTGTATTCATGGCGGTGATCATGAATGCAACAAAGCTAGCTGAAGATATTGAAGGAAATGTGGATGTCTCTGTTTTTGTTGATATTGGCACAAAAGAAAAAGAAATGAAAAAGCTTGAAAATGAATTAAAAGAGCTTGATCATGTCAAAGAGGTAAAATTTTCAAGTAAAGACCAAGAATTGAAAAAAATTCAAAATGCTATGGGAGATTCATGGAGTTTATTTGAAGGAGACAATAATCCATTATATGATGTATACGTCGTTAGTACGACAGACCCTTCTTATACAAAAGAAGTATCAGATGCTGCTGGAAAGTTAGCGAATGTTTCTCGGGCTGATTACGGTGGTACTTCTTCAGATAAAATCCTTAAAATTGCTGGAACCGTACGGACATGGGGATTAGCTGCAGCTGCACTCTTATTGTTTATTGCCATGTTCTTGATTTCTAATACTATCCGAATCACGATTTTGTCACGCCAAAAAGAAATTCAAATTATGCGTTTAGTTGGAGCCAAAAATGGCTATATTCGTTGGCCTTTCTTTTTAGAAGGCGGTTGGATCGGTTTAATTGGTGCAATCATTCCTGTATTGATTATCACATTTGGCTACAAAGAAGTGTTCCAAGTGCTTAACCCATCATTATTGCGTTCGCATTATTCGATGATTCATCCGCAAAATATTGTATGGAAAATTGATGTTTTAATGGCAGGCATTGGTATTATTATCGGCTCACTAGGATCAATTATTTCCATGAGAAGATTCTTGAAATTTTAGAAAAAAGCAATCTTTAATAACTATGATAAAAGATAGAGCAAATACTAAATCGGTGAACAGAAAGAGCGTATTCTTTCTGTTCATTTTTTTTGAATTAAATTTCAGATAATGTATTAAATAAAATGTGATATAAGCTTTTTATCTATTTTTATGTGAAAAAATTAAAGCTATATTGAGGTCTATTTTTATAAAAAGGTTGGTAAAAGTTTTTTTAATCGTATAATTTTATTAAAACGCTATCATTTTAAAAATAAAATGATAGATGCTGGAGGAAAATTAAGATGACCCAATCGAACGTAACCATTCAAGATCTCATGGAGGTTATTGAATTACCTGAAATGATAAAAGAAAAAATCAATCGTTTACTTACTCAGATCAGTTCAGATGATCTAAATAGTAGTGCGGATAAATTGTTAGATCAAGCAAAAGCTTCAGAAGAAGCAAAGCGATTATCCGTACAATATAAACAAGACACGATAAGCGAATTAACTTTCCATTTATACGCCGCCAGTTTAAGCTGGGAAAAAATTTATTTCCCTCTTGCAATTCCCTATAAAATTTATGTAGGGACAATGCGGGCATTTACCAGATTTTTAAAAGAATCTCAGCAAATAAACCATCACTATAAATTTGATCGAGGATTTTGGACGTGGCGATATATAAGTGGCATAGAATTTCGAATCAATGAATTAGAATTTGAAATGGTCGCTCCTTCTCACAAACATAAAGTATCGCAATTAGTTGATAAAAAATACATTTCGATTCATATACCATCAGATGCAAATTTAGAACATTCAGTCATTGCTAAAGACTATTTAGAAGCAAAATCGTTTTTTAAACAATATTTTCCAAGTTATCATGCTGTTCCTTTTATAACAGACACATGGTTGTTATCTCCTCTTTTAAAAAATTGGGTAAAACCAACTTCTAATTTAAGTTTATTCGCAAATGATTATCAATTGTTACTTACTGAACCAACCAAAAATGATGGGGTATTTTGGATATTTAATACAATTTCTGCTGATGTTGCGAATTATCCAGAGAAAACTTCTCTACAAAGAGCAGCGAAAAAAGCAATGTTGTCTGGTGAGGCGATTGGTTCAGCTCTTGGGCTTCTCCAACTTGAAATAGAAAATAACTGACTCAGTAAAGGAAACGCAATGAATTGCTAGTTGTTAATAGTGAATGATTCCTTCATACGAATGGCGTAGAAACGAGAGAGCAATCATGCGGATCATTATAAAAAAGCAGTATTTTTATTTTTGGTAAATAAAGAATCTTACGGTAGTTCATCTTTTGTTTATCAGGCAGAATGATACTTTTTCTTTACTTTAAAAAATAACTCAGCTATTCTTAAGTAGGCAAAAAATTGAAGAGGTGAGCCATGGGAGTAGTAGTTGATCATTTTTTTATTATTATTTTAATTGCAAATATACTATTATCGATTGTCATCGTTTTCCGTGAGCGAAAAGAAACGGCTCAAACTTGGGCATGGTTATTGGTATTAATGTTTATTCCGATTGTTGGCTTTATTTTGTATACATTTTTTGGACGAGGCATCTCTAAAGACAAAATTTTTGATTTGAAGATTCAAGGAAAAATAGGTAAAAATCTGGAGATTGAAGAAGATAAACAAGCGTTGATGCGAGGTCTGTATCCTCATCCTCCCACTGGACAAGTAGATGTGAAACAACTCATTTATATGTTAACTGTTTTTGAAAGTACCTTGTATACGACTAGGAATAAGGTCACTTTGTTTACCGATGGGCGAGAAAAATTTGATACACTAATCCAAGATATCAATCAAGCAAAAGACCATATCCATTTACAATATTATATTTATCGTAGCGATACTTTAGGCATTCTGGTTCGAGATGCTTTGACGAATGCAGCTAAACGCGGGGTAAAAGTGCGTGTATTGTTAGATGCTTGGGGTTCGACCCAAGTAAATGTAAAATTTTTTCAAGAATTAAAATCAGCTGGTGGCGAAATTGCCTTCTTTTTTCCGTTATTCGTGCCTTATCTCAATCCGCGGATCAATTATCGAAATCATCGAAAAATTGTAGTCATTGACGGCAAGATTGGGTATACGGGAGGATTTAATGTAGGGAATGAATATTTAGGGGAAGTATCAAAATTTGGTTATTGGAGAGACAATCATTTGCGAATTTATGGTGAAGCGGTTTACACCTTGCAAAATAGATTTCTAATGGATTGGAACTCGCAACATGTAAAAGAAGTCAGCTATGCGCCAAAATTTTTCCCTACTATTGAGTCAATTGGTGATTTAGCTCTTCAGATTGTCACTAGTGGACCAGATTCAGAACATGAACAAATCAAACTAACGTATTTAAAAATGATTTCTTTAGCTAAAAAAGAGATTCTGATTCAAACACCGTACTATATACCTGATGAGTCTATTCATGAAGCATTAAAACTGGCTTTACTTTCTGGTGTGAAAGTACAGATACAGATACCCAATAAACCTGATCATCCTCTTGTCTATTGGGCAACGTATTCATTTGCGGCAGAATTAATTGAATACGGTGCAGTGATCGAAACTTATGAAAATGGGTTTATCCATGCGAAGACCATGATTATCGACAGTGGCATTGTTTCAATTGGTTCTGCAAACATTGATGTACGCTCTTTTAAGTTAGATTTTGAAGTCAATGCTTTGATTTATGATGAAAAAATGGCGACACAGGTGAGAAGGGCATTTTTTGAAGATTCCAAACTATCACAACTTTTAACTAGAGAAATTTACGAGAAACGTGGAATGCTCATTAAATTAAAAGAAGGATTGGCTCGTTTAGTCTCACCACTATTATAAAAATTCTAACCAATCAAAAAGGACATGAAGAAGGCGTCAAAAACGTCTACTCATGTCCTTTTTCTGTCGGGGCCATTTCTGTAAACTGTCAGAAATGGAGAAAGCGTCTCGCATGAACAAAATTAACTTTTGGGGTACTTCTTGATTTTGGGGAAGGCAAGAAATAAGTTAATCAATGCTTGATAAAAGAGACACATTTCAAAGTCAGTATAGCATAGAAAGCTTTGATGAGATAGTGTTTTTTTATTAATAATAATTATTTTTGTTATTTAATAAATTTAATTCGTTTTCAAGTATTAGGGAAAATGTTAAAATGTACTTACTTTAGGACTGAAGGAGATTTCTAAATGAAAAAATTAAAGTTACTCTTACCAATGATAGGATTAGCCATTCTTTTATCTGGTTGTTCAAAATGGATTGATCGAGGAGAATCCATCACAGCTGTTGGTTCTTCAGCTTTACAACCTTTAGTTGAAACAGTCGCTGAATCGTATCAGTCGGAAAATCCTGGGAAGTTTATTAACGTTCAAGGTGGCGGAAGTGGAACTGGCTTATCGCAAGTCCAATCTGGCGCTGTTGATATTGGAAATTCTGATTTGTTTGCAGAGGAAAAATCTGGAATAGATGCCGCTGCTTTAGTTGACCATCGTGTGGCGGTCGTTGGCATTACTCCCATTATCAATAAAGAAGTGGGAATTAAAGATATTTCAATGGAGAATTTAAGAAAATTATTCACAGGTGAAATCAAGAATTGGAAAGAAATTGGTGGAAAGGACCAACCAGTGGTTATTTTAAACCGTGCGTCAGGAAGTGGCACGCGTAGTACTTTTGAAAAATGGGTATTAGATGGAGAAACTGCTGTACGTGCGCAAGAACAAGATTCAAGTGGAATGGTACGTCAAATCGTAGCAGATACTCCTGGAGCGATTAGTTACGTAGCCTTCTCTTATGTGACGAAGGATGTCGCTACTTTAAGTATTGATGGTGTAGAGCCAACAGATGAAAATGTAACAACCAACAAATGGACAATCTGGGCATACGAACATATGTATACGAAAAAACAACCCAGTCAACTAACAAAAGACTTTTTAGAGTATATGCTTTCTGATGAGGTGCAAGACAATATTGTTGGTGAATTAGGTTACATCCCTGTTTCACGCATGGAAGTGAATCGTGATTGGGAAGGAAACATTGTGAAATAACTATCTTTACACAAAATTTACAAACTTAACATAAGTTTTACATGTTATTAAACTCAAATTGACGTTTGCTCTATACACTGAATAAGTATGTTAAGCCTGACTAGGGGGGAATCATCTGTGGAAGATGTGAAAAAAGTATTATTAACAAAATCCAAACGTTCAAAAATGGAACAGCGTGGCAAATTCATTAGTTTCTTATGTATTGCCTTGATCGTTGTGGTAGTATTAGCAATTTTTTATTTTGTTGCAAGTAAAGGGTTAGCGACTTTTTTTGTCGATAAGATCAATGTATTTGATTTCTTATTTGGAACAAATTGGAATCCTGGGCAAGTAGGGGCTGATGGTAAACCAATGGTTGGGGCATTGCCGATGATTGCTGGCTCCTTTATCGTCACCTTTTTGTCGGCAATCATTGCGACACCATTTGCTATCGGGGCGGCTGTTTTCATGACGGAGATTTCTCCAAAGAATGGAACAAAAATTTTACAACCAGTCATTGAATTATTAGTAGGTATTCCATCAGTTGTCTATGGTTTTATTGGGTTATCTGTCATTGTTCCATTCGTTAGAAGTATTTTTGGTGGAACTGGATTTGGTATTTTAGCTGGAACTTTTGTGTTGTTTGTCATGATCTTGCCTACTGTGACGACAATGACTGTCGATGCTTTAAAAGCTGTACCAAGACATTATCGTGAAGCTTCACTGGCTTTAGGTGCGACAAGATGGCAAACCATTTATAAAGTCGTTTTGCGTGCGGCTGTACCAGGGATTTTAACAGCCGTTGTTTTTGGGATGGCACGTGCGTTTGGTGAAGCTTTGGCGATCCAAATGGTTATCGGAAATGCTGCATTGATGCCAACAAGCTTGACCACTCCTGCTTCAACTTTGACTTCTATTTTGACAATGGGAATTGGTAATACGATTATGGGCACGACTGAAAATAATGTTTTGTGGTCTTTAGCATTAATTTTGCTATTGATGTCGTTATTCTTCAATATTGTAATCCGAATGATCGGTAAGAAAGGAGCTTTGAAATAATGAATGCAAAACGCTCTGATAAAATTGCAACTGGTGTCCTTTATGCAATTTCTGGAATTATCGTATTGATCTTAGCTGCATTACTTTTGTATATTTTAGTGCGAGGGCTTCCTCATATTTCTTGGTCATTTTTAACGGAACCATCTAGAGCTTATCAAGTAGGTGGAGGAATTGGAATTCAACTTTTTAATTCGATTTATTTATTAGTGATTACAATGATCATTAGTTTTCCACTTTCTTTAGGAGCCGGTATTTATCTTTCTGAATACGCCGGTAAAAATTGGATAACAGACGTCATCCGTACTTCAATTGAAATTTTAAGTTCATTGCCGTCTGTGGTAGTTGGTTTATTTGGTTTCTTGGTGTTTGTTATCCAATTTCAATATGGATTTTCGATCATCTCAGGCGCTTTAGCTTTAACTGTTTTCAATTTGCCTTTATTGACAAGAACAGTAGAAGAATCGTTACAAGCTGTTCATTACACTCAGCGTGAAGCTGGGTTAGCATTAGGTTTATCACGCTGGGAGACCGTGATTCGTGTGGTCGTCCCAGAGGCAACTCCTGGTATTTTAACAGGCGTCATTTTAAGTTCAGGACGAATTTTTGGTGAGGCTGCGGCTTTGATCTACACAGCAGGACAAAGTGCTCCAGCGCTTGACTTTTCAAACTGGAATCCACTAAGTGTATCTAGCCCAATCAGTATTTTCCGTCAAGCTGAAACGTTAGCTGTTCATATTTGGAAAATCAATACGGAAGGAACAATGCCAGATGGCGTAGCAGTATCGGCTGGAGCATCAGCGGTGCTGATTATAGCAGTATTGCTGTTTAATTTCGGCGCGCGCGCGATTGGAAAACGTTTATACCGTAAAATGACTTCAGCTTAAGGAGACGAAATAAGATGAAAGAATACAACTGGAATGAAAGAAATATCATCACGATGGGGCAAGAAAAAGAAGTCGCTTTGTATACCGAAGACCTTCATGTTTGGTATGGCGATAACGAAGCAATCAAAGGGGTTGACTTAGCATTTGAAAAAAAGAAAATCACCGCTTTGATTGGACCTTCTGGTTGTGGTAAGTCTACTTACTTACGTTCATTGAATCGAATGAACGATGGTATAGCAAATACGAAGGTAACTGGAAAAATTATGTACAAAGACGTAGATATTAATGCGCCACAAATTGATGTTTACGAAATGCGCAAACGCATCGGTATGGTTTTTCAACGTCCTAACCCATTTAGTAAATCGATCTATGATAATATTACGTTTGCGTTGAAACAACATGGTGAAAAAAACAAGAAGAAATTGGATGAGATCGTTGAAACAAGTTTAAAACAGGCCGCTTTGTGGGATCAAGTGAAAGACAGCCTAGATAAAAGTGCATTAGCATTATCTGGTGGACAACAACAACGCTTGTGTATTGCCCGAGCCATTGCAATGAAACCAGATATATTATTATTAGATGAACCTGCCAGTGCCTTAGACCCGATTTCTACTGGAACGGTTGAAGAGACCTTAGTCAATTTAAAAGATGATTACACCATCATCATTGTCACCCATAACATGCAGCAAGCGGCTCGAATCAGTGACTATACAGCATTCTTTTATTTAGGCAAAGCAATCGAATACGATAAAACGAGTAAGATATTTACTAGACCAAAAATTCAGGCAACCGAAGACTATGTATCGGGTCATTTTGGGTAAGACGGAGGATTCGTTATGACAAAAGAAATTATCTCATCAAAAGATCTTCATTTATATTATGGGAAAAAAGAAGCTTTAAAAGGCATCGATCTAAGTTTTAATCAAGGAGAAATCACGGCCATGATCGGGCCTTCTGGTTGCGGCAAATCAACTTATCTTCGCTCGCTGAATCGAATGAATGACCTGATTCCAGGAGTAACGATTACTGGAAGTGTTCTTTATAAAGGCAGAGACATCTATAGCCCTAAAACAGATATTGTTGAATTACGTAAAGAAATCGGGATGGTCTTTCAACAACCGAATCCTTTTCCATTTTCGATTTATGAAAATGTTATTTATGGGTTAAAATTAAAAGGAGAAAAAGACAAAAAAGTACTGGATCAAGTAGTCGAAGAAAGTTTGAAGGCTGCCTCTGTGTGGGAAGATGTCAAAGATAAGTTGCATAAAAGTGCTTTATCCTTATCTGGTGGGCAGCAACAAAGAGTTTGTATTGCCAGAGTCTTAGCTGTAAATCCAGAAATTATTTTATTAGACGAACCGACAAGTGCGCTTGATCCTGTTTCTACTGGGAAAATTGAAAGTATGCTCTTGGAATTGAAAGAAAGATATACTATGATTATAGTTACACATAATATGTCACAAGCTTCACGTATTTCTGATAAGACAGCCTTTTTCTTAGATGGCAACTTAATCGAATTTAACGACACGAAAAAAATCTTCATGAATCCAGAAAAACAAGAAACAGAAGACTATATCTCAGGGCGATTTGGCTAAGGAGGAAACGAAATGTTACGAACACAGTTTGAAGAAGAGTTACTAAATCTTCATAACCAATTTTACGAAATGGGAATGATGGTAAGTAGTGCGGTGCATAAATCTGTTCGCTCCTACATCAAACATGACAAAGTACTTGCACAAGAAGTCATTGAAAATGATATTAAAATCAATGATATGGAAACACGTTTAGAGAAAAAAAGTTTTGAAATGATTGCTTTGCAACAGCCAGTCACAACGGACCTGCGCATGATCATTACCGTCATGAAAGCCAGTTCAGATTTGGAACGGATGGCTGACCATGCAGTTTCTGTGGCGAAATCAACCATTCGTGTCAAAGGACAGACAAGAATACCGGAAATTGAAAAAGAAATTTCTGATATGTCTGATTATGTAAAAAAAATGGTCGACAACGTGTTAGTAGCATACGTAAAAACAGATGAAAAAGACGCACGAACAATTGCTAATATGGATCAACGTGTCAATGACTATTTCAATCGTATCTACAATGCAACGATCAAAAACATGCAGTCTGATCCAGAAACAGTGATCAGTGGGACGGATTATTTAAATGTTGCCAGCTATTTAGAGCGGATCGGTGACTATGTAACCAACATTTGTGAATGGATCGTATACTTAGCTACTGGGAAAATTACAGAGTTAAATACCAATCATAACGAAATCTTTTAACCGTTTTAAGAAAAATTGACGAAAATTACATTCATTAGCTCTTAAAAAGAACAGGTAAAAAGCGCCTGTTCTTTTTACTATGTACTGACTATGTACTGACAGACTTCTTTTTTTCAATTATAATTGACTCATATACATATAAGGAGTTGGAAAGAAGATGAATATTGTAGAAAACGATTTTGCTTATTATGAGCGATCAATCAAGCGAATGTACCAAAAACATTATTGGAAGCGCATTCTGGTTAGCTTGATTGTATTAGTAATTATTATGGCTTATAGTAGTGTTTTTCGTGAACGATTGTTGTTTAATCTCTTGTTAATGGTGTTGATTGTTGGATTAAGTATTTACCTTTATTTAGAAAAACAAAAATTTCCTGAAATCTATCAAAGGTATCTTAATGAAAATAGACCAGAAGCAAAAATTGTCAAGATTCAAGAAGATGAATACAGTTATAGTGTTATAGGAGATAAAAACATTCGAATCAATAAAAAGGGCGTACGTAATTTCCCTTCTAACAATAAAAAATACACGATGATGGTTGGTTTTTCAAAATCATTTTTTTCTCTAGATCCACTTCAAATCGTTTATTATGATATGCTTGAATTAACTTATGAAGAAAAATTTCGATTGAAACGTAACGGTTACCATTCAATACCACGATTTTTACGTCGCTTTACTTTGAGCAATTTAAAAACAAGTGTGGGGAACGTATGGCATTTTATTGCAGGAAATATATTTGTGTTGATTATTTTGTTTCGAGTCTTACGTTATTTGTGGTCCTTTATACAACTGCTTTTCTAATTGCATAGAATAGGTAGTTACAAGTTGTGGAATTTTTAAAGAAAAAACGACTGATTTTCTTTATCACACTTTAATTGAGTACATAGTATTTTTTTAACTTGTTTGAACATTGTTTATCATCAAAAAAAGAAGTAGTAACCCAAGTTGGAGGAAAAGTTACAACTTAAGTCCTATGACTTTTTCTTCAATTCGTTGCATAATATGGATGTAAGGAAAAGCTTGCAAACTATTTTTGCTCAAGGAGGCAATTTCCATGAAAGAAAGAGAACGTATTTTAGATTTAGTAAAAAAAGGAATCCTTTCAACTGAAGAAGGCTTAGATTTATTAGAAAGCATGGCAACTGAAAAAGATGAAAAACAAATTGCAAAAGAAGCAGATAAAGTAACTGCTAGTCACAAGGAAAAAGAACAATCCAATCCGTTGATTGATGAATTGGAAAATGGCAAAAAAGAAGAAATCCATTTTAATGCTGATCCAAAACAAAAAGAACAAGAAGATCAAGAAAATCTGGAACGTATTTTAGATGAGTTGGCAACGCAAGCCAATCAAACCTCTGTTCACTTAGATGAAGTAAACGATAAATTAGCAAAAAATAAAGCCGCACGCAGTGAAAAACAGGAAACATTGATGCAACTGAATACAAAAGAAGAATTGGATCAATTAACAGAAGAAGAGTTACTCCAAAGAAAAACACTCGAAAATGAGATCAAAGAATTAGAAGTAGTTGCTGATCAATTAACCAACGAACAACTAAAATTAGAAGCAAAATTAAAAGACATTCGCAAAAATCAATGGACAGAAAAGAAAGAAACTTTTGCAGAAAAATTCGATCTTCCTGATGATTGGAAAGAACAAGCAAATGATACACTGAATCAAGTGGGGGAAAAAATGTCTGAGGCAGGTTCTCAATTAGGCAAATTCTTAAAGAAAACCTTCCAAACTGTTTCAGAAACTGTCAATGAAAATATGGAATGGAAAGACGTGAATCTACGAGTTCCAGGGATCGCAACCACTAAATTTGAACATGAATTTTATTATGAAGCACCCGATGCAAGTATTATTGATATCAAGGCAGCCAATGGCAATGTGACGTTAAAAACTTGGGAAAGTGAAGACGTGAAAGTTGAGGCAAAAATCAAATTGTACGGTAAAATGAATGCAGAACCGTTCGAAGCCTTTTTGGAACGTAGTCAAATCGAAGTCAATGATGAGCATATCTCATTCCAAATTCCCAATAAACGTGTACGTACGGATCTAGTATTTTATTTACCACAACGTGTATATGACCATACTTCAATCAAGTTACTAAATGGCAATATCACGATTGATGAGCTAGAAGGAAAAGATATTTATACCAAGTCGACAAATGGCAATATTATGATTCAACAATTGAGTGCTACAATGCTTGAGATAGAAGGCGTAAACGGAAATATAGAAGTACAAAATGGCGAGATTTTAGATTCTATCATTGAGACAGTCAATGGAACAGTTACGATTGGAGCAACGCCTGAAAATCTTTCAGTTTCTCTCGTGAATGGTGATGTACGACTTACCATGAAAGAAGAACACTTGAAAAAAATTGAAGCAAGCTCAGTCAATGGGAACGTTAAAGTCGCATTACCTACGACAATTGGTATGGAAGGAAATGCTAAAACAAGTTTAGGAAGTATTAACAGCCGACTTTCTGATTACGAAGTGATTCGTGAGAAAAAAGAACGGACCAATCAAATGCTACAATTCCGTCGCTTATCAGAAAATGAAGTAGCTAAAATTCAACTATCAACAACTACAGGAAGTATTTATTTAAAAGATACAGACAAATAAGTAGTTGGTGAACACACTAGGAACTCAGCAATTGGTAGAAAATGAATAGCATAAAGTTTAAGTGAAAAGTTTTTGACCGGTTGTTGAGGGTACTTGAGTGTTTAAGCGGAAAAATTTTTAAGAAGAATAAAGAAAATAAAGTTTCTTCCTATTGCAATTGTCTTTTTTCTTCCAGTAAAATGATAGAACAGAGGTGAAAGAAAAAATGAAAAAAAAGCTGACAAAATCAAATAAAAATATTGTTTTAACTGGTACATTAGCCGGAATTGCAGAATACCTTGGTGTGGATCCAACAGTTGTTCGAGTGATTTATGTTTTCTTAAGTTTAGTTGCTTTTGGCAGTCCAGTTATTTTGTATATATTATTAGCTTTGATCATCCCATCAGCACGTAATAAACGGACACATTATGGGCATGAAAACCAATATTATGAAAACAATAATTATCGTCAACAAACTAAAAAACGCAAAGAAGCAGAAAAAGTCGATGATGACGAATGGAGTGACTTTTAATGTCTTACCTTCAACGTCTCATCGTTAATACGCTGACGTTTATCTCACTTACTGTGATTTTTCCTCAGATGATTTTTGTAAACAGTATCTGGACTGCTTTCATGGCGAGTTTTGTTTTGTCTATACTGAATATGTTTGTCAAACCTATTTTAACGATTTTATCACTGCCACTCACTTTGTTTACGCTTAGTCTATTTACATTTGTCATTAATGCAGCGATACTTAAAATGACTTCTTTCTTCATAGGAGCAGCAAATTTTAGTTTTGCTTCATTTGGCGCTGCTTTTCTGGTAGCCGTCATTATGTCAGTAATCAACATGATCGTAAGTGAACACAACAGCAGAGGATAGACAAGAGAAATAGATAACCAATATGAAGGAACATGCATGAAAATTGCCTTTTTTATTTTCGTGCATGTTCCTTTTTCTTATTATTTAAAAAAAGAAATTTTTTAAATAAAACCGTTTTTTTTATTTGGTAGTACTTTTTGTCAGACAATGATAAAATGAAAGAGAACACTCTAATAGAAATGAGGTAGCACGAATGGCAGAAGTAGTGAAAGTAAGCCAATTAGTAGAAAAATTATCATTAGAAATCGTAACTGGCGATGAAAAAAGTTTAGAACGTGTTATCGTAACCGGTGACATTTCAAGACCTGGATTAGAATTGACCGGTTATTTTAACTATTATTCGCATGATCGCCTACAATTATTTGGAAGTAAAGAAATCAGTTTTGCTGAACGGATGATGCCCGAAGAAAGACTGATGATCATGAGAAGATTATGTAGTGAAGACATGCCTGCATTTATTATTTCCAGAGGATTACCGGCATCAGAAGAAATGATTCAAGCAGCCAATGAATATGGGATGGCTGTTTTACGTTCTCCTATCTCCACCTCCCGTTTACTTGGGGAATTATCTAGTTATTTAGACGGTCGGTTAGCACCTAGAACCAGCGTTCACGGTGTCTTAGTGGATGTTTATGGATTAGGTGTACTGATTCAAGGGGATAGTGGAATTGGTAAAAGCGAGACGGCATTAGAATTAATCAAACGTGGGCATCGTCTTATAGCCGATGATCGGGTGGATGTCTACCAACAAGATGAATTGACAGTCATTGGGGAACCACCAAAAATCTTAGAGCATCTGATTGAAATCAGAGGGATTGGTATTATTGATGTGATGAACTTATTCGGAGCCAGTGCGGTCCGCGGTTCCATGCAAGTCCAGTTAGCTGTTTATTTAGAAGCTTGGGCCAAAGAAAAAAAATACGATCGATTGGGTTCAGAAGATACAACAGTGGAGATTGCGGAAGTTGGTATTCCACAGATTAAAATACCTGTAAAGACAGGACGAAATGTGGCAATCATCATTGAAGTAGCTGCGATGAATTTCCGTGCAAAAACCATGGGATTTGATGCAACAAAAACGTTTGAAGAACGATTAAGTCGTCTCATTGAAGAAAATTCAGGAGAACAATAGCAAGGAGTGGAAACATGTTAGCACAAATCGATCGGGTGGCGTTTGATCTTTTAGGGATACCCATTTATTGGTATGCTTTGATTATCGTATCAGGAATAATTATTGCGATGTGGCTGAGCAGTCGAGAGGCTGTGCGTGTCGGATTAAAAGCAGATGATGTGACTGATTTTATGCTGTGGGGCTTGCCTCTTTCGATTATTGGGGCCCGCTTATATTATATTTTATTTGATTTACCTCAATACCTTGCGGATCCTATTCAAATATTCAATATTCGTTCGGGAGGTCTAGCGATTTATGGGGGATTGATTGCAGGGGCAATTACTCTTTATTTCTTTACCAAATATCATTTTATATCCATGTGGACATTTTTAGATATTGCAGCGCCAAGCGTGCTACTCGCTCAAGCTATTGGTCGTTGGGGAAATTTTATGAATCATGAAGCTTATGGTCCTGTTACGACTAAGGGCTTTCTGGAAAATTTGCATCTCCCTCAATTCATCATTGAGAATATGTATATTGAAGGTTTTTATCGACAACCCACATTTTTATATGAATCTGTTTGGAGTTTGATTGGGTTCGTCTTACTTTTATTCTTAAGAAATAAAAAGCATTTATTGAAAAAAGGGGAAGTGTTACTGGTTTATATTATGTGGTATAGCTTTGGCCGCTTTTTTATCGAAGGTTTGCGAACGGATAGTTTGTACTTTTTAGGAATAATTCGTATTTCTCAATTACTGTCTGCTGTTTTATTCATTGGAACCATTGTCTTATTTATTTGGCGTAGAAAAAAAGGAAATCTACCAGATTATGATCGTGGTTTAGGGAAAAATCAGTGGATTATTTAACGAAGAGAGCTTAAAAAATGAAAAATATAGCAGGAGTGGTAAAATGAAGTATAGGGTGGCAGTTTTAGGAGCTGGCTCCTGGGGAACAGCGCTAGCACAAGTTCTTGCTGAAAATGGACATGATGTTCGCATTTGGGGGCATCGACCGTCTCAAATAGATGAAATCAACCAGAAACACACCAATCACAAATATTTACCCAATCACATACTACCAGAGTCAATCCATGCCTTTAGTGAAATGGAACAAGCTGTTCAAGATATTGATGCTGTACTATTTGTTGTACCTACAAAAGCTATTCGCTCGGTTGCAACAGAGCTAATTGATAAACTGAATACAAAACCAGTGATTATTCATGCAAGTAAAGGGTTAGAGCAACAAACGCATAAACGTATTTCAGAAATTCTTTTAGAAGAGCTTCCAAATGAAAAACGACAAGCGGTAGCTGTATTGTCTGGTCCTAGTCACGCAGAAGAAGTAGCCAAACATGATATTACAACGATTACAGCTGCTAGTACTGATCATAAAGCAGCAGTATTTGTTCAAGAACTTTTCATGAATCACTATTTTAGAATTTATACGAATCCAGATGTGATAGGAGTCGAAATGGGTGCCGCATTAAAAAATATTATTGCATTAGGTGTTGGAGCGATTCATGGGTTAGGTTTTGGTGACAATGCAAAGGCTGCAATTATGACTAGAGGTTTAGCAGAAATCAGTCGATTAGGGGTAGCTATGGGAGCTAATCCATTGACATTTATTGGGCTTAGCGGTGTCGGTGATTTGATTGTTACTTGTACAAGTGTTCATTCTAGAAATTGGCGTGCAGGTCATTTGCTAGGAAAAGGTCAAGTATTAGAAGAAGTATTGGAAAACATGGGAATGGTTGTCGAAGGAGTCCATACAACAAAAGCTGCAAGAGAACTTGCTCAAAGCATGGGCATTGAAATGCCGATCACTCAATCCATTTATGAAGTACTTTATGAAAATAAAGACGTAAAAATTGCAGCAAGAGAAATCATGTTGCGTGATGGAAAAAAAGAAAATGAATTTTCACTATCAATTTTTTAGAGGAGAGAAGACAGATATGAAAGTAAAAAAAGCAGTAATTCCAGCAGCAGGCTTAGGAACAAGATTTTTACCTGCAACAAAAGCGATGGCAAAAGAAATGCTTCCAATTGTTGATAAACCAACAATCCAATTTATTGTTGAAGAAGCGCTAAAATCAGGAATCGAAGATATTTTAATCGTAACTGGTAAAGCC
>NZ_BJWF01000037.1 GCF_007990225.1 Enterococcus villorum | reverse complement strand
AATACTCAGAGCTAAGCGGCTCTGTCACGACCTTACTTTCTGAGCAAATTATTCCTATAAAAATTTATCGAGTGATAAACTTGTGGTATGGGTTGATAAATTTTAAAGGAGGAATTAGATGTTTTTAGCATTAAATGAAATCATGCATTCAAAATTACGGTATGCACTGGTGGCTGGGGTTATGTTTTTGATTGCCTATTTAGTATTTTTCTTGACGGGTTTAGCTTATGGACTTGCACAAGATAATCGCACAGCAGTTGATAAATGGGGGGCTGACTACATTGTTTTATCAAAAGATGCCAATACTAATCTCGGGATGTCGATGATAACGAAAAAAACGGCTCAAGCAGTAAAAGGAAAAGAAGTTGCTTACTTGGCACAGACTCCTGGAGTAGTGACAAGTAAGGAAAATGATGAAGCTGGTAAAATCAATGTGAGTTTTTTTGGGATTGATCCTGATCAATTTATTATGCCTAATCTTGTGGAAGGAAACCCATTTTCTGGAAACGATGAAGCGATTGGGGACATTAGTTTAAAAGAAGAATATGGTTTGAAAATTGGCGATACAATTAAACTTTCTGGAAGTAATAAAACGTTTGAATTAACAGGTTTTACAGAAAATGCAAAATTCAATGTAGCACCTGTTTTGTATACGTCGCTTGACGCTTATCAAGAGATTCGTTTTGAAAAAAACGATACAAGTGAAAATGCACGAATTAATGCCGTCGTTGTTAGAGGGAATGTGGATGATTTACCTGATGAACTTGAAAAAATAAGTATCTCAAAATTTATCAATGAATTACCTGGATACAGTGCCCAAGTATTAACATTTGGATTTATGATTGGTTTTTTAATTGTGATTGCGGCAATTGTCATCGGCATCTTTATCTATGTTTTAACGATGCAAAAAATCAATATTTTTGGTGTTTTGAAGGCACAAGGGATAACCGGCGGATTTATTGCACGTTCAGTCGTTGCACAAACCTTCTTGCTTTCAGTCTTTGGCATTGGATTGGGATTGGTAGGGACAGTATTCACTTCGTTTCTTTTGCCAGACACGGTACCTTTTCAAAGTAATTGGTTATTTTTTGGTGGAATCAGTGTCTTAATGCTAATCGTTGCTGTTTTAGGTGCTTTATTTTCAGTACGAACGATTGTCAAAATTGATCCATTAAAGGCGATTGGATAGGAGATGAAAAAATGAAAGCAATCGAATTTAAAGAGGTAGAAAAGAATTTTAAAGATGGGGATCAGATCGTCCATGCGTTGAAAAAAACAGATGTGAGTGTAGAAAAAGGCGAGTTTGTGGCTATCATTGGACCTTCTGGCTCAGGAAAAAGTACTTTTTTAACGATCGCTGGTGGTTTACAAACCCCTAGTATGGGATCTGTTTTGATCAATGGTAAAGAATTTAGTGAATTACCAGAAAACAAACGTGTGAAGTTACGGTTTAAAGAAATTGGCTTTATTTTACAAGCCTCGAACTTAGTTCCTTTTTTATCTGTAAAAAAACAATTGGTACTAGTGGATAAAGTCAAACATGAAAATCGATCACAAGAAGCAGCTGAACTATTTGAACAACTAGGTGTCAAGGAATTAATGAATAAATATCCTGAAGAATTATCGGGCGGTGAACGTCAAAGAGTCGCTATTGCTCGAGCGCTTTACAATGACCCTTCGATTATTTTAGCCGATGAGCCAACAGCTAGTTTAGATTCAGAAAAGGCCAGAGAAGTGGTTGATATCTTAGCGAAAGAATCAAAAGAAAAGAATAAAGCAATCATTATGGTAACCCATGATACTCGCCTGATTGACAAGTGTGATAAAGTATTTATGATGGAAGATGGTGTTTTTCAAGAGAAAATGAAATAAGTTTAAAAGAAGGTGTGCACGTGGTTCATCGTTATAATAAGGATACGCAACAAAAAATTTTAAAGGAAGCAAATCGTTTATTTATGTCTAAAGGTTATTTAGGTACTTCCACTCGTGAAATTGCTAAAAATGCTGGGATTACTCAACCCAATCTTTATCATTATTTTAGCGATAAGGAAAAACTTTACCAAGCAGTATTAGAAGAACATCTGATGACGGTTGGAGATGATCTTAGGAAGATAGTAGAAACAAGTAAACTTGGATTTCAGCAAACTTTAACAAATATGGCAAAATACTTAATTGAAACCCATTTGATTGATTTATTCATGATGTTGCATGATTTAAAATTAAATCTTTCAGCAGAAATCAGAAATCACTTATTTTATTTGTGGAAAAAAAATTACCGTGAGCCATTTGAACGGATCTTTGCAGAAAATCATCAGTTGCTGAGAAAAAATGTTTCTCAAGAATTAGCAGCAAAACATTTTTTTCTGTTATTAGCACCTTATATTACTGAATCTGGGCAATCAGAAGAACAACCGTTTGATGTAGCTACTTTAATTGATCTTTATTTAAATGGTGTAATTGTATAATAAAAATAACCTTAAAAACGACTGTACTCTTCGGTACATCGTTTTTTTTTTAGAAAACTTGATTCATTAAATGTGAGATTTAGCATGTTTTATCTGTCAAAAAGTAGGTTAATAGACAAACTATTTGCTCTTAAATGGATGGATAAAAGAAGGAAAAATGATATTAACAAGAGGTTGGTTGAAAATAGCATCTGTTTTTTGTGACTGTTACAAGAAAGAGGAGCAAAAAAATGATAATTTACTATGGCTAAAAAAATAACGTTAATATACCGTACAAAAAAATAAAAAGATGAAAGGGTTTGCTAAACTAATATTAGTCGAACAGACAAATACAGCGACAAATTTTATTTTTAAAGGAGGAATGCAAGTAAACTAACTTTTTGGGGATTGGTAGGAAATTGGTAGAAACAAAATATGAAAAAGAGGAGAAATAGAGAATGAAAAAGTTACAAAAAATTGGGTTAACAGCGATGTTATTCTCATCAGCACTTTCACTTGCAACACCTTTATTAAATAAACAAACGAATGTTCATGCAGAAGAGGCGCAAGAAATCACGCGAGCAACACCTTATCGAAATGTTATGTATTACGGTGATTGGTCCATTTGGGGCGGAGAAGGTAATTTTTATCCAAAAGATATTGCCGCAGATCAACTGACGCATTTAAATTATGCCTTTTTAGATTTTGATAGTAATGGTGATTTGCAGTTTACCGATCTGAGTGCTGCTGTGGAGTCTGATGCCGGATTAGTAGATGCTGGCTGGAATAATGCACGTTCTGGTTTGTTGAATGCGATTCAACATTTACGTGCAGAAAACAAGAACTTAAAAATTGGTGTTTCATTAGGTGGATGGTCAAAATCAGGTGATTTTTCTGAAGTTGCAGCCAATCCAACGAAACGAAAAAGATTTGTTGAAAATATTACAAAATTCTTGAAGTATACTAATATGGATTTCGTGGATGTCGACTGGGAATACCCAGCAGATGTTCGACAACCAGACCTTGTAGATAATAAAAACGATGAAGGAACACCGAATGCCAAACCAGAAGATAAAGAAAACTACATTCTTCTTTTAAATGATATTCGGGCTGCCATTGACAAACAAGGCGAAGAGTTAGGAAAAACCTATGAATTATCTGTTGCACTGCCTGCTTCTCAAGACAAATTAAATAAAGGAATCGACATTGAACGTTTATTTGATGTGGTCGATTTTGCTAATATCATGACTTATGATATGAATGGTGCTTGGAGCGAAACAAGTGGTCACCAGACAGCACTTTATGGTAATCCTGATGATCCAAGCTACGATAGCGGATTATCTGTTGATCAGACAGTACGTTACCTACAAGCAAATGGCGCGCCATCTGAAAAAATTGTCATCGGAGCTGCTTTTTATACCCGTGGTTGGAATGAAGTAGAAAAAGGTGACAATGAGAACTTACCTGGACTTTTCCAATCAGCTAAAAAGAATAATAAAGATGCAGATGGCACGCTTTCATATGGTGCACCGAATAAAAACCCTGTAAGTATTGGTGATGGAGGTCGTGCGGGTGGCGTTTGGCCATATCGAGACATTAATCAATTAATGAATCAGTTCTCTGGACTAAAAGAATATTGGGATGATACAGCGAAAGCCCCTTATCTATACAGTGAAACCACAGGTGAATTATTTACGTACGATAATGTAAAATCAATCAATTACAAAACACAATATGTAAAAGAACATGAATTAGGTGGTGTTATTTCATGGATGCAGTCACAAGATAAAGAAACGACTAGCACGAAAAGAGATGAATTAACTAAAGCCATTAAAAATGGATTGTTCGGCACAGCAAAATTGCCAGAAAATGAAATTGTTACGACTGATTTAAATGTTGAAGTAAGTCTTTCTACTTATTCTGAAAATAGTAAAACTGGTTATGAACTAGTCGTGAAAAATAATGAAAAATTAACTGAATCAAACACAGTTTTATCAGCAATTGAATTTGGTAATAAAACAATTAAATTACCAAAATTAACCTTAGCACTGAACACAAATGAGGTACTTGAAAAAGATGGTCATGAAGCTGGTACGGTTACTTCTGCCAATGGATTAGTTACTGTTGATTTAAGTAGTGTTTATGACGCGAAAGAATTAAAGCCGGGAACGACATATAAATTTAGATTAGCTTCAAATGCAACGAATGTATCAATCGATCACATTGATTCAATTACGTTATCACAAAGAATCGTAAATGCTGGACCAGAAATTTCTCAACAAACGATTTATGGGGATGGTTCATCTATTCCGACACCAACGCCAACACCAGAACCAGAAGAAAAAGAAGCACCTTCTATTCCTACAAATCTAGCAGTAAAAAGTGTTACTCAGAACTCTGTGACGCTTAACTGGTCAGCAAATGATGCAAAAGAAGGAGTAACTAGCTATGAAATTTATCGCAATGGAACACGTGTGGCTACTTCAACTTCTCCATCTTTTGTAGACACTGGGTTAACTGCTGATACTACTTATACTTACCAAGTAACAGCAGTCAACGTATACGGCACTTCTGCAAAAAGTCAACAAGTCACAGCAAAAACTTCTTCAGAAGAAATTGCGCAAGAAGATGCTTGGGTAGTAGGAAAAACTTATAAAGCTGGAGATATTGTGACGTATATGGGAAGCCGTTATCGTTGTCTTCAACCACACACAGCATACATTGGTTGGGAACCAGATGCTGCAAATTCTTTATGGCAAAAGCTTGTCTAATATCAGATTCTATAATTAAATAAAATTGAGAGATTGAAAAACTAATCGTTATTCAATAAAGACTTGAAACATTTCTACTTTCTTTGGGAATGTTTCAAGTCTTTTTTTGAGCTATGCTTCTTTGTTCATCGCATTTGAAAAAATAAGTTTACCTATAAAGGGAAGGAATTAGTCTGTTTTAAGACAAGTTTAAGTTTAAAAAAGTAAGCTTTATTTAACTGAATGAGGTGAGAAAGATGAAACGAGTATGGATAATTGTACTGTTTGCGCTTGCTGGTCTGTTTTTGATTGTCAAAAATGAGATTTTTGAACAGCAAACGCCAGCTGATCAGATAAAAACGAACCAAACAACAGCTGAGATAAAAAGCGAAATCACAAGTTCAACAGCAACAGAAACAAAAACATGGATCAAAGTGGGGAAAGAAGATAGTATACTTTATTCTGATGCTGACTTAACGCAGCCACAAGCGACAATCAACGGCGGAGAATTGACTGAATATGTCACTGAGACAGCAGATGCTTATCAAGTGACGACCAATGAAGGTGAGAGTGGTTATTTAGCACTAAGTGATGGTGAAAAGGTGACGACTTCGGTAAAAGAAACACCAACCAGTCTATCCGATGCGGTTATCGTACTCGATCCAGGTCATGGTGGAGAGGATACGGGGGCATTAAGCAATGACGAGCAGGTAGAAGAAAAAACAATCACCCTGAATACGGCTAAAAAAGTAAAAGCAGCACTGGAAGAAGCTGGAGCAACTGTGTATTTGACACGATCAACGGATGAATTGATCCAATTAGATGATATCTGCGCCTATAGCGAGTCGAAAAAAGCAGATGTTTTTATTAGCCTTCATGCAGATTCTACTGAAAATGCAAATGAAGCAACAGGCATTACCACGTATTACTATTACAATGATAATGAAAAATTAGCACAAAAAGTTGCTACTTCATTTGAAAGTTTGCCACTTGAATCTCGCGGGATAGCCACTGGAAATTATCAAGTGTTAAGAGAAAATTTCCAGCCAGCAATTCTAATAGAGATGGGATACATGAATAATGATTCTGATTTAGCAGAACTTACTTCAAATACGTATCAGAAAAAAATAGCGGAAAACTTAACCTCTGCTTTAAAAAACTATTTTAGTCAAAGTTAATTGAAATGACTCGATTCGCAGAAACTTAGCGATCGAGTATTTTTTTTGCTTTTTCTGTATTTGCAAAATGTAATTTAGCATAGTTTGCCAATAGTGAAATACCACCTTGTTGTAAAATTTTGGCTGCGATCTGATCAGATTTTGTTCCCGCTCCTGAAGGTAGATTCATCCCGATTTCTGCCGATTCTTTGTCTAATTCTTCTAAGAAACTTGCGCGACTGATAATGGAAGCAGCAGCCACAGCCAAATGGTATTGTTCCCCTTTTGTCACAAAGTACAATTTTTCTTGGATTTGGTTTTGTTCAAGTCGTGCATACTTTTTAAAGTTTGTTTCTGGTGTAAATTGATCAATCAAGATAGCGTCCGGTTTAGCTGGCGCTATTTTTTTTAACAAGAGGTGGATGGCCTGATTATGTAAGGCTACTTTCATCCGCACAGCGTTATAGGTTGGTTGGATTTCATTGTATTTTTTAGGTGTTAACACTAACAGTTGATAGGGAATGGTGTCTTTTAAAATATTTGCTAACTGAATAATTTGTGGATCTTTTAATTCTTTGGAGTCACGAACACCTAACTGCTTAAGTTGTTTTAACTTTGCTTGATCAACATAAGCTGCACAGACAGTCAAAGGCCCAAAATAGCTACCGTTACCAACTTCATCACTTCCTAGGACTGATAAAGAGGATAGATTTTCTGGTAGAGCCGAAGTTTTGCTTTTTACTTGTGGAGATTTAGTTAGTTGTTTTTCACCCCAGCAATTGGCTTCTTTTTCTGCATTTGCTCCTTGAAACATGACTTTTCCTGAGGTATACGCTGTAATGGTCGTCCCATTTTTTTTGGCTGTAAAAACAGTATAAGGTATTTTTTTAGATAGTAGATAAGGTTGATAGCTTTGTTTCATTTTCTCCATTTGTGTGGTGGTTACTTTGATGATGACGTTACTCATAAGTTCCTCCTATGTTTTTGTCAATAGTTCAAAAATTGATGTTCGTGATGGTTGAATAAAGAGTCTCAAGAATAGCTTAAATCCGACCATAAGACGAGACATAGCATTTTTTCAAAGTTTATCATATAATGATAAAGTAATTGTAAGAAATTTGTGTACAGCTGTTAAATCATTAACTTCATGGTACACTAGATAATAATTTTAGCAATAGGGGGAAATGATTCGGATGGCGCACGAGAAAAAACGTTACAAAGCAGTGATTGCCGACCAAACGTACACGATTATTGGACGAGAAACAAAGCAACATATGGATATCGTGACAAATTTGATCAATGAACAACTAATAGAGTTGAAGGAATTGTCACCACAAATAGATAATGAACAAGCAGCTATTTTAGTCGCTGTTAATGCGCTCTCGGATCAGTTGAAAAAACAAGAAAAGAATCTAGAACTTGAAAAAGAAGTGGCTAATTTAAAGAAAAAAATGATCAAATTTGTAGAAATGGAAAATCGAATCAAAAGAATTGAAGCGATTGAAAATGAAGCACGAGAAGTATTAAAAGAAAATGGTCAGACAGATCAAGTCATTAAGAATCATGTCGAAGCACAACAAATTTTAAATGAAAAAAGAAAAGGCCAAATCAAACAAAAATCTTCAAATTAGAAGTAAGAGAAAGGAACAAGGTATGTTAAATCTTTTGATTTTATTCATCTTGCTAATTGCGTTTTTTTCAGGTGCAAGACGAGGTTTTACGATGCAGATTTTTTACACGATCGGTTATATCTTGTCTTTTTTCGCAGCACAGTACTTTTATAAAAGCTTAGCGAGTCATTTAGAATTATATATCCCTTATCCAGCTGTGACATCGAACACTCAAATGGCTTTTTTCGAGCAAGCTTTTTCTTTTAGATTAGATGAAGCATTTTACGCTGGGGTGGCCTTTTTGTTGATTTTGTTTGCAGGAGGTTTAATCACTCGTTTTATCGGAATTTTTGTCCATAGTTTGACTTATATCCCGATACTGAGACAAGTGGACTGGATAGCAGGGGGATTATTATCGGTCGTACTTGCCTATATAACGATTTTCTTATTATTGAGTTTGCTGTCATTTGTCCCAGTCACGGCCATACAAAACCAATTTAGTGGACATAGTCTTGCCCGCTTTATTGTAGAAAAGACACCATTTTTAACGGAACAAATCCAAAATCTATGGATTACTAATGTGATTAAAAGCTAAATAAACGGAAGCGAAAGAGTAGAAAAAATAGAAGTTGTGACAGAACAGCAAAGACCTATTAGTCGATGCGAAATGTGACAACTTCTTTTAGTGAAAGTTAAGGTGATAAAGTGAATAACCGAATCCTTGAAACATTAGAATTTGAAAAAGTAAAGCAACTTGTACGCCAGTTTGTAGTTACTGCACAAGGTGTAGAAGAACTTAAGAAGTTGGTGCCAATTAGTCAGAAAGAAAAATTGGCGCATTGGTTAGCAGAAACCGAGGATGGTCTGAAAGTTCAGCGTTTACGTGGTGGAATCCCGTTTCCTAAATTAGAAAATATTCGCCCACATATGAAAAGAATTGAAATAGGTGCTGATTTAAATGGGGTAGAATTAGCACAAGTTTCTCGTGTTTTGTCTACCACTAGTGAGTTGAAACGATTTGTTGCTGATTTGGCAGATAGTGAAATTGAATTTTTACGGCTGTATTTTTGGGAAGAGCAACTAGTGACGATTCCTGAATTAAACCGTCGATTAAAAGAAGCCATTGATTCGGATGGTCGAGTAACAGATGATGCCTCCCCTGAACTAAAAATCATTCGTCAAAACATTCGTCGAAGCGAACAAAATGTCAGAGAACTACTTGATGGGATCGTTCGCGGGAAAAATGCCAAATACTTAAGTGATACAATTATTACCATGAGAAATGATCGTTATGTTATTCCAGTGAAACAAGAATATCGAGGTGTTTTTGGTGGAGTCGTCCATGATCAAAGTGCTTCTGGACAAACTTTATTTGTCGAACCGAAACAAGTTGTTGAATTAAACAATCGTTTAAGACAATATCAGATTGCAGAACGTAATGAAATTCAACGCATTTTAAGTGAATTATCTGCTGAACTCGTTCCTTATCGTCAAGAAATTATCCATAACGCTTATGTAATTGGCAAATTAGATATGATGAATGCAAAAGCTCGCTTTGGAAAAGAGTTACATGCTATTGTGCCAGCGGTTAATGAAGAAAATCGGGTCGTCTTAAAACAAGCCAGACATCCTTTGATTGACCAAGAAAAAGTGGTTGCAAATGATATCAGTATTGGTGAAAATTACCAGGCCATTGTGATTACTGGACCAAATACTGGAGGAAAGACAATTACATTGAAAACATTGGGCTTGTTACAGTTAATGGGGCAAGCAGGGTTACCTATTCCTGTAGAAGAAGAAAGTCAAATTGGTATTTTTGATGAAGTTTTTGCAGATATCGGGGATGAACAATCCATTGAGCAAAGTCTCTCAACTTTTTCTTCACATATGACAAATATCGTGGACATACTAGCAAATGTAAACGAAAAAAGTTTAGTTTTATTTGATGAACTGGGTGCCGGAACGGATCCGCAAGAAGGTGCTTCACTAGCTATTGCTATTTTAGATGAACTAGGGAAAAAATCTGCTTATGTGATGGCGACTACCCATTATCCTGAATTAAAAATTTATGGGTATAATCGTGCGAATACGATCAACGCTAGTATGGAATTTGATGTGGATACGCTAAGTCCTACTTATCGTTTATTGATTGGTGTTCCAGGAAGAAGTAATGCCTTTGAGATCTCCAGTCGGTTAGGGTTAGACCAGGCAGTTATTCATGAAGCGAAACAATTGATGAATGATGAAAGTCAAGACTTAAATGAGATGATCGCTGATTTAGAAAATCGACGTAAAATGGCTGAGACGGAATACCTTGAAATGCGTCATTATGTCGATGAAGCACAAGAATTGTATGAGAATTTAAAAGAAGCTTATCGCTATTTCTTTGAAGAACGTGAAAAAGAAATAGATAAAGCCAAGAAAAAAGCCAATGAAGTCGTTTCAGAAGCTGAGGAAAAAGCCGAAAAAATCATTGCAGATATTCGGAAAATGCAACAACAAGTTGGGCAAGGAAATGTCAAGGAACATCAGTTGATTGATGCGAAAACGCAGTTAGCAAATTTACATCAAGAAGAACAATTGAAAAAAAATAAAGTATTGAAAAAAGCAAAAGAACAAAAGACCTTAAAACCAGGGGACGAAGTCTTAGTGACGACTTATGGACAAAGAGGAACATTGTTGCGCAAAAATGGCAATCAATGGCAAGTCGAAATTGGTATTTTAAAAATGAATGTTTCTGAAAATGAGTTAATGCCTGTCGCACCTCAAAAAGAAACAAAACAACGGGTAATTCATGCTGTTCGTTCTGAATCCACTAGTCATGTGTCTAACCAGTTGGATCTTCGTGGTAAACGATATGAAGAGGCCTTAAATGAAGTGGATCAATATCTAGATTCAGCGATTTTAGCTGGCTATCCTCAAGTGACAATTGTACATGGAAAAGGGACAGGAGCTTTACGCCAAGGGATCACCGATTATTTAAAAAATCATCGTAGTGTCAAAAGTTTTGAGTTTGCACCAGCTAACCAAGGTGGCAATGGAGCAACTATTGTGAAATTTAAATAAAACTTACTAAATGTAAGCAGAAGTCTCGTTTCTTATACGAAAAGATGCTATAATAACTTCAGACTAAAAAATGGAGGTCTTTGATATGTCACAAGTAGTTACAGATACGACATTTAATGAAGAAACAGATAAAGGCTTAGTATTGATTGACTTTTGGGCAACTTGGTGTGGACCTTGTCGCATGCAAGCACCAATTTTAGACCAATTATCAGAAGAATACGACGAAGATGAATTTAGAATCGTAAAAATGGATGTTGATGAAAACCCACAAACACCACAACAATTTGGTATTATGAGTATTCCAACACTATTGTTGAAAAAAGATGGACAAGTCGTTGAAAAAGCAGTAGGCGTTCACTCAAAAGAACAATTACGCCAAATGATCGAAAAATATCTATAAAAAACTGAGCATTTTACTGAGATATCAATCATTGGATTGATATCTCGGTTTTTTTGTACTTTTGTCTAGTTTATGTTAAAAGCCTTCTTACTTTTTTAGGGAAACGCAGAGAGAGTAGAAACACGATTTTCAACCATTTTGACAGACATGTTATAATTAATTCAAAGAAATTTGAAAGGAAGTATCCGATGAACGAACGTATCAAAAATAAATTAGCCTTACTTCCTGATCAACCAGGCTGCTACTTAATGAAAGATAAAAATGGGACGATCATTTATGTGGGAAAAGCTAAGATCCTAAAAAACCGAGTCCGTTCTTACTTTACAGGTAGTCATAATACAAAAACGGAGCGCTTAGTCAGCGAAATTGAAGATTTTGAATATATTGTTACAGAATCCAATATCGAAGCCTTACTTCTAGAAATTAATTTGATCAAAAAAAATGATCCTAAATATAATATTATGTTAAAAGACGATAAGACTTATCCTTTTTTAAAAATTACGAACGAAAAGTATCCACGCCTTGTGATTACTCGTAAAGTATTAAAAGATAAAGCTTTTTATTTCGGTCCTTATCCAGATGTTGGCGCAGCAAATGAAACAAAAAAAATCCTTGATCGGCTTTTTCCATTACGTAAGTGTAAACCCAGTCAAACCAAAGAACCTTGTTTGTATTATCATTTAGGACAATGTTTATGTCCTTATTATTTTGATGTTGATCCCAAAGTATATACAGAAATCGTTGAGGAAGTAAAAAGTTTTTTAAACGGTGGGTATGAAAAAATTGAATCGGAAATCCATCGAAAAATGGTTCATGCTGCTGAAAAGATGGAGTTTGAAAAAGCAGCTGAATACCGAGATCAAATCCGAGCAATTGAAACAATTATGACCCGACAAAAAATGACGAATACTGATCTAGTGGATCGTGACGTTTTTGGCTATGCCATTGATAAAGGCTGGATGTGTGTTCAAGTGTTTTTTGTTAGACAAGGAAAATTGATTGAACGGGATGTTTCGATGTTTCCTTTTTATAACGAAGCAACAGAAGATTTCTTAACCTATATTGGTCAATTTTATCAAGAAAACGAGCATTTTATTCCTAAAGAAGTGTTGATCCCAGATACGATTGATAAACCCAGTGTTGAAGCCTTACTATCTACGAAAGTTTTGCAGCCAAAACGTGGTGAAAAGAAAAAATTAGTAGAATTGGCAAATAAAAATGCGCAAGTTGCCTTAAATGAACGGTTTGATTTAATTGCTAGAAAACAAGAACGGACGATAGGGGCCGTGGAACGTTTAGGCAATGCGATGAATATTCCTACACCTATCCGTATTGAATCATTTGATAATTCAAATATTATGGGAACAAACCCAGTAGCTGCAATGGTCGTTTTTATTGATGGAAAACCAGCAAAAAAAGAATACCGTAAATACAAAATCAAAACAGTCAAAGGACCAGATGATTATGCTTCGATGCGTGAAGTCATTTATCGTCGCTATTCTCGGGTGATTCGAGAAGGGTTGCCTTTGCCAGATTTGATCCTGATTGATGGTGGAAAAGGACAAGTAGATGTGGCTAAAGATGTCTTAGAAAATCAATTAGGGATTGATATTCCTGTTGCTGGTATGGCAAAAAATGAAAAGCATCGAACCAATGAACTTCTTTTTGGTCATGAACTTGACGTTATTCCACTGGAAAGAAATTCCCCAGAGTTTTTTTTGTTGCAACGAATACAAGATGAGGTTCATCGATTTGCGATCACTTTCCATCGTCAATTAAGAAGTAAGAACAGTTTTGCTTCACGCCTTGATGAAATTGAAGGATTAGGACCAAAAAGAAAAAAACTACTCTTAAAAGAGTTCAAGTCATTAAAAAATATCACCTCTGCAACAATGGAAGAACTTCAACAAATCGGACTACCTCAAAACGTAGCGCAAAATGTTTTTGATAAATTGCATGAGAACTAGCTTAGGGCACTTTACAAACCATGTAAAGTGTCCTATTATTTGTAAAACAAATGTTAAAAATTGATGAACCTTCATAAATAAAAAGAGAAATTATCCTAGTGAATATTCATCAAAAATGGGGACTTGAATAAAGGAAAATAAACAACAAACTAAAAAAATGGATTGTTCATTTTTACTATTGTAAAATACAATAGTATTCAAATCACAAGGGCAAATGTTTGATTAGACAACACTCTGACAAACGCAATAGTTGAATTTATAAATGATTGGTTTAAAGTATGGTTGCGCTAAAGTCAGAATAAGGAGTGAAAAAATGTTAGAAGTAAAGGATTTGGTTAAGACATTTGGGAATTATACAGTCGTTGACCATGTATCATTTAAAATCCCAGATGGCAAAATCATGGGATTGATCGGTCAAAATGGAGCAGGGAAAACAACTACCTTCCGCTTGATTTTGGATTTTTTAACACAAGATCAAGGCGAGGTTCTCTGGAATGGACAACCATTAGGAGAAAGAGACTACAACATCATCGGCTATTTGCCTGAAGAACGTGGTTTGTATCCTAAAGTTTCTATTCAAGATCAGCTGTTGTATTTCGCAGAATTAAGAGGAAAATCAAGAAAAGAAATCGAACCGAAGATTGATTTTTGGATGGAAAAGTTCCAAGTAAAAGGGAAAAAAACAGATAAAGTAAAATCTTTATCCAAAGGAAATCAACAAAAAGTGCAATTGATTGCGACATTGATTCACGAACCCAAATTAATTATCTTAGATGAGCCATTTAGTGGACTGGATCCAGTCAATGCGGAACTATTAAAAGACGGTATTATTGAATTAAAAGAACATGGTTCATGTGTTATTTTTTCAAGTCATAATATGGATAATGTTGAAAAAATTTGTGACCATTTGATCATGTTGCGAAATGGTCAAATGGTTCTAAATGGAAAAGTTCATGAAATTCGAGAATCGTTTGGTCGGACAAAATTATTTTTAGAATCTGGTTTAACGCAACAAGAAGTCGCAGCTATTGAAGGCGTCAAAAAGGTCAATGTTCGTGAAGATCAGACATTAGAAATTACGTTGGAAGACCCAGATGCAGGTAAAGAAATCTTTACACGTGCTACTCAGTTTGGCTATATTCCAATGTTTAATCAACAACCGCCTACTTTAGAAGAAATATTCAAATTGAAAGCAGGTGAGTTCGATGCGTAAATTTTGGATCATTACGAAAGACGTCTATCTAAAAAATGTTAAATCCATTTCTTTTTTAATCATGATTTTAGTTCCATTTGTTATGATGGGAGTTATTTATGCCGCTGGACATTTTGCTCAAAAAAATAGTGAGATCAATAAAATCGGTGTTTTTTCAGAAAACACACAGGTAGCCCAGCAACTAGGAAAAGTAAAAAACAAAGAATTTGAATTTCAAAGCATTGAATCAAAAAAACAAGCCCAAAAAGAATTAACCAATGAAAAAATTGATGCCTATATGGTTGTGACTGTTGAAAATGATGTGTTAAATGGGGTCTTATACAGTGAAAATTCATTAGGACAAAGTACGCAATTACTGATACAGCAACAACTAACTAGCTTGCAGTCAATGATACGAGCAAGTAAACTAGGGATCTCGTCAGAAGACGTAGCAAGCTTAAGCCAACCAGCAAATTTATCAAGACAAAAGGTTAGTTTTGATAACCATGGCAAAATGACAGTAGGAGAAGATAATTCTGGAATTCAATATGCAATTAGTTATGTCGCAACGATTGCCCTATTTATTATTATACTGACTTATTCTCAAATTATTGCACAAGAAATCGCCTCTGAAAAAGGAACCCGAATCATGGAAGTGATTTTATCAAGTACGACAGCGCAAAAGCATTTTTACGGAAAACTGACAGGCGTACTATTAGTAGCCTTAACACAAATGGCGCTGTATGGTGTGATTTTTACTGTCGGATTCCAGCAATTTAAACATATGGATTTTGTGAAGAGTATTTTAGACAATCTTTCTCTTGATAAAATCATCGGACCATTTTTATGGTATGCGTTATTGTTTATGTTCTTTGGTATTTTGATCTTCTCTGTTCTAGCAGCGTTATGCGGTTCGTTAGTGAATAAAGCAGAAGATACGGCAAAAGCTATTTTACCAGTCACTTATCTATCGTTAGGTGGCTACATGCTTGGTTTAGTCTTAGGAGCATCTGATCCTAATAATATTGTGATTCGTGTCACTTCTTATATCCCGTTTCTATCTTCATATATTATGCCTGTTCGTTTAGCCAATGAGACAGCGGGGGTATCTAACGCTTTGATTTCGCTTGGGATTTTAGTCATTGTTACCTTTGTTTTAATGTTTCTATCAGCTAACATGTATAAATCAAACGTACTCGTTTATAGTGAAGGTGGCTTGTGGAGTTCGGTGAAACAATCATTTTCAATTATGAAAAATGAACGGAAAAAATCATAATTTTTTCTATAATTAATAAAATAAAAAAAGAGGCTGTCGTTTCAAGATTTTGAAACGATGGTCTCTTTTTTATTATATAAATGCGAAAGTAAAATTCGTTTTGATGACAAGATAGGATTAAAATTCCTGGACAAAAAAATCAAATAAGCGTTGTTCTGCTGGATTGATAAAATGCGTAAGCTCTGGGTGCCATTGTACGCCGAGAAGCTTAGTGTTTTCATCTGCACTTTCTATTCCTTCAATCAAACCATCAGGTGAGTAGGCAGTGGCTTTTAAAGAAGGGGCTAAGATTTTCAATGCTTGGTGATGATAGGAGTTAACAAAATGAGTAGTAGGAAGTAATTGACTTAAAATTGTAGCTGGAACAATTGTCACTTCATGCGTAGCAAATTGTGGTGCAGTTGGCTGTTGTTCATGTTTCACTGTCCAGTCTGAATAATTAGATAAATCTTGGTATAAATTACCGCCAAGGATAACATTTAAAAGTTGCATTCCTCGGCAAACAGCAAAAATTGGTTTGTGTTGCTTGATAGCTTCTTCAATTAAAGCTTGCTCAAATAAATCCCTCTGTAGATTTGTTTCTAAAAGTTTCGGATGAGGAGCTTCATGATAGAGCTGAGGAGAAATATCTTGGCCACCCGCAAGAATTAATTTATCTATGCGATCAATATAAGCAGGTGCTGCTTCAGGTGATGCAATGGGCAAAACGATGGGTAAACCATTTGCTTGTTGAACGGCATTTATAAATCCTTGTGGTGTATAAGTGACTTGGTTTCCCTGAAACGTTTCTGTTGCTTTAATTAATTGATTACCCGCAATGCCAATAATAGGGAACATATGATTTCCTCCAAACAATGAATTTGGTTTATTCTATCAAGAATAAAAAAAATTTAAAAATATTTTGTACATTGCTAAATCATGAATGTATATAAGTAGAAATAATTTTCTGTGGCTTATTTTGTTATAAAAAAACAAATTTAATCTAGCAAATAACGAAATTTTATTGAATTTTTTTACTAGTTTGATACAATGGAGTTAAATCAAAAATAAAAATGGTTGGGCATATGCTTCAAGGATCGCGTTCTTCAAGGGGTGAGAAGAACATTTTTGAAGGGCCTACTATAATCAGTTAGCAAGGGTACGTACTTTCAATAAAACGAGAGCATGTACCCTTTTTTAATCGAAAGGAGGAAATAACTATGACAGAAATGGCAAAAATTTTAGCGAAAATCAAAGATACTGAGGAAAATAATCATCAAAAGAAAGAACAGGCAAAAGAAGAACTTTTGCAGCACGAAAAATTAAGACACGATGAATTACTGAGATTAAATAGAATGTACCAAGAACAATTAATAAAATTGATCAAAGAAAAAAGAAAAACCGAAGAGGAAATAACAGCAGAGGAACAAAAAGAAATCGAATTGATTCTGGAACAATTTCGTCAAAAAGTGTTAGAAATTGAAAAAGAACATGTTAAATTACAAGAAATTAAAGAGTTGAATAATCAAAGTGTGACAAATGAAATTATTGAAAGGATGAAAGAAAAAAATGGCTGTCACTAAGATGGAAAAAGTGACCCTTATTTCTGATAAAAAAAACCAAGAACTTCTTTTACAAGCTCTTCAAGGGATTCATGCAGTTGAAATTCGTGATCTATTTCAAGAATTTGAAAGCAATGAATGGGTAGATTTTTATTTTCCTGAAAAAATGACCATTGACAAAGAAAAAAGTATTTTTAATTTATCCCACCGATTGAAAGAGATACGTACAGCCATCCAATTTATTGAACACCATGGGGATAAAACTCAGAAAAAAAGTCATTTGAAAAGACGGGAGCTTTCATTACAAGAATTAGAAAAAAACTATTCTGAAGAAAATTTTTTGGAAAAACTAAATGAAGTATTGTCTTTAAAAGAACAGTGGGAACAATTAGTTGAGCAACGTCAACAGCTTGAAGAGGAAGAGATGCGGTTAATCAATTGGCAAAATCTTGATGTCTCTCCTAACAATTTTGATAGTCAAACCACGTCCTTAATCATTGGAACGGTCAACGCAAAGAATGCTGAAGCGTTCAAAGAAGAAATCACTAAAATAAAAGAAATTTTTCTAGAAGAAATCAATGCTTCTCAGACAACTGTCTATTTCGCTTTTATTGTTTTACGATCGGATGAACCACGTGTAGCTGAAATTGCTAATAGATATGGATTTATAAAAGAAGATTATTTGTATGAAAATACGCCACGACAACAATTAGAAGTGATAAAAGAAAACTTAGAGGTAATTAAAAAACAACAAAAACAATTATCCTCATCTCTTGGTAGTTGTAGTGGGTATATCCAAGAATTTGAATGGACAGAAGAGATTTTTCTTGCACGTTCAGAACGAGAAATTATAAAGGATCGCTTGATTCACACGCCTTATTTGATTCTGATTCAAGGTTGGGTTGATAGGGAAGAAAAGCAGGTATTGACTCAAATCATACAGAATGTCTTATCAGTTGAAGATGTTTATATCACTTTTGAAGAACCAACGAATAAAGAAATGGCTGAAGAAGTACCAACAAAATTAAAAAATCATCCGATCGTTGCGCCCTTTGAAATGCTGACAGAAATGTATAGCTTGCCGAAATATAATGAAGTGGACCCAACACCTTGGATGACACCTTTTTATCTTGTATTTTTCGGAATGATGGTGGCGGATATCGGGTATGGTTTACTGATGTTCTTAGGAGCCTTTTTAGTTCAAAAATTAATTGTTTTACCGAGAGAGATGCAACGTTTTGCGAAATTTTTTGAAATTTTAGCCGTTCCTTCGATCATTTGGGGTTTTATTTACAGCTCATTTTTTGGTATGGCATTGCCTAAAGAAATTTTTGGCGTTCGATTACCTTTTCCACTTTTATCCACCACAGATGATGTAAACACGATATTGATTTTATCTGTTATTTTTGGATTGATCCAAATTTTAGTTGGATTGTTTATTGCTGCAAAAGAACAAATCAAGCGTAAAGCCTATATCGCAGCAGTAAATGATGGTTTTGCTTGGCAAGGAATATTGGTCGGTATCATTCTTGTTTTACTCGGAACGATGCTTATCAAAAATCAGGCTTTTGTTTATCTAGGTGGTGGCTTGGCTGTGATTTCTGCTTTATGTATCTTGATGATCCCAATTTTTCAATCTTCTTCTAAAGCAAAAGGCATGGCTAAAGGAGCCTATAATTTATATGGATTAACAGGATATATTGGTGACTTAGTCAGTTATACGCGGTTGATGGCGTTAGGGATTTCTGGTGGAAGTATCGCCGCAGCTTTTAATATGCTGGTTGCATTTATGCCTCCAGTTGCCCGTTTTAGTGTGGGGCTACTTTTGATCGTTGCATTACATGCTTTAAATATGTTTTTAACCCTTTTGAGCGCCTATGTTCATGGGGCAAGATTACAGTACGTTGAGTTTTTCGGAAAATTTTATAGTGGAGGCGGACGTGCCTTCAATCCACTAAAAACAGTAGAAAAATATGTCAATATTAATCATAAAAAGAAATAGAGAGATTTGGAGGAATTTGTAACAATGATGGATTATTTAATTAGTCAAAATGGTGGTATGGTGTTTGCCGTATTAGCAATGGCAACGGCAACTATTTTTTCAGGAATTGGTTCTGCTAAAGGTGTTGGGATGACAGGTGAAGCAGCCGCAGCTTTAACAACAAGTCAGCCGGAAAAATTTGGTCAGGCATTGATTCTACAATTGCTTCCAGGTACACAAGGATTGTATGGGTTCGTGATCGCCTTCTTGATTTTTATTAATTTAGGGAACGATATGTCTGTGGTCCAAGGATTGAATTTCTTAGGTGCTTCTTTACCAATTGCATTCACTGGTTTGTTCTCAGGAATTGCTCAAGGAAAAGTAGCGGCTGCGGGTATTCAAATTTTAGCGAAAAAACCAGAACACGCAACGAAAGGGATCATTTATGCTGCGATGGTTGAAACATATGCTATCTTAGGTTTCGTTATTTCTTTCTTACTGGTTTTAAATGCTTAATAAGGAGGAAGTATTGTGGATGCAATCGACAAAATTATTACGCAGATAAATGAAGCAGCACAACAAGAAAGAACGCTTTTGATAGAGACGAAACGTCATGAAATCGATCAAGCATTTGAAGAAAAAAAACGAAAGCTTGAATCAGATTACCAAAAAGAAAAAAAACGACAACTTGAAGAGATCGAGAAAGAACATCGTCAATTAAGAAATAAGCAAAAAATGCAGATGAAACAGGAAATATTAAATACAAAACAAGCAGTCTTGCAGCGCTTATTTACAGAAGCAACCGCTCAATTAGAGAACCAGCCAAAAGAAGAACAACTTTCTTTGATCAAAAAAATGCTACAGACACTATCCATAAAAGGAAAAGTTCGTTTGATCGCAGGACAAAAAACAGTGGATTATCTAAGTCCTACTTTGATTGAGACATGGAATCAAGAACTTCCTTTTGAAATTTTATTAGATGAACAGACAGTAAAAAAACAAGCAGGGTTTATTATTGATGATCATGGCATACAATATAATTTTTTATTTAGTCATTTGATTAAAGAAGTGCAAGCGACAATGAGTGCTGAGATTGCGAAAGAATTATTTAGTTAAGGAGGGAGGTCTAAATGAATTATCATGAGTTGAATCCCTTGATACGCGGTAGAGAATTAGAATTGATTTCAAAAGAAACCTTTACACAAATGCTCGAAGAAGATTCCATCGTATCCCTCGGTGAACGACTAAAATCAACGATTTATCAATCATATATCTATGAAGGGTTTGAAGAAGATTTTGAAGCAAATCTTTTGAAAGAACGAAGCAAGTTGTTTCACTGGTTGAAAGAAAATGCACCAGAACCAGAAATTGTTTGGATATATACGATGCGTTATACCTTCCATAACTTAAAAGTACTTACAAAAGCGGAAATGACCGGCCAAGATTTTGATCATCTTTATGTATATGATGGTTTTTATACATTAGAGACATTAAAAGATGCCATTCACACACAAGTTTCTGCGCAAGTGCCAGAAAATCTGATGAAGTGCATTCGAGAAGTCCATGAATACTGTGCTGAATCTTCTGTTTTACAAGGAATCGATATCATTTATGATCGTTACTTTTTAACCGAGCAACGTAGGTTAGGCGAAAAACTGGGGTATCCTGAACTATTAGAAGAAATTGTTGCTTTTATTGATTTAACGAACATTACTACAACCGCAAGAGGGATTTTACAAAAGCGTAGTCTTGGTTTTATGACTACTGTTATTTCTAGCTCAGGTAGCATTCCCAAAGAAACATTGCTATCATTTGTTCGTGGAAATATGAGCGAATATATGCAATTTTTACTTACGACTATTTATAATGAATTACTAAAACAAGTCATCCACGATGATACGATGGATTTAGTAAAGTTAGAACAGTTGAAAGATGATTATTTAAGCTCATTTTATCAAGCAGCACAAACCCAAGCGTTTGGGCCCTTACCGTTATTAGCTTTTTTAAATGCAAAAGAAGTTGAAAGTAAAAACCTACGACTTTTGGTTATTGGTAAACGAAATAATTTTTCGATGGATCAACTAAAAGAAAGGATGAGGCAAGTCTATGACGTATAAAATCGGAGTAGTTGGTGACAAAGATTCTGTCTCACCATTTCGCTTATTTGGTTTTGATGTTCAACATCAAACAACTAAATATGAATTAAGAAAGACGATTGACGAAATGGCTAAAAAAGAATATGGCGTGATCTACATCACAGAACAATGTGTGCAGCAGATCCCCGAAACGATTGAGCGTTATAAAAATCAACTAATCCCTGCGATTATTTTAATTCCTAATCATCAAGGATCACGAGGAATTGGTTTAGAAGAGATCCAAAAAAGTGTTGAAAAAGCTGTTGGACAAAATATTTTATAATAGAAAAAGGAGATAGTCATTTGCAAGTTGGAAGAATCATAAAAGTCTCCGGTCCTCTCGTTATGGCAGAAAATATGTCAGAAGCAAGTATTCAAGACATGTGTTTAGTGGGAGATTTAGGAGTCATCGGTGAGATTATTGAGATGCGAAAAGATGTGGCATCCATTCAAGTCTATGAGGAAACTTCAGGAATTGGTCCTGGAGAACCTGTTCGTTCGACTGGCGAAGCTTTGTCTGTTGAACTAGGACCAGGGATCATCTCTCAAATGTTTGATGGTATCCAAAGACCATTGGATACATTTATGGAAGTCACCCAAAGCAATTTTTTAGGTAGAGGCGTACAATTACCAGCATTAGATCATGAGAAAAAGTGGTGGTTTGAAGCAACGATTGAAGAAGGTACGCAAGTAAATGCTGGTGATATTATTGGTTATGTAGATGAAACTAAAATTATCCAGCATAAAATCATGGTGCCAAATGGTATCAACGGGACGGTACAAAAAATCATATCTGGTTCATTTACGATTGATGAAACGATTTGTTTAATCGAAACGGAATTTGGTCAAAAAGAGTTGACGATGATGCAAAAATGGCCAGTGCGCAGAGGGCGCCCAATCAAAGAAAAATTAAATCCCGACGTGCCGATGATTACAGGTCAACGAGTGATAGATACATTCTTTCCTGTGACAAAAGGAGGAGCCGCTGCAGTTCCAGGACCATTTGGAGCTGGTAAAACAGTCGTCCAACATCAAATAGCGAAGTGGTCAGATGTTGATTTAGTCGTGTATGTTGGCTGTGGGGAGCGTGGGAATGAAATGACAGATGTTGTCAATGAATTTCCCGAATTGATTGATCCCAATACAGGCGAGTCGTTGATGGAACGCACGGTCTTGATCGCCAATACCTCCAATATGCCAGTAGCTGCTCGAGAAGCTTCAATTTATACGGGGATCACGATTGCTGAGTATTTTCGTGATATGGGTTACGATGTAGCAATCATGGCAGATTCCACTTCTCGTTGGGCAGAAGCACTCCGTGAAATGAGTGGTCGATTAGAAGAAATGCCAGGAGATGAGGGATATCCTGCTTATTTAGGTTCACGTTTAGCAGAATATTATGAACGTTCTGGACGCGTCATTGCTTTAGGTTCAGATAATCGTGAAGGGAGTATTACAGCAATCAGTGCCGTGTCACCATCTGGAGGTGATATTTCCGAACCGGTTACACAAAATACACTTCGGGTCGTAAAAGTCTTTTGGGGATTAGATTCAAGTTTAGCGCAAAAAAGACATTTTCCTTCTATTAATTGGATCCAAAGTTATTCTCTTTATTCAACCGAAGTTGGAAAATATATGGATAATATTTTACAGCAAGATTGGTCGGATATGGTAACTGAAGGGATGCGAATCTTACAAGAAGAAGAGCAATTGAATGAAATTGTACGTTTAGTAGGAATTGATTCTCTTTCAGATAACGACCGTTTAACGCTTGAAGTAGCAAAATCAATTCGTGAGGATTATCTACAACAAAACGCTTTTGATGAAGTAGATACCTTTACATCAAGAGAAAAACAATTCGACATGTTAAAAATTATTTTGAATTTTGGAAAAGAAGCACGACAAGCATTGGCTCTAGGTGCTTATTTTGATGAGATTATGGAAGGAACAGCTTTTGTAAGAGAACGCATTAGTCGTAGTAAATATATTCCAGAAGATGAATTATCGAAAATAGAGAAAATCAATCAAGAAATAAAAGAAACGATCCAATCAATTGTTTCAGAAGGAGGAATGACCCATGATTAAAGAATATCAGACAATCGAAGAAGTGGTCGGACCTTTAATGGCAGTGGAAAAAGTTTCCGGTGTAAAGTATGAAGAGTTGATCGAAGTCCGCATGCAAAATGGGGAAATTCGCCGAGGGCAAGTTTTAGAAGTACATGAAGACAAAGCGATGGTTCAAGTATTTGAAGGAACAAGTGGCATGAATTTAAAAAATTCTGCTGTTCGTTTTTTAGGACATCCATTACAGTTAGGTGTTTCAGAAGACATGATTGGCCGAGTATTTGATGGATTAGGAAAACCAAAAGACAATGGACCAGAAATTTTGCCAGAAAAATATCTAGATATCAATGGAGAAGTCATCAATCCAATTGCTAGAGATTATCCAGATGAATTTATCCAGACAGGTATTTCAGCCATTGATCACTTAAATACGCTCGTTCGTGGGCAAAAGCTACCCGTTTTTTCTGGTTCAGGCTTACCACATAAAGAATTAGCCGCTCAAATTGCTAGACAAGCAACCGTACTAGATTCTTCTGATGATTTTGCTGTTGTTTTTGCTGCTATTGGTATCACTTTTGAAGAAGCCGAGTTTTTTATGGAAGATTTTAGACAGACGGGGGCTATCGATCGTTCAGTTATGTTTATGAATTTAGCCAATGATCCTGCGATTGAACGGATTGCTACACCAAGAATGGCGCTTACTGCGGCAGAATATTTAGCTTATGAAAAAGGAATGCACGTGTTAGTCATTATGACAGATATGACTAATTATGCAGAAGCTCTTAGAGAAATTTCTGCTGCTCGCCGTGAAGTTCCTGGTCGTCGAGGCTATCCTGGTTATCTTTATACGAATTTAGCCACTTTATTTGAGCGTGCAGGACGAATTAGAGGGCTAAAAGGCTCCGTGACTCAAATTCCAATTTTAACAATGCCAGAGGATGATAAAACACATCCGATCCCTGATTTAACAGGATATATTACCGAAGGACAAATTATTTTAACAAGAGATTTATATAAAAGCGGTATCCAACCACCAATTGATGTCTTGCCATCTCTTTCACGTTTGAAAGACAAAGGGACAGGGGCTGGAAAAACGAGAGAAGACCATGCGGCTACGATGAACCAATTGTTTGCGGCTTATGCACAAGGAAAACAAGCTAAAGAGTTGGCGGTTGTTTTGGGAGAATCTGCTTTATCAGATGTTGATAAAATTTATGCTAAATTTGCTGAACGCTTTGAAAATGAGTATGTTAATCAAGGCTTTTATACGAATCGAACGATCACTGAAACCCTTGATTTGGGATGGGAACTTTTAGCGATGCTACCAAGACTCGAATTGAAACGAATCAAGGATGAGTTATTGGATAAGTATCTGCCAGAAGGGAAGTGAACCTTTTATGCGATTGAACGTCAATCCTACTCGAATGGAACTGACTCGATTAAAAAAACAATTATCGACAGCGACAAGAGGACACAAACTTTTAAAAGACAAACAAGATGAATTGATGCGGCAATTTATTTTACTGATCCGAAAAAACAATGAATTAAGACAAGTTACAGAAAAAGAAATGCAGTCAGCAATGAATGATTTTGTACTGGCTAAATCGACTATCGAAGAATCTTTTATTGATGAATTACTCTCCTTGCCAGCAGAAAATGTTGAACTTTCAATTATAGAAAAGAACATCATGAGTGTAAAAGTACCGATCATGGATTTTCAATATGAAGAACGCTTTAATGAGACTCCCTTAGAATACGGGTATCTACATTCTAATGCTGAATTAGACCGTTCTATTGATCAATTTACGCAACTTTTACCCAAACTTTTAGAGTTATCAGAGGTTGAAAAAACCTGTCAATTGATGGCAGAAGAAATTGAAAAGACGAGAAGAAGAGTCAATGCGCTAGAATATATGACGATTCCGCAGTTAGAAGAAACGATTTATTATATTAAAATGAAGTTGGAAGAAAACGAACGAGCAGAAGTGACTCGATTGATCAAAGTAAAAAATATGGGAACCGATCAATAAATTCAGGAAACCATCACCTTTCAACTAATTTTCTTCAATGTAAAACGAAATTTAGCGTAAGAAGAAAATTCATCGTTTTCTTCTTACGCTTGTTTTCTTCCACAGACTATTAAGTGCTAGATAAGAAAAAGTGAACATAAAGGAATGACTATTGTGAAAAAAAGAGTAAGAAAACGAATATCGCCGGTTCAGTTAATTGCTGCTGGTTTTTTTGTGCTAATCCTCACGGGGGGCGCCTTACTTACTTTGCCATTTTTTAGTCACAGTGGTGAAAGCACGGGGGTTATTGATGCATTATTTACGGCTACATCAGCCGTGTGCGTCACCGGTTTGACCACATTAAACACTGCCGAGCATTGGAATAGTGCCGGACAGTTTTTGATCATGAGTTTGATTGAAATTGGTGGGCTAGGTTTTATGATGGTGCCGATCATCTTTTTTGCTATCGCAAAAAAGAAAATTAGTTTTAGTATGCGTATTGTGTTAAAAGAAGCCTTAAATCTGGAAGAAATGTCTGGCGTATTGAATTTGATGTTTTACATCTTAAAATTTGCAGTAGTCATTCAGTTGATCGGAGCGCTTGCTTTGAGTGTGGTCTTTGTTCCAGAGTTTGGCTGGGGGAAGGGGATTTGGTTTAGTCTTTTTCATGCAGTTTCCAGTTTTTGTAATGCAGGTTTTGATTTGTTAGGTGATAGCTTGATTGTGTATCAAAAAAATGTTTATCTTCTTATGGTTATATCTGCACTAATTATTGCAGGAGGTTTAGGTTTTATTGTTTGGCGTGATGTTCTCAAGTATCATCGAGTAAAAAAAATCACCCTTCATTCAAAGATTGCTTTATCTGTGACTGGCATTTTATTAGTAGGAGGCTTTCTTTTATTTTTCTTTACTGAAAGGAACGGAATGACTTTAGTTAAAGGAAGCGTTGTTGAAAAATTGGCAAATACTTTTTTTATGAGCGTGACGCCTCGAACAGCTGGTTATTATTCTGTTGATTATTTTCAAATGAGTCATGCGGGATTGATATTAACGATGTTTTTGATGTATATTGGTGGAACTTCTGGATCAACGGCAGGAGGATTGAAGACCACTACTTTAGGGGTTTTATTTATCCAAATGCATGCGATGTTTAAAGGAAAAACACGTGCAGAAGCATTTGGTCGTACCATCCGTCAAGCAACAGTTTTACGGGCATTGACACTTTTCTTTGTGACATTATTATTATGTATGGTAGCGATTATGATTTTGTCAGTGACTGAAACGATCCCCAAAAATTCAGGCATCGAATATATTGCCTTTGAAGTTTTTTCAGCGTTTGGTACAGTAGGATTAACAATGGGGCTAACTCCTGACTTAAGCTTCATTGGGAAACTAGTCATTATTTCGTTGATGTATATTGGCAGGGTCGGAATTATGACAGTTGTTTTTTCCTTGCTAGTCAAAGCACATAAGGCAGAAGCCAAGTATAAATTTCCAGAAGAAAGTATGATGATTGGCTAAAAAAACTGAGGAAAGGGACAGAAATTGTCAAACCAATCCTCAGTTTTTTTTGTAAAAGTGAAAGAATAGTATTCATTTTGTGATAGAGGAAAAATAGAAAACTGTTTTTCTCTGACCGTTTTTATTGCTTGATGCAGACCAACCTTCTCACAACCTTATCCACGGCGTTCAAGAA
>NZ_BJWF01000036.1 GCF_007990225.1 Enterococcus villorum | reverse complement strand
TGTCATAGCATAAAGGAAAAACCGATTCTTTTTTTTGTGTTTGTAGAAAAAATAGACATGAAAAGAAAGATGAGACTTGGGTCAATTTAAGTCTCATCCTTCTTATTAAGTATCAAATGAAAGGTGGTTCTAACAATTTAAGCTCGTTATTTTTGTAAGTTATTTCTTTTTTTATTCTATTTTTTCGATTGCTTTTTTAGGAACTTCATCATGAGAAACTTCTTCCCAGCTGATGACGCCTTTTCTAGGGTTAACTTTTAATTTTAAATATGCATTTAATTTTAACGGTTTTTCTCTAAATTCACTTAACACAACCTGTTTTGATTCACCATCTTTATTGTATGCAGTCTGGTTATAAATATAATGTGTGGTATCATGGCTCTCATCATCTTTTTCGTTTTCTCTTGTGCCAAGAGTAGTGATTTTTGTATAATATGCTGTTCCACCATAGAAATAATGATAAGCAACAAAACTACCTCCAATAAATACAGCTAGTATGACGAGTAAACTAATTAGTTTTTTCATTTTTCGCTTTCACCTCGTTTCTATTATTTCCTACTTGAATCGATTCGTCTACAAAAACCATCAAAAGATAACCTTTTCTAAATATTTTAGTTACTCTAACTACTATTTAACATTAAGTAGTTGCTTTTTTTAGGTTTAACTGATAGGATACTCACGTACTTAGTATTACATAGTACTATAAATAAAGAAGGTGTGAAAATTTGAAAGAAATGACTGAATTATTAAAGGGTGTACTGGAAGGACTTGTTTTACAGATCATTAAAAATAAGCAAGAAACATATGGTTATGAAATTACCAATGAGCTCGTTCAAATCGGTTTCCAAGAAATCGTTGAAGGTACCGTTTATACAATTTTGTTAAGATTAGAAAAAAAGAATTTAATAGAGTCGGAAAAAAGAAAATCTGAGTTAGGACCAGCTCGGAAATTTTATCAATTAAATGCCTCAGGAGAAAAATATTTAGAAGAGTTTTGGAAAAAGTGGGAGTTTTTAGTTACACAGCTAAGAAAAGTTAAACAATAAGCAAAAAAGAAGGCGAAATAATGAAATTTTACGATAAAGTTACTGGAAATGATCTAAGACAGATATTTAAAAAATTTAATATTCGTGCCAGTGAATTACCTCCAGAATACCAAGACATCTGGCAAAAAATACAAGGTTATTTATGGGAGTATAGTGATTTTTCTGGTAGAAACCTTGTGCCTATTTTAGATGGCATTTTAGGATTGTTGGAAGAATCAGCCTTGGAAGGAATCGCTGTTGAAAACATTATTGGGGAAGACATAAAAGAATTTACAACAGATGTGGCTACCGCTGAAGGAGCAGAAAATCTGCGAAACAAATGGCGTAATCAATTGAATCAATCAGTTGAAAAAAAATTAAGGAAGTGAAAAAACGATGATGTTTCGAAAAATGATCAAAGAAAAAAAAGATTGGCATGCTTATATGAATCGTGTAAAAAAACTTCCAGAAGATTATCAAATGGTTTATAAAGAATGTCGAAAATATTTTTTTAAAGTGCTATCTGTAGAAACATTCCAAATGGCTGAATGCCTGCAGGAAATCCTTGATTTATTTGAAGAAGGTTCAACAAATGGAAAAGCTGTACTTGACATTACTGGAAAAGATATCGCAGCATTTTGTGATGGCTTGATTGAAAGTCAAAAATATTGAACCAAAAGTGGGTGTTGAAGAAAAGGCGTAAAGAATCAACCAATGTAAAATTATTTTATCGAGAAATGTAACATATTTTAACTAGAAAGTTCTTTTCCTACTGTTATCATGACCATAAGTGTTCTTAGTTGACTTTGACCAACTTTGACGTATAATACAAATTGTTCGATACTTACAAAAAGTAAGGCGGACAGATTCTTTTTGAATTTTTTCAAAAGAGTCTATAATGAATAACGAGTGAGGGCTAAAAAAGAAAGCTCGAAATTATTTAGGAGGTTTGTTAATTATGGCAAAAGAACATTATGATAGAAGTAAACCACACGTAAACATTGGAACCATTGGTCACGTCGACCATGGGAAAACAACTTTAACTGCTGCGATCACTACAGTATTAGGTAAAAAAGGCTTAGCAAATCCTCAAGATTACGCAAGTATTGATGCAGCGCCTGAAGAACGTGAACGTGGGATTACGATCAACACAGCACATGTAGAATATGAAACAGATAAACGACATTATGCACATATCGATGCACCAGGACATGCGGATTATGTAAAAAACATGATTACTGGGGCTGCTCAAATGGATGGAGCAATTTTAGTCGTATCTGCAACAGATGGCCCAATGCCACAAACACGTGAGCACATTTTACTCTCTCGCCAAGTAGGAGTAAAATACTTGATTGTCTTCTTGAATAAAACAGATTTAGTGGATGATGAAGAATTAATTGATCTAGTAGAAATGGAAGTTCGTGAACTTTTAAGTGAATATGGATTTCCAGGTGATGATACACCTGTCATCAAAGGGTCTGCTTTAAAAGCATTACAAGGTGATCCTGATGCAGAAGATGCCATTATGGAATTGATGGATACAGTGGACGAATACATTCCAACACCTGAACGTGACACAGACAAACCGTTATTGTTACCAGTGGAAGATGTCTTTTCCATTACAGGACGTGGAACAGTTGCTTCTGGACGTATTGATCGTGGGGCTGTTCGTGTTGGGGATGAAATCGAAATTGTTGGGATCAAACCAGAAACACAAAAAGCGGTTGTTACAGGGGTAGAAATGTTCCGTAAAACACTTGATTATGGGGAAGCAGGAGATAACGTAGGTGTCTTATTACGTGGTATCCAACGTGAAGACATCGAACGTGGACAAGTCATTGCTAAGCCTGGTTCTATCACACCGCATACCAAATTTAAAGCAGAAGTGTATGTTTTAACAAAAGAAGAAGGCGGACGTCATACGCCATTCTTTAATAACTATCGTCCACAATTTTATTTCCGTACGACTGATGTTACAGGAACGATTGTTTTACCAGAAGGAACGGAAATGGTTATGCCTGGTGATAATGTAACCATTGATGTAGAATTGATACACCCTGTTGCCATTGAAAATGGAACCACTTTTTCTATCCGTGAAGGTGGGCGTACAGTTGGTTCAGGTATCGTAACAGAAATCGAAGCTTAATAAAAATAAATGACGATTTATATAACTTATAAAAAAGCGTGTTTCTTATAAGTATGATTAAAAAAAAGAATTTATAGTATAATAAAAAGCAAATAATTGATTAGGAGGTTCTATTCATGAGTATTACAGTGAACATTCTTTATTCAGGTGAAGGAGACAGTGCAAGAAATTTTGCAAAAGAAATGCTTGAAAGTGGACTCGTAGAAAAAATTCGTGCACAAGAGGGCAATGAGCGTTATGACTATTTTTTCCCTTTAGAAGATACAACCTCGGTATTATTGATTGACCGGTGGCGGAATGAAGAAGCTATTGACATTCATCATCAATCGGAAATGATGGAAGAGATTGCTCGTTTACGAAAGAAATATAAATTACGGCTGAAAGTCGAAAAATTTCAAGAAATCAAATAATTTTAGGAGAGATTTTAGCTATCAGTAGCAGTCCTGAAAGGTTTCAATTCACGCAATGAAATAGTTGTAAATGAACCATAAAAATAGCGATCTCCAAAAGTTAGATTTTTACTCTAACTTTTGGAGGTCGCTTCAGTTTTGTGGTTTTTTGTTTAGAATCCTTTTTTAGATAGTAATTCAATTTTTTTATCGCTTTTGTATCCATTTTTTTAAGCCAAATAGACGATTCTTTTTATTGCCAACTGGTGCGTTATCAATAATTAATAAGACGATCATCACATAAGCAATCCAACTATCACGAGAATAAGAGGTATAGCGAGAAGTCCAACTTGTGGCGTATTTGTCTTTGTATTCACGTAATCCGTGAAAAGAATAAAAATGCGAGCCAAACTCATAGACTAAATAAGCCACTCGTTCTTGAATAAAACTTTTCCTTGAAGTTCCAACATTTGATAAAGGGGCCATTCCTAAATTAAAGTACGCAATATTTTCTTCTTTCATGTATTCAAATAAATGAAGGAAAAGAAAATCCATGCTACCAGCTGGTGCTTTATCTGGATCATAACGCATTAAATCAATGGTTCCAATCTTATTGTCTGTATAAGTAGGCATAATTGAGGCAAAAGCGACCATCGTTCCTTGCTGATCTTTTAAAACGGCAATCGGTGCACGTTGAAGATAATCTTCCGAGAAGAAACCTAATGAAAAACCTTTTTCTTTCCGACTACCTAGCCACTGATCAGAGATCTGTTTTAATTCACTCATTTCCTCAGATGAAAATGGCGGATGAATCACTTCAAATATAAATCCTTCACGTTCGATTCGATTTAAGATGGCTCGAGAGCCCTTCATTTTTTTCCCAGAAGTAGTAAAAGTAGCTAACTCCACGTGAGCTTCTTCGCCCATCTTAATGAAATCATAACCAAATTCATGTAAGATCATGACCATTTCTTCACTTGTTTCATAAAAAACAGGCAAGTAGCACAAGCGATCAGTTTCTTTGATGAACGCTTCGATTGCCTCTGGGAAATCTTCTTTTTTTCCAGAGGGGTCACCCATAACGATACATTTATTATTGTAGCAAGCAAATTGCAATAAGACCGTTCCAACTTGGTCTTTTTCATAAATAAACATACGTTTATCTTTTAAGAAAATTAATTGACTGTCTGAATTCCCACCAAATGTATTTAAAATGGCTAAGGCTTTTTCCTCATCAAAGTCTTCACCAACTTGTTGTTTTTTTCCTTGAAAAAAATGGACAAAAAGAATAATGATGAAGCTGACTGCAATGATCGCTAGTAATCCTGATAACCAAATTTTTTCAGACGGGAATAGAAAGAACGAAATAAAATGATGTTTACGATGCGGAAATGTCGGTAAGTTGTAAACACCTATAATGATATAAAGTAAGGATAAAGCACCGATGATAAGGCCATCAATTGTCAACCATTCCCAAGAATAAATGAGTTGTTCTCGAAAAAGTTCATTTTTTGAAGCAATAACGATCAATAATAGCAACAAGAGAAAAATACCTGCTGATAGGCTAAAGTTAGTGATCGCTACGTAAGCAACTGCTAGAAAGATCAAAATAATTGTCGGCCAATAGGCTCTTTTGACTCTGGCTGCAATTCCTCGCCCCATAATTACAAATAAAAAACCTAATAAAATACTTGGAAACTGCATAATAAAATGTAACCTTAATGGATTTAAACGGTGCAACCAACGAAATTCAGTAAATGCTTGTGGAATGGTTGCTGAAAGAACGAGCATGATACCAGAAAAATATAAAAGCACAACGACAATCTTATGAGCAACCTCTGTGGCAAGTTGTTTTGGAATACCGGAGTAACGTTGATCAAAGGTAGAGCCAATCGTTTTAAAGAAAAAGACAATGCCGATCAAAAAGGGAATAATATAGTAAAATATGCGATACAATAAGATCCACACGACGACCACTTCTCTTGGAATACCAATGGCAGATAAGCCGATGATCATCATAATATCGAAACTCCCGATTGCACCAGGAATCATAGAGACGATCCCGATAACTGAAGCGGCAATAAATAAGGGAATGGTTTGCCACAAGTCAACTTTGATATCCATTAGTGAACCGACGGCAAGAAAGGTACATAAAACTCCCGTCCATTCTAAGAATGAAACCAGAAGTAGCTGCCCTTGTGTTTTTAAAGAGAGACCGCCAATATAGCCGTCTTTTTTTAGTGTAGTAACAAGAAAGACCAGTGGAAAATATAGCCCTCCACCAATTAACCAGATCCAATATTGTTTAATAAAAGGAGCGACTGGCGTAAAGACAACCATAAAAAAGGAAAGCAAGCTATAAATAGAAAGACCGGCCATTAAAAATAAAAAAATCTTAGATAGAGCTTGCATCAAGTGTTTGCTATCTTTTTTACGCCCATATAATTCCGAACGTAAGCCGATGCTAACAAAGCCACCAAAACCAGCAACATTGTTGATTGTATTGATCATCCAACTGGTTTCTAATAAATATCTTTTTGGCGGTTTTTGATCTAACAAACGATTGAGGATGATGTCATAACCGATCATTGGTGAAACAGAAAGCAAGCCAATGAGGAGCATTAAAATAGTCTTCCACAAAGGAATCGTCCCAAATGTTTCGTCTAATTGAGCGACTGATAGTGTTTTACCGATTCTGATCAATTCACTGATGATAATGACGACTACAGAAATTAAAAATATTGTTTTGAAGAGACTTAAATGGTTTTTTAACCATTGTAAGGTCTGTTTTAACAAAAAATCACCTACTCTTTTTTTATTCAGACAAAAATTCAAGTACTTCTTGATTGAAGCGTTCCGGATCTTTTCTAGCTAATTGATGTCCTTGTTCGTTTACTAAAACAAAAGAAGCATTTGGAATAGTTTTTGCTAGATAAAGTGAGTGTTTCAATTTGATCACATCTTTTTTTCCGACAATGATGAGCGTTTTGCATTTTATTTTTTTTAATTCTGCAGTTGATAGGCCCACATCTTTTAATAATAACTTGATGACGAGCAAGTTATTTTTTAAAGATGGACGAAACAAAGACAATAACCAAATAACAATATAATGCAAATAACTAAGGAATCTTGCCGAAAACAATACTCCTTTTACTAATGTGTTTCCTGAATTAAGGATGAGACGTTGTACTTTTTCTGGATAATAACTGGAAAAAACAAGAGCAAGATTTGCGCCATCACTAAATCCGAGGATATTTGCTTGGGAGATACCTTCTGCTAGCATAATTGTATAGAGATCTTCCGCCATTAAGCGAAAAGATAAAGTATTGGCTTGATTGGTTGAGCGGCCATGACCACGACTATCAACGAGATAAACCGTATAAAACTGACTGAAGACAGGAACTTGTTCCGAGAAAAAACGACCACTCCCATCATTTCCATGGAGTAAAAAAAGCGGAGCACCACTGCCTGTTTTTTCGTAATAGATTTCAGTTCCATCCGCCATTTTTGCATATTTCTTTTCTTTTTCCACATAATCACCTACTGTTTAAAGTATAACGATAATTCTTACATAAGAGCAAATGTTTTTCTAAAAAAAAAACGATCAATTTCGTAAGATAATAAAAAAATTGAAAATTTCATTTTTTATTAAGGAAAAGCAGAAATGTTTACTAAGAAATAGCCAAGAACAGCAATAAATAGTAAGATAAAAAAAGATGTCAAAATAACTAGGTGGATTTTTATGAAGAAAAAAAGAAAACCAATCTTTCTAAAACTAATAACTTTATTGCTTATTGTTGTGATTGCAGGAATAATGATTCTTTTAGGAAAATCTTATCAATCAATCAAACAAGTCGAAAAATATCAGTCAGAAATAACAACTGCTGTAAAAAAATACCACATGGAAGAATATGAACAGTTGGTGAAAGCGATTATCTTAACTGAATCAAAAGGAAAAGGCATTGATTTGATGCAAAGTTCAGAAAGCGCCTATGGGAAAGCAAATGTGATCGACAATCAAAAAGAGAGTATTGATCAAGGTGTTAGTTATTTATCCGAAATGATGACTGAAGCAAAAAAACAAGGTTGTGATATGAACACTGCAATCCAAGCGTATAATTTCGGTAAAGATTACATTGTTTACGTAAAAAATCGCGGAGGAAAAAATACCGTCGAAATTGCGGAGGAATACTCCAAAAATGTATTGAGTCCGTTGTTAGGGAATGAAGAAAAAACCAAATACCGTTATTGGCGGATACAGTCTCTGCTTTACAATGGCGGTTATCTCTATCATAATGGCGGTAATATGTTTTATACCAAAATAGTAAAAATGAATGAAAATTTGATTGACGTTTACGAAAAGATCTGGAAATAGCTTTAAATGATTCGACAATTAGTAATACTATCAGAAAGAAGGAGTGCTCAAAAAAGTGGAAAAAAAGCAAACTATAACAGAAGAACTAGCTATAAGTTCAACAAAAGATTGGATTTTACGTTTTATAAAAGGAATGTTTATTGGTTCTGGATTCATCTTGCCAGGAATCAGTGGGGGTGCTTTGGCAGCGGTATTTGGAATGTATGAACGACTCATTTCTTTTTTAGCCCATCTGACGAGAAATTTTAAAGAAAATGTTCTTTATTTTTTACCAGTAGGATTAGGGGGACTAAGTGGGGTATTTCTCCTTTCATTCTTAGTTAGCTTTTTATTAGGGGCTTATGAAACAACAATTCTGTGGTTTTTTGTTGGTTGTATTGTAGGTACGGCACCTGCATTATGGAAAGAAGCGGGCAAAAAAGGCAGAAAAGCATCTGATGTTTTTATTATGGGAATGACTCTTGTTATAGCTTATTTATTTTTACTTTATGGGGCGCAATTGTTTGATGGTCAAGTAGAGCAAAATACGTTTATTTGGATCATTGCTGGTGGTTTAATTGGATTAGGGATGATTGTTCCTGGACTTAGCCCATCGAACTTTTTAGTCTATATGGGGTTATATAAGGCAATGGCTGATGGTTTCAAAGAATTGCGTTTAGAAGTGATTTTCCCCATCGCTTTAGGTGGAATCATTTGTGTATTAGGTCTATCAAAATTGATGGATTTCATCTTTTCAAAAGCGTATAGTCAGTTATTTCATTTTATATTAGGGGTTGTTTTTGCCTCAACGATTATGATTATTCCCACGAATTACACAAGTTTAAGTATGCTAGGTCTTATTTTTTGTCCCATCTTATTTTTAATTGGTGCATTACTAGGATGGTGGATGAGTCGTTTAGAAGAGAAATATAAATAAGCTTTGATAAACACATGACTTTTTAACTAATCCTCTGTTTAGTTGTTGAGAGTCTTGTGTTTTTGTTTTGTATGAAATAGATAAAAATAAGTTGTTTTTAGTCATAGAACAGGCTAGACTTAAAGATGTTGATTATTTTTTGAAAGTTGGCGGAAAATGGAAAAAAGAGAAATGAATGGACTTACTCAAGAAGAAGTGAACCAAAAAATTGCTTTGGGGCAACAGAATGACTATCAAGAGGATGCATCAAAAAGCACCAAACAAATTCTTAGCGATAATATCTTAACATTATTTAATTTTTTGAATTTTGGTATAGGCGTATGCTTGTTATGGGTAGGGGCTTACTCCAATATGGCTTATCTTGCCATTATTGCAGTAAATATTATTATTGGTATCTACCAAGAAATTCACGCGAGAAACTTAGTAAGAAAGCTATCAATCGTTTCCCAATCAGAAGTTCAAGTGATCCGTGATGGCAAAGAGCAATCCATTGCAACAACACAATTGGTTTTAGGGGATATAGTTAAAATCGGTGCAGGCGAACAAATTCCATCTGACTTGAAAGTCATTTCAGGTCGTGCAGAAGCCAATGAGGCATTGCTAACCGGTGAATCAGATTTGATTGTAAAAGAAATGGGAGATGAATTGCTTTCTGGTAGTTTCTTAACAAGTGGTTCTGTTTTCGCAGAAACGATACGTGTCGGTGCAGACAATTATGCTGTTCAATTAACGAATGAAGCAAAAACTCATAAAGCAATTCATTCAGAACTTGTTGATTCCATTCGGAAAGTTTCCAAGTTTACTAGTTTCGTTATCATACCATTAGGAATTATTCTATTTTTAGAAGCATTATTTATTCGAGATGCTTCAATTAAGCTCTCTGTTGTTGCTTCTGCTGCAGCTTTACTTGGCATGCTTCCTAAAGGCTTAGTGCTTTTGATCAGTATTGCATTAACCACAGGAGTAACAAAATTAGCGAAAAAGCGGATCCTCGTACAAGATATGTATTCGATCGAAACACTTGCTCATGTTGATACACTCTGCTTAGATAAAACAGGAACGATCACTGAGGGTAAAATGAGTCTTCAACGGGTCGAACCACTTCATTCAGTTTATGAAAAAGCGATACCTGAAATCATGGGAACCTATCTGACAGAAAGCAGTGACAATAATCTGACCATGCGTGCCCTTAGAGATTATTTTGAATTATCCAATCGCTATACTGTAACTAAAAAATTGGCTTTTTCTTCTGACCGTAAATGGGGAGCAATGGAATTTCCTGAATTAGGTGTTGTCTATATTGGTGCACCAGAACGTTTAGTAGAAAAGGATCAATTACCAGAGAGCTTAATGACCGCTCAAGCAAATGGTTTTCGTGTGTTAATGCTAGGAATTGCTCCCGGTCAACAATTAGTTGAGGGTAAACCACAGGGAGTGGAACCTGTCGCTTTATTTGAAATCGATGACCCTATTCGTAAAAATGCAGAAGAAACCTTAGCTTATTTACATGATGAGGGAGTTGATTTAAAAGTTATTTCAGGTGATAATCCTTTCACTGTTTCAAACATCGCTCGCCGTGCTGGATTACCAAACTATGATTCTTATATTGATCTTTCTACATTAACAGAAGAAGAATCTGTCCGAAAAGCTGTTCATGAATATACCGTGTTCGGTCGTGTAAGTCCACAACAAAAGAAACTCTTAGTAAATGAATTAAAAGAAAGCGGACGGACAGTTGCGATGACTGGCGATGGTGTAAATGATGTATTAGCGTTACGAGAAGCAGATTGTAGTATCGCCATGGCAGAAGGCGATGGGGCAACACGACAAATTGCCAACCTAGTCTTACTTGATTCTGATTTTACTACCTTACCAGAAGTTTTATTTGAAGGACGTCGCGTGGTTAATAATGTGACAAAAGTTTCTGGAATTTTCTTTATCAAAACAATTTATTCTTTCATTTTATCCATTTTATGTGCGATTACTGCTATAGGATTTCCATTTATACCAATCCAAATTACTTTGATTGATTTAGCGATTGAAGGGTACCCTTCTTTCTTCTTATCATTTGAACAAGATAAAAGAAAAATTACCTATCGTTATCTTCCAACTGCGTTAATTACTGCCTTGCCAAATGCTTTACTTGTTGTATTAAACATTATTGTTGTTTATCTTTTAGGAAAAGTTTTACCTTTTACTGCACTACAAACAACGACATTAATGTATTACTTGTTGATCGGAATTAGTTGTATGGCGGTGATCAAAGCTTGTTATCCATTTAATCCATTACGTATTTTCTTAGCTACGACGACCGTGATTGGTATTTACGTCGCAGCCATGCTCTTCCATCATTTGTTAGAAGTTGATCTAGGATTAGGAAATGCATGGACATACTTTGTTGGACTGATGATTATCAATATCATCCTGCGTCTCCTTTATTGGAAAGCAAATATTCAAAATCATCTATTAAATAAATTTGCGGCCGCTAAATAATCCATTTTTCATTGAAAGAGAAGAAGTAATGTACTTGAAAAAGTAGAAAATTATGATAGAATGAAATATGTATAATTGTGTCCTTTAAAATCGCACTGATTTTTGTTAGTGCGATTTTTTACCGGTATTCTCCCGAGTGGTCTTTAATAAAAAACCATCTGATTTATTTTACAAGAGGGGTGAAAGCATGGCTCAGCGAATTCCACAAGAAGTCATTGAAACGATTCGTGGACAAACGAATATCGTTGAGGTGATTGGTCAGTATGTCCAATTAAAAAAATCTGGAAAAAACTATTTAGGCTTGTGTCCTTTTCATGAAGAACGTACACCCTCATTTTCAGTAGCTGAAGACAAACAGATTTTTCATTGCTTTGGCTGTGGAAAAGGTGGAAATGTCTTTACCTTTCTTCAAGAATTAGAAGGACTCAGTTTCCCGGAAGCAGTAGTCAAAGTTGCTGATTTTGAACAAATCCCTTTAGAAGACCAATGGCGTAAACAAAGTTTCCCTTTAGAAAACAGTGATTCAATTAATGGAAAATTGATTTTAGCTCATGAAAAAGCGGAAGAAGTTTATCATCATATGTTGCTTCATACAAAAGCTGGGGAGCAAGCTCTAGATTATTTATTAAAACGCGGGTTGACATTAGAATTGATTCAAGAGTTCACTATTGGTTTTGCACCAAATGAGCGCTCATTTTTAAAACAAGTGTTTAAAAATGAGTCTTATGATCAAGAAGTTTTGGAACGCTCTGGTTTGTTTGTTTCCCATGAAGATGGTGGAATGTCTGACCGGTTTTATCAACGAATCATCTTTCCCATACGTAATTCTCAAGGAAGAACTATCGGTTTTTCTGGGCGATGGCTCGCACCGGAAAAAGGACAAGAAAAAGACCAGCCCAAATATTTAAATAGTCCTGAAACAGAGCTGTTCAACAAAAGACAAGTGTTATTCAATCTAGATAAAGCACGTAGCGAAATTCGGAAAAGTGGTGAAGTGCTTTTATTTGAAGGTTTTATGGATGTGATCGCCGCTTGGCAAGCTGGTGTGAAAAACGGAATTGCTTCAATGGGAACGAGTTTAACGAATCAGCAGATTCAACAGATTGAGCGTCTCACGAAAGAATTGGTTTTTTGTTACGATGGCGATCATGCTGGTTTTGAGGCAACGAATAGAGGGATCGAATTGTTGAGGAAAAATAGCCGTTTACAGTTATCGATCATTACGATGCCAGAAAAGCTGGATCCAGATGAGTACTTGCGTAAATATGGGAATGATTCATTTAATGAACTGATTCATCATGGTCGTGATACAGTTTTTACATTTAAGTGTCGTTATTTGAAACAAAATAAAAATCTAGAAAATGAAAAAGAGAAAATTGAATATCTAGAAGAAGCGTTAAGAGAACTTAGTCAAGTGATCTCGCCAATTGAGCAAGATATGTATCTTTCACAGTTATCAGCTGAATTTCAGATTAGCCGAGAAACGATGCAAAAACAATTGCGTGATTTTCGTAGAGAGAATCAAAAAAATCGGAATGAGTCACATACGGTGGCGCAGAAACCACAAATTTCACGTGCTACCGTGGCAAAGAAAAGGCCACTGACTCAGGTTGAAAAAGCAGAACAAATGCTTTTATTTCGAGCATTTAAAGAAACTGCAGTTCGTAATCTTCTGAAAGAACAACAATTTCAATTTGTTCATGATATGTACGCAGAGATTTATTTTTTATTTGATGCGTTTTTATCACAACATGATGAATTCAACCTTGCAGAGTTTTTAGACTTTTTGCAGGATGAAAATTTAAGGCGTTTAGTGGTGGAAATCGAATATTTGCGTGTTGCCAATGAAAGCACGCCAAGAGAAATCCAAGACTTATTGCGCGTGATCAGTAAATCTTCTTTAGCTGATGAAATAACTTTAAAAAAACAACTGCAGCAAGAAGCAAGAAGAACTGGAAACAAACAATTAGAATTGGAGTTAACGATTGAAATCATTAACTTAACAAAACAGTTAAAACAAGCCGAATAGCTACTCAAGGGGGGCCTTCTTTTATGGCAAATGTAACAGAGAATAAAAAGTATGAAGCAGCGGTAGCAGCTTTTATCAAAGAAAATAAACCAAAAAGACAAGTAGTGTATGATGATCTTTCAAATAAACTTGCTACGCCATTTACATTGAATGCGGATGAGATGGATAAATTGATCCAACAAGTTGAAGATGCTGGAATTAGTGTTGTTGATGAAAATGGTGATCCGTCCATTCACAGTTTAAAGAATGCAGAGAAAAAAGCAGAGCAAGCGAAAACGGAAGACCTATCTGCACCGACTGGCGTAAAAATTAATGATCCAGTTCGTATGTATTTAAAAGAGATTGGCCGTGTTTCCCTTTTAACTGCGGAAGAAGAAGTAGCATTAGCTTTAAAAATTGAAGAAGGTGACCAAGAAGCCAAACAACGTTTAGCCGAAGCAAATCTTCGTTTGGTGGTAAGTATTGCGAAAAGATATGTTGGTCGTGGTATGCAGTTTCTTGATTTGATCCAAGAAGGAAATATGGGATTAATGAAAGCTGTTGAAAAATTTGACTATCGTAAAGGATTCAAATTCTCCACATATGCCACTTGGTGGATTAGACAAGCTATTACGCGTGCGATTGCTGACCAAGCTCGTACAATTCGTATCCCTGTGCACATGGTAGAAACGATCAATAAATTGATCCGTATCCAACGTCAATTACTTCAAGATTTAGGAAGAGAACCAACGCCGGAAGAAATTGGTGCGGAAATGGACCTTCCTACTGAAAAAGTACGTGAAATATTAAAAATTGCGCAAGAACCTGTATCATTAGAAACGCCTATTGGGGAAGAAGATGATTCTCATTTAGGAGATTTCATTGAAGATCAAGAGGCAACAAGCCCGGCTGAGCATGCTGCTTATGAATTATTGAAGGAACAATTAGAAGATGTCTTAGATACATTAACTGATCGTGAAGAGAATGTTCTTCGCTTACGTTTTGGGTTAGATGATGGGCGCACCAGAACGCTTGAGGAAGTAGGAAAAGTATTTGGTGTAACACGTGAACGTATTCGTCAGATAGAAGCAAAAGCACTGAGAAAGTTACGTCATCCATCACGTTCTAAACAATTGAAAGATTTCTTAGAGTAAATCTCTCTTTGGATGATTCAGGCAGTTTTTACTTAAATACAATGAAAAAGAGAATAAGTCGTGATTCAGGATTTTTTATGAGGAACGGCTTTTTCTCTTTTTTTGTTGACCAATGCGCAACCTTCTTTTTTAGTGATAAAACAAAACAATATGGCTAAAAAGAGTAAAATTTTTTGTACAATCAATTCTTTGTGAGTATCAATTTTTTTATAATGTGGAGAAATTGATCGAAATATCCTATTGGCGAAAGTTTCAGAATATGGTAGATTAAGTGGTAGCGTAAACCTAACAAAAGGAGCCGATCGCTAAGTGATAAAAAAATGCCCAAAGTGTGGATCAAAAAAAATCAGCGGAGAACAAGTCTGTTCTGATTATGGTTATCAAATAGAAGAAACGGATCAACACACAAATGAAGAAAAAAAGAATGATATTCAGTCGTCAATGGATTCTTCAGAGGATTTTTTTCCAGAAACTGAATTGAATGACCCTATTGAATGGTCAGAATTAACTGACTTGCCATTAGAATCAGTCATGGAATTATTCAAAGAGGATACAATTCCCGAAGAAAATAACTTGTTGCAAACCGTAGATAATGTATCCAATAAAAAAGGAAATTCAATAAATTTAGATGAAGATAAACTAGAACCAAGCGTTAACGAAGAAGAACCAGAAAATGAAATAAAAATAGAACAACAAAAACGAGTAGCAGAACTGAAAGAGTTTGTTGATCACGAAAAAGAAAACTCTATTTTATCTGCATACATCAAAGCACATCGAGAAGATACAACAGAAGAACACGCAGAAGAATTAATGCGGATGATTAAAGAAGAACTTGCAACAAAAAACAAGGAGAACTCTTCTGAACAGCTACAGAAAAAAGCAGAAGAACAATCCAACTTGGTACAAGAAGATACATCGATTTCAAAAGTCTTAGATGATGCGTTAAAACCGATAGAAAATGTGTCTGCAGAAAAAAATGAAGAAGAAAAGAATAGCGACAAAAAGATAGCAGAAGAAAATGAGAAGAATAAAAATGCGGAAACGCAAAAACAATCTCAAGAACTAGCTAATGAAAAAAAAGAAAATATAAATAGAAAAGAAACTCTGCCACTTGAAACAATAACTAAAGAAACAGCGACATTTTCCAAAACAGACAATCAGCAAACCTCTTCTAAGAAAAGCAATGCTGAAAAAACATTCATTGAAGAAGACAATGAAGAACGATTAAAGAATACGGATTCTACAAATAAAAATTCTGCTAAAGAAGAAGTGGCGAAAGACGAACTGGCTACATCAATAGCAAACAAAGCAGAAAATCCTTCATTGACAGAACCAACAGAATCAATGAAGGAAAGTGAACCTTCTCAAAAGAAAAAGAAGAAAGGTCCTTATCTGGCTTTAGTAGCCTTACTGTTGCTTGGTGTCGGCGGCTGGACTTACTATGATCATCAGCAAAATGTGCAAGCACAAATCGCTGCTCAAGAAGAGGAGCAAAAACAAAAGATTTCAAACTTGCAACAAACACTGGCCGAATTTTATACGGATTCGTCTCGTCAATTTATCCGTACATCCATGATCAATCAAGATTTAACAAAGTTAAAAATCTCCTTAAATGAAGTAAAAGAAGAAAAAGAATATAACCAACTAGAAAAAACATATGAGGATATTCAAAGTAAAATTAAGGCAATTAAACACGTCAATGAGTTGTTTACGTCTTCTGTTATTGAAGATGATCATTTAGTCAATGATCCTAAATTAAAAGAAGATAAAAAAGTTCAATTACTAACAACGGATAATACAGCTTTCGGTCAGCTTGTTCAGCAAGCTCAAGAAAAAGCGGAAGAACAATATAAACAACTACAAACAGCAAAAGAAAAAGTGAAAGTTATTTATAATAATGATAAAGTAATAGAAAATGCCACAAGGAATCAATACAAGGAAGCAAAAGCAGCTGTTGATCAAGTCAAAAATGAAGAATTAATTGTTTCCTTAAAAGACCAACTACAAAAAGTCGATGAAATATTAACGGCAAAAGAAAAGAAAGCAGCACAAGCTTCGCAACAGGAAGCAACAACTACTACCACTACGATCACTTCCACAACGACAAATTCTGCAAATCAACCAATTATGTCCACAAGACAAAGCGATGTTTCTGATACAACAAATGCTGCTTGGAACTGGGCATCAGGAGTGCAAGAAAGCGTGATTGCCACATGTATTCAACGTGGATACATCGTTGAAGGTGGGTATAGATTGGAAAAAGCAAGAATCGAAAATGGCGAAGGCTATTATAATCTTTATGCCACTTCAACAAAATCAGCTTTAATGAATGGGATTGGTGAAAGTGCCTTACCGTTTTATATTGTAACGATCAATTGCAAAACGGGATGGTTTGGTGGGAACGGAAGTCGTTAGTTTCTGATGTTAATAATTGTTAGATAAAACACTCAGGTATCGCATATTTTGACCACATAAAACAAAAGAAGTCCTTTTGTTCAAGTGGAATAAAATATGCTAGAAGCCTGGGTTTTTTATCGTTTATAAGATGGAACCAACTTCTAATCAAAGAAACATTATGTTATGATAGCAAAGAAAAGATGGTGAATCTTTTATAAAAAGGAGAAATAAAATGAATGAATTATTAGCCACAATATTTACCGGTATGGTAATTGATGAAAATGAAAAAAATTATTTTGTCCAAAAACATGGACAAACCTTTGGATTAAGTAAAACTGAAGGAGAACATCACATCGGGGAAGCGGTTGAAGGTTTTGGGTACCAAAACCAAAAACATGAAAATCGTTTTACTACGGCTATCCCTAAAAGTCGCATTGGACACTATGCCTTTGGGAGAGTGACTGCTAGCAGAAAAGACCTAGGTGTATTTGTTGATATCGGTTTACCTGACAAAGATTTTGTTGTCTCATTAGATGAACTACCAACAATGACAGAACTTTGGCCTAAAAAAGGAGATCGATTGATGGTTTCATTGAGAGTAGATGCCAAAGATCGTATTTGGGCAAGTTTAGCTGATGAAAAAATTTTTAAGTCATTGAGTAAACGTGGATCAGAAGAATTAAAAAATAAAGACATTTCTGGCACCGCTTATCGATTGAAATTGACTGGTACGTATGTGTTAACAGATGATTTTTATATCGGTTTTATCCATCCATCTGAGCGTTATAATGAACCAAGATTAGGCGAACAGATTAAAGGGAGAGTCATCGGTGTAAGACCAGATGGTGTATTAAATCTTTCTTTAAAACCAAGAGCCTTTGAAACCATCTCAGATGATGCACAAATGATTTTAACGATCATAGAACGTTCAGCTGATGAGCAAATTCCTTTTACAGATAAATCGGATCCAGAAGCGATCATGAATGCTTTTGGCATTAGTAAAGGAGCTTTTAAACGAGCGATCGGCAACCTATTAAAACAAGGATTAGTTAAACAAGAAGCTGGAATGACCAAACGAATAAGAAAATCTAATTGAGAATCACTTGCATGTTTTTCTTAACTAGATTATAATTGTTTTAATTTATAAAAGAGATTTCTGGTTTTTAATTATAATTATTATAAATTGTTGGGGTTGAAAAAATGGTCATGAATGCAATGTCAGTAATGAAAAAAACAAAACAACAGTTACATGAATCTGGGTTTAAATTGACCCCGCAAAGAGAAGCAACCTTACTTGTGCTGTTAGAAAATGAAAAAGAACACTTATCTGCAGAAGAAGTTTTCTTTTTAGTGAAAAAAAAGAGTCCTGAAATTGGACTTGCCACTGTTTATCGTACACTGGAAATCTTGACGGATCTAAAAGTCATTGATAAAGTAAGTTTTAATGATGGCGTAGCACGCTATGATTTAAGAAAAGAAGGCGCAAAACACTTCCATCATCATCTATTGTGTTTAAAATGCGGTACAATTGAAGAAGTCGAGGAAGATTTGTTAAGCGAGGTGGAAGATATCGTAGAAAAACGGTATCACTTTTTAGTGAAAGATCATCGTTTAACTTTTCATGGTGTTTGTCAAAAGTGTTACATGAAAGAAAAAGAAAGTAAAACCGTCTGACCTAAATAGACGGCTTTTTCTTTGCCTGCATGTAAAATGGACTATCGAAAATGAAGCCTATCTGATATGATAGAAGAGCGCGAGGTGGTTTGTTATGAAAGAAGAAATTAGGGATTATCTCCACTATTTAACGATTGAACGTGGCTTGTCATTAAATACCAAAAACAGCTATGAAAGAGATTTAGCACAATACCTGCATTATCTAGAAGAGCATCAGTTGACCTCTTGGCAAGAGGTAGATCGTTACGTCATCATCAATTATTTAGAAAAAATGCACGATGAAAAAAAGGCACCTGCAACTGTGACCAGGATGATTACTAGCTTAAGGAGATTTCATCAGTTTTTACGACAAGAACGGGTAACCGATCATGATCCGATGCAACACATTGATACACCCAAAAAAGTACAGAAACTACCAAGTACATTATCTTTGTCAGAAGTCGAGCGCTTGATTGAAGCACCAGATACATCTAAAAATTTAGGTATGAGAGATCGTGCAATTCTTGAAGTGATGTATGCAACAGGCATGCGCGTCAGTGAATTGATCGGATTAAAATTAAGCGATCTTCATTTGTCACTTGGTCTAGTGCAGACTGTTGGTAAAGGGGACAAAGAAAGAATTATTCCTCTAGGTGATTATGCGATCCATTGGTTGGAGAGATATTTAGATGAAGCAAGACCCTTACTAGTAAAAAACAGTGCTGAAACTCATGTATTTGTCAATAATCATGGAACTGGTTTATCGCGACAAGGTATTTGGAAGAATCTAAAACAATTGGTTCGTGAGGCAGGAATTAACAAAGAAGTGACGCCCCATACTTTACGGCATAGTTTTGCGACACATTTACTGGAAAATGGTGCAGATCTTCGAACAGTCCAAGAATTATTAGGACATGCTGATATATCAACAACACAAATTTATACGCATATTACAAAGAAAAGAATGACGGATGTTTATAAGCAGCATTTTCCAAGGGCTTAGTCATAGGAAGGTGAAAAAATGTTAACACATTACCGAAAAGAAAATCACAAAATTGCAATGGGACTATTAAGTTTCCATAAAAAGCTAACAGATAAATCGAATTTACTCAAAGAAATTAATACGTACGAAACAGAAGAAGGCTATGAACTTTTTTTCTTTACTCCGGAAGGTTCTACTAATATTCAAGGAATCATTGGCGTCTATTGGGGAGAAAATAAAGAATTAATTATTCATGACGTTTCTTTAAACCCTTCCTATCGTGGGGATAAGATGGGGTTTTTGATGTTGGATGAACTTCAAGCAAAATACCCAGATTTTACGATACGACCAACAGAGATCACCGAACCGTATTTAACGAAATGGATCAATAGGACCAGCGAGGAAGAGTGAACGATGTGACAGCAATCAATATTAAATTAGATATCTTTGAAGGACCATTAGATTTACTCCTTCACTTGATCCAACAAATGGAGATTGATATTTATGATATTCCAATTGCGACGATTACAGAACAATACATGTCTTATATTCATACGATGAAAACGTTGGAACTTGCCGTTGCAGGTGAGTATTTGGTAATGGCTGCAACGTTGATGGCCATTAAAAGTAAGACCTTATTACCTGTACAAGAATTAATCGTTGAAGAAGAATATTGGGAAGAAGACCCACGTGAGGAATTAGTCAATCAATTATTGGAGTATCGAAAATATAAATATGCAGCCGAACAGTTAACTGAAAAGGCTCAAGAAAGAAGTTTGTATTATACGAAAGAACCAGTCTCTGTGGATGCTCTAATTAAAGAAGAGAAACCACTGAAACGAGGACAAGTAAAAAAAATCGATTTGTTTCGTGCAATGGAAAAGATATTAGAACGGAAGAAATTTTCTGAGAAAGTTGAAAAAACGATTGCCCCAGATGACACAACGATCGAAGAGCGAATAACGTTTATTGAAGAACGACTCAAGAAAAATGTCAAGGGATGCTCTTTCGATTCTTTCTTTGATGCCCCAACAAAAACAGAAGTGGTAACGACTTTTATGGCGTTGTTAGAAATGATGAAAAACGGGCAGATTATTGCACAACAAGCAAGAAACTATGAATCAATTATGCTTTATCTAGCAGTAGGAGATACCGAAAATGACCAAATTAAGTGAACTTGAAGCAATCCTTTTTATCGTTGGTGAAGAAGGAATTAGCTTAGAAGAGATTAGCTATCTGTTAATGATTGACAAGAAAGAATCAATGGCACGATTGGCAGAGCTAAAAGAAAAGTATGAGAAGGATCCAGATAGCGCTTTGCATATTTTAGAAACAGACGAACGTGCTGTTTTAACGACAAAAAAAGAACTAGCTTCATTGTTAAAACGTTATGCGCAGGGAACATCAAATACCTTGTCTCAAGCTGCTATAGAGACTTTAGCAATCATCGCTTATAAACAACCAATTACTAGAATCGAAATTGAACAGATTCGTGGTGTTCAAGCCTCAAGTGCTGTACAGCGTCTATCTGCCCATCATTTGATCGAAGAAAAAGGAAGAGTGGACGGCCCAGGACGTCCGATTTTATATGGAACCACCTCTTATTTTCTAGATTATTTTGGACTCAATTCGCTGAAAGATTTGCCAGATATACAAGCAATGGAAAATACCTTAAATGAAGAGGTTCCACTAGACCTGTTTTTTGATGAGATGAATGAAGGAGAACAATTATAATGGAAAGATTACAAAAAGTAATTGCGCATGCTGGAATTACTTCAAGACGTAAAGCAGAAGAATTTATTTTAGCGGGTAGAGTGAAAGTCAATGGAAATGTAGTAAAAGAATTGGGTGTTAAAGTAAGCAAGCATGATCTAATTGAAGTGGATGAAGTACCAATCTATCAAGAGGAATATGGTTATTATTTACTCTATAAACCAAAAGGAGTTATTTCAGCAGTTTCTGATGATAAAGGTCGCAAAGTCGTCACAGATTTACTGCCAATGGTAAAAGAACGCATCTACCCTGTTGGACGTCTAGATTATGATACTTCTGGTATTTTACTTCTAACCAATGATGGCGAATTTGCGCAACGTTTAACACACCCTAAGCATGAAGTCGATAAAGTCTATGTTGCTAAAGTAAAAGGAATTGCCACTAAAACACTGTTGGCACCTTTAACCAAAGGCATAAAAATCGAAGGCAGAAGAACGTCTCCTGCGCGCTATCAAATCTTATCTGTTGATCCAAAAACCAATCATAGTATTGTGGAATTGACCATTCACGAAGGAAGAAATCATCAAGTTAAAAATATGCTTCAAGCCGTTGGATTACCCGTTCAAAAATTAAAGCGTGAGAAATATGGTCACTTGACACTTCAAGGGTTGCGTCCCGGTGAATATCGTGAGCTAAATAAGAAGGAAATCAACAGTTTATTCAATCAATCCAAATAGTTACTTACTTATCATAAGAAAAAATGATTGCATTTTTTCTCAAGCTATGTATAATGAAAAGGTAAACAAAATTATAAAATGGTTCGTCTTCAGGGGCAGGGTGCAATTCCCGACCGGTGGTTATAGTCCACGACCTACTTTACTTAAGTAGCTGAATCGGTGAAATTCCGATACCGACAGTATAGTCTGGATAAAGAAGATAGAGCTTATTTGACGTAGCTTTTTGTTAAATAACTCTAACTCTCCCTGTGTCTTATTGGAGAGTTTTTTTATTTGCAAATATTCGTTGAAAAGTTCGCTGAAGAGGAGTCCTAACAGGAGGATTTCAAATGAAGAATACCCGTGTACAAAAAATGGTCGCTGTGGCATTATTTGCTGCGATCGGATTGGTTTTGCAATACGTTGCATTTCCTATCATGCCAGCTTTTAGCTTTTTAAAGATTGACTTTAGTGATATTCCAGTATTGATCAGTATGTTTTTATTTGGACCAGTGGCAGGAATAGTCACAGCTTTCTTACGTTCCATTCTACATTTGATCACTACAGGTTTTTCGCCAGATAATCTAGTGGGAGATACGGCTAGCTTTTTAGCAACAACTATTTTTACCTTACCGATTTTTTATTTCTTCCGTAAGCAAACAAAAGCAGGTAAAAATAAATTTTTAGGTGTGATTTCTGGTACGATCGCTATGACTTTATTCATGAGCGTGGCTAATTACTTTGTTATTACGCCATTATATCTTATGTTTTTGGGCTTGAATGCGAATCAAATGTTGGGTATGCCTTTAGTCAACTATGTGCTGATCGGAATCGTTCCTTTCAACTTAATCAAAGGATTTATCGTTAGCGCAGCCTTTTTAGTATTGCATGCAAAATTATTACCATGGCTTGCTAGAAAGCAGCATAAATTAGATCAAGCACACTCATTGTCAAAATAAACATGTAAAAAACATGATAAAGATCTCCAAAATACATTTGTGTATTTTGGAGATCTTTTTGTATTAAGAAGTAGACTGTTACAAAACTAGAATATCTAAGGTATATTTTTTCTGTTACATCAAAAATAAAGAAAAGGAAATGAAATTTTTGAGTAAAGATTTATCAGTAAACTAAGAGATAAAACTTATTTTTTTCTTTCATTTAAAATTGGTGGAAACCTTTTTCCAATTATTTTGATTCTTCTTTTTATTTATTGATGAATAATAGGGGGTATGTTTATGAAATCGATTTCTTTTGTTTGATATAATATAAAAAAAGGAATTTTAAAGGAGATAGTGATGGAGGCTTCCGAAAATAAACCATACGTCGTGGAAAATTTGGCTGGGAAACAGCAGAAACCGATGGCAGAAATTGAACAAAAGGAAGAGATGGACGAAAGTGAGAAACTTAAATTAAAGGTAAAAGAATTAGATGAATACTATTACAAGCTATACAAAGGTTTTGCTAGTAGAGAAGAAAAAATGAAAGCACAAAATGATATTATTTTTGTCAAAAAAAGCATACAAAAAATAAAGGATGACTGTCGTGAAAAATCCTCTTTTGATCCTTTTTCCGCAAGTAAAACGTTAAAAAAATTAGGGATTACAAGACTTTATTTAGAGACATCTTTACCTTTATCAGAAGAAGTAGATTATCTCATTAAAAGAACATACTATGGTAATAGTTTCGCCCCTTTTCTTTCTTCGAATGATTCAATTGATGCAATTAAGGGGTTAAAGGATAAAAAGCTTCAAAAAAAAGAAGCAGTCCTAAAAAAATATTTAAAAAAGAAAAAACAAATGATGCCTTTTGATATCTATAAAAATTATGCACGTCAGTATGTTGAAGTTTTATGTGAGATAGAGATAAGAAAAGCTATATCAAAAAAATTACAAGAAATATTTGGAATATCTGAAAAAAAACTTCATTTGAAACGTTCACTAATGAAAATAGGAAAAGTAACAAGAATAAAAACTGAATGGAATAGTCTACCACATTTGACAAAAAAATCATCTGAAAATGAGCAAATCGTACAAACATTACAGAAAGTACAGTTAGATTTAGAGACCCAGGCTGGACCTTCAACTTCGGGTCAATCAAATTTTAAAAAAATTCAAAAACAAGTTTCAAGTTCTAGTTCTATAGGAGAAAGTGACGAACTAAAAACGTTATTAGAGATAAAAGCACCCGACTTCAAAGTGAAAGATGCAGATGAAAAAAGTGTTTATGAGAATGTAGATGCGGATGGAAACAGTATTCATGGCAGTACAAAAATAATTCAACCAAAAGAAGAACAGATGAAACAACATCTAAAGTCTATATTGAAATCAGTGAATAAAAAATTTCAAGAAACTACTATAAAAAGTTTATCATTTAAGGAAACACATACTACTAATAAGGAAAAGGGCAAGATGCTAGAAAGAGGATAAAAAAAAGAACTTATCATCTAAGAACATCAAATGTTAGGACGTATTGCTAACTTTGGTGTTTTTTCACGTGTTGTTTGTGATACAATGCTTAAATGTACATGGGTGGATTAGTGCAACATATTAAGTTTAAAAAATATAGAAATAGTGATTCGATTGGAAAAATTACTTATATTAAAAAATAGAAAAGTAAAACGAACCAATTGGGGAAGAACCAGCAATAAATGATTTTTCATAAAAATTTAGTTGATGAAAAAAAATACAATAACTTTATATGTGTAAGCGTTTTACTAATAGTGTTTGAGTATTTCTTTTTTTTATGCATAAAAATGTATTTTATTGTTTTCTATGTGAAATTCTTCTCGTTTTAAATGATAAATAATTTGATTACTTATATATTAGAAAACGCTACAATTGTTTTGAAAAAGCTTCATACTAAAAAATACAGGAAAAGGAGTGAAAAACGAATTTTTTGAATAAAATTCACTGAAATGTAGGTTATTATTTTTATTATTGCATTTTTTTTGTTAAAATAACAGATGGAATCTTTCATAAAAGATTCTAAATGAAAGCAAGAAAGGAAGAAGAAAATGGAACAAACGAAAAAGAAAAAATTTCAAATGCCTTCAGCGTATACGGTCTTATTCATTATTATTGCGATTATTGCTGTATTAACATGGTTCATACCGGCTGGACATTATAGTGTCGACGATGCTGGCAACATCATTGCGGGTTCTTATGAACGAGTAACACAAAATCCTCAAGGGCTATGGGATATTTTCATGGCACCAATTAACGGGATGTTAGGTGTACCGGCTGGAGAATTAACGAAAGAAACACCAGCTGCTATCCCAATCTCTTTCTTTATTTTAGTTGTAGGTGGATTTTTAGGTATTATTAACAAAACAGGCGCATTAGATGCTGGGATTGCTTCTGTTGTTAAAAAATTCAAAGGCAAAGAAAAAATGTTGATTCCAGTATTGATGCTCTTATTCGCTTTAGGAGGATCAACTTATGGAATGGCTGAAGAAACAATTCCATTTTATGCATTATTGATTCCAGTTATGATGGCTGTTGGGTTTGACACGGTTGTTGCAGTAGCGATTGTTTTAGTAGGGTCGCAAGTTGGCTGTTTAGCTTCAACAGTTAATCCCTTTGCAACAGGTGTTGCTTCGCAAGCTGTGGGGATCTCAATGGGTGAAGGAATTGGCTTACGCTTTTTAATGTTCGTTATATTATTAGCAATTTCTATTCTTTATGTTTATCGTTATGCTTCTAAAATTGAAAAAGATCCAACGAAGTCACTTGTTTACGATCAAAGAGAAGAAGACATCAAACACTTTGATATTGATGCAATCGGTCGACAAGAAACAATTACAAAAAGACAAAAACATGTCAACGTTTTATTCTTTATTACTTTTGGGATCATGATTATTAGTTTAATCCCTTGGACAACATTGAACAAAAACTTTACAATTTTTGAATCACTAACAAATTGGTTAACGAATTTACCGGTAGTTGGAACAGTATTAGGTAAAAATATGCTTCCATTAGGCGAATGGTATTTCCCAGAAATTACGATGTTATTCTTAGTCATGGCGATCGTGGTTGCGATTACTTACGGAATGAAAGAATCAGAATTTATCTCAGAATTTTTAGCAGGAGCTTCAGACCTAATTGGTGTAGCGATCGTTGTCGCAGTGGCTCGTGGGATTCAAGTAGTGATGAACAATGGGTTAATTACCGATACTATTTTACACTGGGGAGAACAAGGATTAAGTTCATTATCTTCAAGTGTCTTCTTAATTCTAACATTTATCTTCTACATTCCAATGTCATTCTTGATCCCATCAACATCTGGTCTAGCAGCTGCTACAATGGGAATTATGGGACCTATGGGTGAATTTGCAGGTGTCGGTAAAGATTTAGTTATCACTGCATATCAATCAGCATCTGGTTTGGTCAATTTGATCACACCAACTTCTGCCATCGTTATGGGGGCTGTTGCAATTGCTCGTTTTGATATTTCAGTATGGTGGAAATTTACAGGCAAATTGATTGCTATTTTATTTGTGGCAATTTGTGTTATCTTAGGCGTAGCAGCCATGTTTTAGAAAAAAAGTGGTAAAAACATCGCTTAGCTCTGCTAACAATAAGAAACATTTAGGCTTATTTCAATGAGCTGATAATTGATCAACGTGGAAAAGGCAGTAAATAAACTGTCTTGGATCAAGCAATAAGGACGAACAGAGAAAAATAGCATTTCATATTTTTCCTCTGTTTGGGCTTGTTGTTGCAAAAAGTCTTTGATCATCGTTTCCAATAAAAACAATAAAAGAAGCCAATCAACGAATGTGTTAGAAGCAAAATAGGAAACAAAACGGATGTTTTATCTTTTTTGAACAAATGGTGAAATCACCTGTTAAAGTTGAAACATTGTTTGAAAAAAGAGGTTGTGTCTGTTGTTTTGACATGACCTTTTTATTATATTAGGAGGCTAGGAACATGAAACAATTTGTAACAAAACAACATCATGAACAAGCATTGGAATCTTTAAGTGAATTGATTCGTATCCCATCAGTTCTGGACGAATCTGATACTGGTAAAGGTCATCCTTTTGGGAAAAAAGTCATTGAAGCCCTAGATAAAGTCCTAGAAATCAGTGAAAGTTTAGGATTTAAAACATTTAAAGACCCAGAAGGATACTATGGTTATGCCGAAGTGGGTTCTGGTGATGAATTATTCGGTATCTTGTGTCATATGGATGTAGTGCCAGCAGGGGATGAAAAGAATTGGGAGTCTAAACCTTTTGATCCTACTGTAAAAGATGGTTGGTTAATTGGGCGTGGTTCCCAAGATGATAAAGGACCATCAATTGCTGCAATGTATGCAGTTAAATCTTTAATGGATGCAGGAGTGGAATTTAACACACGTATTCGCTTTATTTTTGGTACAGATGAAGAAAATTTATGGCGTTGTTTAGATAAATACAACGAAAAAGAAGAAGGAATTACCCAAGGATTTGCTCCTGATGCTGAGTTTCCATTGATTTATGCTGAAAAAGGTTTATTACAAGCTTACCTAACTGGGCCAGGAACAACAGAATTTTCAGTAAATGCTGGTGGGGCTCTAAATGTTGTTCCAGATACTGCTCCTTATTCAGGCGAAAAATTGGATGAAGTAAAAGCAGCATTGAAAAAACACCATTTTGATTTTGAAGATAAAGGGGATTCTGTCGTAATTCTTGGAAAAAGCATCCATGCAAAAGATGCCGCAGAAGGTGTCAATGCTATTACTCGTTTGGCTATTGCTCTTTCGGATGTCTTTGATTTTGCCCCACTTAACTTTTTAGGAAAATTAGTCCAAGAAAACGCAACTGGCGAAAATGTGGTAGGTAAAACGGTGGATGAACAATCTGGTGAATTAACCATGAATTTTGCAAGTTTAGAAATCACGCCTGAACAAACAAAAATCGGTGTGGACATGCGTATTCCGGTTACCTTTAAAAAAGAAGAATTAGTTGAAAAACTAACAGAAACTGTGAAAAAATATGATTTGACTTACGAAGAATTTGATTTCCTAGATTCACTTTACGTACCATTAGAGAGTGAATTGATCAAAAATCTTTTAGGAACGTATCGTGAGATTACTGGCGATATGACGGAACCATTTGTTTCAGGAGGCGCAACTTTTGCTCGTACAATGAACCAATGTGTCGCTTTTGGTGCAATGTTCCCTGATACACCAGACTTTATGCATCAAGCCAACGAACGCTGGGAATTAAGCAGTATGTATAAAGCAATGGAAATCTATGCAGAAGCTGTTTACCGTTTATGTGGTAAATAACTTAAAACGAAGGAATCATTTCATTTTTTAGCACTCGTTTTTAAGCGAGTGCTTTTTTGCATATAAATACCAGAAATGTTATTAAAAAGTTTTTTTTAAGAAAAATAAATAACATAATTTGTATTAAAAAATAATGAAAAAACCTCTTTTTTAATGATTTTTGTATGTTTATATAATAACATTGAAACAAAGGTGGTGAAAATCTTTCTATAAAGCTATTGAATATTAGAATGAGAAGAAATAGCTAAATTTAAAAAAATTTGTAGATTTGAGAAAAAATATTAAATAATGGGGGAGAGTAAATGAAAGGAAAAATAGTTAAGCTCTGTATGGCATTGGTACTTTCAGGAAATACGTTGTTTACTAATGTTGCTTCTTTTAGTGCATTAGAAATAGAAGAAACAACAGACGAGAAACCTGGAGAGATTCTGGGAAATGAATTAGAACAAGCCGAGGGAGAGATGGTTGGAGAAGCGCATGAAACAAATGATGAACAAAATGAAAGTCATGATCAAATAGAGGAAGAAAATCAAAATGATATGCAAAATCCGATAAATGAAGAGCAACAAAACGACATACAGCATCTAGTAGACGAAGAACAACAAGATCAAGTACATAGCAAAACAAATGAAGAACCACAAAATAGCATATATAATC
>NZ_BJWF01000035.1 GCF_007990225.1 Enterococcus villorum | reverse complement strand
CATCGTTTAGCTCTGCTTACGATAAGAAAAAACTTTTTAAAATAGCTTCCTCATATTTTAAAAATGAAGCACGTCCTTAAAGTTAGTCCGAAAACCTAACTTTAAGGACGTGCTTCAAAATTTAGGTTTATTGTTGGAGGATTGCTACTTGAATGCTGATTATCCAGTTTTAAAAATTTGAATCAGACTTATTGTCCCATGCTTTTTTCCATCGCTTAACACTTGAATCTGTAGTAAAATAAGAAAGAAGGGCAATAAAACTACATAGACGAGAGCATAAGGTGGATAAATATAATGAAAATAGATGAATCGAAACGCGAAGAATTGCAGTTAGAGATAACGAGATTACATACTTATATTACAAAACTTAGTGAAAAATACTATGATACTGAAAAAGAACGTGTGATGATCGACTATCCTAATAACTCAGAAGGTCGACAATTGGAACAAGTGTATAATCAGGTGTTTAACGATTTATTGAAGGTGAAAAAAGAGTTAGACTATTATGCATTACCCATTTTAGATACCGGCATTTTAAAGTATAATGAAGAAAAAGAACGTTTTGTTTTCAAGTCGGTTCGAGAAAACTTGCTTCTTTCTGCTGGTATGGATTTAGAAGTTTTGGTAGAAGATTATTTTACAGAAGAAAAGCATTGGGTACGCACTAGTTTAGAATATTTACCACAAACTGCGGGTGGTCCACAAGCTTGTGGTTGGTATATCACCGAAGACAAAGATTTAGAGTTAGAAGGTGTTATGGCAAGGATTAGAAAAAAACAGTGAAGTAAGAAAGGAAAAGGCGGATGAGAGAGAAAAAAGCAGTTTATGTGAATGGATATCTTGGTATAGCTGGATTAATTTTATTAGTAGGTATTGGTGCAGTTTCATTGTTTTTTGGAATGATTAATGCCATGTTTTCTTTGACAGTTTTAGGATTTATTTTTTGGTTCATTGCGATTGTACTCCTTAGTTCAGTAACGATTGTTAGCCCGAATCAAGCAAAAGTTATTTTGTTTTTTGGTCAATACGTAGGAACGATTCGGGAGAGTGGTTTTTTCTTAACCGTTCCTTTTGCCCAAAAAATAAATATTTCTTTGAAAGTACGCAATTTTAACAGTTCAGTTTTAAAAGTAAATGATTTAGATGGAAACCCTATTGAAATCTCTGCGGTCGTTGTTTTTAAAGTAGTGGATACAGCTAAGGCCTTGTTTGATGTGGCTTATTATCATGATTTTGTTGAGATTCAAAGTGAAACAGCGATTCGTCATATTGCTAGTCAATACCCTTATGATACATTCAATGAAGAAGATTTGACTTTACGAGGAAATACAACAGCTATTTCAGATGAATTGGCACAGGAATTACAAGAGCGTTTGTCTGTTGCCGGCGTAGAAGTGATTGAAACACGATTGAATCATTTAGCTTATGCGACGGAAATAGCAAGTGCGATGCTACAGCGTCAACAAGCTAGAGCCATTTTATCTGCGCGTCAGACGATCGTAGAAGGGGCCGTTACGATGACTCAAATGGCATTGGAACAAATCGAGCATAGCCAAGAAATCAATTTTACAGATGATCGCAAAGTCCAATTGATTAACAATTTGCTTGTTTCGATTATCACCGATAAAGGGACGCAACCCGTCATCAATACCGGATTGGTAAAAGACAAGTAGTTTCACTCTGAACAAAAATGATCATGCGAGCATTTAATCTCCAACGATCAGCCAGAATTTCCAAAAATTATTTTTTAATTTTTGTGAAATTCTGGCTTTTTTTCTATCGAAAGGAAAGATGGTAATTATTTACTTTTAAGATTAAATTTTATGGCAAGATTGTTTGTATTAAGTAAGTGTAAATGACAATAATGAAAGTTATTTGATAGAGAAATCAAAGGAAACTACTAGACTTTTTTCTTATAATTGCTTTATCAAATGTGAAAGAAGGAGAAAAAATGAGAAATTTTCTGCTCGGAATCGTCATTTCTAGTATAGGCATAGGCATTTTTTTAATTGGCGGGCTAAGAATAGCAGAAAAAATGATTATGGGCGGAGATAGTTATTACGTTCAAATTACGAACGATGGAGAAAAAGATGTCACAAAAGACAATCATAATGAAGTGGTTGTTCACTACAAATATATTCTTCCAGGCTATGATGATACCGGAAGTGAAAAGATATTAGAGTTTGAGGGTCAACAACCACGCCCATTGAGAAAAGGAGCTTACTTAAAAGTAACTTGGAATAAGAGAAAAGGTGTAACTTCTTATGAAGAAGTAAAACAAAGAGAGATACCTAAATTAGCAAAAGAAAAATTGACAAAGGATAGGTAAAAATGGAAAAAATAGTTGAGGTTCAAAATGTAACAAAAATATATGGTAAGAATAATGAAAAGAAAACTCAAGCGTTAAATGGAATTAGCTTTGCTGTAGAAAAAGGTGAGTTCATTGGTATTATGGGTGCTTCTGGTTCTGGTAAATCTACCTTACTAAATATTTTATCGACACTAGATAAACCGACAGAAGGAACTATCCGTATCAATCAAAAAGATGTAACTAGACTAAAAGACAATCAGTTAGCGGATTTTCGTGCCAAAGAAATCGGCTTTATTTTCCAAGACTTTAATTTATTAGAAAATTTAACAGCCCAAGAAAATATCGCTGTTCCTCTTTCTCTACAAGGGGTAAGACCAAAAGAAATCAGACAGCGAGTCAAAAATGTGGCAGAGCGTTTATCTATTTCCCATATTTTAGGAAGTTATCCTTCTGAGATTTCTGGGGGACAAAAACAACGGGTGGCAGCTGCTCGCGCTTTAGTAACCCAACCGACGATCTTATTAGGTGATGAACCAACGGGTGCCTTAGATTCTAAAAGTGCACGTGATTTATTGGATACGATGGAAGAATTAAACACCAAAGACGATGTTTCTATTTTGTTAGTTACGCACGACCCATTTTCTGCAAGCTATTGTGAACGTATCTTATTTATAAAAGATGGTGGCATTCATGAAGAAGTAAGACGTGGTGAGCAAAGTCGCGATGTATTTTATCGCCATATCTTAACTATTTTAGGAAATCTGGAACAGTAAGGGGAGGAAAGAACATGCTTTGGAAATTATCACTTACTGGGATAAAGGGACGGTTAAGAGACTATCTTGTCCTATTTTCAGGATTAGTCATGACTTCAGCTATCTTTTATATGTTTGAATCACTTGCAAGTAACAAAGAATTTTTAGAAAGCAATTCGAGCATATCAATCACCGTATTAATCTTTCATTTAGGTTCGGTGTTGTTATCGATTATTACCTTTTTTTATATCCTTTACGCCAATTCATTTTTAATGACGATGCGACAAAAGGACTATGCCATGTTTATGATGTTAGGGGCTAAAGGCGGTAAAATTGCTCAAATGATTTTCACTGAGACATTCGTAGTGGGAGCATCTGCTACTATTTTAGGTTCCGCACTTGGAGTTGGTCTGACAGACTTGGTACAACGGATACTTGTTGATCAATTAAATATCACGATTACGAACTTTACACCATTTAATTTAAAAGGATTATTGATTACAATTTTCTTTTTTGCTCTGTTGTTTTTATTAGCAGCGATTGTTAATGCTTTTTCAATTGTCAAAAAACCTATTTTAACATTGATACGAGCAGAAGCTACTCCGACACGAATGAAACAGAACAAATTTTTATTTTTACTTGAAGTAGTGCTAGGCATTGTTTTGTTGGGGGCGGGCTATTATGCTATGGCATCGATTTTAAAGTTAGGATTTAGTGCTCTGGTTATCGCATTAGTGACCATCTGTTTAGGAACATACTTTATTTTTCACTCTGTGATTATCTTCTTTTTGACTTTATTGAAGAAATCAGAAAATATTTCCATGAAAAAATTAAATAACTTTACGTTATCACAACTAAGTTTTAGAATTCGTGACTACACACAAATGCTTTCAATGGTAGCTATCCTTTTCGCTTTAGCTTTAGGTGCATTGACGGTGGGCTTAGGTTTTAGAAATCAAATCTCTTTAATCACTGATTCTACAAGTGCTTATGACCTTGTATTAAACAATGCACAAAAAATGGATCAAGAACAAGTTTCTAAACTCAATCCAACCTTAAATAATACCTATACACAAAAAGAAGATGCTCAGTATGTCTATTATAATTATAGCGATTTTGAAAAAGCGCCTTTAATGTACATCTCTAACGATGGAGATTCAATGAATGATTTCAAAGAAAAGACGGCTAGCGTTGAAGAATTAGCAAAATCAGAAAACTTACAAGAAGCATTAAAGGACTATGAGTTACCCACTCAAAAAGGAAAAGGAATAAAACTAGTCAGTGCCAGTGAATTTAATCAATTAAATCTGCCAGAAGCAAAGCTACAATTAGTTAAAGTAAAAGATTTTTATACTAGTTTAGATGCAATTGGTGCATTGGTTGAAGAAAACAATAAAAATAATCCTGAAATAAAAGGCGAAATGGGAGGCAGTAATCAAAAATATGTAAATTACCAACTATACAATGGTATTTTTTCTGGCTTTGAATTTATGGGCTTATTCTTAGGAATTGCATTCTTAGCCATGTTGGCAAGCTGCCTAATGTTCAAGATCCTCTCAGGAAGTAAAAGTGATATTGGAAGATATGTCATGCTAGAAAAAATTGGAACGCAGCGTCGATTGCTTAAACAATCAATTAGACGAGAAATTGGTGTTTTATTCTTAGCACCGGGTATTTTAGGGGCTATTCACGTTTTGTTTGGACTAAAATTATTTGAAACACTGATGACTAATCCCTATGACAATGTATTAATCTCATTTACGATTTTCTTTGTTATGTACTTTGTGTACTACGCACTGACCACTTGGTTATACACAGGAATTGTCTTGAAAAGAGACAAATAAAAAAGTTCGACCTACCTTCATACAGCAGGTAGGTCGAACTTTTTTATTCTATTACTTTAAAATCTATCCAGAAGGTATGATGGATAGTCAATACACTTAATAATGGAATGGACTCAGTTTTTACTTTAACAACAGTTGATTTAGGAATTTCTCTAGCTGATAAATGGAGAAAAATCTCCCAAAAATTTGGTACTTTTATTGTAGAAATAAATTCCGGTTTTCTGATAGAATTTTTTAAAATGCTCGTATCTAAATTAATCAAAGACATTTCATTTTTATTCCAAGTGACCGGAACAATGGATGATTTTGACATATTTTTCACTGGCGTTTTTTGAGTGTTTTCTTTTTTTGGTTCATCATATTTAGTTAAATTATATGCTTCAATGATTGAATTTAATTTTTTCGAATATTGTTTATCTGTTGCGTAGCGTCCTTCCAAATATTTGGTCGCATCTTTGTAACTCTTTGTTTCTGATTTCCAAATAGGTTTATAAAATTCTTTATTATGGGACAAACCTTCTTTAACTAATTTTGCATAATCTTCTAAACTTTCCTTGTAAGAAGGATATTTACGAAAAGTTGCTCGTATCTGGAAATTCGCGCCTTGTGCATCTTGTTCTAGTGTATTGAAAGAAACGCTTTTTCCTTGATAGGCTCCTTTAATCCCAAAAAGATTATGATTTGGTTCGCTAGATAATAAACTATTACCAGAACCGCTTTCTAAGATTGCTTGTGCCATCATGACAGAAGCATAGATTCCTTCTTTTTGACCAATTTCTTGGGCACTATCTGCAATTTTTTTCAAGAATTGATCCGTTGTTTGATTCTTTGAAAAGTGAAAGGAATCATTTGATCCATCTAAAATAGCTGGAGGTTTCACTAGACCATTAGCCAAAGGTAATCCAGCAACATTTACACGTACAGCAAAGTCTGGTTTGTAGTCTGCAATAGAAGTAATCCGAACGTTATCACCTGGTTGTGGCGCATGGATAAATTGACCATTACCAATATAAATACCCACGTGGTGAGTAATTCCTGATGAAGGTCCCCAGAACACTAAATCACCCGGTTGCGCTTGGTCGACTGGAATTTGCGTGCCTGCATATTGTTGTTCACCCGTCCATCCACCGATATAGTGGCCAGTTGCTTGCATGTAGACATAATACGTTAAACCAGAACAGTCAAAGGTGTTCGGACCTTTTGCTCCCCAAACGTAGGGTTTTCCTAAATATTTATACGCTTCTTTTACAATGGCCTTTTGAACAGTTGTCGTATTTGCTGGTAAGGTCATTTCAATCGGCGTTTTTGAAACAAAATTAGAAGAAGTATCAGCGGGATTTTCAATGCCTACTGGTTGATTTTTATTCTTTTCACTTGTTTGCTTATTGGAAGAATTACCAGTATTTGCTGAGACAACGGAATTGTTGTTTGTAGATGTAGATGGTTTTGTGTGACTTGTTGAACTATCCGTTGTTTCATTTTTATCTGTACTAGGTTTTGTCGTATTCCCAGGTTTTGTTGCTTGGGAAGAATCAGAAGTATTCCCCGTTGAATTAGTTGTTTCCTCATTAGAGGGTTTATCAGATGGGGAAGTGGGTGTTTTGAATGTTGCAGACAAAGATAAATCTACTACACCTACGACAAAGAAATTTTCACTATAATTGACTTCTTGTGCACCGTTCACCTCAAAAGAAATCAATTCTTCCTCTTTAAGCGGCGTGATCGTATAAGCAATTTTTGTTCCTTCTTTTACGCCTTCGATTTTACCATCAGATGGAATCGTTAATTCTTTTTCTTCTTCTGTCTCATCATTGATCATTGTAAGTTTGATTTTTCCTATTAATGAAGGGCCAACCGTAAGTGTGTGGGTGGCAACATTTTCTGTTTCTTCATTTGGTTGTTCGGTTGACTCTTCTGTTTCTGACGTCGTTGAATCAGTTGTCGAAGATTCAGTTGTTGAGCTGGACGATGTCTCCTCCGTTGATGGAAGTGTGCCTGTACTTGAATTTGTTGAGGCACTTGAATCTGTTTCTGAAACGAATGAACTATTTGTTGTCGCTGTTTGAGTTTCTGTTGCAAAAACAGATTGAGTCGATAAAAGCGTTGGAGCAATCAGCCAAGATGTAGCAAGGAGGCGTATTGCCTTGTTTTTATTCATATAGGTACTCCTTTTCTTCTTTTCTTATGCACAATAAAGACGGCATCTGTACAATCATTCACTAATTGTACGTTACAAAGTGTCAAGTTTTTGATTAAAAAGCTACGAGTATTCTTATATTCAATCGTTGGCTTTAACATTTTCGTTTTATGTATGCCATTTATTTGTTGGGGGATAACAAATAGGGGGAATGGTCATACTATCTAAATTGTACCAAAGGATGGGGAATTCTACAAAAAATTTGTAAAAATAACGTCCGTAAAAAATAAAAAAACTAAAACATAGAAATTTCTTCAATATGTTTTAGTTTTTTTCACATTTTAGTCATATTTTAGTCATCTTTTTTTCTTATATACCTTGTTGAAGCTCTTGTTTCTAATTTTACTGGTAATAATTTTTCGGTCCAAGTGTTTTTGGGCGATTGGATACGCTCTAGTAACAATTGAGCAGCCGATTGTCCTAGTTCAAAAATTGGTTGGGCGATTGTCGTCAATTTTGGTTTGACATAGTCACACATATCTACATTATCATAGCCAATCACGCTATAGTCCTCTGGCACTTTTTTTCCTTGTTCTTCAAGTCCACGATAAAGACCAAAGGCTAATTCATCATTTAGCGCAAAAATGGCTGTAGTAGAAGATTGAAGAATTTGAGGAACGACTTGATAACCACCTTCCTTAGAAAAATGAGTGGGTAGTAACAATAAATTTTTATGGGGTAATTGAAAAACATCCAAGGCATGTTTAAACCCTTCTATTCTTCGTTTTACATTTACTGGAGGATCTTGTGGGTAGACAAGAGCAATGGATTGATGGCCTAAAGTAAGTAAGTGTTCTCCTGCAAGGTATCCTCCATGAAAATCATCTGTTCGAACACAATCGCTAAAGCCGTCTGATGTTTTCTGATCTAACACAATAAACGGACGATTTTGTTTTTTTAGATTTTCTTTGATGGCGGTAGTGGAAACAGCTGAAGAAGCAATAATAAAGCCATCCACTCCACGGCGTGTGAGCTCCAATAAATATTCCATTTCCTTTTGATGGTCTAGGTCGGCATTGCACAAAATAGTCACAAAATGTTGCTGGTATAAAATATCTTCGACACCACGCGTTAATATGTTAAAAAAAGGGTTGGTGATATCAGGAACTAGAACACCGATTGTTTTTGTTTCTTTCGTAATCATTTGACGTGCAAAATAATCAGGTTGATAGTCCAGTATTTCTTTAGAAGCAATGACTTTTGCTACTGTTTTTGGACTGAATTTCTCTTCATTGCCATTTAAGATCAGTGAGACAGTGGCAATTGAAACACCAGAATGTTTTGCCACGTCTTTGATTGTTACTTTCTTTTTTTTCACTCTGATACTCCTATCCTACTAGTATACTTAATTTTCCCATGAAAAATAGGTGAAGTAAATGAAAAAACAAACTTAATTATGGGCTTCTTTTATTGCTTGAAGTATCTCTTTTGTTGAGCGTACACGTGCCATTTTAGGAAACATTTTTTCAATAAAGAGTTGATGTAGTTCTTGGTCTCTATCACCGCAACCATCTGCGACTATAAGGACATGGTAACCATGTTGAAAAGCATCTAAAGCTGTGGCATATACGCCATTTGATGTTGCGACACCAGATAGAATAAGCGTGTCAATCTTTCGACGACGAAGTTGCAAGTCTAAGGAGGTACCAAAAAAAGCACTTGGGTTATGCTTGGTAATTTTTATCGTATTTTCTGCATCATTCAGTGCAGGTTCAAGTAATAAATCAGTAAACTCTTTAGGAACAGCAAGTGAAGTAGCCGAAACTGGACGATCATTTTGCGTACTTAAATACTGGAAACTAGTAATATCAACGTTCACTAATACATTAAGTGCAGCCGTATTTTTTAATTGTTCAGCAATTTGTCGATTGTTTGCAAGAATTGTTGCGGAATCATAAGGAAATAAATTTCCAGATCCAATAATTCCTTTTTGTAAATCAATTGGTAGAAATGCAGTTTTGGCTAGTTCAATTTGAATGGGTGTTTTAGTAGTAGTCATTGTTTGCCTTCTTTCAAAAAATAAACTTTTTCCCTGTAAGTAAAACATATATTTCGTATTTGTCAATGAATAGTTCACCATCGCTTTAGTCGGATTCATTTCAATGGTAAAATAAAAAGAAGGATACATATGGAAAAAGAGAGAGGGAAGAATAGATATGTCTTATGTAGAAGTAGTCAATGAATGCAAACGATATAAAATGGGAGAAATAACGATCACTGCCAACGACCAAGTTTCTTTTTCAATAAAAAAAGGTGAGCTTGTCATTATTTTAGGTCCAAGCGGCGCAGGCAAATCCACGGTTCTTAATATATTAGGAGGGATGGATAAACCAGATGAAGGACAAATCATCATTGATAAAACGGATATCGCGCAGTTTAACGACAAACAATTAACGGCATACCGTCGCACCGATGTTGGTTTTGTGTTTCAATTTTATAATTTAGTACCTAATTTGACAGCTAAAGAAAACGTTGAATTAGCAACAGAAGTTTCACCTAATGCACTAGATCCAGTGGAAGTATTAACACAAGTGGGACTGTCACATCGCCTAAATAATTTTCCATCACAATTATCTGGCGGAGAACAACAACGAGTTTCCATTGCCCGTGCTTTAGCTAAAAATCCTAAATTACTTTTATGTGATGAACCGACTGGCGCATTAGATTTTGAAACCGGTAAACAAGTGTTGAAGCTCTTACAAAATGCGAGTAGAGAGCATGGAAACACGGTATTGATCATTACACACAATTCTGCTTTAGCGCCAATGGCGGATCGGGTTATTCATATTAACGATGCAAAAGTTCGCTCCATCGAAACCAATGATCATCCTTCAACTATTGATGAGATCGTATGGTAAGGAGAGACTTTATGAAAACAAAAACATACTTGAAAGCAAGTTTTAGAGAAATCAGACAATCAAAAGGAAGGTTTATTGCTATTGTTTTGATTATCATGTTAGGCACATTGTTATTTGTAGGTGTCAAAACAGCCGGTCCAGTCATGCAAAAAACAATGGATCAATATGTGAATAAAGGAAATCTCTCTGATTTACAAATTATTTCAACTGCAGGTCTGACTGATGAGGATATAGTAAGAGCAAAAAAAACTTCGGGTGTGCAGGTAGAAACAAGTAAACAATTTTACTATTCAAACACCAATAAAAATGAAGTGGTGCAAATTTTTTCTTATGATGCATCCGCCAAACAAAATTCGTTAGAAGTAGTTGCTGGTCGATTACCTAAAAATAAAAATGAATTAGTCTTAGATGAAAAAGCCAAAAAATTAGGGTATAAAATTGGTACAACGTATACCATTGATTCAGATGATCTAAAACAAACTTCCTATAAAATCACAGGGTTTGTTCGTTCGCCATTATTTATCAACAATTTAGAACGTGGCTATGCGAATGTTGGGAATGGGACAATTGATTATTTTATCTATTTACCTGAAGAAGATTTTCAAACAAAAATCCAATCAGTCATTTACTTAACTTTTAAAAACGTTGCTTCTTATGATACTTATAGCAAAGAATATCAAGATAAAATGGCACAAAACCAAGAAACTGTTGAAAAAATCTTTCAAGGTAGAGCAGAAGAGCGTTTGAAAGAACTAAAGAAACAAGCAATGGATTCTTTACAGCCGGCCAAACAAAAGATACAGACAGGACAAGCGCAAATTGATACGGCAAAGAATCAACTCAAAACAGCAAAATCACAATTAGCACAACAAACGGCAAGTATCGAACAGCTACCTGAAATACAACGTGAACGTGTAATGAGCGAGCTCTCTGCCCAACAAATACAATTAACAGAGCAAGAAAAACAAGTGGCTGAGGAGCAAGAAAAACTAAACAAAGCGCAAACAGAAATAAAAGAAAACGAAGAAAAAATCGACCACTTGGAAAAACCAACCTATCGTTACCAAGAACGATCTGACAATGTTGGTTTTCAAGAATTTGGTGATTTAGCTGAACGGATCGCAGCCATTGCGAATGTTTTTCCAGTTTTTTTCTTCTTCATCGCAGCTTTGATCACTTTTACGACAATGACACGAATGGTCGAAGAAAATCGTCGAGAAATCGGTACTTTGAAGGCATTAGGCTATACGAAGTTTGAAATTGCTAAAAAATATGCCATTTATGCCAGTTTAGCTTCAGGTCTTGGAATTATCTTAGGAACGATTCTAGGGACAAATCTATTACCAAGAATTATCTTTGAATTATCAAATGAACGCTACGATATTGGATCAGCTGTCATTTTTTACGATTGGCTCCCCATTTTCCAAGCAGCGCTCGCATTTTTTATTGCGGCATTTGGTGCAGCGATGTTCGTTTTATTTAAAGATTTAAGGGAACGACCTGCGGCTTTGCTTCAACCAAAAGCACCTAAACCAGGTAAAAGAATTTTATTAGAATATATTACCCCATTTTGGTCTCGTTTAAGTTTTAATCAAAAAATCAGCTACCGTAATTTATTTCGATATAAATCAAGAATGTTTATGGCGATCATTGGAATTGCTGGATGTGCGGGTCTAATGGTAGCCGGCGTTGGCTTGAAGGATTCTTTAAGCTCAGTTTCTGAGAAACAATTTGGGCCGATTACAAATTATCAAGCCATTGTAACGATTGACAAAGAAGCAGATCAAAGTGAGACGAAAGTCAAGCAAATATTAGAAGAAGATTCGAAAGTGACAAACCTTTTGGCTGTGGATATGCAAACGATTGAATTGCGCCAAAAAGGTCAGGCATCACAAAGTGTAACGATGATCGTGCCAAAAGAAACAGCACAACTATCGCCGTTTATTTACTTGATGTCACAAGATAAGAAAAAAATTGATTTGCCGGATTCGGGAATTGTTATCACAGAAAAAGCAGCTGAACTCTTTGATTTAGCTAATGGAGATAAAATTTCATTATATACGGATGAAGAAAAAGAATGGAATGTTACCGTGAAAGCAGTTGCTCAGAACTATTTAGGTAATTTCATTTATTTGAGCTCCTCTTATTATAAAGAAGTCTCAGGAAAAAAAGCCACAACCAATGCTTATTTAGTTCAATCTGATGCCATGACGAAAAAACAAGAAGATGCTCTATCAGAAAAATTACTTGCGACAAATGCTGTGATGAATACGTCATTTGTCTCCAAACAAATGGAAACCCAAGAAGAATCTTTAGCAAACTTAGATTCAGTTGTTCTGATATTCGTTGTTTTATCTGGTTTATTAGCTTTTATCGTGTTGTATAATTTAACTAATATCAATATTTCGGAACGTGTGAGAGAATTGTCGACAATCAAGGTATTAGGCTTTTTCGATAAAGAAGTAACGATGTATATTGTACGAGAAAATATGATCTTTACTTTACTTGGGATTGTTAGCGGTTTTGGAATAGGGTATGTGTTAACTGATTTTATCTTGCAACAAGCGTCAATGGAAACAGTCATCTTTCCACTGGTAATTACTTGGAAAGCTTATGCACTTTCCGCTATTCTCACCATTGTGTTCACCATCATTGTTATGGTTGTGACACACTTTAAACTAAAACATATTCATATGATTGATGCTTTAAAATCAAATGAGTAAATAAATGGAATAAGCGCTTCTTACAAAAAAGACAAGAGAAATTTTTTGTAAGAAGCTTTTTTATTTTTGTCTAGTCTTTAAATAGCATTGCAAGTTGCATTGTTAGACAAGAAAGTTTGAACAAATAATATTTTTTACGATGCTAAGTGGAATAAAATGAAGCTTTCAAAACCTTATTCAAAGATTTACAAACGCTTCCTTTTCCTTTATAATAAATTTAAACAACTTGTATATATAAGTTTGGAACAGTTGATTGGAGGCGGAAGAATTTGTCATTTAACGATAAAGTAATTTATCAAATATATCCGAAATCGTATTGTGACAGTAATGGCGATGGGATTGGTGATTTAGAAGGAATTAAAAGAAAATTACCTTATTTACATGAATTAGGTATAGATATGATTTGGTTAAATCCAATTTACCCAAGTCCACAAAAGGATAATGGTTATGATATCTCAAACTATGTAGCAATTGATCCAATTTTTGGAACGATGGAAGAATTTGAAGACTTAGTAGAATTGGCGAAAAGTTATCAAATAGAAATCATGCTTGATATGGTGCTGAATCATGTATCGATTGAACATGAATGGTTTCAAAAAGCTTTAGCAGGAGATCGCTTTTATCAAGATTTCTTTATTTTACGAGATGAACCAACGGACTGGATTTCTAAATTTGGTGGAAATGTTTGGTCACCGTTTGGAAATACTGGAAAATATTATTTACATTTATATGATCAAACGCAAGCTGATTTAAATTGGCGGAATGAAGCTGTTCAAGAAGAGCTATTTAAAGTTGTACGTTTTTGGATGGCTAAAGGTGTGAAAGGATTCCGATTTGATGTGATTAATGTGATCGGAAAAGATGAAGTACTAAAAAATAATTCAGAAAATCAAGGGAAATCAGAATATACAGATAAACCAATCACGCATACGTATCTTCAACGGTTGAATAAAGAAACATTTGGTCAGGATCCTGAAATTATTACAGTAGGAGAGATGAGCTCGACAACGATTGAAAACTGCATTTTGTATACGGAACCTAGTCGTAACGAACTCTCCATGGTTTTTAATTTCCATCATTTAAAAGTTGATTATGAGAACGGAAACAAGTGGAGTACTCCGCCTTTTGATTTTAAAGCTCTCAAAGAATTGTTCCATACTTGGGGTGGAGAAATGAGTAAAGGAAATGGCTGGAATGCTTTATTCTTAAATAACCACGACCAACCACGAGCACTTAACCGTTTTGTGGATGTGACCAACTATCGTAAGCAAGGGGCCGAAATGTTAGCGACGATGATCCATTTGAACCGAGGAACACCATATATCTATATGGGCGAAGAAATTGGAATGATCGATCCTGATTTTGCTCATATTGAAGAATATGTGGATGTAGAAAGTTTGAATGCTTACCAAGAAATGATCAGTCAATCGTTATCAAAAGAAGAGGCATTTCGCCGTATCAAAGCAAAATCTCGAGACAATTCACGAACACCAATGCAATGGACAAATGGGACACAAGCTGGTTTTACCACTGGAAAACCTTGGCTAGCTTTAGCAGCTAAACATGAAGAAATTAACGTTGAAAATGAACGTTCTTCAAAGCAATCTATTTTGGCTTATTATAAAAAATTAATCCAGTTGCGAAAACAATATCCAGTGATTGCATCAGGGAATTATCAAGCATATCAACCAAATCATCCACAAGTTTATAGCTTTTTAAGACAGTTAGAAAAAGAAAAATTATTAGTTCTAACAAATTTTTATGAGAACGAAACAACAATTACCATACCAGAAGAATTTGTTGGTGCGAAACGATTAATTGATAATTATTCGGATACTGTAATCGAAGAAGAGTTAAAACTTAAGCCTTATCAAGCAATAGCACTTTTGATTCAATAAAAAACAAATCAAAAAAATGATACTAGAATAAAAAATAAGCAGAAGAACTCCAAATAAAGAGAAAACTCTTTCAGAATTCTTCTGCTTGTTTAGTCTTTTTCGAAATAATCTTTTTCCGAAAAATCGGCTTTTTGGTAGATTCCTTGATCGCCATAATACTTGTTGTATCGTTGTTTGAATTTTTTAAACGTAAAGACAACAAATAATTTAACCAATGTATAAATAGGGATACCAAAAACAACACCCATAAGACCTAATAAATCTCCCATAACTAGTAAAACAATCAAAATAGTAATCGGATGAATTTGCAGGCGGTTTCCCATTACACGAGGAATCACAAGGTCTCCGTGAAGCAATTGGACAATAAACCAAACCAGTACAAATTTAACGGCCATAAAGGTGGAGTCCTGAAAAGCGATAAATAGACCAGGGAAGAAAGCGATGAATGGTCCAATATAAGGAATAATACATAAAATGCCTGCAGCAATGGCAAGAATACTTGCAAATTGTAAGCCAATTACTAAAAAAGTGACCCAATAAACAGCACCTAAGATAAAGGAAGCAATAATTTGCCCTTTTAAGAAATCGCCTAATTGTTGGTTTGCAATTTTTGTCAATGTACGAAAATCTGTACGGAATTTTGGTGGAATGATACCTAAAACAGATTGATAAAACTTATGCGGATCTCTTAACAAAAAAAAGGCGATAATTGGTCCCGTAAATAATGTGATAAATGTTGAAGTGACAGCTGAAAAAATATTTCCGATGCTTTGTGCACCACTTTCCCAATAATTACCAATAAATGAGGTGAAATTGGCAGTCAAATCATCAATTGATGCAAAAAATTGTTTAGAGGTATCCGCAAATGGTGTTTGTGCTAAGTTGTCTTTTAACATTTTTATAAAATCATTAAACAAATCCGGAAAACTAGTTATTAGTGCTTGGGTTTGTTGCTCTAGAAAAGGGATTAACCAAATGCTTCCTAGTCCAATCAAAAACAAAATAATGACATATACAATCGTAACCGATAGATTTCTTGGAAGCTTCCGACTGAGTTGTTTGATTAATGGATCCAACAAATAATATAAGACTAATGCAAATAACACAGGGGCAAGCGTCGTTGCGAAAATCACAAAAAAAGGTTTAAAAATAAAACCGATTTTCTGAAAAAAATAGACCACTAAAGCTAACATAATCAACAAGCCTAATACATAATAAGAAGTCGTACCTCCTAAAAAACGTATGAGTCGTGTTTGATCTTTTGAATGTTTTTCCACATGATTACTCCTTTCAATAAATGAACTCTCTACATTTTGATATGAATAAGGAAATGACAAGCTGTTTTTCTACTTGCCTGTAATGGAAATATAGAGAGGATTTCTTTTATTATAGTCGGAAGTAGCCCAAAAAAGAAAATAATACCGTTCAACAATTGTATGGAAATAAGATTGTGGAAGAAGTGGTTCGTTCCGAGTAAATCAGGGCTTATTGTTGAGGAGTGACTTCAGGAAGACCTTAAGATAGATTGTGAAAAGGACTGGTCTACATTAAGCAATAAAAATAGCTTTTTATGTTTTGGTATTATTTAGTTTAAATTTTGCAAAATCGATACTGTGAAAGCTTTTTTTGAGAAGAAGTTAGCCTTTTGAAAAATGTTATTTGGTTTTAAAGTTTTTAGGTTTTATTATGTATTTTTCCATAGATAATCGGTGAATGGATAAACGTTTCAACGAGGGGACCACCCACCGATTAATGGCAAAATCACTTTTTTATAAATTTTTATTGTTTGGTACGCTTTGTTTTATGGTGGTGTTTAGGCTTTTGATGTTTATTGCGGTGCTTCTTTTTTCTTTTCTTCAAAAAAAGCCAAAGAAGCAAATGGATACAAACCGCGCTTAAAATCAATAGACCGTAGAACACCCGAATGTTGTCTTTACCCAGTGCTCTTTGGCGAATTTCTTTTGATTTTTGACTTGAGAGATGAATAGCTTTTTTAAAGACCCATTTATCCTTTTTATGTTTTACTTTCAATACCAGCTGATAATCACCTGCATTAAGTTTTTCAGGTAATTTTATCGGATAAATAAATGAGGTTTCTGGCGTTATATCAAGTTTTGAGGATTGTTTCACAATCGTTTTATTATGACTATCTTTTATTTCAGCGACAAACTCACTTTCTTTTAAGAGCGTGGCTTCTCCATTTGATAATAAAATGTCTAAACTACTTTGAGTACTTGAAAAAGGTTCAATTGAATATTTTTCAAGAGTGATGCGAGCTTTGGGGCGAGTATCAATGTTTCCACGAACAACAAAAGGAAGGTTGTAAGCGATCGTATTTGCAATAGTGGCTTCTTTTTTCTCTGATTTTTTCTCTGAAATATGTAATCCAGCCATTAATAAGCCGTTAAATGAAGACTCTGGAAAAGTTAAACTACCTTCAATTGTTTGACTATGTCTGCCTGCAACCGTGACTTCTTTAGGTAATTGGATCATTTTAGTTAATTGATACATAGTCGTTTGCTTCTCTGGCGTTTGATCGGAATAATCAATCATTCCATTTTTATTCGTTCGAGCTTTATTCACTTGAATCACATAGGTTTGTGCGTGATTACTATTGTTCGTAATCAAAACACCAAATTTTTCTGTTTCAGAGGGAGTCCATCTTATATCAAAAAAACTGTCCACTCCTCCTGTTTGATGCGCAGAAATGATAGGTGAGACCGAATAAGTTTCTGGGAGATTAGTGGTAGCAGTATCTGCTAATACGTTATTTCCAGTTAGACCTATGATTAGAGCTGATAATAAAATTATGAACTTTCTCATGTTAATCTCTCTTTCAACTAAAACTAAGGAGTTCTTCTAAAACACGCAGGCTTTATTCTTTAAGCTGACTTGTTCCTTTAGTTAAATTCCATTCGATAGTGGAAGTATAAGTTTGTACTTTTTTAAGTCCAGTATATGTTAATGTAGCTGTCAATTTCTCTTGGTTTTCACCAACTATATCTGTCTCTTTAGTAACAATAGGTGCAGCCGTAGCTGACAATTCCACATCTCCGATTTTTAAAGAACGTGTGGGATCTGTATCCGTTAATTTTGCGGCAATTATAAATCCGTCGTTTTCACCAGAATAATCGGTGACCGTGTAGTTCATTTCTTTTGAACCAAAATTAACAACAGCACTTAATGGTTGTTTACCGAAGTTCAATTCAGCATCCACTTTTAAAGTCACATCTCCTCTAACTACTTCAGAAGTAATGGCTGTGGTTCCTGTTGTTGTATCCTCTGCATGCGTAGCAAGTGGTTTGACTAATAGGCTTAAAATTCCTCCGCATAATAAAAGACTTAAAATTAATTTTTTCATATTTTCTACTCCTTTAATGAACGATTAATATTTGGTTGTAAATTCCATTCTAAATCGGCAATGTAAGTACCAGCCTTTGCGCTGGTTAAAATGGCTACTTTTACAGGTAAATTTATTTTTTTACTCATTGATTGTTTGTTATTGTTATAAACAATTGTTTCACTGTGAGAAATTGCTTGGTTATTGATAATTAATTGATAATTTTGTGCATAGGTATCAAAATTAGGGGATTGAACGGTTATTGTCCATCCTTCGTTTAGACCACGATAATCGGTTATCTGAGTATGAACTGCTTTTAAATGAATGGTTTGTTCATGACCAGTCAACGTGGCTTGAAAATTTAAACCATTCGGTGTAGTCATGGAAAATCTTCCAGGTATAACTTCACCAGTCACGCTTGAAGTGGCACTGTTTGCAAAAGCTATTGGACCAGCTATTAATAAGAAGCCCAAACAAGAACCAGCAAACAAGTATTTATATTTTTTAGTCATATCCATCCTCAACTTTCTGGCATACCAGATAGTCCCGCTGAATAAGACGATAGGTATTCCAATCAACCTAAGGGGAAAGTAAGCTTTTTCGCCAGTTTTAGGGAATTCTTTCCCTTTTTTTGGTGCGGTAGATGTGTTGTTTTTATCTGAAGAAAGCGTAGGATCAAGCAAAGTACCAGAAACTTTGGAATGAGAAGTATCTGCCATCACTTTTTTAGGCGATAAAGATAGCGACAATAATCCACTGAAACAGATAACGAATAATAGACATTTTTTCATTATTCCAACACTCCTTTCGTTGAAGGAGTTAAAGCCCATTCGAGAATCGCCTGATCTTTTCTTAAAGAAGTCGCTTCAGAATAATCAATATAAATAAATTCATTCCGATTTTTTTGATTGCTCACTTCCATATTCCCTGTGCCAGAAGCAATTGATTGCATCTGTGTCGATAAGGTATGGCCATTATATGTTAAAAAGTTCGTAAAATCAGGTAAGGCAGTTGAAGCTAATTTGATTGAAAGATCCCAACTGCTATTTGATTCATCTTGGACCGTGACGGCATTTTCACTAGGCCAAAAAAGCAGGTTGTGACTTCCTAATTTTACCTGTCCAAAATTAGTTGTTTCAGGGACCGTTAAGAGCAAATCACGCTTTTTAACAGTGACTTTGACTTCTTTTTGAGCGGTTTGATTCTTATAAATCACCGAATAAACGCCAGGTGTCGTTGGATCAACAGAACCTTCGGTGCGTATACCTGAATCTTCAAAAGAAAGAGCATGACCATCAATATCTGTCGCAGAAACAAAATTGTCTTCTGGGTTCCAATTCTCTCCAACATAGATCGTCGTATCTTTTGCATCGATCGAATAAAGATTTTTTCGATAAATGTAATTGACCGTTATGGGCTCTTTTGTAAATTCCCCACTTGTATTTCCTTCTGTCTGGATCAGATGATACCCGGGTATTTCTTTTTCAAGTGTTTGATAGGTATCCCCACTGTAGCCACCGTATTCGATAGTATCGACTAGTTTGTTCTTGTTTTCATCTATGTAATTGGCATTAACAGTATAGATTAAAAATTTTATGTATTGATCTGAAAGGAATGGAGTGTCTCCAGTAAATGGCTCGAATCCCATTTGTTTATAAAGTAGTCTGTAATAAACATTGGGAAAGTTTAAGTAACCATCTTTGATGTAGGATGAATAGTCTTTCGGATGATCAATGCTACCATAGAGTTTCATGGTATAGGTATGTCCGTAAAATCCATCTGGAAATGAACGTATCACAGGAATACTGCCATCATTTTGTATGTTAAAAAAAGAAGTCCAATCCTTGCCTGTTTCATCTATGATTTTTATTGTGGTTGGATCTAATGTGATGCCACTTTCCGATAGAGGTATTCGCTTTGAAGTTGGGTTATAAAAACTTAATTTATAGAGTTCAAAGTGGTTAATCGTATATTCCTTTCCAGAAACAGTATTGTCTGGCACCTCAAAAGTAATGTTAGCTATTTCATATGGTTTATTAGAGATTGTTTCATTTATGGTTTTTCCAGTAACTGTTATCGTAAGGCTACCTATTTTTTTAGAGTAGTCTGCTGCTACGGTTGGTGTCAAAAGTCCAAATAATAGATAACCAATTATTCCAAAGAACAACAATGGATAATAACGTTTTTTTTTCATTTGCATGCTCCTATTTAAATTTTTTATAGATATGATTTCACAGAGTAAAGAGAATGTTCTGTGAAAAGAGTATAGAGCATTTATTTTATTAATGCAATATGTTTAATAACGTTTTTTTGAGGTTTTTATTGTCTTTTAAGCGAATATAAATAAAGAATGTTTGTTATATATATGTAAAGATAACAGGACATAATAATAGGAGATATTTCGTTTTAAAGCCTGTAATATAAGAGAGGAACTCTGTTTTTAAAGAGATGTTCGTTATCTAAATACTTGACGAGAGAAACCTGATGAAAGATAAAAAAACATTATATAAAATAGCTGGAAAACAGAAAATAAACTTTTTTCATAAACAAATCTAAAATAATAAAAATTAGCTCATGATTAATATTTGTGAACAAAGAGATAAAAATACAAAAAATATTTTTTACGAAAACGCTTGACCATCCTTTTATTCGTATGATAAATTAAATCCTGCTGATAAAACGTAATTATTACGATTTGTTTATGTGAATCGTAACCAACAAGGAAAGAAGATGAGAAGGAGTGTAACAAAATGAAACGCTTATTTTATTTATTAGGAATGGTATTGATCGTAGGGATACTGGCAAGTTGTGGAAGTCAATCGGAAGCCACGAACAAACAGGAGAAGTTACAAGTAATTGCGACTTTTTACCCCATGTATGATTTTACAAAAGAAGTCGTTGGCGAAGAAGGCGAAGTAGCATTATTGATTCCGGCAGGGACGGATTCACATGACTATGAGCCATCAGCAAAGGACATGGCAAAAATTCAAAACGCTGATGTTTTTGTTTACAACAATGAAAATATGGAGACTTGGGTACCAGCTATTCAAGAAACGTTAAAAGACGGCAATGTTTTATCTATTAAGGCGACAGAAGGAATGCTTTGGTTAGCAGGAGAGGATCATGATCACAACCATGATCACGACCATGATGGACATTCCCATGAATTAGACCCACATGTCTGGTTAGCACCTAATCTAGCAATGAAACAAGTGGCAATTATCCGTGATCAATTAATTGAACAATATCCAGATAAAAAAGATGCGTTTACTAAAAATACTGAAAAATATTTAGAAAAGTTACAGACACTTCATCAGAATTACCAAGATACTTTAAAACAAGCAAAACAAAAGACATTTGTCACACAACATGCGGCATTTAATTATTTAGCATTAGAATATGGCTTAAATCAAGTAGCGATTGCTGGATTATCAACAAGTGAGGAACCGTCAGCTGCCAGAATAGCAGAATTAAAACAATTTGTTCAAGAACATGGTATTAAGTATATTTACTTTGAAGAAAACGCGAAAGACAGTATTGCTAAGACTTTAGCAAATGAAGCTGGTGTCTCCTTAGCTGTCTTAAATCCTTTAGAAGGTTTAACAAAAGAACAGTTGGCAAATGGAGAAAATTATCTGTCAATTATGCAAGCAAATTTAAAATCTCTACAAAAAACAACAGAAACTGAAAACCCACTTGAAAGTACATTAGTACCAGAAAAAGAAAAAACTGTCTACAATGGTTATTTTGAAGACTCCGCAGTGAAAGATCGTGCATTATCTGATTGGAATGGAGACTGGCAAACAGTTGATACCTATTTAGAGGATGGCACGTTGGACCCAGTATTTGAGTATAAAGCAAAAACAAGTTCAAAAATGACTGCTAAAGAGTACAAAGAGTATTATAAGATAGGATATCAAACAGATATTGAGAAAATAAAAATCACTGGAAATACCATGGCTTTTACTTTTAAAAATGGCGAGACAAAACAATCAGACTATCAATATGTAGGTAAACAAATACTTAATTATTCTGCAGGTAATCGAGGCGTACGCTACTTGTTTGAAGCAAAGGATCTATCGAGTGGAGCATATCGATATGTTCAATTTAGTGATCATTCAATTGCCCCTACAAACTCAGATCATTTCCACATTTATTTAGGTAATGAAAGTCAAGAAACTCTATTAGAAGAAATGAATAATTGGCCTACTTTCTATCCAGAGGAAATGAGTGGCAAAGAAATTGCCCAAGAAATGATTTTGCATTAATAAATGAAATAAACGAGTCAAACAAACAGTTGTGTTTGACTCGTTTATTTTTGTTTGTTTTTTTAGGGGAGAGTTCAGAGATTTACGAAATCAATTTTTTTAAACCACGTACAGATGCCGGAATCACTTCGCCATTGGTTAGTGTGATTTCTCGAGTCTTTTTATTGATCGTTTGCACGTTTTGCGTGTTGATCACGTATGATTTATGGCAGCGGATAAAATGGTGGTTCATTTTTTCTATTTCTTTGATTTTATCGTAAAACTGCATTTGAGCATGTGTTAAATGAACCTCTAATTTATGTGGTGTTCCTGGGGAAGTCGAAAAATATTGGATATCTTTGATTGGAAGAAACTTGATTTCATCATTAAATTCAATTTTGAAAATGTCTTTTTGTAAGGGTGTTATTTGAACATCTTCAAAAATTTTACTTAAAATCCGCTCCACATTTTCTTTTAAATCAAAGATATCCTCTTTGATAATATAATCCGTTGGTTCAATGTTGTTCTTCAAGATAGACATGGAAAGATCAGTATGTGAAGTCACGTAAATAATTTTTCCTAAGGGGTCTAAATCTCTTACGCGCTTGCCAATCATGATACCATCTAGATTGCTATCTTTTAGTTCGATGTCTAAGAAATAAATACCAAAAGATGAAGTACGTTCGCTAGCTGCTTGAAGCAGTTCAACAGGATCAGAAGTAGCTACATGGACATAACTATCTAAATTTTCAATCATAATACGATTTTTAATCACGGCTGCAATGACTTCTAGTTGCTTTATATCATCTTCACAAATATATATTGGAATCATGCGAATACTCCTTTACTCTGTTTTTATATAGAGAGATTGAGAAAAACGTTGATTCTCAATCGATGTCTCAAGGAAAATATAAGGGTTTGATTTAGTTAGTTCATCTAAAATAAACAAGCCCAGCCCTTCATTTTTAGGTCCAGTTTTTGTGGAAAAACCTTTTTGTTTTAATTTATTTAAAGGAAGTGTATTCAATGTTGTGTTGGTTACACGGATGATGATGAAATGCTTCTTTTTTAATATCAATAGTTCAATTTTCTTTTTCTTAGTAATCGAAGCTCCTTCAATCGCATTATCCAAAATGATCCCCAACATACGAACTAAGTTGACAGTGTATTTTTTCTTTAGGCGTATTTCCTCTGGTACTAAAAGTTGAATAGAAAGGCCTTTTTCCTGTGCCATCATCAATTTCAAAGACAATAAGCTTTTTATCTCTGGATTTTTTATTTGATCTAACAGACTAAGATTCACTGGAAATTGCTCCATAATTTGATGCGTAGGTAAGATATTTTGATTATAATACTGACGTAATCCTTCTAGATCTTCTTCAACAAGATAGCTATTCATTGAGAAAAGCAAATTTTGATAATCATGTTTAAACTCTCTAAGATCCTGATAGTTTTTCTCCAAATCACGAATATAGTCTTGTTGTAATTGCATTCTTTGTTCAAGTAATTGATCAGCCATCTTTTTCTTAGAAATTTTCCAGTAATAGATAAGAATAAATAACCCACCTAGAAGATAAAGAATAAAAAAGCCAGTATTTAAAGATAAAATTTTTGACGTCTCACCAGAAAATCGAGTGTAAAAAATAATGACATAATAAGTAAACAACATCAATGTACCAATTGTTCCGATCATTCGACGATCAAGTCCATGAAAGTTGTTTAAAGCTTTTTTAAAACTCAAAGCAAGTAAGGCGGATAAAGTAGCAGAGACAATGAGATGCAGATACTGCAAGGAATCACCAGGTTCAATCACTGTATTTTTTAAAATAAAAAAATCGCTGAAGCTAGTCAAATGATCTCCTAGAAGTGATGTTAGCAATCCCCAAGGAAGTGCGTAAATCAACTTTTGTCGGGAAGACGAAAAGAAGAAAAAGGTCAGCATCAGCATACTAATTGCAATTAAAGCAGTAAATATCCCAAATAATGGATAAAGAAATCCTAGAACAACACAACATAATAAAATGACACTTACAAATAAATATTTTTGTTTAATCTGATGTTCAATGAGTAATATACAACTTGCATAGATTAAATATTGTAGCGCTATGGACCATAAAAACATAAAGCACAGCTCCCATTGATTTTTACCAAATTATAGCATAATTATTGAATTATTTTTTTAATTTTTCAGGGATTTTAAATTCTGAGCTCATACCAAAGCAGCATCCTGATACAAAAAAGTCAGACAAATTAGTTAATTGTTTAATGATTGTTTTTTTCATAAAATATTCCTCCTAGGTTCATTATATAATTTGTGGTTGGAAGCAACGTAACTATTTCTAAAATAACTCCGAGAAGTAAGTAAGTAGAAAAGTAAGAATTAGCGAAAAATAAAATAATTACTGTGAATATAAGAAACATAAAGATGGATTTCTTTAACAATAAGGGGCGTTTTTTGGTTTCAATCGGATTGAGAGCTGTACCTCTTGATCCATAGCGAAGCAACAACAAAAAACAGATAACTAATGAAATGACCTTCATTGGGGAGGAGAGGGTCATTTCAAAATGTTTCACTAAAAGGGGAACGCCCCATAAATAAAGCAAAGTCCATAGCAAACAAACAAATTCAGAATCAGAGTGAAGTCCGTAAGCATAGCGACGGATACAAATGTAAGAAAGAAAGGTTAGTCCTGTTTCAGCCCAAGATCCAGTTGCTAAAGAAAATACTAAAACAACAGCCAATTTTCCAAGGTTGTTCATTAAAACTTCTAGAGCAAATTTTACTTGAATATAAACCAAATCATCTTCCATTTTTTCACCACTGAAGAGCATTTTCAATATTCTATTCACTATTTTATTTTTCATTAAACGTACCTCCGCTTATGATTTTATGTCAAATTTTAGAAAAGAGACATTTCGTTTCATAAAAAGTTGTTTTGAAATCAAAATCGTAAAAACACTCAAAAAATCCATTTTAAGAATATTTTTTGACGTATTTTATAAGTGTTGATATAAAAAATATAACGATTTTGATGTAAAAAGACCATTTTATGAGATACATGTGTTCTTGTGCTAAATTTATGTTAAATATTTATTGACGTGAAAAATATTGGAGGTATTTATTATGGAAGAGGAACAACTTTTTGAAGTAGGGGAGACATGTGCTTTTGTCTCTGACTTGTTCGGTGCACCGATCAAAGGTGAAATAGAAAAAATTTATGAAAATAGTGTGATGATCCGAGTGACCAACTGTGCAGTAGAAGATAATGCAACTGCTGATAATTTGCATTGGCAACTCGTTGTTCGTAAATCGTGTGTTTTAACAGAATGTAAAAAATAAAAAAATAGACTGATTGTTTGTTAGATCCTGCAAACAATCAGTCTATTTTCTTTTACTTTTTGAGTAAAAACGAGTTGTGACGATAAAACTGCCAAATTTTAATACTTTGAACAATTGCCAAGATTAAAAATAAAAAAGCAACCAGTAAGATAGATAAATGTCCAAACAAATGATGAAAAATGACTAAGATGATAGCGCCACTCATAAAAGCAAGGACAACAGTAAGGAAATGGAAAAAACGATCAAAATCTGCTTTTTCTTTTGTGACGCAATAGTCGTATAAATTTGTTGCCACACCTTTTAAGTTTCCTGTAGTAAAAAGATTGGTATAGGCGCGTCCATCGATTTTATCAAAAGAAACCCATTGAATAGCAGCCGTAAACGCGATCATAATCGTCACAATAGCAGGATGCACATTGATAGACGAAATGCTCACTAGGAAAAAAATCACTGCTTCATAGTAAAGGACAAATAATCGCCAGAAATGCTTCTCTTTCTTCTTAAAATAGTCAATCAAAAATTTTGTCAATAAAATTCCTAAAAAGAAGAAGAGCGTGGATAAAACTTTTTTTAAGACACTCAGCCACTCACCATCGAACGCTTGGATGATGGCTAAGATGATATTTCCTGTCTGAGCCGAAGCAAAAGCATTGTATTGAACATATGTATAACTATCCATAGCTCCTCCGATAAAGGATAATAAAAGTCCTAAAGTTCGCCCCTCATGAAATGATGTACTCATTTTTATTTTCACCTTCAACAATTAATAGATTCTCTTTCTTATTTTACCACACTGTCTCTATAATTATTTGGAAATGTAGAGATAATTTTCAGAAAATCAAGGTAATTATGAAAGTCATTTTATTTTTTAGAAAGGTCTGTTAGTATAAAGGAAAATAGAGAACATTTATAGATAGAAAGATGGGGAAAACGATCAATCAAGGGGATGAAAAAGAAATTCTTAGCTTGCAAAAAGAATTGAATCATTGGGAAAAGAAATACAAAAAGCTTCAACAAGTTTTTCGTATGCAAGAAGAAATCATTGCAAGTTATGAAGCAGCCTATGGAGAAGCACCTGGGCTGATTGAAGAAAAAGAAAAGGAAGTTAGTCCTTCATTTTTTAATATGATGGAAAAACGCTCCTACAATCGATTTAATTATGAACAAAAGGCAGCCATCACTTATGACATGGAAAAAAACCTAAGAATTATTGCAGGGGCTGGAAGTGGTAAAACACAAACGATTTGTGCAAAAGCAGTCTATTTAATGACACAAAAAGAAGTAGATGAACAACGCATTCTAATGATCACTTTTACAAGAAACGCTGCAAATGAATTGAAAAAGCGAGTAGATAACTTTAGCCAACGAAAAACGGATATTCATATAGGCACTTTTCATAGTATTTTTTTTCGTTTGTACCATGAAATCTGTCGACAGTTTCCTGAAGTAGCTACTGAAGGAGTACAAGGGGAATTAACCAAAGAAACAACCTATAAAATCAATGTCTTAATGCAACAACTTATCCGTAAATACAATTTGTATGCATTCGATCAATACGGCGAAAAAAATATTGCAGGGCGTTTGGATTATTGGCAAAATATGAACTTATCAATAGAAGAGATTGTTCATTTAATAGAAGAAAATTTTGATGCAATAGAAAAAAAGACTGAAACACCGATTTCTAAAAGAATGGCGCATTTAATGATAGACCTCCAAGTACAAAAAAAGGAGCAACGTCTGTTTGAGTTCAATGATGTGTTACAAAACTTAAAAAAGGTCTTACAGAATGAGAGCGTTAGAAGGTATGTAGGACAAAAATATGATTATTTATTTATCGATGAGTTTCAAGACACGAATCCTTTGCAATGGGAAATCGTTCGTTTAATAACCAAAGAAACACCAATAAAACTAATCGTTGTAGGAGACGATGATCAAAGTATTTATGGTTTTAGAGGTTCTGAACCTTCGTATATTAAACACTTTGATCAAGATTATCCAACAAAGACACTTTTTTTATTGACCAACTACCGATCACGTGCTTCGATTGTGCAAGGTGCGAATCGTTTGATTACATTTAATAAAAATGATCGTATTCCAAAAGCGATGATCCCAGCACAAAAAGAAGCGGGAGTGATGAGTGCTTTGGCATTTGAAAACGTACAAGCCGAAAGTCAATGGATCATTGATCAAATGAAGACATTTATAAAAAACAAAGGAAAATATAAAGAATCAATTGTACTATATCGATCGCTTACTCAAACGCAACAATTAGTACAAGACTTGTTACAGACGAATATTCCATTTGTATTAGAAGCAGAGGGGCAATACGAAGGGATATTTGGTGTAAAACTCTTTCAACAGTTTTACCAAAAAGTACTTTCTTGGCAAGAAGCAAGTACTTCGCAACAGAAAACACAAGCTTATCAACAATTATTGCGTCAGTTAATGTCAACTTGTTACCTGAAAAAGGTCGAATGTGATAGGTATTTCTTCCAACAAGAAAAAGATATTACAAGCTATATTTTATCCATTAAGCCTCATTTAAAGACGAAAGAAAAAGAAATTCATTCATTTGTAGAAGGAATTCATGCCTTTGAAAAAAGCAAAGATAAACGTTTCGATCTTTTAGTGCAAAAATATCTTAAACTGACACGTTCAGCAAAAGAAATAGATAGTAGTGAACAAGAATGGCTATTGGAAAACCTGAAACAATACCCAACTTTGGGTCAATTAAAACGGTTGGAGAAGGAAGTTCAGGCAATAGCAAAGCAATTGAAAACCCGTTTAATTGCTTATAGGCAGGGAAAATTAGATGCATTATGCATCCAAAGTATCCATAAAAGCAAAGGTCTAAGCTATCGAAATGTTTTTCTAATCGGATGTAATGAAGGAATGATACCTTATAATGGTGCAAGCGACAAAGAAGCATCAGGTAAAAAGAAAATAAAAGCAGAGCATGTAACGACAGTCGAAGAAGAGCGTCGACTTTTTTATGTAGCGATGACTAGAGCAAGAAATCGGCTTTACCTCTGCATTCCCTTAATGAAGGGAACAAGAAAATTAAAAATCTCAAGATTTATTAGAGAAACGGGATGTAAAGTTAAAAAAGTAAATAAATAATCTCATAAAAAACGATATTATAAGTAATATTTACTTATGATATCGTTTTTTTACAACTAATTATCATTTTAATTTAGCTATTTTTTAGTTGTTTTTACATTTATAATTTAGGATTTACGTGTGTTTTAAGATACATGAATAATTTTTTGAATTTTCTATAGCTAATAATTGGTGTTTTTTATAACTTTAAGTTAGAATGGGATTATAATTAAAAAGGAGTGAGAGAATGATAAAAGTGTATACTTCGCCTAGCTGTACTTCTTGTCGGAAAGCACGGGCATGGTTGCAAGAAAATCGGTTGGATTTTGAAGAAAAGAACATTTTTGCAGAACCAATATCAGAAAATGAAATACGTGAAATTTTAGCAGCCACCAACGGAGGGGTTGAAGATATTATTTCTACTCGCTCGAAAATCTATGAAAAATTGGCGATTGACTTTAATGAACTCACGTTAAAACAGATGATCGTTCTTTTCAAACAATATCCTTCTTTATTAAGACGTCCAATTTTAATTGATGAAAAAAGAATATTAATTGGGTTTAATGAAGATGAGATTCGTTCATTTGTACCTAGAGAAATTCGTTCTGTTGCTAGAAAAATGATCTATATGCAAAATAGTATATTTGGCTAATATAAAAAAGGAGGAATCTTGTGAAAATTTATGGGTCAGCACATTGTTTGACCTGCTTAAAGGCAAAGCAGTGGTTAGAAGAAAAGCAACTCTCCTATCAATTTATTGATTTGGATCAAAGAGACTTAACTGCAAAAGAAGCAAAAGAATTATGCTGTTTTGCTGAAGTTCAAGCGGAGCAATTGTTCGCCACATGGTCACAAGGTTTCAAAAAGCTAGAAATTGATCTATCTACTATTACTAAACAGCAATTAATTGTTTTATGTAGAACCCATGGAGATTTAATCAGACGACCACTAATTATCATTGACGATGTTTTATTTGTAGGGTTCAATGAACCGTTGATGGAAAAGCTTATTGTAAGTAGGGAATAAAAGTAGGAACATTAGTATTAGTGAACTAAAGACAATTAAATGATAGTAGATGAAAGGAAATGAGTAGGGGATCATTTCCTTTTTTGTGGTGTTCGAAAAAACTGGAATGGGTATACCAAAAAGGTAAATTACTTATTGACTTGTGTAAATTTACATGATATATTCATTTTTGTTGTTTTTCTTCTTTATAAGATAAAAACAAAGTTCACAAGAATACTAAAAAAGTTCTTGACGGATCATAAATCACATGATAAGATAACGAGGTCGTTAAAAAAGAACGG
>NZ_BJWF01000034.1 GCF_007990225.1 Enterococcus villorum | reverse complement strand
GTCAAGAACTTTTTTGAATTTTTTCTTGATAAAATCAAACTTCTTCATCAGTTCTTTTTTAACGACTTCGTTATCTTATCATGTGATTTATGATCCGTCAAGAACTTTTCTGCTATTTTTTCAGAAAAATTTATATGACAATTTCTTAAATCAACGCTATTAAATTTATCATGTAAAATAAAGGACGTCAATAAACAATTTTCCTTATTTTTTTCAATTGTCATTTAATAAAACAAGTATTGTCCGTCTTTATAAAAAAAATATCCCTTCCCTTCTTGCGTTTATAAAATATCACCATCATAACTGAACATTTTTCTCATGTGAAACTATAAATAAACGTAAAAAAGAAACTTGAAAAATTTCAAGTTTCTTTTGCTGACATCTATTCCATTAAAAAAAAGGCACGCCCTCCACTTCGTAAGTTCCCAGAACAGAGCGCATTTGATCAGGATTTTCCCATAGATAACCTTCACCCAAGTTTTCACTTTGACTTTTTTGCTCAGTTTCAAAAACAAACAACGGAACATTTTCATGATTAATATGTGTGTTGGTCAATTCCATCAAATTAATTTTGCTAACATCAATATGAACGTTTTCTTTTAAAAAGCTAAGTATGTTTGCTAAACCAGTCTTTTCTTCTGAAAGCTCTGCTAAAGCAAACTCCAGTTTGTCATCAATTGAATGGACTAAAAATTTTTTTGTTCCATCCTCCAAATGCAACATGATTGTACCAGCGACTCTTTTGTTTGCCAAAATTTCCACCTCGATCAACTTGTTCTATGGTTTACGTAAAAATTTTAGCACATTTTCAGAAAAAATACACTTTTTATTTCTTACTTTCTTTCTGTTCTAATTCTACTAACGCTTCACTCACCCATTTAGGAAGTTGTTTTGCAATAGTAGTAAACCCTATTTTTTTATTTTTATTGGTAAAATATCTTTTCCTTCGATAAGGAATGACAGGGTTCTTTTTTTCTAATGTACGTAACGACAAACTGATTTTCTTTGAATACTCATCGATATCAATAATTTGAACAGTTACTGGCTGACCGACTTTTAATAAATTATGAATACTTTTCGTATAACCCGACTGTACTTCTGAAACATGAATCAATCCTTGTGTCTCTTCATCTAAAGACACAAATGCCCCATAAGGTTGTATTCCAGTGATTTTTCCTTTAATGATTTGTCCAATTTTATATGTCATGTACTTCCCTCTCTTCGCATTTATCATTATACTGTAAATGATAAAAAAAAAGAAGTTTTGAAAATAATCAATAGGAAACGGGGTCCTCATATGTGGGAATTTGATAAAAAAGTTTCAAGAAGAAACACAAATAGTGTGAAATGGGATGCAATTGCTCAAACTTATCAAGCCGATGATTTATTACCTTTATGGGTCGCTGACATGGATTTTCTGTCTCCAATCGAAGTAAAGGAAGCTTTTCAAACATACATTTCTCAAGGAATTTTTGGCTATTCAACTGTCTCTGAAAATTTATATCACTCAATTATTGATTGGGAAAAACATCAACACCAAGTTTTTTTAACGAAAGAGAATATTCTATTTACTAGTGGCGTATTGTCTAGTTTAGCTGTTGCAGTCCAGACATTCACTGAACCTGGTGATAGCATTCTTATACATGATCCTGTTTATCCACCTTTTTCTTCTATCATAGAAACAAATCATCGTCACCTCGTACGTAGTCGCTTAATCAAAAAAAATAATAAATTTGTGATAGATTACCAAGACATGGAGAAAAAGATTATTGAACAAAAAGTAAAAGCGATCATCTTTTGTAACCCACATAATCCCGGAGGTCGCGTTTGGACAAGAGAAGAGTTAACAAAGTTGAGTGCACTGTGTTTGAAACATCATGTTTTACTATTGAGTGATGAGATCCATCAAGATTTAGTCTTTTCTCCAAATCAGTTTACTTCAATGCTTAATATAGATGAAGATTTAAATCATTACTTGATCACTTTTACTTCTGCTACTAAAACATTTAATTTAGCTGCTATCAAAAATTCGATGGTTTTTATTAAGAATCCTGAACTAAAAATGCAATTCGAGCAACATTTGTTAATGAATCAACAGCAAGAAATTAATACCTTTGGATTAATCGGTACGCAAGCGGCTTATGAAAATGGAAAAGAGTGGCTAGATCACCTCCTTCCATATCTAAAGGACAATGCACAACTGGCTTCGGACTATTTTAAACAGCACTTACCCGAATTAGGTGTGATGTCTATTGAAGGAACTTATTTAATGTGGCTTGATTTTTCTGCTTATGAAACAGATGATAAAGCCTTAGAATTAGCTCTGGTAAAAAAAGGAAAAGTTGTTTTAAACCCTGGAATTGCTTTTGGTCCTGCTGGTCATTCGCATATGCGATTAAATTTGGCTTGTCCAAAAGAAGTATTACTTGAGGGGTTGGATCGGATCAAGAAGACTTTTCTATAAAGAGCTAAAATATTTCTTCGTCCTAATTATTTTCGATGACTTTCTCAACAAACGATAAAAAAAATAAACCGAAATGGAGAAAGAACCATTTCGGTTTATTTTTTTATCTAGATGTTTTAATTAGTTATTCAACTATCTTATTCTGAAATTTCCACTTTTTCAATCACTACATCATGCACTGGGCGATCTTGTGGGCCACGTTGCACATTAGCAATTTCATCTACAGTGTTCATTCCATCGACTACATGGCCAAACACAGTATGACGAAAATCAAGCCAAGGTGTGCCTCCACCCTTATAGGCTTCAATAATTTCTGCTGGAAATCCTGCCCCTTCCAATTGATCAAGCATATTAGCGGGTACATTCGCATTGTTTACAATGAAAAATTGACTTCCATTTGTATTGGGTCCAGAGTTAGCCATTGACAAAGCCCCACGCAAATTGAACAATTCACGACTAAATTCATCTTCAAAACTTTCTCCGTAGATACTTTCGCCGCCCATACCTGTTCCAGTAGGATCGCCGCCTTGAATCATAAAATCAGGGATAACACGGTGGAAAATTACACCGTCATAATAGCCTTTCTTAGCTAATTCAATAAAGTTTTTGACCGTCTTAGGCGCTAATTCTGGGAATAATTGAACCGTAATGTCACCACGGTTCGTTTTGATTACTGCTTTAGGTCCTTTTTCATTTTCTAAATTCAATTGTGGGAATACCATATGATTGTCCTCCTAAAAATTATTCCTTCACAGGTAATAATAACATATTCTATCAGTTCGCTGTTGCATGAAACTTAAGAAAACGAAAAAGTCGATTTCTCGTGTAAAATTGATTATATCCTTTTTTTAAAATTATAGATACTGATCTGCTATTTATTTTGTTTGAGTGCGCCAAACTACTAGATTATCCGCGCAGAAATACTGTTCTAATAAAATTTCTATACCTTTTTGATGCATCATTTTTCTTTCAATTATCATAAAAGCGACTATTTGAGAAGAATTCTCAATTAAATTCTGCTATAGTGTGGATATGAGGAGGAATTTTTTATGGAAATCTATGATATTACCATTATCGGTGCTGGCCCAGTGGGGATGTTTGCTGCATTTTATGCGGGAATGCGTCAAGCAAAAACGAAAATCATCGACAGTTTACCTCAACTTGGCGGACAATTAGCTACTCTTTACCCTGAAAAATATATTTATGATATTCCAGGCTTTCCAGCAATTAAAGCAAGTGAACTCGTGAATAATCTCGAGAAGCAATTGACTACGTTCAATCACTCTTTTCATCTAAATGAAGAAGTTCTTTCTCTTACTAAAGATGATGAACTCATCGAAATTACTACGACCAAAGGAATCCATTATTCCAAAGCAGTCATTTTAACTTTAGGAAGCGGTTCTTTTCAACCTAGAAAATTAAAATTACCTGAAGCAAAAACTTATGAGAACCACGGATTAGACTATTTTGTGAATGACTTGATGAAATATGCAGGAAAAAAAGTAGCAATTGCAGGTGGTGGCGACTCTGCCATTGATTGGGCTTTGATGCTTGAACCGATTGCAAGTGAAGTTTATCTTATCCATCGTCGTTCGGAATTTAGAGCGCATGAGCATAGTGTAAATTTATTAAAAGCTTCTTCGGTGAATCTTTTAACGCCTTATCTCATTGAGGAATTATCAGGTGAAAATGGAGAATTAACTGATATTCGTTTAAAAATGGTAAAAAGTGATGAAACCATTGACTTGATGGTAAATTCCTTAATTATTAATTATGGCTTTACATCGAATCTAGAACATCTCTCAGCATGGGGACTTGACAGCACTAGAAATGCAATTACTGTAAATTCCGATATGTCAACATCCATACCAGGGATATATGCAGCAGGCGATATTTGTTCTTACCCAGGAAAAGTAAAATTGATTGCTACAGGTTTTGGCGAAGCCCCCACAGCAGTGAATAATGCTTTACATTTCATCAATCCTAAAGTACGAACTCAACCAGGGCACAGTACAAGCCTTTACGACAATGCAAATCTTAATAAATAAATTTGTCCTATTTTATGAACTACTTATAGCAAAGATGAATAAACAAAATTTTGTTTCTTGCTTTTTTATTTGTTAGGCTGACTATAGAAAATCATTCTCAAAATGAAAGGACGGAAATAAATGGTTATAAAAACTGAAACATTAGAAGAAAAGGCACGTGAACTACTGAACCAACGGGGCGTCACTTTAGAAGATATCGCTGAATTGGTGATGTTTTTACAAAAAGATTACATTACCGATCTGACGTTAGCGGATTGCATTCAAAGTGTCCACTCCGTTTTAACGAAGCGTGAAGTGCACAATGCCATTATTACGGGTGTTCAATTAGATATTTTGGCAGAGGAGAAAAAACTAATGTCTCCCCTTCAAGCTATTATTGAAGACGATGAAGGACTATACGGAATTGATGAAATACTGGCTCTGTCAATCGTAAACGTGTATGGTTCAATTGGTTTTACAAACTATGGTTATATTGATAAAGTAAAACCTGGAATTTTGAAAAAATTAAATAGCCACGATGGCAAAAACGTGCATACGTTCTTAGATGATATTGTGGGTGCAATCGCTGCCGCTGCTGCAAGTCGACTTGCCCATCAAGAACCAGAAAAACGTAGTCGTTTAACTCAATAAAAGATTTTTCTGAAACTCTGTCTAGAGATGAAAACTGAATTGGTTCTTATCTATCCTTTTATTTCTGCCGTAGGTACATGGCTTTTCAAAAATGGTGTTCTTAAAAATAAACCGAAATATCTCGAAAATTGGTCCATTAATTTTCGGATATTCCGGTTTATTCTTTTTATCGATGAACACCGATATTTTTTATCTTAATTCTCTTTTTCCAAGAATGACAAAAAAAGCAAAAAATAGCTCGATCAAAATAAAAAACAAAATAAAACTATGCATAAAAAATTGTTCTGGCAGTACATTAATAATTGGATCAGTCGCTGGATTGAATAACCAGTCATCGTTATTAAAGAATGTTTCATGAAAAAGGATAAAAAAACGATCAAATCCCATCATCATGATAAAGCCAAATACAATCGGAACAAGCATGCCAATTTGAAATGGTCGTATCAATCGCCAAAAACGTTTGTTCTTTTTTAAATAAATAAGGTAATAAATACTTGGAAATAAAGTGAGCAAAAACACTGCATAATCAAGCAAGAAAAGTTTTTTCACTTCATAGAAATGATGTGCACCACTTGCAGAAACAGGAAAATCTTGAAGTTTTAATACTTGTTGGAAAGGATGATTCAAATAATTCATCAATTGATCAAAATTTTTCAACAACGTTTCTTGATCAAGTGTTGTATGATCTAGTATATTCAAATAGTTGATATCGAATACATAAAGAGGTCGAAAATTGATAGTTATCGCAACCGCTAAACTAATCAGCATAAAAAACAAACAGGTCAGCCCAGCATATTCTCCCCATTGCCATTTTTTTACTTTCATTTTAGAAGCTCCATTCATCCAATGAACGAAGAACATGGGTTGCTGGTGTTGGCAAGCTCGGAATATCTTCTTCCTTAGTAAATCCTGACAACACTAACAAGGTATCAATATCATTTTGAATCCCTGCTTGAATATCTGTTTCATAGTTGTCTCCTACCATGATTACTTCCTCTTTGTTTAACCCTAATTTTTCTACTGCTTTATCCATAATAATCGCTTCTGGCTTTCCAATATAAATCGGTGGCGTTTGCGTAGCTGTTTCAACAAAGGAAATAACTGAACCAGCACCTGGGAGTAAACCGCGTTCCGTTGGTATATTTTTATCTGGATTTGTTCCAATAAAAGTTGCCCCTCTATGGATCGCAAGAGTGGCTTTGACCACTTTTTCATAAGTCAAATAATTGTCCAAACCAACCACTACATAATCAGGAGAATCTTCATCCCAGACAAAACCAGCTTCTAAGATCAAATCAATCAGACCCGCTTCACCAATTGCATATACTTTATTTCCTTTGCCATCTGATTGCATAAAATCAATCGTCGCAAGGGTAGCTGTATAAATCGTATCGGAATCAACATGTATGTCAAATTCGTTTGCCAATCGGTCAGCTACTGTTTGTGGGCTTTTTGTGGTGTTATTTGTGACAAACATAAAAGGTAACTTTCTTTCTTGGAGTGCCTCTACAAAACGTTTACCTGCAGGAATTGGTTCAGTCCCTCGATAAATCGTTCCATCTAAATCAATCAAATATCCTTTATAATTCATCTTTTCACTACTCTTCCCTTTTTCTTATCGTAAAATTAGCATTTGACTTGGGTTTTGTCTCATTTTTTACGTTTTTTTCAGTTTTTATTTGTTCATTTTTTCTTTTTTTTATGACTGGCTTTTTATGAGTGGAAGGAACAGGCCCCTTTTTCTCATCGATATAGGCACGATTTTGGTTTTTCTTTTTTCTACGGCGTTGTGTGTTCTTGCCTTTTTTACCACCAATTTGTTCGATCACGAAATAAGCACAACCAAAATTACAATACTCATAAAGATAATCCTCTAGAGAATCAATCCGTTGGTCTGGATGAGCACGTCTGTTATCTGCGCGGAAAAAACCTTTTAACCTTAATTGTTCATAGCCCCAATCACCGACAATATAATCATATCTAGACAAAACTTCGCTGTATCTTTCACCAAGTTTTTCAGGAACAAATCCGTCTCGATAATTTTTCACTAATCGATAGCTTTTTTCTCCAATCAAAAAATTCAACTCATCTAAAAAAGTAATCGTTTCACCTTTGATTTTCTCTGGTTTGGGTTCTTCTATGATTTCTTCTAATACTGCAGTGATCTCTTCGGTAACCGTTCGATCATCTACATTTTTTGATACTTTTTTTTCTTTTGCTTCAGCTTCAATGGCATTATGCCCTTTTTGTTTAGCCGACATGCCTTCACCACCTATCGTTCCTATTATACCTTGTTTTTATTTTATTGGATAGTGAACATTTAAGTATTCTGCTACCACGCTACGAATAAATTCTGGAAATAAAAATTCATTTTCTCCAACAATTTCAATCGTTGGAAAAAAAGGAATAAACATAAAATGATCAACTGTTGTGAATGTGTAACGACGATTTTCTTCTATTGGTTGATTCAACCAATAGACTTGATGATTCACTGCATCGTAAGATAGTCCACTGTAAACGACTTGTCCAAAAATCTTGCCTCGAAATCCCATTCCTCGCATCGGATAATTGCGTAAAAAAGCGCGATTTTTTTCAATCTCTAAAACTAATCGAATCAAGTCACTTCCCTTAAGCGAGACATTCAATAAATGCATAGGATGAGGCAATGCCGTATGGAGCTGGTCTTGATTGACAATACCAGCTGCTAAATCTGTTAAAAACAAGCCACTATTTAGCATTGCTCCTTTTGTTTTCCCTCTGTATTTAACGGCTTCTAAGGCTTCTTGAATAAAGGAATGTTCATCAAAAATATCTAATGATAAATCAAAAGGCAAATGGGCTACTTTTTTCTCACCTAGAAGTTCATGCCCTCTAGCTAAATAATCCTTTATTTCTTGCTCATCTTCCAAGAACGTTGTCATTGTTTCAGTTGATATAGCTTTTGCTGTCTTTTTTATAATTTTTTTATTCTCATCAAGCGTGACATGGACTTCTCCGACATATTGCCCATATTTCCCTGCCGCAGCCAGTTGAACTCCATTGACGATAGAACCATCCACAAACAAATGATGCGTATGCGAACCTAAAATGACATCAATTGCAGGGAGTTCTTTGGCAATTTGACGATCTTCTTGAATACCTAGATGACTCATCAAAACTAAGACATCTACTTTAGGTCTTAGCTCCTCTACTAATGCAGGTAACATATCATAAGGATCGCGGATATCCCAACCATTTGGACTATAAGTCAAAGGAAAAGGAGCAGTGAAAGCCATCAACCCGATTTTTGTCTGTTGTGGGGTTTCAATGATTTTAAAACGCTTTGCCCATTTTGGTGGTAGTAGCGTATGTTTATCAAATAAATTATCCAACAATAGATCAAAATTTGCTTGATCGTAAAGCTGATTTAATTCCCTTTTCGCATTGCCTACCCCTTCATTATTACCAATAGTAGCTGCATCGTAACCAATTTCATTCATTAATTCAACATTTGCCTGACCATCCGTTGCTTCTGATAGCGGATGCCAACGGTCGACGAAATCTCCTAAATCAACAGTAATCGTTGTCGTATTTTTTTTCTTTTCATTTTCCCGTTTTTTTTGCTCAATAAACCTTCTGATTTTGGGCCAATTTTCTAGATGTGAATGTAAATCATTGGTATGTAAAAGAACTATTTTTTCCATTCTATCCGTTCGCCTCGCTTTTCTTTATCATACCATATGGTTTTTCTTTGTTCACTTTTAGCGTTTTTTGTTTAAACGAGTAATTGGACTTTTTTAGATACAGAAAAGCAAACGATAGTCTCGAACGTATTCTTTTTTAGTTTCCAAAAATGAACAAAAAAAGACCAAGTATCCCTTGGTCTAAAGTTTGAACGTAAACATAAAAAAGCCACAATAAATAGTTCATCAAATACCTATTTATTATGCCCTCTATTTTCTTATATAATCAGACACATGGCGGATCCTGCTTAGTGCTGCTTCCTTCCAGATCTGACACGCTTCACAAGCCCACCATTGTCCTAGCCTTTCGGCAAATAATAGTATACCTTATTTCAATTTAATTTGCTAGCCTTTTTTTAATTTCTTTTTTCTGGTACGTAGTTCTTTAAAAAAAGCAGATAAGATTTGGCCACACTCCGCTTCCAAAATACCTCCTATTACATGGGTTTGATGATTGAATCGTTGATCTTCTAACAAATTCATTAATGTCCCTGCCGTACCTCCTTTTTGATCGAATGCGCCAAAATACACTTCCTTTACTCGTGATAAAATCATTGCACCACTACACATTGGACATGGTTCAAGCGTGACATACAATTGCGCCTCTTCCAAGCGCCAACTTCCTACCGTTTGACAAGCCTCTCTAATGGCAATCATTTCTGCATGAGTGGTGGCATCTTGTGTCGTTTCTCTTAAATTATAGCCCTTTCCAATTACTTCACCATTTAAAACAACGATTGCTCCAATCGGCACTTCCGCTATTTTTTCTGCTTTTTTTGCCTCTTCAAGCGCCAAACGCATCCATTTTTCGTGTTTTTGATTCTCAAGTTCTTTAGATTCCAAATAATCCCCTACTTTTATTTTTCTTGCTTAACTTTATCATAGGATAAAAAGGATGTAACTAGCTTTTTCACTTATGGTAAAATAAGGAAGAGGTGAACTTGATGAACTTGACTAAACTGATCGAACTTTATCCTAAGGCTCAAAAAAAAGATTTTCCGTCTTCAGACAAAAAAATTCTTTCTTTAGCAGTAGAAGGTGCGTTTTTGTGGATTGAAAAAGATTCACTTGCTGCACAAGAAATAAAACTTTTGAAAGCGTTATTCCCGGTGGCTGCGATTAAAAAAAATCACCCTTGGTATCACTATTTATTTGAAAACAAACCTCTTCCTTTAGAAGACAGCTTTCGTATGATTCAATTTCAAATTGAACCGAGAGAGGACTTTCTTAAGAAAGAATGGCAAGAAACAATTCAAGAAATGTTTTTTTATCTTGAGGATTTTTTCTTTTATACAGAAACTGATGCCTTACTAATCGAACGAAAACACGCAAATTTCTTTGATGCTACGGAACTTAAAGGAATCTTTCTTTCATTGGATGCTGACTTTGACATTACCACACAAGTATTTGTTGGAGCGTTCCATTTACCTACACAAAATTTTTTCACCTTATTTTCGGAAGAAAAGAAGATATTTTTAGAAGAAAAAAACTATTTTGCATTACATGGAGGCACCATGTCATTACCAGAAGTTGCTTTACATCACTATACGAAAGATAAATCACAAAACAGCTCATTAATCTCAGGTTATCAAGATATGATAAAACATACAGAAATGGAGGAGATTATCGTTGAATTATGGAAAAATTTAGGCAACATTAGCTCTACTGCTAAATCACTGTTTCTACATCGAAATACACTGAAGTACAAGATTGAAAAATTCCAAGAACAATCTGGATTTAACTTAAAAGAAGCAAATGATTTACTGTTTTGTTATCTCCTTTTGTTACCAGCTTAATAGCTATCAACAAAAAATAAGCTTAATGTGCAAATTCCTTGAACAGTGATTTTTCTGTTCAGTGAACGGCACTTCAAGCTTATTTTTTCTATTTTGCTATTTTTTACATTATTTTATCAACAAAATGAAAAAGACGTTCCTTGACATCCTCCGTTGACCCTTTTAGAGAATCGCCATAGACAGAAATCTTCTTTTTGCCGGATTTAATTTTTTCTAAAATTCCCATTAAAGAGTCTAAATCACTGTCAGAAAGGTGTTCGACGATATCCAATAATTTTTCATTTCCATCAAACGTGTCATCTACGAATTTTTTTACTTTTGCTCGGTTCGTCATATGATGAATTTTTTCTATGACTTTACCCGATACAACTACTGCTGTTGCTACACTTGCAACTGCAGCGACGCCTAACCCGATTGTTACTTTTGTTGATGTTCTCATAATTATCAGCTCCTTTTATCTATTTTAATCATAGCATAGATAAAAAGATAAACGAACTATTTGCCCTTTCGTATGTTTAGAATTGCTCTGACAACTAAAGCCGACTAGAGCTATTGCTTCAAAGGATGATATCATATTGCATGGAACCAATCGTACGAGTTTTATCATAGATTTCAAGAGCTTTCTCATCGTTGTTATACTCATATTTTTTAAGGTTTAGCTTAAATAAAATATTTTTTCGCCCTAGATGATTTTACCTCTCTCACCGTCTGTTCATATGGTTATTTACCTCATTGATTTCTTTTCATGACTGAAATCTTGAGTTTTTTAGGGAAAATCGCCACCTATTACCTAATTAGGTGAATATTGAATATTCGTTAATACTTCAGGCAAGTCGCCTTCTAACTCTGATAATCGATTCCAAATTAATGCCATTGTTTCAAAAAACTCATAAGAAGAACGGTCGGAATTTAAGCTTCCTAAAGCGTTAAGCCACAATAATTCTAGTAAATAAGGTTCTTCTATACCCGTATGTTCTTTGACATATTCAGAAAATTTCCGCTTAAATAAAGTGGCCATATCTAATTCGGACTTAATGACGACACCCTTAATACTTTCATGAATTGAAAAAAATTCTTTTAATAGATGAACAATGCTAAAGAAATCATCAATCACATACTCTGTTAAATACCGATCAAAACAGGTTGTAATTTCTTCAAGAATTTTTTCTTTTAATACACGTATAGACTTGAAATGTGCATAAATCGGGTAGGTTGAACATCCGCAAAAAGAAGCTAAACTTCTTGCTGTTATTTTAGATAAACCATTTTCTTCAGCGTATACCATACTTTTAAAAAGCAAATATTCTTTGCTAAAACTTGTTACTCTACTCATATTACCATTCTCCCTTTCTAACTTTTGATTATTTTCGTCCACTCAATCACTGCTTTCATTTGTTCTTATGTTTAACCGAACTTCTATAAATAAAAAAGGCTACAAAAAATAACAAACAAAAATAAAAATAACTTAATTTCATTGCAATCCAAAACAAAATCTTTTCATACTAACCATTTCCTCTAACCATTGAAATAAAACATAACAAAAACGTATTAATAAAAAGGTTTTTATTATTTTTTCTTTTTATTTCATTTTTATTCCTTGACAAAACAAGCAAAGGAATAAACAATAGAATAAATAATTGTTATCTGTTTTTTAAATAACAAATTATACTATAAAATATTACTACTATGTGAGAATAGCATACATTAAGCACTCTTTCCACTCACAATTTATGTATCGCCTTATACAAAAAATCAACAAAAAGGAGCTGGTTATGTGTTAATCGATGCCAAAAAAAAAGAATTGCTTGTGCTTTATACCATTGTTCAATCCAAGGAATGTTCTTTACAGGAATTATCTCAAATATTATCGATCCCAAAAAGAACGATCAAAGAGATTATTCGCAAATTAAATGGTACGATTTTACAACAATTAGAAATTCAAAGGTTCATTCATTCCACTACTAAAGGTGAAATCAAAGTGGATGATTGTCACCAAGATGAAAAAATGGCTGTTTTCTATTACATTAAACTACTTTTTTTACGAGAGTCGAATCGCTTCAATTTTCTAATGGTGCTGTTTGATTCACCCAATCATTCTGTTTCAAAAAAATTGCTATTAGAAAAATTGTATATCTCTCCTTCTTACTTGGAAAAATTAACGAACCAATTAAATCAATCTCTTGAAAAATTTCACTTAAAAATTATTTCTCGGCAAAATTGTTACATACTAAAAGGCAATGAATTATCCCTTAGAATATACATATACTACTTTTTTTCTGATGCGTTTCAAGGAATTGATTGGCCTTTAACTAGCATGAAATTTTCTCAAGCGAAAAAATCTCAGCTATCCAATGAACTACTAATCCCTAAAAGGGCAATGAAGCTACAAGAACAAGTTTATTTATTAGTGGCTATTTTTTTGATGCGTTCCTCCCATCATCCTTTAGAGGATAACCAATCAAACGTCATCTATGAGATAATGAGAATTTTAAAACAAACCAAAGATTTCACTGGCGAACTGAAAAAACAGTTACCGAGCTATTTACCCGAGAATTTCGTACATAATGAAGTCCTTTTTTTTAATTTCTTACTCTGCTATTTTTTCCCAAATCTTATTTCCGAACAACAAAAAACTTTGTTTGGTTATGAATTTTCTAAAAGCAATCATTCTCTTTGCCGACAAGTTTCTTTACTAGTAAAAAAATTAACCAAATACTTCCCTACAATTACAGCAGTAGAAAAAAAATACTATTATCACTATTTAATTATGATGTTAACAGCGTTTATCCTTTTATTTGAAGAGAAAATCGACTATTTTTATACCCTTTATTTTCCAAATATGAGTTTAAAAAATAAGGAACCGGATAGTCAATTGGAAAACATACAAAACTTGATTGCTAGCATATTTTCTACCCATCCCAAGAAAGAATTATTTATCAAGCATCTTAGTCAATTGATCGATACTCTTTTAAAGTCAGAAGAAAATAAAAAGCTAACGATCCATTTACAAATCCATCAAACAATCGTTGGTAACTATCACATAAGAAATCGTTTAAAAAGAATCTTTAATGATCAGTTTTTGCAACTCACCGAAAATCCCGAAGAAGCGGACTTGATCATTACTGATAGCTTTGATTCACAACATCAAACAGTAGAAGTCTTTTACTTTGATGAAAACCGTGAAGATGACCTTTGGAACAGTTTATTGCAATTCATTCAGAAACTGCACCAAAGTTAATATTTTTATCATCTATCAACATAAGAAACCTTTTATATTACATAATTTTCTAAACTTCATAAAAAAAGACAAACCTCATTTTACACAAGGTTTGTCTACACATCTGAAAGATGTGAGGTATCTGCTTATTAATCTCTACGATTGCCACCAAATAACAGGATCAAACGAAGCAATTGTAAAAAAGTAGCTAATGCTGCTGCCACATATGTTAATGCAGCCGCAAATAGTACGTGTCTAGCCATTGGAACTTCCTCTGCTGTCAGAAGACCACCTTCGCTTAAAATACGAATGGCTCTTCTTGAAGCATTAAATTCAACTGGCAAAGTAACTAATTGAAACAATAATGCAAGTGAGAAAGCAAAAATCCCAATATTAATCAAGGTGTCGTTCCAACTTAATAAAACGCCAATCATAATTAGAGGAAATGAGATCATTGAGCCAAAGTTCGCTACCGGTACTAACGCTGCACGAATCTTTAAAGGAACATAATGGACGGCATCTTGAACCGCATGCCCACATTCATGGGCTGCAACCCCAATTGCGGCGACTGAAGTTGATTGGGCAGTCGCTTGCGATAAGCTCAACATCTTATTTCCTGAGTTATAATTGTCCGTCAAATCTCCTGCTATTTGCTGCACGCCAACATTGTTGATTTGCTGGCTCTGCAAAATATACTGAGCTGCTTGTGTACCAGTTACGTTATTTTTACTTCTAATTTTATCGTATTTACGAAAAGTGCTGTTTACGTATGCAGAGGCAGCACCTGAAATAACTAACCCGATGATAACTAATAGAAATGTAGGATCAAAAAAACTATACATACCATGTCCATACATTACGATTTCACTCCCTTTTGTTTGACCTTATTTTACCATACCCAACTTGAAAAGAATGTGAAAATACTTTGAGCATTTTATATCTTTTTTACAAATTCTGATTTTAATTTCATTGGACCAAATCCGTCGACTTTACAGTCAATGTTATGGTCCCCTTCAACCAAACGAATGTTTTTCACTTTTGTTCCTTGTTTAATAGCGCCAGTTGCACCTTTGACTTTGAGATCTTTAATTACTGTTACACTATCACCTTCTGTTAAACGATTGCCATTGGCATCAAGAACAACCATGCCTTGTTCTTGTTCTACATTTTCTTCACCTGTCCATTCATTGGCACATTCTGGACAAATAAATAAACCTCGATCTTCATACGTATATTCAGAGCCGCATTGTGGGCAATTTGGTAATGTCATCTTCTTTCTCCTTTAAAATTAGCATTAAGCAACATTGTAACGGATAATTTCTCTTTTGAAAAGTAACTAATGTAATTTTTATCCTCGCTTTTTAAAAAGTTTAATGTTGTTTGTTCTCTTTATTTATAGCAATAACTATTTTTTATAGGAACGACAAGCTTCCTTGATCTCGTCATAAATTTGTGCTACTTCATTCAAGTCTTTAGCACTTGCACCGCTTGCTAAAGGATGCCCTCCACCATGATGTTTTTTTGCGAGTTCATTAATGATTGGACCTTTAGAACGTAAACGAACACGGTAATAGCCTTCAGGTTGTTGTACAAAGATTGCCCACGCTAGTACTTCATCAATGACACCTGGTAAAGATACAATTGATGCTGTTTCAGAATCATTGATCCCATATTCCGTCAATAACTCGTGTGTTAAAATCACTTTTCCCGCACCATTTTTATCAACTTGAATATGTTGATATAAGTAGCCGGAAAGTTTGGCTACTTTCATGGGCATTTGCTCAATCTCTCGGTTAAGCGCACTAGCATCAAAAGGATAGCTCATTAATATAGCAGCAATCTCAAGCGTTCTAGGTGTTGTAGCGGGATATAAGAACCGTCCTGTATCGCCTACGATTCCAGCATAAAGTAGACGTGCTGCCCTAGCATTGATGCTTACTTCATCGGGAAACATCAATGCCCATTCCGCAATCATCTCACTACAACTGCTTGCTTTTGTATTGACCCAAACCAGATCGCCGTATGGTTCATCGTTTGGATGATGGTCAATCTTTATCAATTTTTCTCCCAGTTTAAACCGTTCATCGCTGATTCTAGGCGAATTGGCTGTATCGGTAACAATAACTAATGCTCCTTCATATAGCTGTGTATCAATTGTTTCCATTTCTGCTAAAAAACGCAGTCCTTCGACAGTTTCACCTACTTGATAGATTTCTTTTTGTGGGAAAGTTTCTCTTAATATTTCGGCTAAGCCAACTTGCGAACCTAAAGCATCTGGATCAGGGCGTTGATGCCGATGAATAATAATCCGATCGTATTTCTTTATTTCTTTTAAGATTTCAAATTGTACAGTCATTTTTTTCCTGCTTTCTAAGAACGTTCCATTACTTGGCAAACCACAATTGCCTTTGAAACGATTGTATTTTCGATGTAAACTTCAATATCTAATTTTGCTGATCTTCGTCCAATTTCTAACACTCTTGGTCGAATATCTAATTCACTTTCAAGTTGGATCAAACGTAGATAATGAAGACTCATCTGTTCAATCATTATATTTCTACGTTGGTTTAACACCATTGTTTTTTGCGCAACATCAGAAAGGATTTCACTTAATACACCAAATGATATAGTTCCCACACCGTTCACCATTTGAGGCGTAACAACAAATCTAAATTTGGGATTTTCCAAAAGGTTCCCTTCTCGATCACTGTCAATTGTTTGAATACCGCCAGAAATTTGATCAGAAATGGTATCCGCAATTTGTGGTTGACGTTGGACAAGTTGCATAGCCTTCATCACATCTTGTCTCGTGATTAATCCTTCTAGCGTTAAATCATCTGACACGACTGGCATCACTTCTAACCCATCCCAAATCATCTGATGGCTAACAGAAGCGACACTCATCGTTTTTTTCACACTGATTGGCTCTTTGGTCATTACTCGATCAATCATTTGAGTAGATGACTTACCTAAGATATCTTTGGCTGTCACGATGCCCATTAAACGCATGTGCCGATTCACTACAGGAAAGCGTGTATGATGAGTTTCTTCGGATAACTTTTGATAATCGGCAACGGTATCTGTTTGCAACAGATAATGGGTCTTTTCTGCTGACATATAGATATCACTAACAAGCATAATGTCTTTTTTAATCAGTTGATCACTTAAAGCTCGATTGATCATAGTCGCCACTGTAAAGGTATCGTAGGTGGTTCGAAGAATAGGCATGGCCAATTCATCTGCTAAACGAGCAATCTCAGGAGTAGTATCAAAACCACCAGTAATTAAAACAGCAGCTCCATCTTCTAAAGCTAATTTTTGAACTTCCGCTCGATTACCGACGATCATCAGTGAACCAGGTGTAATGTATCGTTCCATTGCATGCTTGGTCATCGCACCAATCACAAATTTGTTTAATACTTTGTCTAAACCCGTTGCACCGCCCAGTACATCACCTTCGATAATTCTTACCACTTCACCAAAGGTCAAACGTTCAATGTGTTTTTTTAACTTACGTTCAATACGAATCGTCCCTACTCGTTGGATGGTAGAGACTAGCCCAATATTTTCTGCATCTTTGATAGCTCGATAAGCTGTTCCTTCACTTACATTTAATTCCTTGGCAATGCTTCGGACAGAAATTCGATTGCCGACTGGTAAACTTTCAATATATTCTAAAATCAAGTCATGTTTCGTAGCCATATCTTTTCCCTACATTTCTAGCGTTTCTGAAACGCTCATTATTTTTCCTTCACATGTATCCAATCGCTCAATGAACACTTGAGGATCTTGTTGAATCACAGGAAATGTATTGTAATGAATAGGCACGACTAATTTCGCAGCGATACATTTTGCTGCTCTTGCCGCATCTTCTGGCCCCATTGTATAATTATCGCCAATTGGTAAAAAGGCCACATCAATTGAAAAGTGTTCTGCAAGTAAAGCTAAATCACTAAAATCAGCGGTATCACCTGCATGATAGATCGTTTTTCCTTCTGCTTGAATTACAATGCCACTAGGTTCCCCCATATAGCGAAGATTCCCGTCTATTTCGCAACTAGAACTATGTTGAGCATGAACAAATTTTACTAATCCAAATGGAAATTCATATTTTCCTCCTATATTCATCCCATGACCTTTCAGTCCTAAACTTTTTGCATAATCTGTAATTTCTACAATACTTATGATTGTTGCATCGGTCTTCCTTGCAAGAGAAACCATATCTCCGATGTGATCACTATGACCGTGAGTGACCAGTATCCAATCAACTGCCAATTCATCTACTGTCAAATCTGTCACTGGATTACCAGTGATAAAGGGATCAATGATTAACCGTTGCCCATCTTTCATTTCTATTGAAAGACATGAATGTCCATGATAAGTAATTTTCACTTTTTTCACTCCTTTTACTTTCTAAAACTAACGAAATAAACCGATTTCATTTCAAGAAAATAGTTGAAATAATAGTACAGTACATACGAAATTATTGTAACAGATAACACAGTTTGCACCAAGCCCCAAATCTGTTGAAAATGTTCCTTGCTTCGTTAGTTTATCAACTCAGCATAGGAAAAAGGAACAAGTTTTTCAAAGTCTTTTCTGGAAATAGCAATACTCCTACCTATTTCACCGCTCGATAAAATCAGAATTTCTTTTTCTTTGAAAGAATGATCTACTAAAAACAGATAGTCTGGATGTTTGCGATAAATACCAATGGGCGTATTTGCACCATGGGGATAACCAGTGTGCGCAATCACGAAATCTATTGCTGGAAATCCTACTTTACGATCACCTGAAATTTTCTTAGTTTTTTTATAATTCAAATGGGATGGCCAAGGGATAACTGCAATAATAACTCCCGTTTTATCACCTTTCAAAACCAATGTTTTACCGATGTTTTCTGGATCAATTTGCCTTTTTTTTAATTCTTCTTGAAAAGAAGTCGGATCTGTTTTTCTAAAATTAAATACTTCATAAGAAATCTTTTCTTGATCTAAATATTCTTCTATACTTGTTTTCGTCATTTCTTCCACGCTACTTTCTTACTTTTCTCTTTCTATTTTACAAAAAACAATGAAAAATAGAGTGGATAAAGTTTTAGGTGAAAAATAATGAAAAAAATGGGATGAAAATATTTATTGAAATAAATATTTTCATCCCACGATAGATTTTGCTATTTTTTCCCTCTGCGTTGTGTCGCTTCCATAATCACTGGTAAAATGACTGGGCGACGTTTTGTTTGTTCAAACAAGTAGCGTCCGACTTGGTCTCTGATATCTTGTTTCAGTTTACTCCATTCAAAATCATTGCTTTCTAAATGCTTTTCAACAATCTCTTCGATCATCGTACTACTTTCTTTCATCAAATCACGACTTGCTTTGACATAAACAAATCCTCGAGAAGTAATTTGCGGTTTTGATACAATTTTCTTTTCACGACGGCTAATGGTAACTACTGCTACAAAGATGCCATCTTCTGACAATATTTTACGATCACGTAAAACGATATTTCCAATGTCACCGATACCTAATCCATCGATCATCACGTTTTCAGCACTAATTGTTCCAGCAACGCTCATCCGTTTATTTTTATATTCTAGTACATCGCCACGACCTGTAATATAAATATTTTTATAAGGAATGCCGACAGCGTGAGCGAGATCTGCATGAGCAGCTAACTCACGATATTCCCCTTGTACCGGAATAAAATAGGTTGGTTTCATAAAATTAAGCATCAACTGCAGATCGTTAGGGTTTGCATGTCCAGAGACACGCAGATTTTCTGAAATCAATTTTACTGTGCCACCTGCACGATAAATGATATCCTCTGTTTTAGCGACTACGGTCTCCATTGCGATACTAGGCGTAGTGGTAATGTAAACTAAGTCGCCTTCTTCAATTTTAATATTACGGTGGGTTTTATTTGCCATTTTTTGTAAAGACTTGATTGGTTCACCCATACGCCCTGTTTCTAAGATAATGATTTCTTCTGGTTTATATTTTTTCATATCTTTCAAAGTCACCAGTAAATCTTCACTAGGAAGTTGTAGTTTTTCTAAACGCATGGCTGTACGAATGATTCTTTCAAAATCTTGGCCTGTCAATACCACTTTTCTTTGGGCTTTTTCAGCAGCGTTAAGGACTTGTTGGACACGTTGAAGATTACTTGCCACACAAGCAACAATGATTCTTCCTTCCCAATATTTAATAGTATCAAATACTTCATCTGCAATTTGTAGCTCAGAGGCTACAGGAACAGGGTTTTCAGCATTTGCTGATTCGCTAAGGAGAGCTAATACACCTTCCTTACCGATTTCTGCTAAACGTGCATAGTCTGTCTGATACATTGGAATAGCCGTCTGATCAAATTTAAAATCACCGGTATAAACAATATTTCCTTCTTTTGTTTTTAGATTGATTCCTACAGAATCAGGAATTGTATGCGTTGTTCGGAAAAAACTAACGACTGTTTCCCCAAAATCAATTTCCGTGTGCTCATCTACCACATGAAAATCCTTGAACCCTTTTGTTGCATCATTGCGATTAACGCTTAATTTAGCCAGTTCGATCGTTAACTCTGTGCCAAATACAGGTACCGACAACTTTGATAACAAGTAAGGCAATGCACCAATTGCATCTGCGTGTCCATGTGTCAAAAAGACGCCTGCTACACGATCAACATTTTCTTCCAGATACGTAAAATCAGGTATGACTACATCAATTCCTAGCAATTCATTTTCAGGATATTTTAGACCACAGTCTAAAACAAAGATATCTTCTCCCACTTCCGCAATGTACATGTTTTTTCCATTTTCACGCACACCGCTTAATGGAATAATTTTAATGGTACTCACAAATTTCACCTCTTCTTATGATGTCTAAGTTTAAAAACATCGATTCTCTTCTTTAACTAAATACATGATTTATGCTCATGAAAACTCACAAATTTTTAGTTTCTCTCTTCCAACTAGTTAAGCAAAAAAAGCAACTTGTCAGCAGTCTTGTTTATCTTCTGACATTTTTGAACAGGTTTCATTGAATAAATAAATCATTTATTTTTAATATACTAAAGTCGAAGTCATTGGTATCGACTATTCCCCATCATTATACAACAAATTAGATAAATCGCTAGCATCGACCATCCTCACTACCATGCGGACGACATTCTTTTTTAAGGAGTTAGTCTCAAACACGTTTCCTCCTCATATCGTCAGCCAAAGTCAATGCAATATTAACTAACTTTTTTCCGTTCGTCTGTTATAAACATACTTTTTTTATTCTAACATATTTTTCAAAAGAACTATAGTAAGATTTTCTAGATTCTCAAATGAATGAAGAGGCAGATGTTTATTTTAAGGTCTGTTTAAGTTATTTTACTTACACTTCTTTTTGTAACTATTAGGAGGGATACATAAGATGAATTTTATAAAACGTGCACTAAAAAGTACAAAAGTTAAATGGGGACGCTCGCTACTACTGTTCGCTGTATTTGCCGCAATACTTGTTTTTGTCCTTGCTGGTTTAACGATTCGTAGTGCGGCGGAGCAAGCAGCAAAACAGGCACAAAAAGACGTTGGCGCAACGGTTACCTTAAGCGCCAATCGAGAAGCTTCATTTAAAAAACAAGAAGAAACCACTTCTAGTGATTCTTCTTCCAATAGTCGGCCTGATCCTGGAAGCTTCACACTAACTCCAGTGTCATTGAACGATGCTGAAAAAATTGCCAAACTAGAAAATGTAAAAAGCTATTCTTTTGAAAGTTCTGCATCTGCATTAGCTAGTAGCGGGATTACTGCAATTTCAAGTTCTGATTCTTCAAATACAGAAGAGTCAACGTCTACCACTGACAATAGTCCTAATGAAGGAAGAGGAATGGGTGGTGGCCCTTCTCAAATGATGCAGGCTGATTTTCAAGTCAGTGGTGTCTCTTCTACGGCACAAAACAGCAACTTTTCTAACGGTACTGCTAAAATTACTAAAGGAGAAGGCATTGATGCAAGTGATAAAGGAACAAATCATGCTGTCATTGACTCAACCCTAGCCGAAGCGAATGATTTATCTGTTGGCGACACTTTTAAACTCACAAGTTCAAAAGATGAGGATACTGTTTATGAATTGACGATCAAAGGAATTTATGAATCAAGTGCCACGACTAACAGTGTAGGAATGAATTTCAGTTTTATGAATCCAGCAAACACTCTTTATACTTCCTATACTTTTGCTAATGAACTAAATGGTACTTCAGATGACAACACGGTCGATTCTGCTGTTTATACTTTATCTGACCCTAATAAAATGGATGATTTTATTTCAGCAGCACAAAAATTAATTGATACCGATACTTTTAGTCTCCAATCAAATGATTCGATGTATCAATCAATGCTTGAACCTTTGAATAATGTTGCTAGCTTTTCCAAAAATGTCGTTTTACTAGTGGCAGTTGCTGGGATCATCATTTTAACATTGATCATCATGATTACAATTCGTGAACGTCGTTATGAATTAGGTGTTTTACTTTCTCTTGGTGAATCCAGAAGTAAAATTATCTTACAACTATTTACCGAAGTCGCTATATGTATGATTCTTGCCTTAGGAATTGCTTCCTTAAGTGGAAATGTTGTAGCAAATGCTGTTGGTCAACAATTACTCGACCAACAAACCGAAACAACCACACAAAACCAAAATCAAACATCTCCTGGTGGTCAACCTAATGGGAACGGACAACCACCAAGTGGACAAAGAGGCGGCAATAACAATCCCTTTGAAGTATCCACTCAAGTTAGTGAACTCGAAATAAATGTAAAGCCTGCTCAATTGGGATTATTAGCGGGAGTGGCTTTTGGAATTAGTTTGTTATCTGTCTTTTTAGCTTCCATTGGCATCTTAAGATTAAATCCGAGAAAAATTTTATTAAATTAAAAGGAGGAATTTGATGTTACGAACAGAAAACTTAGGCTTTTGGTATCAAAATCCAGAAGACGCTTTATATAAAGAAGTAAATTTAACTTTTGAAACAGGAAAAATGTATGCCATTTTAGGGGCAAGCGGTTCTGGGAAAACAACTTTTCTCTCTTTAATTTCAGGATTAGATCATCCAAAAGAAGGAAAAGTTTACTACGAAGAAAAACAATTGTCTAAAATCGGATTACGCAATTATCGAAAAAATGATGTATCCATTATTTTCCAAGCCTATAATTTGCTCCCTTATCTTTCAGCAGTTGATAATGTGCTTACTGCTATGGAAATTTCTAAAACAGGGCATAAAAATAACCGACAAATCGCTCTGGATAGCTTAGCAAGAGTTGGAATTGATGAAACATTAGCAAAAAAACAAGTAACTAAATTATCAGGCGGGCAACAGCAACGTGTCGCTATCGTACGAGCTATTTGCTGTAACCATCAATTGATAGTAGCAGATGAACCTACCGGAAATCTTGACGAAAATACTTCGCAAGAAATCGTCCAACTTTTTCAAGAAATCGCTCACGAACAAAATCGCTGTATCATTATCGTTACCCATGAACAGGAAGTAGCCAAAAAATGTGATGAAGTGTTTGAGTTAAAAAATAAACGCTTTGAAACAATAAGCTTATAATTTTCTCCCACGATTTTTAGTTATTTAGCAAAAAAAAAACGAGAATATATCGCTAACAAAATTGTTTCAGTCGCTCTTTTGTTGGCGATTTTCGTTCCTATTATTGCTTCCTTTTCCTTATGAAAGATATTTTTTACAACTCTACTTGTTCAAATTCAAGAAGAAGCTTTATTTTTATGTTAAGTTAAGCGAAGCCTTCTTTCTGATATTGAACTAACTACAAAAAATGACTGTAGATAAAAGAAAAACTTCCATCTACAGTCATTTTATTGTGATGAAATGCTTAGAAAGCCATCTCACTTAAATCTAACAATAAGCCATTGATCAAAGCAGAAAAAATGAAGGTTCAAAAATCAACAAAACATTTTTGCTTCGTACTTTCATCTACTTCTCTTATACTTACTTTTCTACGAACTAACTTCTTTATTTCTTATCGTCTTTCTTAGAGAACTTTTCCTTGACATCTTCAAAGCCTTCTTTGATATCATCGCCTAAATTACGCGCTTTTTCTTTGATATCCGCACCAAGTGATTGTGCTTTTCCTTCGGCTTCTTTACTTTTATCGTTTGTTGCTTTACCGTAAGCTTCTTTTCCTTCACCAACTACTTTGTCTTTTGCGTCTTCTGAGCGTCCTTTTAAATCTGCCATCTTAATTCCTCCCTTAATTTTTCATGTCTAACTATTATCAGGGTATCATCATCTGTACAAACAGACAAACAGTATGCTCTTAGATTGTCTTTTCAAACGTTCCCCAAACTTTTACTTCTTTATTTTCAATCATTACTTGACCTTTTGCGATCACTGTTTCAATTTCTAAAGTCTCTTTATTCAGAAGACATAAATCTGCATCATTTCCGACCTTTATCTTTCCTTTTTGTTTAAGTTTTAATATACGAGCAGGATTAGCTGTGATCGCACGAAGGGCTATCTCAAGAGGAATATTTTCTTTTTGAACCGCTTCTTTTATCCCAACGAGTAAGGATTTTGCGCTTCCGACGCCCATACCAATAAAATGGTTGTTTTCATCAAAATAAGGTAAACTCCCTTGTCCATCTGACGTCATTGTAAAATGATCAAGGGAAACACCAGCTGCGATCAACTGTTTCAATGCCTGACTAAAACGAACTTCACCATCCGTTCTTTCCCAAAAATCAGGATCTTCACTGGCAGTAAAATCAATCGTGCCACCTTTTTTGGCAAACTCAATAGACGCATCTAATAATTCTTGGGTTCGATTGGCATGAGTAGGTAAAAATTGAGTGATTGGAATCTCTGTTTCTTCCACCACGCGTGTCAATAGTTCTAGCTTGCGTTTGCCTCCTCCCAAGTGGACATTGACAATTCCAGCTTTACCTGATAGCATTCCTCCCACACGAGCATCGGCACTCGCACGAGCAAATTCTTCAAAAGTCGGTTGTGAAGAGCGATGATCGGAAACAGCAATCTCTCCAATGCCAATAATTTTATCAATCGTTAAAAAGTCTTTGATGATTGAATCAGTCACTGTTTTGACAGGCAAACGATAAGAACCTTCATAAACATAAGTAGAAATTCCTTCTGTTTCTAAGCCTTTCGCTTTACTAATAAGGGCGGTCATATCTCTTCCTTCCCCATCGGTTCCTAGACATCCAACCACTGTCGTCACCCCTGCGGATGTCAATTGACTTAAAGTTACTTCTGGTGTTCGATTATGATAACCTCCCTCACCCCCACCTCCTAATAGGTGAAAGTGACAATCGATAAAGCCAGGAGTCAGCAGTTTTCCCTCTCCAGAAATCTCTTCTACTTCCAACTCGCTATACCCACCAGTGATGGCTTCTTCCATTGCAATGATCTTGTTTCCTGCAATTAAAACATCTAATTTCCCTAAATAATCTGGTGCATATACTTCAATCTGGCGAATGATTTTCATGTTTATCTTCCTCCTTAAAAAAACAACTGCACCTATTAAAGGCCCAGCTGCTTTTCAATTTTTTGATTGGGTTATTGTAGCCCAATAGCTATCGCAATCATAATGAAAATTGTCCCTAGTACGAAAAAGAATCCTTGCATTTTTATTTGAAATTTTGCCCATTTCGCCCATTCAATTCTGGCAACACCTAATACGCCAATTAAACTAGCTGATACAGGTGTAAAGGCATCCATAAACCCTGCTCCTAATTGATAGGCTAAAACAGCAACTTGTCTTGAAACACCTACTAAATCAGCAAGAGGCGCCATAATCGGCATCGTCAATGCTGCTTGCCCTGAATTGGATGTAACCACTAAATTAAATAAACTTTGGAAGATGTACATTGCCCAAGCACCAAACGCAGCAGGAACACCAGTTAATGCAGTACCAATACCATGTAAAATAGTATTTAACGCTGAAGGCGTAGAAGCATCTGAACCACCTAATACTAATAAAATGCCCTTTGCCATACCAACTACAATAGCCGTTCCAGCTAAATCAGCTGCTCCTGATTGGAAAGAAGAGGCAATATCGTTTATTTTCATCCCATCAAGTTTAAAGACAACCGCAATAATCCCAGCTACTAATCCCATGACAAAAAATTGTGAAGCAATTTCCGGGATATAATACCCTTTTTGAGTAACGCCCCACACAATCCAAATCAGAACAATAAGCATTTCAATTAAGATTAACTTGTGTCCTAACATAAATGCTTTTTTTTCGTCGGTTGTTTTTTTCAAATGACTTCTAAAATACTCATCTGATTTGTACGTTAGAGAACTTTCGGGTTTTTTACGAATTTTTTCACCATAAAACATTAAATAGCCAGCCGATAAAGCAGTAATAACGACCCACATGATCAATCGAAATGTTGCGCCAGATAACACCGGAATACCTGCAATTCCTTGAGCTACTGCCACGCTGAATGGACTCATCCAGGAAGTCGCATTTCCAACTTGTGAAGCAACATAGGTGACCGTGACAGCCACAATCGAATCATAACCAAGGGCAATCACAAAGGGGACCATTACCATGGAAAAAGGAATCACTTCTTCTGCCATGCCAAATGTTGCGCCACCAAACGAAAAAGCAAAAAATAATAGCGGTAAAGCTAATCGCTCTAGCCCCTTTGTTTTACTAATAAATGCATAGATCCCTGCATCAATTGCGCCAGTACGCATAATAATTCCAAAAGCACCACCAACGACTAAAATTAAAGCTGCGATCCCTACTGCGGAACCATATTTATCACCTGAAACCAACCCTTCAAAGACAAAGTTCAAAAAGCCAAATCCGCCAAAATCATCCGTTCCCCAAACTTTTGCTGTTTTATGAAGTTTTTTTGAGGTGTCATAAATTTTTTCCCCATACGTATCGTAAAGAACATCGTCAGTTAAAGAAATTTCATCTAATTTTTTTTGTGTTAGTTTTTCTTCTCCGTCAGAAATAATTTCTTCTAACCCCTTTTCAGACACGTCTAATTTTTCTCTTTCTGCGGGGTTATTCTTTAGTTCTTCTAATTGATCAAATACATAAGGTTTATTCAATTCATACGCATAACGAAATGAGTCTTGACGTAAAACCGTACGTGTACTTGTTTCACCATTCGCATCTTTGTATTCAATATCTTGTGTGCTAAACTTTCCTGCTGGTACGATAAATGTCAGTATCCAGGCAAAAAGGACCACACCAAAAATAATGACATAGGTATGGGGTGTTGTCATTTTCGTGAGGTCTCGTTTCGATTTATCCGAAGAAATTTTTTTCTTCAAAAGTTTTTCTTCCTTTCTTTATTAAAATTTAATGAGTAAAAAATGATAATCATTTAAATTATACAGTATAAATTTATTTTTCACATCAAATTTCTATGTAAATATTTTTTTACTAATTCATAAAATGAATAAAAAGATTCAAAAAAACTTTACATCTCTTTATAAAGGATGTCATTTTATTATTAAATGACTATTCTTTTTTTGTTTAATATCAAAACAAACGCTTTCTATTTCTTTTTGCAACTAAATAAATCTTCTATTTTAAAAGAAAAAGAGCAGATTTTTGTTCATTTATTTTTAATAAAAGAACAAATAAAAAAACAACTAGGCCATTCATAATGTTTTTTCTTTAAGACTTTTTTCAATGAATGAACAATCTCCATTGCAATAATCATAACTAATGTACTATAATTGCAGTGTAAAGAGTTTTGGGGAAGACTCTTTCATCAACGTGTATTAAGAGACAAGAAAGAATTCAATTGAATTCTTTCTTGTCTCTTCTTTATCGTTTTTTTATATTAAAAAGTAAAGAAATCACGCATAAAATAAGGATGACTAGAAATTATTCTTGACTTATTCACTCACAATCATTTATTTACGATGATTCTTTTTAGATTTACTTGTTTTTACTTTGATGAAGCAGTTGTTCCACTGTAAAATAAAGAATTTGTTGTAGTAACAACATCGTAGCGATAGAAGAGCTACCACAGATAGACAATTCAACATCAGGCAAAAACAAAACAGCATCATTCATTTTTGCTTGATTATCTAAGACTAAATCTGCAAATTCAAACAACCTCAAACCACTACTATGTTGTGGTTTCATACTTCGGGATAAATCAAAACCTGTTACAATAATTAACAAATGCCCCTTTGCTTTGATCCATTGTGCTAATTCAACAATACTAGCCTCTCTTCCTTCATTTGAAAGAAGCAAAAAAATATCTTCACGTTCGACTGAGAGCTCCTTAATAATGGCTTGTCCAGTTCCTTCTAACTTCTCATATATACCATTGGCTGGTTTTTTAATTAATCCACTAGGAATAATTGTTGGTAATTGTTCTTGAAATTCAAAAGCTACCCCACTTAACTTGCGGCTTGCAAAAATTTGTAGTTTCCCTCCTAAAGAAATTTGATGAGCAATCAAAGACCCTGCCCGGAGCATCAATGGTTCTTCTATCCTTAATCTCTTTTCTAATTGATGATAATAATCAAAATAGCGCAAACTCATTTGTTTCTCCCACCTTCATTTTCACAATAAAAACAATCCTCTGTTCAAAGGTGGCAGCCCTTGTCTACATTGGTAACATAGTTAGTTTCTGAATACAAAAAAAGGTATTGAGCCTTCTACCCAATACCTTGACATAGCAAATAAACGAACACACAAATCCATAAAAATACCTAGCTAGAGGTAGAATTATTCCCAAAAATTAGGTACAATAAATAGGGTTGATGCGTTGCATTGACTATGGCAAATGATCGGTCAGGGTGTATACGTATGACTGGTCATTCTCTGATAGCTAGTTGCCGCTAACTATCAGAGAGCCTTTTTTTTATCCAGAGTTCTATCTTCACTCATTTTAAGTAATCTCACGACCAAGTGCAAGCGTGAAATAATAAAAAAAATTAGGACTGTTTTCTTTACATATAAATTATTCTTAGTATGTTTGAGTTATCTTCTTTTATTCTTTCAAATCAGGGGGATTTTTTTCGTAATAAATAAATTTATTTTTACTCTTCCTATTTATCAAAAGTAGTCTATGCTACATCCTACTTAATAAAGTTATTCTTTCTTCCTTTCTAGCTAGGATTCTTGATTTTCTTATTCTTACATTTTACATAAAAATAAAAAACAATCACTCACGGATCAAGTGTTCTAGATTTTTCGTGAATGATTGTTTTTTATAAAGGTAATTACTAAAAAGTACCCATTTTTTTAACTGAATCTACCAAGTAACACTTAGCTTGATTCTCTCTTAACTTTTTCTTTGCTAATGAAATTTAGCATGAGCTATTACACTCTTCTTTTCTTTTTGATCGAAGAGGCAGCGTGTTTTCCTTTTCTACTCGTAGGAAATTTTCCAAACAAATAAGGGATAAAAGCAAGTAAGTAAATGACGAAAAAGAAGAAAGCAATTGTAACTGCCTCCCACCATCCTAAAGCAAGTTCAAGTAGGATGCTCAAAATGGAAATGGTCGCCAAATACCAAATAAAAATTAACAGCTTTTCTTTTTTTCTTATCATTATAAATAGAACATATGCGCTAATTAGCACTACTGGAGTCAAAAACAACCAGTTATTTCCTTCCATCAGCCATTTCAATCCATCAAGAAGAGATTGACCAATTGTAATTAATTTTTCCATGTAACGCTACACACCTTTTCTTTATTATACGTAAAACGCACGTGTATTTTAACCATTTTATTCTACTACGAACTCTCAGCAATGATGGTTGATTTATCTGCCGAAAAAGAAGATTTTTAAAAAAAATTAAACAATACACTTAAATAAATGTGCACAGGTATAGACAAATCTATTAACTAATTAAGGTGACCATTCTTTACTAAGTTGAATCAGATAGTTTCTAAAAACATCACCAATCTCAGGATGGCACACTCCATATTCGATCATGGCTCTCATATAGCCAAATTTGTCACCAATATCGTAACGTTTTCCTTCAAATTTTCTGGCGTACACTTTTCGACTTTGATTTAAGCGATCAATGGCATCCGTCAACTGGATTTCATTCCCTGCTCCTGGTTTTTGCTCTGATAATACATCAAAGATTTCAGGAGTTAATAAATAACGTCCAATAATAGCTAAATTACTTGGGGCTTTACTTGGATCTGGTTTTTCAACAAAATTCTTCACATTAAACAAACCATCTTCTAATTCCTCACCAGGGTTGATGATGCCATATTTTGATGTGTCTTTTTGTGGAACTTCCATTACTGCAA